>CAKSST010000012.1 GCA_934489895.1 uncultured Eubacteriales bacterium | reverse complement strand
TCGGTAACTATACCATACGCATCAACCATTGCAACAACACTGCCGCGGTTATCATAATGATAGGTTTTAAAGCCGTTGCTTGTCTGTTCGCCAATAAGGTCAACGCCGTACAAATACTTTGTTACAACACCGTTGGTTGTCTTCATTAACAGGCGGCTCAAACGACAGTTGGTATCATACAAATATTTTGTGTTGGTTGTGCCGTCATATTTACATATACGCACGTCCTCAGCATTATATGTGTATTTTTGCCCGCCTGCATTTATAAGCCTGTTTGCAGAGTCATACTCAAATGCCATTGCGGTATTGCATATCATATTACCGTCAGCATCATAGGTAATCGGGAAACAGTTAAAGGTAGTAAGCCGGTTATTAGTATCATATACAAAGCTGCTGCTTGGTGCACCTGTAAGGTTACCTGCCGCATCGTAAGCAAAGCTTTCCTCTGATATTATCTCATCACACATATTTTTTGTTGTGCGCTTTATTACCCTTGAAAGCTCATCATAAGTATAACACAACTTAATGTTTTTTACAACACGAAAAAGAACGGCTGGCTTTTACACCAACCGTTCCCCTTTTGTTCTTTAGCAAATCAAGGGCTTTTGTCAAGACAGAGAACCGTCCCCTTGTGTTCTCGCTTTCGCTTTTTTCACGTGCTTTCCTCGGCATAACAATCACCTTAAATTATTATACGATCGTTACCTCGATTTGTCAACACAACAGAACCGTCCCCTTGTGTTCCCCCTTGTGTTCCCTTGTGTTCCCCCTTGTGTTCCCCTTGTCTCCTGTCTCCTATTAAAAAAGAGATATAAACCTAATAATACTTAAAAAAATTAATGTTAAATAGATAAAAATAAACCTCTTGTTTTGCCTATTGAGAAAAACAAATATAGCATTTAATATAATAGCAAATAACCAATATATTCTTAAAACTAGCATAACATCATCATTAATGCAAGTCTTTGTTGAATCCCAATATTCATAAGGGGAAATCAACGAGAAAAAAAGCATAGATAACGCTATTATTATGATACAAATGAACATTATCTTTTTCTTCATTAAAAATTGTCTCCAGTGCTACGAGGATTTAAATTAGCCTAAAGCTTCTAAAATCATATCTTCATTATTAAATATTGATTTTCCATAGCTCCAATTACTTGCTTTATCATAAGATACATCTGGACCTAAATTATATCTGGATGCTATGGTTTGAATTTCAGAGTCTGTTAACTGTTCAGCAGATTTTCCAAAAAAATCAACATTTCTTAATACATCAAGATGTCTTGCAGCCATATAAATATTTTGTATAGGATCTTTTAATGCATCAATAACATTACCCTTTTGCTGTGCATCAGCGGTATAATTTAACATTTCTAACGCTCTTCTTACTTGAATGCTTGTGTTTCCAAATGAAGTATAATCCGGATTTTTTGTTATTGTTAATTTTTCATCAACCCAATCAGGTCCACTCCAGTCAAACGAACGGACACCATAAGCAACATCATCTATCCACATTGGGTCTCCACCAAATTCAGTAAACGCAACCCCTGCCAAAAGAAAAACTGGAATATTATATTTTTCTGCAGCATCGTATATGACATCTTTGTAATTGTTAATATATTCTTTCTTCTTTTCAAAAAGGTAATCGTTACCTGAAAAAGTTTTCCACTTTATTATATCCCAATTAGTCCATTTTACATGTGAAATATTCTTCCATTGATTTGAATAATAAATTATTCGTGCATGTTCAAAACTAACATCATATTTTTTGGAAATCCCCTCTATACCTCCTCTCTCCGCACTCAACCCAAACGGGTCCACATTGGAAACGGGGTTGCCGTTGGCATAAGCATAACGGTTAAGGGTAATAGCATTGGAAAGCTCACCGGGGATAATATCGGCGTTGATAAATCTGCGCATTGCTGGGCTGTAGTACCTTGCGCGCATATAAATAAGACCGTTTTCGTCTGTCACTACACCGTCACGTCCGTTGTAACGGAAAATTGTGTCGCTTGAGCCTATATGCTGTGTCACCTTGCCGTATGTATCATACTCAAAGGTGTCGGTAACTATACCATACGCATCAACCATTGCAACAACACTGCCGCGGTTATCATAATGATAGGTTTTAAAGCCGTTGCTTGTCTGTTCGCCAATAAGGTCAACGCCGTACAAATACTTTGTTACAACACCGTTGGTTGTCTTCATTAACAGGCGGCTCAAACGACAGTTGGTATCATACAAATATTTTGTGTTGGTTGTGCCGTCATATTTACATATACGCACGTCCTCAGCATTATATGTGTATTTTTGCCCGCCTGCATTTATAAGCCTGTTTGCAGAGTCATACTCAAATGCCATTGCGGTATTGCATATCATATTACCGTCAGCATCATAGGTAATCGGGAAACAGTTAAAGGTAGTAAGCCGGTTATTAGTATCATATACAAAGCTGCTGCTTGGTGCACCTGTAAGGTTACCTGCCGCATCATAAGCAAAGCTTTCCTCTGATATTATCTCATCACACATGTTTTTTGTTGTGCGCTTCATTACCCTTGAAAGCTCATCATAAGTATAACAGAATTTTATATTATTTACAAGATGTATCTCTGTAATAATTCTGCCTAACGAGTCATACTCATAGCTGTAAGCCAAAATACGCTGTCCGCACCTGTTGTATTCCTCTCTTGAAATTACACGCTGAGCATCATCGTATACTGTTGTGGCATAAGCGCCGTCGCTTCTTGACATACGTATAAGATTATTGTTTTCATCATAGGTGTAATTGGTATCAATGCTGTTCCAGTCAATAACAGCAACAAGATTGCGGTTGCCGTCATACATATAGTATACCTCAGTATTATCGGGATATATTAACCGCACCATATTGCCCACTCTGTCATACATATAGTCTATCTCGTTACCAAAGGTGTCTGTATATTTTGTAATACGGTTTAGAGCGTCATACTCACGCTTTACCGTTCCGTTTTTATCGCTTACAGTCAATACGTTGCCGTTTTCATCATAGGTGTAGCTTACAGAATCTTCTGCGCCTACGTAGCCTGTTATTCTGCCTGCCGCGTCATAAAAATACTCTCTTGTCTGACCGCGCGCATTTGTAAGCTGTTTTTTAACGTTAAGCTCATTATAGCCGTAGGTTACTGTGCCGCCCGATGCGGTTGTTTCGGAAATGCACCTGCCCATTTCATCATAGGTGTAATTTGTGGCGCCGCCAAGCGGACCTGCAAGGCGGGTTATATTACCCATGGCATCGTACTGTGCGCTGCTTTGTCCGTTAAGAGCATCTGTTACAGCAGTGTTATTACCCCTTGAATCATAGGTATAGCTATGACTGTTATTAAATGGGTCGGTAACCGTATTAACCTTGCCCAAAGCATTGTAGGTATAGCTTGTGGTCTTACCGGCGGCATCCGTTACAGAGCTTGCCAGGTTAAGGCTGTTATATACTGTCTGCCTTACTGTTTTGCCCTTTGCATCAACCGTCATTACCACATTGCCGTTACCGTCATAAACTGTTGTAAACACATTATTTCTGGCATCGGTCACGGTAGTGCGTCTGCCTAATGCATCATATCCGTAGGTTACGGTATAATTGTTTGCGTCTTTTACCGAAACAAGCCTGTTTAGGCTGTCATATGTGTAGGTTGTGACATTACCAAGCACATCTGTATCGGTAAGCAAATTGTTATTTGCATCATAGGTGTAATATGCAGTATTACCCTTTGCATCGGTCTGGGAAAGCTTGTTACCGTAAGCATCATAAGTATACGTCTTTTTGTGTCCAAGCTCATTAGTCTCGCTGAGCAGGTCGCCCGCGAGCGAATACTCATAAACCACAGAGCCTGAAACAGCATTTACCTTACGCACCATCCTTGACAATGTATCATAATCATAGCGGGTAATATTGCCGTCATTATCCGTAACCGACAGCACATTGCTGTTGGCATCATAGGTTTTAAATGTTACTGCACCTTTAGGATTAGTTTCACTAATCACATTGCCGACTGCATCATACTCATACTGCACGCTGCTGCCGTCGGGAAATGTTTTTGATATAATCCTGCCCGCATCATCATAACCTGTAACGACAATATTATTTAACTGGTCAATCATCTTAACCTGTCTGTCTTCACCGTCATACTCATAACGAATGATACTGTTGTCCGGCAAAGTGATAACGGTATTTTTCATATTACCATTATATGTATATGATGTAATATTGCCATTTGCATCTTTAACTGTTTTCTTTTGTCCGTTGCCGTCATAAGTATTTACAACGGTGTTGTTTTCTGCATCGGTTATTTGCAGCACATTACCAGCGGCATCATAACTATACTGTGTGGTATTGTTCTGCGCATCGGTAGAAGAAACCATTTGACCTATTGTGTTATATGTATAGCTTGTGGTATTGCCCTTTGCATCGGTTTTAGATTTTAACAAGCCGTTTTCATATACATACTGTTCAGCCGTTTTGTCACCAACCTTTTTGGTGAGCGGCATTTTATTAATATCGTATGTATACTGTGTTACCGTACCGCGCAAATCTGTATGACTTTCTAACTGATAATCAAAGTTATAGGTAAACGTCTCCTGAGGAATAACACCATCCACTTCGGGATAGCGTATAGCAATAATGTTTCCAAAAGTGTCTCGGTCATACCATGTAGTATTGCCGTTTTTATCAATAATTTTTGTAATTTTATTATTCAAATCATATTCTTTTTGAATATAATTTCCAAGAGCATCGGTTTCTCTTATAATATTATATCGACTGTCATAAGTATAGTATGTTGTGTTTCCGTTTTCATCGGTATAGCTTGTAAGCAGACCGTTATCATTATATACGCGAATAGTTTGTTTGCCGTTGCGGTTTGTATGTTTTCTGGTGTGTTCGTCGGTATATTCAAATATTGATGCAGTTGAGCCTGCTATACCGTCCTTTTGTGTTTTAACTCTGCCGTAATTATCATAAGTATTTTTAAAAAATACGATTTGTTCAGAGTCGGTACCCGTTTTAATCTGACCGTCAGCGGTATATGTGTAAGATATGGTTTTACCGTTCACATCGCAAATACCTACAAGATAGTTGCCGGAATATGTAAAGGTTACCTGTCGCTGTGCGTCATCATATACCCTTGTGATTTTACCGTTAGAATTCTTTTCAATATAAATGCTTTTACCCGTAATGCTATCCGTAATGGTTGTAGTAGTGTCAGAATAGCATATAGAAATATTAAATCCTTGTCGATTGCTTATTTGTATAAGTTTACCGCCTTCGCCGTAATATTCAAATATTTCGTCTCCGTAATCAACAATATACGAATAATAACCGCCTATCTTTTGCAAAGTTATATTTTTATCCGGAGCCTTGCATTTATACATTGTAGATGATACGTATTCATAATCGTCATAGGTGGAAGTTCCCGTGTATACTCTCATATTTCCACAGGGATCCTCATACACCCACTTATCATAGTTGTGATACCAACCTATGCCTAAAGAGCCGTCCATCAGGCTTAAGGAGTTATATTTTGCTGTAAGTGTTATACCCTGACCGCCATACAGCTTCATAACATCATTTGTTATAACGTGAGCGCCCGAATATATATCTACAGGGTCGTCAACCATACCAAATCCAGAAATATCCTCTCGCCACGCTAATCTTGGATCGGGAGATCTTGCAAGTATAGTAATTTCACAGGTTGCGTATTTTCCGCTGCCGTCGGTTGCTTTTGCCGTTACTATAACTTTGCCGCATTTTTTAGGAATGGCAAGGTATGCATCAGGCACAAGCGTAATATTGCCGCCATCTATTCTTTGATAACTCCATTGAAGAGTTTTGTTCGTGGCATTTGACGGACAAATGGTTGGTATCATATATACGCCTACATCCTCCGTTACGGTTTTATCGGGCGGGCAAAGCTCTATCTTTGTAATCTTTACCTCACTTGCGACCGACACGCTGCAAGAGGCAACCTGTTCGCTGGAATCGGTCGTTCTTGCATAAATTGTTGCTGCACCCTCGCCTTGCGCCATCACCATACCCGACGGGGTAACGGTGGCTACGTTTTCATCACTGCTTGTCCAGGCGATTGCCTGATTTGTTGCATCGGAAGGACTAACAGTTGCATGCAAAAACTCTGACTGACCTACAGTTAATTCTTTTGTTGACTCATCAAGGGTCAACGTTTCAATTTTTGTCATTTTACTTTCTCCTTTTTAATACATTAATTTTGTTATTACCCGTTCGTTTCTGACCAGATTTAAATTAAACGATGTTCTCAATCCATTATCATTGTTGATTGGATGGCAGTCTTTACCGTATTGCCATACAGCAATATCTTCACGCGTAATACAAGACGGTGCAAAAGGCTTCCATTCATCAGGGTGTATAAAGTGAGTGGTTGTCATACCGTCATATTCTTTTAAGCTTGGTGACACAGCCCAGATAATGCATTTACTGAATAATTGTTCATTCATCTGCATCCCCCTGCTGAACTCACGGTCAAATATATACCTTGCATCCGTATTTACTTTGAATGCGGGGTAATATCCCGAAAGCGCCAATTCGCCGATAAAGCCCGCCAAAAATTCTTTTGTTGTTTTTTCAGTTTCTTCAATTTCAATAAAAATTGCCGTACCGCCGGGAACATCAATTTTTGTTGCCGCATCTGACACCTTTTGCGCAAGGGTTTTACCATGTATTTCAGTTTCCTTTGCATCTGCTGACGAATATAAAAGACCGATCTTACAGCCTTTTTTATGCAAAAATTTAATTTCCTGCTTGGTAAGAGCGTTTTCTCCCGCAATGTTTCTTATCCAAAAATTAGGACGCAATTTGTTTCTTGATACCCATTCAAACATTGTGATATTGTTTTGCAAAATATCTTCTGCTGAAAATCTTGAATCTACTCCGAAAACAAGACTATTCGTCAAAACTGCTTCCTTTTTGGGTTTTTCAAACATTGACATTTTTTTTGCTGCTTCTATAGCTTCTGCTATATTTACATATGCGTTTTTGCATGCCATAAATTTTTTCTCCTTTCATTTTTTATTCTTAGTTTTTATGACATTTTTGTAACGTTACGTGTGCATTATAAAAATTAAACCGGACAACTACTGTCCAGTTTAAAAAAAATTTAAAAAATTTATAAAAACATTTTGCTTATAAATACAGACTGCTATGTAGGCAATCCAAAGCTGACTGAAAGTGCTTTATCAATCTGGGTCATAGCGCCGTTATCAAGGGTACCCATTTTTTCACCAAGCCGTTGCTTATCTATGGTGCGCACCTGCTCAAGCAGTACAACCGAATCCTTTGCCAGACCGCAGCCCTGTGCGCCCACATTTATATGAGTAGGAAGCTTTGCCTTATTGTGCTGACTGGTTATTGCCGCCGCAATAACGGTGGGGCTGTAACGGTTGCCAACATCATTCTGTATAATAACAACGGGACGTACACCGCCCTGCTCTGAACCGATAACGGGACTTAAATCTGCGTAATAGATATCTCCTCTTTTTACTGTCATTATTGCTATCCTTTCGTTCAGTATTTTCTCTTGCAAATATATTTTTGCCATACTTTTTTGATTTTAAACATATATTGTTAGTTCATAATATGATAAACCGTGCTGTGCCGACAAAGGAGATTAAAACTTATTGACAAACCGCACTTTTTAACCCATAATATTAGTATAAAAGGCGGTGAGGTATTTAAAATGGCAAAAAATATTTCCAGCGCCACTATGGGCAGACTTTTCAGATATTACCGATATCTTTGCGAGCTGCAGCATACGGGCGAGATGCGCATTTCTTCTGCGGCTTTGGCGCAAGCGTTAGGCTTGACGGCAAGTCAGGTAAGGCAGGATTTTAACGCTTTAGGCTGTTTTGGACATCAGGGCTACGGATATCATATACCTCAGCTTATCGAAGAGCTTGCAGATATTTCGCATCTTGACCGCCATAGAAGCACCGTGCTTGTAGGCATTGGCGCTCTTGGCAGGGCGGTTGCCTCAAACATAAACTTTGACAGCTACGGCTTCCATCTGCTTGCGCTGTTTGATTCAAGAGAATCCATAACGGGACAAATTATTCGCGATATGCCTGTGCGACATTTATCAGGTTTAGACGAATTTTGCCGTGAAAACAAGGTGCAGACCGCAATAATTTGTCAGACATCGGGCGCCGTCGGAATAGCGCATCAGCTTGCCAAAACAGGCGTTAAAGGTATATGGAACTTAAGCGGCTGTGAGCTTGACGGTATAGACAGCGTTACAATACAAAACCTTGACCTTAACGAGAGCCTCATGCAGCTTTCATTTTTAATGGAATAATTTTAATATTAAAAGCGTCACTCGGTTAAACTATAACAGGGTGACGCTTTTTGTTTTATTCAATCACACGAACTTTAATTATGTATTTACTTGTAATGGCGGCTTTGCGCATTATGGGTAAACGGCAGGTTGGCGATATGCAGCCTAATGAGCTTGTAATTACCTTTTTGTTATCAGAAATTGCAACCATACCCATACAGGATGAGTCACAGCCGATAATCAACGGTATTGTTGCAATTTTGATGCTGGTTATTGTTGAAATTATCATTTCGGTACTTGCGCTAAAAAGCTTTCATTTGCGCAGAATAATGAGCGGACGGTCAATCATTATTATAAAAGACGGCGTTATTGACCAAAAGGCTTTGCGCGATGTGCGTATGACGGTTATTGACCTCGTTGAGCAGCTGAGAAAACAGGATGTTTTCAATATTGAACAGGTTGACTGGGCAATTTTGGAAACAGGCGGCAGTTTAAGCGTAAAGCTGAAAAGCCAATATGACACATTAACGCCCACCGCTCTTTATGAGTATGAAAACGGCACAGACAAAAATGAAGGATTACAGCTGCCCGTTATAAGTGACGGCAAAATAATAGAAGAATCACTTTGGGCGCTAAGCCTGTCATACAATGATATTGCAAAAATGTTAAAGCAAAAAAAGACAACAGAAAAGGACGTTTTTCTTATGACCTGTGATAGATATAAAAATTTTACCGTTGTTATAAGGAGCAGTAAAATATGAAACGGCTTATATGGGTGGCAGTTTTTTCCGCTGTGCTTGTAGCAATAATTGCATTTGGAAATTATACGGTTAAATCCACCTGTAGCGACCTCTTGGCAGGGATTGAAGAATGTAAAAGTGAGCAAAATAAAATTTCCGCCCAGGAAAAAGCGGAAATTTTAGAAAACAAATGGATTGAAAAGGAGCCTTTACTGTCGGTTTTTGTTAACCGTAACATTGTGCAGGAGATAGGGGTTCATATTGCCCTTATACAGCAAACCGCAGATGAGCCCGACAGCCTTGACTACGCCGTCGCCTGTCGTGAAGCGCACGTGCTTGTCACCCACGCAATCAAAAACCAACGGATATCCTTTTAAAAATCGTCATGCAGATAAATTGTATGCGGGTTGCGGTGGCGATAAATGCTGAGCACCAGCCCCACACCTAAATATAAACAGCAAAGAGATGTTCCGCCCGCGCTGAAAAATGGCAGAGTTATACCTATAACAGGCAAAAGCGATAGGCTCATTCCAACATTAATAATTGTCTGGGAAGCAATCATTGCAAAAAAGCCTGTACATATAAGGCGGCCCGCATAATCGTGCGCAAGCTTGCCCACTTTAAGCGAGCGCAGGCACATACCGCTAAGCAGCAGTAATGTTGCAAGACAGCCCAGTAGCCCGAGCTCTTCGCCTATGCTTACAAAAATAAAGTCATTATATCCCTTGGGAACGCCGGCAACGCTTGTAAGCGGTCCTTTAAACAATCCCGCTCCAAAAACGCCGCCGTTGGCAAGCGCTATACGCGCACGCCACTGCTGCCAACCTATACCCTGCAAATCAGACTCGGGATTAAACAGGATTAAAACACGGGCGCGCTGGTCATCATTCATAACCGCAAAATATATAATTGGAATCGCAACAATAACCGCAGCAAAAAGTATTGCAAAGTAACGCACTTTAACGCCGCCTGCAAAAAGCATTAAAAGCATTATGCATATAAATATTATAGCTGTGCCATCGTCACCCTGAAAATGTATAAGCGCTATAGGCACGCCGCCGTGAAGCACCAGCAAAAACAAGTTTTTAAAGCGGTTTATTTCTTCCTGCACCGCTTTAATATGTACAGCATAGGTTATAATAAAGGCAATCTTCAGCAGCTCGGAAGGTTGGAAGGTAATATTACCCGGCAGCATAAGCCAAGCCTTGTCGTCTGTACCTGTGGGCGCAAATCCTATAAAGAAGGTAAGTATAACCGGTATCAGACCTACCGCTGCCACAATCGGCCATATGCGCATAATACGCTTATAGTCTACACCCGAAACAATAATTGCAACCGTCATTCCAAGACAAACGGCAACAAACTGGGTTATAAACTGCCTTGTTGAGCCTGTATATCTTGTTGATGAAAGTACCATAACACAGCCGTACAGCGAAGCGGCAAGTGTAATAAATATCATCAGCTTATCCGACTCACGAATGTAGTCGACTATGCTGTACCATATACGTTTCATGATGCTTCACATCCTTTAAAATGATCTTTTATCAACTTTATGAAAAAATTTCTTTTATTGCACTGTCAATGGCATTACGTGCCGCAAGACAGTCTGTGTTTGTTTTGCCGCGGCAGAAAATATATGCTTTAATTTTAGGCTCTGTACCGGACGGACGTATCACAAAGCTTGAACCGCCGCAAAGCTCATATGCCAAAACGTCAGAGGACGGCAGGGTTAATTTACTTGTCTTGCCGTTTGCAACATCAGTAACAGTAGAGGTTTTGTAATCCTTAATTGCTTCAACCTTTAAGCCGCCGATATTTTCAGGCGGGCAGGCACGAAGTTTTGCAGTAATATCCGCCATTTTTTGCATACCTCTTTGTCCCTCAAAATTCTGACTGCGCTGCTCGCAAAGGCAATAGCCAAACTCCTCATAAATTTCGTTCAGGCCGTCAAGCAGAGTTTTGCCCTGTGCTTTATACCAGCCTGCCATCTCACAAATAAGCATCGCCGCAACAACAGCATCCTTATCTCTTACATAACTGCCGCGCAAATAGCCGTAACTATCTTCAAAGCCAAGCACAAAACGTTCAGGCTGTCCCTGTTTTTCTAAAATTGCAATCTGCTCGCCGATGTATTTGAAGCCGGTGAGTACGCTCACAAGATTACATCCGTATTTTGCCGCAATTTTATCACCCAAAGGTGTAGCAACAATTGTTTTTACTGCAACGGGGTTTTCGGGCAGTCTGCCTGTTTCCGAAAGCCTGCGCAGAATATAGTTAAGCAAAAGTATGCCAACCTCATTACCGCTTGTTAAGATATATTCGCCGTTATGCCTTACAGCAAGACCAATACGGTCACTGTCGGGGTCGGTTGCCATAAGCAAATCGGGACTGATGTCTTGAGCATATTTAAGACCGCACTCAAAAACCTGGCGTATTTCGGGGTTGGGGAAAGGTGTTGTGGGAAAATTTCCGTCTGGCATTTCCTGCTCGGGTACAATAAACACATTCTTAACACCAATGCGGTCAAGAATTTTGCGCACAGGCTTATTACCTGCACCGTTGAGCGGTGTATAAATTATTGAAAGCCCGGATCCGTCAAAATCTTTATCAATCATCTGGTTCTGAACATTATCAAGATATGCGCTGACAGTTTCTTCGCCTATATACTCAATTATGCCGTCTGCAACCGCTTTTTCAAAATCGGTCGTCAGCACGCCGCTGAAGGTATCAATTTTTTCAATGTATTCCATAACGCGGCGGCTTTCTTCGGTACCAAGCTGGCAGCCGTCGGGGCCGTAGGCTTTATAGCCGTTATATATTGCGGGGTTATGGCTTGCGGTTATAACAATACCTGCATCGCATTTAAGATGGCGCACCGCAAAGGAAACCATAGGTGTGGGAACAAGCTCCGAGTACAGCATAACCTTAACGCCGTTTGCGGCAAGAATACTTGCAGCATGACGTGCAAAAACATCGCTTTTAATACGGCTATCGTAGCCTATGGCTACGCAAGGTGAGGCTGATACGGCTTTTACATACTGCGCAAGGCCCTGTGTTGCTTTGCCGACAGTATAAATGTTCATACGGTTGGTGCCCGCTCCTATAACGCCGCGCAGCCCGGCCGTACCAAAATCAAGTGAGCGGTAAAAACGGTCATTAATTGCTTCTTTGTCGCCTGCAATGCTTTCGAGCTCGGAAATTAAATCTGCATCGGCTACTGCCTTTTCTTTCCAAATATTGTATAAAGTGTTTACCATTATAAAAAACTGCTTTCTTTAATATTATTTTGCATATTAATAATATATTTAATTTCTTTTGCTGTCAATAACAATTATCTTCCTGCGTAAATCTTTGTGTTGAAAGCAATATCCTTGACTTTTTGTGCAAATTGCTGTATTATTATTATGTTGAATAGGTTGGTTTTTTTATATTTGGTGAAAAATTATGAATAAAACACAGGCTCAAAGCCCCAAAAACCTTAACGTAAATGAGCTTATAATTAAAGCTCAAAGCGGCGATGAGCAGGCTTGCCGCCAACTTTTGCTGGCGAATACCGATATTGTGCGTGCAAGAGCAGCTTATTATTCACCCGCAGGTGAATGCGATGATTTTTTTCAGGAAGGTATGTTCGCCTTATATTCAGCCATTCAGGATTATAACTTTTCCTCTGCTTTTCCCACCTTTGCAAGACTGTGCGTTGACCGCCGGCTTATTGGCATGCTGCGCAGACGCAGCCTTAAAAAGACGGTGCCTGAGGATAAGTTTGTCAGCTTTACTGACCTTATTTCTTCCCCGCTTGACAGCCCCGAAGAACAGCTTGTCTCCAAAGAAGAGCAATCACTTTTCTGGGAGCGTGTTCGAACAGAACTGTCTGCCTTTGAGTGCAGCGTGCTCAAAACTTATCTTGACTGCGGCTCAATCAACAAAACCGCAGCGATTTTGGGTAAAGATTTAAAAGCAGTAAACAATGCGCTTTTCCGTATGCGCACAAAATTAAAAAAGTTAAATATGCCCAAGTAGCTTAAGGTAAGAAGAGCGTTGTTCACAAAGATGTCGGTGCAATCCCGTCCGGGGCAATAAAACCATCAAGAGAGGTACAAAAAATGTTCGAAGACAAAACAATCATTTGCAAAGACTGCGGAGCGGAATTCGTTTTCACGGCTCGTGAACAGGAGTTCTATGAGTCAAAAGGTTTCGTAAACGAGCCCCAGCGCTGCAAAGCCTGCCGTGACAAGCGTAAAAACGCAGCCCGCGGACCCAGAGAGATGCATGAAGCTGTATGTAGTGCTTGCGGCGGCGTAGCTCGCGTTCCTTTTATTCCCAGAGACGACCGTCCTGTATATTGCAGTGAATGCTTTGAAAAGATGAGATCTGCCAACGACTCTGAAGACGCTGAATAACATTACTTTTTCATCTGTTTTGCGTAATAAAGGCACAAAAGCTTCAGCTTTTGTGCCCTTATTATTTATAATTATTTTATTTTTCGACATAGTTTTTACACACTGTTAATAAAAAATGTGTTATGATGGTAATATAAAAAATATTTTGTGCCGGGAGTGAAAAACTTTATGAGCGACAAAAAAGTTTTAGTTGTTGATGATGATATTAATATTTGTGAGCTGCTCCGCCTTTATCTTGAAAAAGAGGGCTTTGCAGTTACCGTATCAAATGACGGCAAGGCGGCTTTAGATATCGCAAAAAGCGAAAGCTTTGATATTATTTTGCTGGACATTATGCTGCCCGGTCTTGACGGTTGGCAGGTATGCCGCGAAATCCGAAAGGAAAGCAATGTGCCCATAATTATGATAACCGCAAAGGGCGAAACCTTTGATAAAATATTAGGGTTAGAGCTTGGCGCAGATGACTATGTTCCAAAGCCCTTCGACGCAAAAGAGATTATTGCCCGCGTAAAAGCCGTGCTCCGCCGTTACGGAGAAAGGGAAAGCACCGGTACAAAGCTTGTAACCTATGATAAACTATCGATAAACCTTACAAACTATGAGCTTATTGTTGACGGCAAAAGAATCGATACCCCACCCAAAGAGATGGAGCTTATTTTTCACCTGGCAAGCAATCCCAACCGTGTTTACACACGCGACCAGCTTTTAGATGAGGTATGGGGTTTTGAATATTACGGCGATTCCCGCACGGTTGATGTTCACGTAAAACGCCTGCGCGAAAAGCTTGAGGGCGTATCAACCCAATGGTCTTTAAAAACCGTATGGGGTGTGGGCTATAAATTTGAGGTAAGGCAGTAAACACTTATGCATTTAAAAAACAAGCTGTTTACAAAGCTGTTTGTAACTACCGCGGCGGTTATGCTGATAAGCATTTTAGTATCGGTAACGGTGTTAAGCGTAATCACTACAGCACACTTTACCGCTGAGCGCAAAAAGGTTATGCTTGACAGCTGCAGCACGGTATCCGATTATTGCGCCGGAGACACCGAGCATATTGCAAAATGTTTTCCCGATATAGCAGCTCTTATTGCAAGCACTTCAGATTCAGACGTTTTTGTAACTGATGCTTTTGGCAGAGTTATGCATTGCAGCTGTACCGAGTGGCAGGAGGACGGCGCTTGCTCACATTCAATTGCGCCTGTTAACAAAAGTTTACTTGCAAACACTAAGGACGGTCCCCGCTTTGAATTTGGCAACTTAAAAGGTGCTTTCAGCGGTCTGAACTATGCCGCGCTTGCACCGATAAAGGATGAAAACAACCGGCTTTCCGGATATGTTTTCAGCGTATCTTCCGCTGCATTGCTTAATAAAGGCTTATATTTAAATCTGCGCTGGCTTTACGTTTTAAGCTCCGTTTTAGCTATGATTGTTATGCTTGTTGTACAATATATTTCCACCTACCGCATAACAAGGCCTCTGCGCCAAATGTCACAGGCGGCGCTGCGTATGGCTAACGGCGATTTTTCACGGCGTATTCCCGTAACCAGCAATGACGAGCTTGGTGAGCTTGCTACCGCCTTTAACCAGATGACGAACTCGCTTTCCCGTCTTGAAGGCACCCGCCGTAGCTTTATTGCCAACGTGTCACACGAGCTTAAAACACCTATGACCACTATAAGCGGCTTTATTGACGGCATTATTGACGGCACTATCCCCGCAGAAAAGCAATCCTATTATCTTAAAATTATTTCAGATGAAACAAAACGTCTTTCCCGTGTTGTGCAGTCTATGCTCAGTCTTGCGCAGTTAGAATCAGGCAAGGCGGCGTTAAATATT
The DNA here is from genome assembly GCA_934489895.1 of uncultured Eubacteriales bacterium. Taxonomy (GTDB): domain Bacteria; phylum Bacillota; class Clostridia; order Oscillospirales; family Acutalibacteraceae; genus CAKSST01. Next base: position 37,614 of record CAKSST010000012.1, on the reverse strand, counting down.
CACCGCTTTGATATGTCGGCTTTAGTTTGTGCCGTTGTTGTGGCGCGCGAACAGAGTATAAGCGAAAAAAATATTGAAATTCGCGGTCTTGATGATCTGCAGCCTATTTTTGTACACGCCGACCGAGATTTGATACATCAGGTTGTTTACAACCTTGTAGATAATGCGGTAAAATTCACAAATGATAACGGATATATTGAATTTTCTGTGCATACTGTTAAAGGCGGAGTGCAGGTAAAGGTTAAAAACAGCGGTCAGGGCATTTCCCCTGAAGCATTACCTTTGGTTTTTGAGCGTTTTTATAAAGAAGACCGTTCCCGCTCACAAAGAAAAAACAGTACGGGACTCGGCCTTTATCTTGCAAAAACCATAATAAATATTCACGGCGGTAGTATAAGCGTAAACAGTGTTGAGCAAAAATATGTTGAGTTTGAATTTACTATACCGTCTTCAATTTCTTGAAAGGAATGATTTTTTTGGACGATTTTTTCAATAACAAACCGGAAAACGAGCAGAATCCCTCCGGTGACACTCCTTATGTTATGCCCGAAGCTAATGCAGATGGCCGGCCCGACAGTCCCCATCAGAATACAGACAATATGTTCAGCGATTTTGAGAAGGACATTGACCGGTCATATGAAAACCCTCCTTTCCATATGACCGAAATACACCGTATGCCGCTCAACTCATCAAGGCGCGGTCTTCGTGCGTTTGTTATTGTGCTTTGCGCAATAATCCTGCTTACCTGCTGTACAGCCGGCGGATATTTGCTTGGCCAGAACTCAAAACAGAACACAGGCAGCAAAGGCAATAACAAAATTTCACTTAATCTTCAGCAAAAGCCTTCCGATTCTGCAGAGCTTACAAAGGCGCAGGTTTACGAGAAAGCCAACCCTTATGTTGTAGGTATACAGGTATATAACCAGGAAGCTGCCACAACCGCTTCAGGTGTAATCTTTTCTGCTGACGGCTATATCATAACAAACGACCATATCTATGAGGACATTGCTTCTCCCAAGTTTATAATTTACACAAGCGACCAAAAGGAATATGAAGCAACCTATGTTGCGGGCGACACAAGGAGCGACCTTGCCGTGCTTAAAATTGAAGGTGCGGCAGATTTAACTCCCGCCGTTTTCGGTGACTCTGATGAATTGTATGTTGGCGAAAATACGGTTACCATCGGCAGACCTATAAGTGCTAATACCGACTCTAACCTTACCAGCGGAACAATTTCTCTGCTTAACCGCAGGCTTTCAATTACCTCAAGCTACTCGCTTAAATACATTCAGACAGATGCGGCAATCAATCCCGGCAACTCGGGCGGCGCATTGCTTAATATGTACGGTCAGGTTATAGGCATTACCTCTGCCAAAATTGCCGGCGATAAATATGAGGGACTTTCCTTTGCAATACCATCTGTTACCGTAAAACGCGTTGCCGAATCGCTTATAAAGAACGGCTATGTTACCGACCGCGCAAAGCTTGGCATCACTTACTCTGAAATCACCACCGTTACTTCTAATGTAACAGGATATACTAAAGGCTTGTATGTTGCAGAAGTTGACCAAACCTCAGACGCATATGGCAAGCTCAAGGCCGGCGATATTATCACCTCCGCAAACGGCACTGATATAACAAGCGACGATGTTCTGCTTGATATTATTGATAACAGTCTGCCGGGCGATACGCTCAAATTGAGCGGCCAAGACAAAAACAAAGCCCCCTTTTCTTATGACATTGTTCTGGGCGAGGACAAAGGGTCTTCAAGCTACAGCACAACAAAAAAGCAGATGCAGGATGATACCTCTTCACAAAATGACAACTCATTTAATTTTCCTTTTGGTGAATAGTAAAAACGTAAAGCTCTGCAAAGTGATATAGTGCTAATTGTTTTATTTGCCCTCAATGCAAGCGCCGTCAGTTTTTGTTGACAGAGCATATAATAAGCATTATTATATTTTTATTCTTTTATTTTGGTGATAAATATGGCAGGAACAGTTTATAAGCCCGAAAATGAGGCAATTGTAGAACAAATTGAAAAAGAGGCCGCCGCCGCTGCAAAACAGCTTTTGGATGCTTCAAACCTGCAAAAAGGACAGATTGTAATTGTCGGTTGTTCAAGCAGTGAGGTGGTAGGAAGAAAGGTCGGCAGTCACTCAACCCCCGAGGTTGGTATAGCAATTTATAAAGGACTGCAAAGTGTTTTTGGCAAAAAAGGTATTTATATTGCCGCGCAATGCTGTGAGCATTTAAACCGCGCTGTTGTTGTTGAGCGCGATGCTGTCCCTTATGCAGATATTGTTAATGTTGTGCCGCAAGCAAAAGCCGGCGGCAGCTTTGCCACCGCTTGCTATAATTCCTTTAAAAGTCCCGTGGTTTTGGAAAGCATAAAGGCTGACGCGGGTCTTGATATCGGTCTTACGCTTATAGGTATGCACTTAAAAGCCGTTGCCGTACCTTTACGTCTTGAGCAAAACCGTATAGGAGATGCTATTGTTACAGCAGCAAGGGTGCGTCCCAAATTTATCGGCGGTGACCGCGCAGCATATTGTAATGAGATAAAATAAAAAGAGCCGAAATGATATGCACCTCCAAAAGTTACACACTTTTGGAGGTGCATATTTTTATACCGCTTTTTTAATTATGGATGTTATTACGGTTATATCATCACTGTGTCCGTCATCACGCCGTTGCTTAGCGGCAAGCGCTATTTTCTCACTTAATTGCTGCGCTGTTCCGCCCTGCCACTCTTCAAGCTCGGCGCAAATCCATTCGGTGCCGCTGTGGGTTGCCCCGTCTGACATTAAAATTACAATATCCTCAGCCTTTAATGATACGGTTGCTTTATCAAAACCAACCTCCTGCAAAATACCTGCGGGCAGGGATGTGCTTTGCGCCTTGCCTGTGCGTCCGCTTCGGCGCATCAGTGTAGGTGCTGCGCCCGCCTTAAGCAGCTCGGTTTTTCCTGTAAACAGGTCAATTGCCGCAATGTCGATGGTTGCAAGCGATTCTTCAGAGGATTTGTATATCATTGAAGAATTTACAATGTCCAGCGAACAATCATATCCAAAGCCCGCTTTAAGCAGGCGTGTCATCATACCGGATGCCATTGAAGAATCCAAAGCCGCGCGGTTTCCGTGCCCCATTCCGTCTGAAAGTACAATAAACAGCCTGCCTCTTCCGTCAAAAAACATCTCATAAGAATCGCCGCAAACCGTACTGTCAGGACAGCAAAACTGCGTAACCCCTGTATCCACTGTAAAAACCGTGTTTTCGGTTGCAGTAATAAGTAACTGTTCCTTCGAGCGTATTACAAGCGGCACAGCAAAATCTCTTTTACATATTGCTTTAAGCATACCGCCTATTTTTATGCGATTTATAACCGCATCCTTGTCCGCCTTTGCAGAAATTTCTACATTCATTCTTTCCCACGGGTCTATGCGGCAACAGCAGTTTTCTACCACAAGTCCCAAATCAAACATCGCAGAAGAAATTTCACTCGCAAGCTTTAAATCAAAACGGGTGCGGTCAGAAAACTCGTGCGAAAGGTCGTACAGCATACGGGACATTCCGCCAAACTGTCCGGCGATGGTTTTGCGTACCTGCTCTGCCTGCGAATGTGCCGAAACGCTTGCAAGATAATCACTGTAATGTCGGTTTAAAGCGTTCATCACTGCTTCCATGCGGGTGCATCTTCCGCCAAACTCCATTGTTTTTTTGGAAAGCTGCGGTTTCTCACCCTCACGCGCAAAGCGGGCAAGCTCAATTACTGAATCAACCGTGTCACCGCGCAAGGTTTCCCAACACCGTGTCCGCATAAGACAACCGCGGCAGGCATCTCGCTCGGTCTGAGCAATTACCTTATTAAAATCAGGTGCATTGCGCTTTGCAAGCACAGCAGCAACCTCATCAACCGCATCACTGACATCATTGAGCGTCTTTGAAGCAAAATCAAGCCGTATGGCAAGCGCGTTGCGCATACCGTCAAAGGATGCTGTGTCGGTGGGCGGCGAAAGCAACTTGCCCACGCGTAAAACAAGGCTGTCGGGAAAAATTATAAATATTGCCGCGCCAAATGCAAGCTCAGCAACAATAGCAACCGACGCATCATTTACTCCATATATCAATGCCGTCCCGCTTCCCGCTACCGCAAAAGATATTGCCGCAGCCACCTTGCCTGCGGAAGATATAAGTCCGCCGACAAGCCCCGCAACACAAAGAACGGTAAAGGGCAAAGGCGCATGAGGATAAGCCAGTAAATAAGCAGCACCTGCGGCAACCGAACAGACCGCTCCGCCACCCGCTCCCGAAAACTGTGCCACGCAAAGTATTACAGAACAAATAATTATCCTGCCTATATTTAATTGACTTATATTAATTGAATACATAAACATAAACAGAATATTAAATGATAAAAGTATACAGCTTAATTTTTTAAGAGGAACTCCCGAAACAGATTTTGATAATGTAAAAGCGCTTACACTTATTATATACGCAAAAAAGCCCGACAGCACCGCCTCACCAAGCGCAAGGGCTATACTGTACGGCTCAAAGCCGCGTATTACAAGCTGTATTGCCGCACACATTAAAAAGGCTATCAGCGCGCAAAAAACATGCGAGCGGCAAACGCCTTTCAACTCCTTGGTAAGCAGTTTAATTGCGCAAATTGCAAAAACTACCGATATGTACCCAAATCCGCCGTTGCCGTTTGTAGGTATTACATAACCAAGCAAAGCTCCTGCGGCGCTTGCGGCAGAATACACCGGGGGCACCCCTGCGCAAAATCCCATACCAAAGGGTATAAGATTGCCGGTAATGCACCCGCGAGACGCAAAAAATGACAATACCGCACAAAGCAGGTGCATACCTACTCCCTTTAATGCGTTCAACACATTTGGATATTTTTTAAAAACTTTTTCTATTATAGCTTCCGTCATTTTTATCTACCTTTTCTTTTAGGGTATAGATTATTATAAAACAGCCGCTATATACTTTTTTGTCAAAGCATATTGTAAAATATTGGATTTAATGGGTAATTATAAAAAAACAAAATCCTTATTTGACGAATAAGGTTTTAATTTTAAAAAAAGTATTGTATAATAATAAAAAGTGAAGTGAAATTTCGCCATTTTAGGCTGATTCAAGTTTAAATGCTTTGGCTATGGTGATAAATATGCAAAACATTATCCTTAACAATATGGAAAAGCTTGCGCTGGATATGCTGTCCGGTAGGGGTTTTTCTGCCTATGTTGTGGGCGGAGGTGTACGCGACAGGCTTATGGGCAAAATGCCTTTGGACACCGATATCACCACATCGGCAAGGCCTGAACAGGTCAAGCATGTGTTTTGTGATTATAAGGTAATTGAAACCGGCATAAAACACGGCACGGTTACCGTTATCATAGACAACACACCCCTTGAGATTACTACCTTCCGCACCGACGGTGAATATAAAGACAACCGACATCCCGAAAATGTAAACTTTGCTTGCTGTATTGAAGATGACCTTTCGCGCAGGGATTTTACTATTAATGCAATTGCATATAATGAGTCCGACGGGCTTGTTGACCTTTTTGGCGGCAGTCACGATATAAAAAGCAAAATTATCAAATGTGTGGGCAATCCTAAAAAACGCTTTACCGAAGACGCCCTTCGAATAATGCGCGCCGTGCGTTTTGCCGCAACGCTTGACTTTGAAATTGAGCCTGACACCGCAACCGCCATGCGTGAGTGTTCCCACCTTTTAAAAAATATATCTGAAGAGCGCATTTTTGCCGAGCTTAAAAAATTGCTTTGCGGCAAGGCTGCAGGAAAGGTGCTGCGGCAGTACAGCTTTGTTATAGAGCAGATTATTCCCGAGCTTTCAAAGAGCATCGGCTTTTTACAGCACAACCCGCATCACATTTATGATGTATATACACATACCGCAATGGCGGTTGATGCCATAAAGCCTGAGCCTCTTTTGCGGATTGCCGCATTGCTTCACGATGTTGAAAAGCCCGCCTGCTTTACGCTTGATAATAAGGGCATAGGCCATTTTATTGGACATGCTCCTTTAAGCGCCAAGACGGCAAGGGAAATTTTATGCCGTTTAAAAGCAGATAAATTTACGCGTGAGCGGGTTTGCCTGCTGATACAGCATCACAATGACGTAATTGATAATAATCCCCGCAAGCTTGCCCGCCTTTTGAGAAGTTTAGGAAAAGATGCACTTTTTGAGCTGCTTGATTTACGCGATGCCGATAACAGCGCCAAGACAGAAAAGGAAATAAAAAATCTTGAACATACCGCGCTAATGCGTAAAACCGTAAACCGTCTGATTTTTGAGCAGGCTTGTATTGATATAAAACAGCTTGATATTGACGGAGACAAGCTTATGGCTTTGGGTGTGCCAAAGGGTGAAAAGATTGGCATGATACTACAAAAACTGCTTGATGCCGTTATAGACGGACGGATTGAAAATAATAATACGGCATTAACAAATTATGTTATTTCTCAAATTTCGGGTGACGGTAATGGAAAAATGTAACCTTTGTCCCCGTAAATGTAATGTTGACCGCTCTTTGCAAAAAGGCTTTTGCGGCACAAATCTGGAAATACTGATTGCCCGTGCCGCCCCGCATTATTGGGAAGAGCCCTGTATTTCGGGCCAAAAAGGCTCGGGCGCAATATTTTTCGGCGGCTGTAATTTGCGTTGCTGTTACTGCCAGAACGCTAAAATAAGCAGGGGTGCAGGAAAGCCGCACACCGTAGGACAGCTTGCCGATGTTTTTGAAAATCTGCAAAAACAAGGGGTACATAATATTAACCTTGTAACGCCCACCCATTACACAAATAAAATTGTTTCTGCGCTTGATATTTTTACGCCCGATATTCCTGTTGTGTGGAACTCGGGCGGCTATGATAGCGTGGAAGCTATAAAGCTGCTTGAGGGACGGGTTAATATCTTTTTGCCTGATTTTAAATATGCAAACGCTGATATTGCAAAAAAATATTCCGCCGCGGAGGATTACCCCGCGGTTGCAATTAACGCAATAAAGCAAATGTTAAAGCAGACGGGCAAAGCAAAACTTGACAGCGACGGCATTATGCAAAAGGGCATTATTATACGGCACCTGGTTTTGCCTGATAACACAAAACATAGTATTAAAGCGCTGAAATTGCTTTTTGATAATTTTGGCAATGATGTATATTATTCAATAATGGCGCAATATACGCCAATGCACAACACGCCCTACAAAGAGCTTTGCCGCACTTTAACACAGCAGGAATACGACGAGGTGTTAAACGCTGTTGAACAGCTTGGTATTGAATATGGCTATACGCAGGAGCTTGAAGCAATAGGCGAAAGCTTTATTCCCGATTTTGAGATATAAAAAAGGCCAAAAAACTGACTCCGCTTGAAAAGCAGAGTCAGTTTTTTTAATGCATAATTTAAAATTTTACACGGTGGTTTTTTACTGTTCGTATAAAACAGCACAGTTAAAATGAACGCGGTTTTAATATTATTTTTCGGTTACTTTAGGAACATCCTTGCCTTCATACGCTAAAACTGCATAGTTTTGCAGATTCTCATAAGTTGTGGCAGAAATATATCCGCCGGGGTCGCCGTCAACACTTACATGATAGCGTCGGTCTGCAGTTTTTGCAAACACAATAGTTGTTCTGCTGCCGTCCTTGCGGGTTAGTCTTATGCTCATTGATGCGGGAGCATCAGGAGTTTTTACACTTATTTCTGTCAAGGTCATTCCCAGCAACTGTGCGTAATAGTTCTGAAAATTTTCTGCTTCAATCGGAAGACTGCCGGCTGTTACGTTGTAAATGTCCTCCTCTTCTTCGCTTTCCACAACATTAATGTTAAAGTCGTACAATTTGCCGTCAATGTTAACATCAATATCCGTAAAGGTTTTAAGCATCTGTGAGAACACAACCGTGCTTATAAAGCCTTTCGCCGTTGTTGGACTAAACTCAATATATGCTTTTTTAACCTTATATATCGCCTTTACATCATCAATCATTAATGCATAATATCCGTCATCGTTTTTTGATGCCTTTAAGGTATGCCGAATATTTTCAACCCTCAAGGTAATAACAATTTCAGGATTTATAAGATTGTACGTTAATAACTCATCTTCTGTAGCATCATAAGAATAACAGGCTTCAGCATATACGCCGTTTGCAAAAGGTGATATCAATGGATTTACCTTATCATTATCGGCATAACGCCTGTAAGGTGTTTTCATTACATAGGTCATAAAGGCGGATGTGTTTTTGTCGGGGTTGGCCTCAAACTGAATGTTTTCTGAGCCATAGTATGTGCCTGAAAGACTGATTGAGTCAACCTTTATCAGCGTACTGTCGCTGAAATATTCCTCAGACGCATCACCGTCGGTTAAAGCCGAAATAACTGTGGTGTTGGCGTAAGCATAAATATCCTGACAGAATTTTTCAACATCTTTCATGCTTACAAGATAAACATCTTCCTTAAGACTTGTTTTTAAATAGTATCCGCTTCTGTCGGGAGAAACGCTGCCAACCGTAATTGTATAATTTCCAAAAACTTGGTTGCGGCTTTCTATTTCTACGGTAGCGTAAGGTTCTGCAAAACCGTAATCAGCATCATTGATATCCATTTTGCGCACAGCGCTTAACGCAACCGCACTGTTTACTGCAGAGGCGATATCGTATGAGCTTGTCAACGTCGAATCGACACCCTCAATATACCAATTAACCGTTGTGGAATCTGATGTGGTTTCTTCTGATTGTGAATACAAAACCGCTTTATAATCTTCAGTTGTTACGGTCATTTTTTCAACATCATCACTTGAGTAATCAGTAACCGCAATTGTCACCAAACTGTTGCTGCTGTTGTTTTCATCTGTATTATCAGGAACAAAAATCTTTATTGCAGCGGCAGCAAGCGCTACGCATACCACAACACCCAGCGCAACCAAAGATGTCACCAGCAATTTTTTCTTTTGCGGCTTTTTTTCATAAACATATAACTGATTGGGGTCAGAAAACAAGGTTGACTGCGGCTGGTCCTTATTTACTTTAGTTTCTTTTTTTTCTTCGCTCATCTACGTCTCCTCCTTACAATAACAAGGACGGCGACAACAATAACCGCAACCGGAACAACACCAAGAACAATAATGTTAATTATGCTAACGCTTGCGGCTGAAAGCTTATCTGTAAAGCTTTCGTTTGTGATAGTTTTAGGTGAGAAATAAACCTCATCACCGTCTCTGCCGGCAACAGCGTTTGCAACGGTTATAGCTATATCCATATTTCCTATTGAGCTGTATTCTGCCCAATTTGAAGATATAAAATCATCAGTCGAGAAGCAAGCAACATAGCTGCAAAGCGCGTTATAATCCTCGTCCTCAACCGTTTCGGTTGTAACAATAGCGGCAGAAGAGGTTGTTGTTTCAAGCTTTGAGGTGTCATAATCATCTGCGGCGCCTGCAGGAACAGCCACAACAGTGTCGGAAGTTGTCACAATTTCTTCTGTTGTACGCTTGCCGCTTGTTTCAAAGGCGGGCTTCATATAAATATTGTCAGAAGCAATATAAATATAATTGCTTGACGCAACAGACTCAACTGTTTTTGCGTCGGTAATTGTAAGGCCGATAACCGAGGGAGAATCTATATAATTCTTATCGTTTGTTTCAAACATGATGCTTGAAGCATCATAGTCAACACCCCATTCCCTTAAGAAATCATAAAGGTTGGGCAGCTGAGGAGAGTATATGCTTGCAAAGAACAGCAATCCTTTACCCTTTTTGCCTCCGTTATCCAAAAATTTCTCAAGTACTTCAAGCTCACCTGCTGTAAAGTCAGACTTGGGTGCGGCGAGTGCCAGCACATCAACATCCTCAGGAATTGAGGTAATAATGGTATCGGAAATTTCAGTAACGGTGTAATTGTTAAGTCCTAATCTGTCACTCAAAGATTCAAGGGGTGTTGCATCGCCGTGACCGGAAATTATACCAAGGTTTACGGTTTCGGTAGAGGTTACGGAATAAATTGCGCTGGTAAGCTGGGTTTCAATAGAATTGCCCGATACGGTATAGTTGCTGTAGCCGTAAGCGGCATATCCCGTCGGGTCGGAAAGTGAATAAATATCGTCATACTGAATAACAGTAGAGTTTGTTATTTGAGCGCCCACCTCATTAAGACGGGGTGTACCGTCAGCATTAAGCGCTGGACTTTCTACCAGAATATCGCCGTAAACAAAGGAATTGTTGGGGTATGCAGCGGCAACCTGTGAAAAAGAGGGGTCCTGTACATCAATAAACTTTACCTTTATATTGGTATTATATTTTGCGTACTCTTTTATAAGATTTACAGTCTGCTGATAATATTTACAGCCAACGGTCGAATCCTCTGCCATATATAAATTCTCGGCAAAGTATGCCATATATTCACCTACATAGCCGTCTTGTGAGGCGCAAACAGTAATTGTAACATCGTTTTTGATGCTTTTGATAATATCAAGGTTTTCCTGTGTTACTGTATTTTCTTTTTCTGCTGTAACGTCAATATCAATAGGCAATCTGTCAGAAATAAGGGTTGCAAGTATATTAACACCTATAAGAAGAACTGCCGCAATTGCGGCAATAACCGCTGTGTATGAACCGTAACGCAAAGCAAGCTTGTTTTTCGGTCCTTTTTCTACGGCGGATTTTTTAAATATTTTACTGAACAAATTTTTCATTTTTATAATCCCCCGTTATTTCCATCTTCTCTTATTAAGCGACAGCACCGTAAAGAATATAAACAGCGCTATAATGCTTACAAAATAAATAATGCTTGCGGGGCTTATTGTGCCCATTGTAAAGCTTGTAAGCTTTTGCAGAAAAGAATGCTCGCTTATTGCGTCGGCTATACCGGAAAGCCAGCTTACCGAAATCATTGAAGCCAGTGTGTTTGCCAACATAACAACAATTGTTGCCGCAAGACCCATTATAGCCGCAACCGCCTGGCTTTCGGTCAAAGAAGAAATAAAGCAGCCTATTGCAATAAATGCACCGCCAAAAAGTAATATTCCAAGATAGCATACTATATAATGCAGCCAGTTGGTGCTTACCATACAGGAAATTATGAACTGGTAAATGATTGTGGGCGCAAAGCCTATTGCAAAAAGGGCTAATGCCGCAAAAAATTTACCCAGAACAATTTCCCAAAGTTTTACGGGCGCACAAAACAGAGCTTGGTCTGTTTTATTTTTGCGTTCTTCACTGAACAATCGCATTGTAATTACGGGAATTATAAACGCCGCAACTATTGCAGAGTTTGAAAATAAATAATCAATATATGGATAACCGCTTGAATACATCATCGAAAACAAAAAGCCTGTAAGTAAGAAAAGAACAAACAGGGTTACATAGCCAATTGCACTTGTAAAGTATGCTTTAAATTCTCTTTTAAATACTGCAATCATTTATTCCTGCTCTCCTTCCTGTTCGGTATGTTCGATTTCGGGTTGCGCGTCCTGCGGGATTTGGTCGGCTTCATCCTCGTGTGCCGACGCAGACTCCTCAACCAGCTGTAAGAACAGCTGTTCAAGTGAGTTTTCTTTGCCCTTCATCATAATAATGGGCCATTTGCGTGAAGCCATGCGTTCAAACAAAGCACGGCGCACATCTTCGCCCTCTTTGGCAATAACCTTAAATTCTACAGCACCGTTTGCCTTAATGCCGGCGCTTTCAACCGACTCGACCCCGCGCACGCTCTCAAGCTGTGTCATAACCTCTGCCTGCGGGCCGAGAACACGCAAGCTGACAGAGTTTTTACCCGTCAATGCGGCGGTAAGATTATTGTAGGTATCGTCTGCTATAACAACACCCTTATTAATGATAATTACGCGCTCGCAAACCTGCTGTATTTCTGAAAGAATGTGAGAAGATAGAATTACCGTATGATTTTCACCAAGGCGGGTAATTAGGTCGCGTATTTCAATAATCTGGCGCGGATCAAGACCAACCGTGGGCTCGTCCAGTATTAATACCTTCGGGTTGCCTATAAGAGCCTGTGCAATACCAACCCTTTGTTTATAACCTTTTGAAAGGTTTTTTATAAGACGGTCAGCAACATTTTCAATTTTAACCACCTTGCAGATTTCTTCTAAGTGGGCGGCTTTAGGCAGCTTTACTTTTTTAAGGTCATACATAAAACCAAGATATTCCATAACCGTCATATCAACATAAAGGGGCGGCAGCTCAGGCAGATAGCCTATCCTGCGCTTTGCTTCAACGGGGTTTTCAACAATATCATACCCGTCAATTTCAGCCGTACCTGCCGTAGGGGATAAGCAGCCCGTTAGGATATTCATTATTGTAGATTTACCGGCGCCGTTAACGCCAAGAAAGCCTACAACCTCTCCGTCCGCAATGGAAAAGCTGACGTTTTTTACAGCCAGATTTTTTCCGTAGGACTTATATAATCCCGTAACATTAATCATATAATACGTTACCTCCTGTAACAATATAAAAATATAATAACAAAAAAACTTTAGGATTTTGTAAACATTAGATTAACATACATTATAATTATACTATATTAACTGAATTAATTCAATTATTTAATTGACTTCCTTCCCGCATTGTTATAAAATCTTTTTCAGGAGATGATTATTTTGGCAGAAATTAAACCTTTCAAAGCATTAAGATTTACAAAAAAAGCAGGCCTGCCTGAGCAGCTTTGCTGCCCGCCCTACGATATTATCAGTGAGCAGCAGCGCCGGGACTACATAAAACGCAACGCCAACAATATTATCCGCCTGGAGCTTCCGGGCACCAATGAGGACAGCTACGATAAAGCTGGCGCCATATTGAAGAGCTGGCTCGACGACGGCATTGTTGCTGTTGACGAAAAACCTGCTTTATATATTTACAGCGAAAGTTTCACTGTTAAAGGCAAGGAATACTCTTTCAAAGGCTTTATTTGCCGTGTTAAATTAGAGGAGTTTTCTGCAGGCGTTGTGCTTCCCCACGAGGAAACACTTTCCAAAGCAAAGACCGACCGCTTTAATTTAATGTGCGCAACAGGCTGCAACTTTTCACAAGTTTATTCACTTTACCGTGACCCTAAATGTGAAACAGGCAGTCTGCTTAATGAATTAACATCAGGCGAGCCCGATGTCAAATTCACTGATGATGACGGTGTAACCCACCGCCTTTGGACCGTTACAGACGAGGCTGTAATTGATACCGTTGCCAAGCAGTTTGAGGACAGAAAGCTGTATATCGCTGACGGTCACCACCGTTATGAAACCGCTCTTAACTACCGCCGCCATATGAGAATTAGCGGCTACAATATTCCCGATTCTAACTATGTAATGATGTTTTTGGCAGACCTTGCCGACCCGGGACTTGTTGTTTTCCCCACCCACCGCATTGTACGTGACCTTGAAAGCTTTGACGAGGAGGCTTTACTCAGCGCAGTAAAGGAAAACTTTACTGTAGAGGAATGCAAAAAGGAAGATATTGAAAACCTTCTGGCATCAGCTTATGAGAAGAATGAGAAGGCCTTTGGCTTTGTTGGCAAAAAGCACACCTGCATAATCACCTTAAAGGATATTGCCGCAGCTGATGCACGCAACCCCGAAAAGAGCGAAGCTTTACGCCGTCTGGACGTTACAGTGTTACACTCACTTATTCTTGAAGACCTTCTTAAAATTGACCGCGAGAATATGGCTAACCAGATTAATCTTAAATATTCACGCGATTTCTGCGAGGCGGCTGACAGCATAAACGACGGCGCAAACTGTGCGTTTATCCTTAACCCCACCCGTGTTAGTGAAATTTCTGACGTTGCGGCAGCAGGCGAGAAAATGCCACAAAAATCAACATATTTCTATCCCAAGCTTATCACCGGACTGGTAATGAACCAATTTTACGATTTGTTTTAAATAAAAGAGTAAAAGCAAGGCGCTCTCCATAGTGAAGAGCGCCTTGCTTTTATTATAAGGTTTATGTTACTGAATTTCTTTACAAATATCAACCCATTTTTCATAATTTATTATTTTTTGTAATTGCTCTAAAGTTAGTTTAATTACACTATTTGAGCTGCCGCAAGCAGGATATACTGTTTCAAATCTCTTTAATGAATTATCTAAATAAATTGCCACATCATCATTTACTCCAAAAGGACAAACTCCGCCAACTGCGTGTCCTACCATTTGCTCAACATTATCAAATGGAATCATCTTTGCTTTTGTATTAAATTCAGCCTTATATTTGCCGTTATCAACCCTTGAATCTCCTGAAACTACAATTAAAATAGGTTTTTCTTCAACTATAAATGATAAAGTTTTTGCAATTTCCTGCTCTTTGCAATTAATTGCTTTTGCTGCTTCTTCAACAGTTGCAGTTGAAACGCTGAACTCCATAACATTATTATCTAAACCGTATTTCTTTAAGTAATTTCTTGCTTTTTCAAATGACATAATTTTTTCACCTTTATATACTAAAAATAAAAAAACGACAATCCACATTACGAGAACTGTCGTTTCATTTTGGTGACCCGGACGAGAATCGAACTCGTGTTACCGCCGTGAAAGGGCGGTGTCTTAACCGCTTGACCACCGGGCCGTACCAGAGCGGACTATTGCCCGCCCCTTGAACAACACATTTGCACTTCTGCCCAAAGTGTTATCCCACATGGTAGCGGTAACTGGACTTGAACCAGTGACACTTCGGGTATGAACCGAATGCTCTAGCCAACTGAGCTATACCGCCGTTTAGTCGAATGACTTTGTTATTATATCTTAATACTTTCTTATTGTCAATGATTATTTTTCAACTTTTTTTGCTTTTTTATACTGTTTGACACCAAAGGGCAAAGCATATATAATAATTATAATATCTTTTAGGGGGTATTTTTATGAAAATAAAGCTCAACAGCTTTGCCGCGGCAATAAGCGTTGTTTTCACACTTTTGACTGTTGCTTTGTATTTTTTTAGTTTTAACTCTATACCAACAGGCATTAGTATTTCTTATGAAGTACCTTTTTTAAATCCGGTTTATTCAGAGCTGTCCCGCCTTGCCTTTATTTTGTATTTGGCGGCACCCCTTTTGCAGCTGTGCTTTACTCTTTTTTGCAGACGCAATGCTCTGCCCGCATTACTGTTACCCGTTTGCTGTCTTTTTGCAGCAAACGCTATTATCATTTCTGAGGTGCATTTTGCAGGCAAGTTTAATTACAAACTTAATTTATTTGTTCTTATTGCTACTATCGTTTTTGCTTTAACTATAGTGCTTTGCGCTTGTTTTTATAAAAACGCGTCAAAAACAGGTCTTTCAATTTTGTTTTTTAGTGTTACGGTAGCATTTATTATAAGCATCCTTTTAAGCTCATACCGCGTTATTAATTCTGATTTGTCAGTATTCTTGGGGGCGGCATTTTTTTCTGAGGGTATGCTCTGCCTTGCTTTAAAACCAAAAACCCTTGACCTTAAGCTGCCCGCTATTGAGGAAATTGACGCACAGCCCGATATATGCGTAAAGGTTGAAAGCCCTAAACTTGCGCAAACGCTTGACGCTTTGCTTGACAGCTATAATAAAGGCAAAATTTCAAAAGAAGAATATGAAGCATTAAAGCGCGAAACGCTATGGAAAATATAGAAATCTTTAAACCGACGGCGGTGGAACGCCGCCAAAATGCCGCAGGCATTAGAAAACTTGTGTTTTCGTTTAAAAAAGGCGGATAATAATCCGCCTTTTTTAATACATATTTTCTTATTTTAGCTGTGATACGGCGTCATTTATATTTTTTTCTAATGCTTCCCTGCCGTATTCATCTACCTGTTTTTTGTTTTTTTCACCGTGGGTAAGACATCCGGCGCCGCCTATACAACCGCCTATACAAGCCATACCCTCAATAAAGTTGGCGTCAAGAATATTCTTGGTCTTTTTAAGCAATGCAATGCGGCATTCTTCTATACCGTCGCAGGAAACCGCTTTTAAATCAAAATTAATATTCTGTTCTGTCAATGCCTGTTTTACGGCGTCTGCAAGACCTCCCGTGCGGGCAAATATTCTGCCAAAATATGATGCGTTATCCAGAACATCTTCCGAAAGCGTTGTAATTTCAATATCGCGGCTGTCAAACAATGCCTGAAGCTCTTCAAAGGTGATCACGCTGTCAACATAAGGCTTAACGCTCTCAAGCTGTACTTCTGCCTTTTTGGCGGTGCAAGGTCCTATAAATACAACCTTTGCGGTTTTGTCAGTCTGCTTAATATATTTTGCAAGCATTGCCATAGGCGACAAATTATGTGATACATAAGGCAAGAGCTTTGCGTAATCATTTTTTATGTACTGCACAAAAGCAGGACAGCAGGAGCTGGTTAAAAAGCCTTTTTCGGCAAGTTCCTTTGATTCTGATAAAGCAACCATGTCAGCGCCAAGCGCCGCTTCAATTACTGTATAAAAGCCCAGCTCTTTAATTCCGCTTATTACCTGGCCCAGCTTTGCGTATGTAAACTGGCTGGAAATTGAAGGAGCAACAATGGCATAAACCTTATAATTTTTATTGCCGTCACTGTTTTTAATATTCTCTATTACATCTAAAATAAAAGACTTATCGCTTATTGCGCCAAAGGGGCACTGATAAACGCAGGCGCCGCATTGAATACACTTTTCGTTATTAATTTTTGCCGCATTGTCGTCATTAATGGTAATTGCCTTAACCTTACATGCGCTCTGGCAGGGACGTTTACGATTAACAATTGCAAAATACGGACAAACCTTTGCGCACATACCGCACTCAACACATTTTGTTTTATCAATATGCGCAACATGGTTATGGTCAAAGGTTATCGCTGAGCGTTTACATACATCTTCACAGCGGTGGGCAAGACATCCGCGGCAGGAGGAGGTTACCTCATAGCCTGCAGCAGGACATTCATCACAGGCAATATCAATAACCTCAATTATATTGGGGTTATTTTTATCTCCGCCCATTGCAATTTTTATGCGTTCGCCGAGAATTGCGCGTTCCTTATAAATACAGCAGCGCATTGTAGGCACTTTGCCGGGTACAATCTTTTTGGGTATTTCCATTATATTTTCAACCAAGGTGCCGTTCCATGACTCGCGTGCAACCTCGCGCAGAACTTTATATTTTAAATGTTGTATTTTAGTATCAAATTTTCTCATTTTTATATTTTTCTCCAAAAAATTTTAGTCCCTCATAAACTTTACATAATTTTTTAAACAATTTATTTATTGGGGTTATTTTTTCAACTTTATTAACATGGTTATTAACATTTTTATGTTAATAACTTTAAACATTCGCATTCTTAAGGGGTTTTAATGTTAATTACACCGTTAAAAACTTTAATTTCTTTTTGGTTTATACGGTTAACATAATCACAAAATCTATCGAAAAAAGTTAAAATTTTGTAATAAATATTTGTTCTTTTGGTTTTTAGTAGAAATTTTTATAACCTGCCGAATTTATATAATTTTTTGTCGTAAATTTCTTATGTTTTACCGGCAAAAATTCTATTTTTCGGTTTTTCTTATGTTTTCAAAAAAATCACTCAACAATGCCGCGCAGGCTTCTTCCTTTATGCCGCAAAAAACTTCCGGCTTATGATTATAGGGTAAATTGAACATTTGCTGCATTGATACAACCGAGCCGGCCTTTAAATCATACGCGCCGAAAATAACAGTTTTTATACGGCTGTTTATAATAGCGCCCGCACACATCGGGCAGGGCTCTAAGGTAACATACAGCTCGCACCCGTCAAGCCGCTCGCTGCCAAGCAGGTCCATTGCCGCACAAATAGCTTCAATCTCTGCGTGAGCAAGGGCACTTTGTTTTTCTTTCATACGGTTGCGGCCGCCTGCAACAACTTTGCCGTCCTTTACAATAACGGCGCCGACCGGCACTTCATTTGCTTCTCCCGCTTGGCGTGCAAGAAGTATTGCGTTATCCATAAAGCTGCTGTTCATAATATATTCCTTAAAGCAGTTCCATTATTGCAAGGGATGCAACAATGCTGACAATTACTGTCGGTGATTTTATAAACCAAATAAATTTTTTCTTTGAGGACAGCTCCATATTTGAAGCACAAAGCACAAAATTACCGCCGTTTTTAGTATAAAAACTGAATGCCGCCAAAGAAACGGCAGCGGCGACAGCTATTACTGTTAAGTATATAAGCTGACTGATTTTGCTTGAAACACCGTCCATCGCAATAGACAAAATAACTGATAAAAGATTATTTATTGCGTGGACTGCAACGGCTGTCCAGATTGACTCGCTCTTTACATAAACAAAGGCGAGCACAATACCAGCCATAAAGGCAAAGGGTATTTGATTGGCATTCATATGCATAATCGAAAAGAAAATTGCTGAAACAAAAATTGCAAAGCCTTCGCCTAATTTTCGGGCAACACCAAAAACAATTCCGCGGCAGGAAAACTCCTCTAAAACGGCAGGTGCAAGTGATACTGCAATAACGGTAAGCGCCATACCAAAAACACCTTCGGGAAGGTTTTCAAGCGTATTTTTCCCCTCTATACCAAAAAGATTTAATATCTCTGTAATTATAGAAGCTGCTGCGTTTGCAACCATACACAACCCAGAACCCAAGGCAACCAGGGGCAAAAATGTTCCCTTTTTGGGTGATCCGTAATGTATAAGGGTTGAAGGCTTTTGCCTTTCCCTGCCGCACAAGGCAATAAAGGGCACAGTAAACATTATTGCAGTTATCAAAACATTAACCGTCAGCGAAATTGCAGGATCTGACAGATATTTTTGAATGGTTGTCAAAGAAATACCCGCAGCCAGCAGCCATTTTAAAATAACAAATTCCCATACAAGCTGTATCGCCAACACAAAAAGATACATAAAGCCAACCGTGTCGGCAATATGCCGCACGGTATAGCTTTCTTCATATTCCTTATATGTCATTTTCTCGGGAATATATTTCATACAAATTATTCTCCGTCATCCTCAAAAATTTCGGTTTCTTCTGTCTCTTCCGCCTCTGCCGCGTCAACAGTTGCAGCGTCTTCGTCGGGTTCCTCTGGATGCTCTAACTCTTCCTCATCGTCGTGGGCGGAAGCTACAACAGAAAGTATGCGCTCACTCTCAGCCACACGCATAATTCGTACACCCTTTGCAGGACGATTGAACATAGAAATTTCGCTTATCTGTATACGGATTATTATGCCGTCGGAAGCAATAATTATGATATCCTCATCATCGTTTGCAACCATAACAGCGGCAACCTTGCCGTATTTTTCGGTCTTGTAGTTGGTAAGACCCTTACCGCCCCTGTTCTGCAGACGGAAGTCTGCAACATCAGAGCGGCGGCCGTAGCCTGTTTCGGTAACGGTGAGAATTACATCGTTTTCGTGACATACCGTCATTGAAACAACCTCGTCGTCATCCTTTAACTTAATAGCGCGTACACCCTTGGCCGTTCTGCCCATTGCACGTACCTGCTTTTCGTCAAAGCGTATGCTCATACCGTTGCGGGTTGCAACAAGAATGTTGTCCTCACCTGTAGTTAATCTTACAAAGGAAAGCTCATCGCCCTCATCAAGCTCAATAGCAATAATACCTGTGCTGCGGGTATTTTTAAAGCTATCAAGGGGTGTGCGCTTGATGTTTCCGCGTTTTGTTCCTATACAGATAAACTCGTCACCTGAAATACTTTTCGGTACGCACAGTATCATTGAAATTTTCTCGCCCATCATAAGCGGCAGCAGGTTGATAATATTCATACCCTTTGCTGCACGACTGCCCTCGGGAATTTCGTAGGCTTTCATACGATACACTCTGCCCAGATTACTGAACAGCATAATGTAATCGTGTGATGAACAAACCATCATATTCTCTACAATATCATCCTCGCGGGTTGTCATACCCTTTATGCCGCGGCCGCCGCGGTGCTGAACAGAGTATGTTTCGCTGGGAACACGCTTAATATAGCCGTTGATGGTTTTTGTAATAACACATTCCTCTTCGGGAATAAGGTCTTCAATATCAACCTCGCCCGCAACATCGGTAATTTCTGTACGGCGCTCATCAGTAAACTTATCACGAAGATTTAAGCTTTCGGTCTTAACAATATCAAGAATTCTCTCGCGTGAAGCAAGAATTTCATCACATTCTTTAATAAAATCAAGCTTTTCCTGTAATTCATCAAGAATTTTCTGTTTTTCAAGACCTGCCAGCTTACCTAACTGCATCTGAACAATAGCAGTGGTCTGAACATCATCAAAACCAAAACGGTCGGCCAGCGCCTGTTTACTGTCGGCTATTGTTTTACTGTTACGGATTATTGAGATAACCTCATCAATAAAATCAAGAGCGGTTTTTAATGCCTCTAAAATATGGGCGCGCTCTGCCGCCTTTTTACGGTCAAACTCAGTACGGCGGCGTATGATTTCATACTGGAAGTCAATGCTGTTTTGCAGCATTTCCTTCAAAGTGAGTATCTGCGGCTTGCCGTTTACAATTGCAAGCAATATTGCACCGAAGGTCGACTGCAATGCGGTGTAGCTGTAAAGCTTGTTAAGAACAACCTGCGGGTTTGCGTCACGCTTTATATCAACAACAATACGCATACCGCCGTCACGCTTTGAAGAATAGTCAACAACATCATCAATGCCTTCTATCTTCTTTTCGGAAGCAAGATCGTAAATATGCTTAACAAGGTCTTTTTTGCGTACTTTATAGGGAATTTCTGTAATAATTATGCGGAATTTTCCGTTTTTGGTTTCCTCAATTTCTGCCTTTCCGCGTACAACTATCTTGCCGCGTCCCGTAGCGTAGGCAGCGCGGATACCGCTTCTGCCCATAATGATACCGCCCGTGGGAAAATCAGGACCTTTTATATTCTCACAAAGCTCGGGCAGGTCTGCCTCGGGGTTGTCAATAAGACAGCACATTGCGTCAATAACCTCACCAAGATTGTGAGGGGGAATTTCTGTTGCCATACCTACCGCGATGCCGCTTGAGCCGTTAACAAGCAGCTGCGGGAAACGAACAGGAAGCACCTCTGGCTCTTCTAAACGGTCGTCGTAGTTTGGCATCATATTGACAGTATCTTTTTTGATATCGTCAAGCATACTGTATGAAAGACGGTTCATTTTAGACTCGGTATATCGGTAAGCAGCGGCGGGATAGCCGTCTATGTTACCAAAGTTACCGTGACCGTCTATAAGAGGATAACGGAGGGAGAAATCCTGCGCCATACGTACCATTGCATCATAAACAGATGCATCACCGTGCGGGTGATATCTACCTAAAACAGTACCGACTGTATCTGCGCATTTACGGTATTTGCTGTCAGGTGTCAGACCGTTTTCATACATAGTGTAAAGAATACGGCGGTGGACAGGTTTTAAGCCATCACGAACATCGGGAAGCGCACGTCCTACAAGCACCGACATTGAGTACTGAAGCATACTTGTTTTAACTTCATCGGTAATTTCAACAGGAACAATATTTGTTTCTTCACTGCTGGGCCAATAAACTTTTTCTTGCTTTGCCATTGGATTTTTCTCTCCTTTCCTTAAATATCAAGATCTGTTGCATAAATTGCGTTGTCTTCGATAAATTTGCGTCTGGGCTCAACCTCTTCACCCATCAGAATGATAAAGGTTTCGTCAGCCAGAGCGGCATCCGCCATATTAACCTGTAAGAAGGTTCTGCGTTCGGGGTCAAGTGTTGTTTCCCAAAGCTGAGAGGGGTCCATTTCACCAAGACCTTTATAACGCTGTACATCTACGCCTGTGCCAAGCTCCTCAACTTTTGCGGCCTTTTCTTCGTCAGAAAATACATCATAATGCTGTTTACCCTTAGAAACACGGTAAAGCGGGGGCTGTGCCAAATAAATATGACCTGTTTCAATAAGCTGGGGCATATAGCGGAAGAAGAATGTAAGCAACAGCGTACGAATATGCGAGCCGTCAACGTCAGCATCAGCCATAATAACAATTTTATCATAGCGGAGCTTAGTTATATCAAAGGTATCGCCAATACCGGTACCAAGCGCTGTAATTACGGGAGTAAGCTTGTCGTTGCCGTAAACCTTATCCTCACGTGCCTTTTCAACGTTAAGCATTTTACCCCAAAGCGGTAATATTGCCTGGTAGGTTGCGTTTCTGCCCTCAACAGCCGAACCGCCTGCAGAATCACCCTCAACAATGTAAATTTCTGTTTTTGCGGGGTCGTTTGATATACAGTCGGTAAGTTTTTCGGGCATACGGGTTTTACTGCCTATACCCGCCTTATTACGTGATGCCTCACGTGCTTTTTGTGCGGCTTCACGCGCGTTTGATGCGGCAATTGCTTTGTCTATAACAATTTTTGCATCTGAAGGGTTTTCTTCAAGAAATTTATAAAGCTGGTCGTTAACAATATCACGTACAAGCTGACCTATTGAGGTATTACCAAGTTTTGCTTTGGTCTGGCTTTCAAACTGAGCATCGGCAAGTTTTACCGATACAACAGCAACCAAACCCTCCATAATATCGTCACCCTTAAGGTTATCGGAGGATTCCTTAAGCTTTTTGAAATCGTGAGCGTATTTGTTTACAATACGGGTTACTGTCTGACGAAAAGCCTGCTCATGAGTACCGCCGTCAATAGTGTGCAAGGTATTTGCAAAAGAAAGTATTTTACTATCATAAGCTGTTGACCATAAAAGAGCAATTTCAGCCGTTTCATCTCCCTTTGTTCCTGAAAGATAAATAACGTCCTGTATTAAACTTTCTTTTTTGATGCATGCAAGCAGATATTCAACATAAGATTTTATACCGCCCTCAAAGCAAAGCTCTTCACTTTTTCCTTTGCTTAATATAGCGTCATCTGTTCTGCGGTCGGAAAGTACCACACGGATACCTGCATTAAGGAATGCCTGCTCACGCAAACGGTTAAGCAAGGTATCATAATCGTATGTAGTGGTATCGGTAAATATTGTCGGGTCGGGCTTAAAGGTAACGGTTGTACCTGTTTCATTTGTATCGCCTATAATTTCAAGGTCGGTTACAATATTGCCCTTTTCATAACGCTGCTTATAAATATGCTTGCCGTCCTTAACCTCAACCTCAAGCCAATTTGAAAGAGCATTAACAACAGATGCACCAACACCGTGCAAGCCTCCGGATACTTTATATCCGCCGCCGCCGAATTTACCTCCCGCGTGCAGAATGGTAAATACAACAGTAACAGTAGGAATACCTTTTTGAGGATTTATACCTACAGGTATACCGCGTCCGTTATCGGTAACGCGGATAATACCGTCATCCATTATTTCTACTTCAATTTTTGTACAATAACCTGCAAGAGCCTCGTCTATTGCATTATCAACAATTTCATAAACAAGGTGGTGCAGACCGCGCTCACCAGTAGAGCCAATGTACATACCGGGACGCTTTCTTACAGCCTCAAGTCCCTCCAAAACCTGTATGGAGTTTTCATCATAATTTTCTGTAATCGGTGTGTTTATGTCGTTACTCATTTTTTTCTCCTGTTAATATATAATATTTTCAAGATATTCTGAACGCTTTAACAGCGTAGCTGATGATATTTGTGAAATATAAACATTGTTGTCATATGTTCCCTGTTTTGCGCAAACAATAAAGGATTTTGGCAATTCAAAGCTTACATTTATTACCTCGCCATTTTTTTCGGCTTTAGCTAAAAAACTGCGTGTTTTACTTGATACTGAAGCATTATCCAAATCAAAAATGCCTATTATATCATTTTCATCCACAACCGTGTCCTGACCTAAATGTACAAACATTTTTTCTCCTAAAATAAATTATTTTTCTCTTAAAATACCATTTTTCATTATAAAAACTTTGCCGTCATTAAGGCTTTGTATGTTTGACGGGTCACAGCAGGTAATAAAAACCTGCCAGTCTTTTATATGATTAAGTATATATTCCTGGCGGGACGGGTCAAGCTCACTCATAACATCGTCAAGCAATGCAACAGGCTGTTCGCCGCAGGTTTTTTTAATAATTTTTGCTTCTGCAAGCTTTATTGCAAGACATACCGAACGCTTTTGCCCTTGCGAGCCGTAAGCCTTTACCTCTTTTTCGTTTATAAAAAATTGTAAATCGTCACGGTGGGGACCAACGCTTGTAACACAGCGACGTATATCTTCCCCGCGGCAGTTTTTTAGTGTTTGCTCAATACCGTCAGGACAGGTACAAAAATATTTTACTTTAATTTCTTCCCTGCCGGCTGACAAGCCGTCAAAAATATCGGGCAGTGTTTTGTTTAATAATTCAACATATCTGCTGCGGTAAACTATAATCTTTTCACCTAAAACAGAAATTTCACCGTCAAATGCGTCAAGCAAAGTGTTAATATTTCCGCTTTGCTGTACACCGTTACGTAAAACACTGTTTCTTTGTGTAACCGCACGGGTATAATTTTTTAATATATCCACATATCGCGGATATATTTGGCAGATTGCCGCATCAATAAAACGGCGCCTTCCCGCTGGATCTCCCCATACAAGCGTTAAATCTGAAGGAGAAAAAATGATTGCCTGAAATTCACCCGCAAGTGAAGCGGCAGAACGCAGTTTTTTAGAATTAAAGTATACCTCTTTTTTTGGTGAAAAAATAATTTCACTTTTTTGCTTTAATCCTCTTTTTTCATATTCAAGAGAAATTTTTGCATTTTCTTTTTGTAATGCAATCATTTCAGCATCTTTTGAAAAACGAAATGATTTTGCACCTGTAAAAAGCCATATAGCTTCAATTAAATTTGTTTTTCCCTGCGCATTTTCACCGCAAATAACATTTATACCGTAATATAATTCTATCTGCTGAGAAGCTAAATTTCTAAAATTTTTGCAATTTAAAATTTTTGCTTTCATTTTATTATAAAATAATTATTGTTATATTCAACTTTATCCCCGCTGCGCAGTTTTTTTCCTCTTATGGTACAAATTTCACCGTTAACGGTTACCATACCCTCCTGCACAATAATTTTTGCTTCTCCTCCTGTGCCAACACATCCTGTTAATTTAAGCAAGGAATCAAGCCTAATATATTCATCTCTTATAGTAATCTCTTTATATTTCATTATTTAAGCCTCATAGGCATCATCATATAAAGAAAATCTTCGCCCTCTAAAGGTTTAATTACTATTGCGGACAGGCTTCCCTTAAAGATTACCTTAACCTCATCACATTCTGTTGCGCGCAACGCATCAAGAATATAACGGCTGTTTATACCAATTTCAAACTCGTCGCCCTCAAGCTCTATTTCGCATTTATCAACAGCGCGGCCAACAGCAGTTGAACAGCTGAAAACTAAAGAATCTTTATTTACAGCGCATCTTATTGGTGTTGTAAAAGAATCGTTTATTATTAAAGTCATTCTTTCAATAATTTCAATAATTTTTCTTGTATTAATTACTGCTGACTGGGTTGATTCTGTAGGAATTGCTTTTTTATAATCAATAAATTCACCGTCAAGCAAGCGAGAAGTAAGAATATATCCGTTAATTTCAAAATTAATATGTCTTTTTCCTAAACGGATAATAATATTGCTTTCTTTTTCATTAATAATTTTTACTGCTTCATTAATTGCTTTACCTGAAACAATAAAATTCTGATCTTCATTAATATTAATTTTTTCCTGTCTTATAGCAAGGCGATAACCGTCAATTGCAACAAGCTTTAAATTTCCTTTTTCAATTATAAAATTAATACCTGTAAGCACAGGGCGTGTTCCCTCTTCGGAGGCAACAGCAAAAACGGTCTGTCTTACCATATTTTTAATAACTTCGCCGTCAATTTCAAAACATTTACCTTCGCTCACTGAAGGCATTTCAGGAAAATCAACAGCAACCATACCCATAATATCAAAAACTGTATTTGAGCATTCAATACGGCACATATTGCGTTCATCAACAGTAATATTTACTGTTTCTCCGTCCATTGTTCTTAAAATACCGCTTAAATATTTTGCATCAATAACAATATCGCCTGCTTCCTCACATTTTGCCGGAATACATTTTGTCATACCTATTTCAAGATTGTAGCTGTAAAGTGTAATTTTATCATCGCTTGCAGAAATTAAAATACCTGCAAGCACAGGAACAGCAACCTTTGAAGAAACTGCTCTTGATAAATTTGAAACTGCTTCGCATAATTTTTCTCTGTTTACAGAAAATTTCATTTTTTACCTCCAAAAAAGAATGAATTATATAAATAATTATATAAGTAGTAATAAGTGCGGTTAAAAGTGTTAAAAAGCTATCTAAAGCTTGTCTATAAAAGAATTTGCGGTATGTTGATTATTTGTTGATAAAAAAACTTAAAAAGTTAATAAAAAAAATTATTAACATATTTAAATTTTATTTAAATGTTAATTAACATTTAAACTTTTAAAAAAAAGTTAATTATGTAAACTTTTGCAACCTTAATTATTCATTCTTTATATTTTTAATAATATCGTCAATAATTTCTTTTTCATAAGGATTAGTACGAAGATATTCTTCCATATTTTGTACAGAAACCAAAACAGTGGCGTGATTTTTACCAAAGCTGTCACCTATTGCTTTATAAGAAAGCTCAGTAGTTTCTCTTGCAATATACATTGCAACGTGACGCGCAAAGGAAAGCTGAGATGTACGCTTTTTTGAAAGAATATCAGATTCGTCAACTGCATAAGTACGGGAAACCTCTGAAATAATACGTTCAACCTTAATAGGCTCAGGTTGTGTATCTATAACAACCTCTTTTATAAAGCCTTGTACAACTGCAATTGTAGGTGTTTTATTTTGAATATTAATGTAAGCCTGAAGTTTTTTAACAACACCTTCTAACTGACGTGTATTAACCTTTATATGCTCGGCTATGTAATAAACAATATTTTCTTCCAATGTAATATTAAGAAGATTTGCTTTTGTATTTATAATACCAACCCTTGTTTCAAAATCAGGTGAAGAAATATCAGCAATAAGGCCGCTTTCAAAACGGTTGCGGATACGATCATCTAAAGTTTTAATATCCTTTGGAGGACGGTCCATTGTAACAATAATTTGTTTATTATTTTGATGTAAGGCATTAAAGGTATTAAAAAATTCTTCCTGTGTTGATTCCTTACCCGCAATAAACTGAATATCATCCATCAATAATACATCAACATCGCGAAATTTATGACGAAATTCATCAATAGGAACGCCAACACCGATTTGACCTTCGTGCAATGCTTTTATAAGCTGATTTGTAAAATCTTCACAGCGTGCATAAAAAACATTTTTTTCAGGAAATTTTTGATTAATATGATTTTTAATTGCAAGCAAAAGATGTGTTTTACCAACACCTGAATTACCGTATATAACAAGAGGGTTATATACGCAGCTGGGGTTGTCCGCAACAGCTAAAGCGGCGGCATGAGCAAAACGGTTTGTTGAGCCAACAATAAAGTTATCAAAAGAAAATGATTCTTCAAAAGATGGGTCAAGCTTTACGGCAGCAGGCATAATATGGCCTTTTTCATCCTCAACCACAAGATTAATTTTCATTTCAATACCCATAATTTTTTTAAGGCTTTCTTCAATAATTTCTTTATATGTAACCTCAATAATATCTTTTTTGGTTATTGAATCAATACCAAGCACCAATTCACCCGAGCGAAGTTCAATAGGATGTAAATCCTTAAACCAAAGTTCAAAGCCTACACCTGTAACAATATTTTTTATTTCTTCACAAGCGGCAGTCCAGATGTCCTCAATAGAATTAATAACCATATTTTTTATCATCCTCACTTTTATCTTTAAAAAATATAAAGTTTTCCACACTTATCAGTTATTAATGTCAATTATATATTATTATATATAATTAATCAAGCATATTTTATATATTATATTATATTATATATTTATATTACTGCCTTGTCAATTTTCATAGGAAAATTATGTAAAAAATAAGGACAATAATTTTTTTAAAAATAAGTGTTGATTTTTAAAAAAGATTGTGTTATTATGTTTTGGCAACAAAAATGCGCTGTTAGCTCAGCTGGATAGAGCGTCTGGCTACGGACCAGAAGGCCGGGGGTTCGAATCCCTCACGGCGTACCATAAAAGGGCTACAAAATAGATGTAGCCCGTGAAAACCCCGATAAAATCGGGGTTTTCACCGTTTATACGGCAAAATTTCAGCGAACCGTTTTGACAGATATAAAAATGATGTTTTCCCTTTGTTGGATGTCTTGAACTCTCACACAACCGAATAATGATACGCAAGGCAGATAGAAATCAAAAATCTATCTGCCTTTTTTATTACCCTCAAAAAGGAGAAAACAGATATGCTGCAGAAAGAATTAGCCAAACGGCTCAGGGCTCGGTACGACACCAAGATGGACGGCAACGAATGGATGGAAGTGTCCTCGGACGGCATCCCCCTCTGCCGGATAAAATACAACGGTCAATTTCTAAGCAACGCCGACCAAAACCTCTCGGATGAATACCGCAGTAAAATTGCAGATATTCAGGATGAGATCTCTACGGTGCGGGAATATGTCGGTCTCTACGAGCACGCACCGCAGATGAAAGCCGACGGCGTCTCTGATTACAGACAGCTTGCCGCCTTCGGAGATACCGTGTTGGCGGCGACCTACAACGAAAAGAACGGCTTCATGTTCTGCACATGGAAGCAGAACGCAGACGGCGACTCGGTGTTTTGGGGAGATTACTCGCCGAACTATGAATATGTCAAAGAAGCCTTTGCCGTGCGTTCAGGTCTCGTCAGCAAAGACCGCCTGTTCAGCGAGAATGAATCGGCAGACCTCTATCGCTGTGTCGGCTTTGCAAAAGCCAACTGCGAAATACTGACCTATGAGCAGGAACGGCAGCTGGATAAGCTCCAAGAAAAACTCACGGGCTCATATCCCTCCCTCGAAGCCGAGCCGCCGACCTTTGAACAGGAATCAGCACCACAACAAAATATGTAATACTATCAATCGCCCTTCGGTTACACAAAACCGGAGGGCTTTTTCTATTTCACAAGGAGAACCGAAATGACCGTATTTTCAAATAACCCATATGACAGACACATGGAACGGCTGATGATGACCGTTCCGAATTTTGCACCGAGAGGTGTCGGTGTTCGCTTTTCGGAGTCGCAGATACTCATCACGGTAACCGCAGCTACACCCACAGAGATACTGACAGCCACCATGAGGCAGATACGCTGTCCGCCCTTCCGCAAGAGATTCAACGAATATATAGAAAGCGAGGAAACGCCTATGACCTACCTTAACGAAAAGCACTGGGCAAGATTTACGCTTGCAGCAAAGAATGTACACCGAGAGAATTACGCACTGCTTTCGGCTCTGTATCTGCTCACCGCCGACCAAAGACTGTGGAATTGCTGCAAGCACCATATAAATAACGGCTGTGTGTTCTTCGAGAACATTAAACTCAACAACTGCTCTGAGAGAGCCTACACCCTCTACTGTGCAGCAAAAGACTTGACGCTCGGCACAAAGCACCTTACCGTGTCGGATCTGTCGGACGCCGACCTTGTTCCGCCTATGCTGTTCCGCACTATCTGCAACGCTATGGCGATCCGCCGCTTCGGACTCGCAGCCATAAAGGAGAACATCCATGATTAAACTGAAAATCAAATACAGAGATAATCAGACCGACCTCCGCTTCCCCTGCACAGAAAAGGAAATGAATGCGGCACTCGAAAGAATCCACGCCGAGGATGTCACGCCGCTTGAACTATATGTGTCCGAGGTCGTATTTCCCGATGAACTCAGTTGCCTCCAAGACCGATTCGTCAACCTCGATGAAGTCAACTACCTCGGAAAACGGATGGACAGCTTCTTCGGCGATGAGGAATATCAGTTTTACGAGGCGATGAAATTAGAGGGCTTCGACACCTTGCCCGACCTCATCAATCTGAGCTTCAACCTCAGCCGTTATCCTCTGATTCAGGACATCAGCGATATGGGAAAGATCGGTCGAGAGTATCTGCTTACGGTCAAGGGCTGTCTGCCTGCCGATGATGCAGACGACCCGAAATATGCAGAGTTCGGACGGGAGCTGATTCAATCCGGCAAGGGCGTTTTCACCGAACACGGCTTACTGTTTGTTGACGAAAACACACCGTTTCAAAGGCTGTATGACGGGCAGGTTTTTCCGGCGTATGTGTATGAGGAAATGCTTTGCTTCATACGGGCTGAGTATAACGGAAAGACAGAATTTCTGTACCTCCCCTGTGAGGAAGAAGCCATCGACAAAGCTTTCGCCCGACTCGGCGCACCCACTCCGGATGATGTGGCGCTCTCATGGGAGGACATTTGCATCGAAAGTGAAAAATGGACGGAACGCTTCAAGAAGATCGCCGCCGAGGAAGGTGTTTACGAACTGAACCGCCTTGCCGCCACCGTCAACAGCGCCGATATGGATATGGAAAAGCTGTGGGCAGTCGCCGAATACGCCGAAGCCGAGAACGCCGGGCAGCTTGCACGGCTTGCGAAAAACATCGACTGCTTCACCTTTGTTGAGGGTGCGAACTATTTTCAGGAGATCGGAGAGTATGTAACACAAAACAACGAGGATTTTACTGTGAATCCGGCCGTGGCAAAGTTTTTCGATTACAGAGCCTTCGGTGAGCATATCGGCGAAATATATTACGGGAAATTCGTCGACGGCGGCTTCATCTACAACGACACCGACACAAGCCTGCTCGACATCTTATATCAGGACGAGCCTATGACGATGGGAGGGATGTAAATATGATCACCGCAATTATCCGCAATAAAGAGAACACCCTCGTTCTCGAACTGCCCCACAGCATTTACGACATTTATGAAAAGCTACAGTCTATCGGCATTATGCAGCCACCAAAGCGAATCCCGCTGACCGACAACGAGGACGAGGATATCGGCGTAAAGCTGTTTAGCGAGAGCGACTTCGGTCAGCATCTGCTCCTTACGCTGGACGAGAAAAACACCATTGCCGACGCCAATATGCTGACGCTTGTTATTGGGGCGGCAAGCGAGGACATCAAAGAGGAACTGGAACAGAATATCCTCTATGACCAGTACGACTCAATGGATGAAGTGATTTCCGCCGTCCGTCAGATGACGCAGGACGCCGGTCCCGTAAAGGCTGTGTTCTTCTGTCCTCTTGTCGGCAATATCGACGAGGGCGACGGAGATATGTTCACGGTCGGCGATTCCTACCTTGCCGACAGCGCCGATGAGATCGCTAACGCATTAAAAAAATACACCGCCAATGACGAAAACGATATGGCAACCTACTATAACAAAGATGACGGCGTGAGCGAAAAAATGACCTCGGCTGTATGGTCGGTGGAAATGCACGGCGATAGGCTGTTCGGACGAATTGACTGCAGCCTCAAAGAAGCTCTCACGGCAGAGGAAACAGAAGCACTTCGGGACTGGATCACCGGACAGTGCTCGGACGGTCTCGGCGAAGGCTTCGAGCAGCAGCCCATTGATACCATGGACGGCGAGCTGTTCGTCTCCTTCTGGAACAGTGGCGATGACTACGCCATGATGACCGAGAGCGAATTTGACGAATACCGGCAGCAAAACGAAATGCAGATGGGAGGGATGTAATATATGGCCTTGCTGTTTTCTGCGGTCACCGTTACCGCAGGCTATGACGAAACCGAATTCACGGTCGGAGGAATACCGAAAGAGTACGATGACCTCGTCGGCTGGACAGCTTTTGATGACTTTATGGAAAATGTCGATGCGGAAACAGAGGTCGGCGTACACGCCGAGGTATATCTTTACGGCGGCGAGGAAACCGTGACCGCCACTCCCGAGGAGATCGCATATCTTACGATGCGAATGGAACGGGACGACCGCTTCCTCGCCGGACATTGCGACAATATCGAGGTGGTTGACTTCTCCTTTTTACGGCCGCCGGAGGAATATTACGGAATGGAGATGAACTGATGACAGATAAAGCAAAACCGTCGCAGCCCATGGCGTTCAAGAACCTTGCCGAGCTGAAACGGTATATTAAACTCGGCACGGAATTCAAAGCGACAAGACACAAATACCACCCCGACATCGTTGGGCTGACCCGTGTGGTGACAAAGGTGCAGACCAACGGCTTTTACTCGAAAATCAAGGATGAGCCGAACCATCGGTTCTCCGACTGCAATGGAGGCAAAGGCTTTTTCACTGAGTTCGGCAAGGCCGGCGGATATATCTTTGACGGCACTGCGGTTAAGGTGTTGGACAAGCGCGGTGAAAACGGCGTTATTTACGAATTGGAATTTTACAGAGAAAACACGGAGGTAAATGAAATGAACGAATATGACCGCCTGCACAGACAGGCACAGCGATATAAAGAACTCTATCCCGAAGGAACACGTATCCTGCTTCTGCACATGGGCGACGATCCCCGACCTGTCGAGGACGATATGCGCGGCACTGTAATGTTTGTGGATGATATATCCACCATTCACTGCAAATTCGATAACGGCAGACAGCTCGGCATCATCCCCGGCGAGGACTCCTTCCGCAAGCTCACCGATGAGGAACTTGCTGAGGAACAGGCTGACAGCGAGGACATGGACGAGGACAACGGCCCCGTCATGGGAATGTAGGAGGTTGCCTATTGGAACACGATATTCTTATACCACAACCGCAGGCAGATATGCTGCTTCAGGAAGCCGCCGAGCGTGAAGTGTCGGCAGAGGAACTGCTTGCGGAAATTATCAAAAAATATATAGAAAGGAACGAGCGCAATGGCGGATGAAAAGAAAGGCATCACCGTAAAAATCGACGCCGACCTCCATGCCGAAATCAGAGAATACCTCGAACGGCATGAAGGGATGACAATGGCTGAGTTTATCACCCTTGCGGTGGACGATGAGCTCCACCCGAAAATACAGCAGAAAGAAGGAAATAACATGGGCAATATGAGAACGATGGCATTTCAGGTGCCGGAGGAACTGTTTCAAAGAATCAAGGACTACCTGCACCGCAACAACATGAGCCAAAAAGAATTCGTCCTCGGTCTTATTGAAACCGAGCTCGACCGAGAACAGGCCGAGCGTGAGAGCCAAATCGAGGGCGAAAGCCCCACAGAGGATACCTACGAGGAAACAGACGAGGAAGCCGCAGAAAACGGCTTTGCGGGCGAATGTGAGGGCGACAGCAGCGCCGATGAGGAAGCAGATGAGGAAACCGAGGACGAGGACGAATCCGAAGGCTTCGATATGACCATGTGAGAAAGCAGAGGTGAAACGGAAAAAGCAAACTGGAATCGGTCGGATGACCTATGCCGATGAAGGTTTTGGATATGTTCTGCGGAATGAGCGCATTCCGCACTGCCGCCGAGTTGATCGGCGGTTTTTCTTTTGTGGGCTACTGCGACAACGATCCCACCGCCGTCGCAGCCTATCGCACTTTATACAAAACGGAAGGAGAATATTTCTGTAATGACGCAAGAGCAGTCAACACCGATGAAATCCCTGATTTTGACCTTCTTGTCGGCGGTTTCCCGTGCGTCGCCTTCAGCGCTGCCGGAGCAAGAAGGGCTTTCGACGATCCACGGGGAACTCTCTTCTTTGAGCTTTCCCGAATACTTGAAGCGAAACACCCTGCATATTTCATCTTTGAAAATGTACCCCCGATCCGCACGATTTGCGAAGGGCGCGTTTTTACCGCGATCCTCAGTGAGCTATCTCGATTGGGGTATCTGTGCGAATGGCAATGTATTGACGGCGCGGCTTACCTTCCCCAAACAAGAAAGCGCGTGTTCCTTGTCGGATATCTTGATCCCCGATGTGCCGGAGAAATACTACCTATCGAGAGAAAAGGCGGAAAAGCTCTTTCCGAACTCACAGATCATCAGCCTCAGGGAAAGCGAGTCTACGACGCAGGCGGAGCAGCCATAACACAGACGGCTTCCTGTGGCGGCTTCGGAGGCAGGACGGGTCTGTATCTGGTGGATTACAATGAAAACTCAAAATTCACCGATACGGCGCGGTGCATCACTGCCCGGCAGGATTCGGGAATGAGCCACCACAAGGGAGAGCATTCCGCCGTGTTCTTTGAGTACGACGGCGTATATCCCGTCATCAACCCCGATCGGGAAACCGTCCGGCAGAACGGCCCGCGCTTTCGCCCAAGCGGGGCTCCGTCATATTGCCTTACCGTGGTGGATCGCCACGGTATATTTCACCGCGGATGGATTCGGAAGTTACACCCGCAGGAGTGCTTCCGACTCATGGGCTTTTCGGACGAGCAGTTTTTCAAGTTGAAAAATGAACTCGGCCTGTCCGACAGTAAGCTGTATAAGCTGGCAGGCAACAGCATCATGGTGCCGGTGCTGGTGGATATCCTTTCCCGGCTTAAAGCAGTAAATAAAAAATATCAGATCATCAAGGAGTAAAATGCTATGCCGAATACGATAAAAAGCGAAAGGATAAACGAGAATGACCTATAACAGAAAAATCATGAGGCTTGAACTGTCCGCCGAAAAAGCACTTAACGGCGGATATTATTATGCCGAATTACTGCTGCCTGCGGCGGATTATGAAATCAAGGACGCTATGCAAAGAACCCGTGCCGTCGGCAGAGAAAACACGGTTGAAGTCAGCATCCTCGAATGCGATATCCTGCCGGAGCTGCAGGATATCCGCTTGGATACTTTCAGTTTGGATGAACTGAACTTCCTTGCCAAACGGCTTTCCTCTCTTCCCAATGAGGAACTGCCCGTGTTTTACGCCGTGACCGAGCAGATCTTCAGCGATGCAGACGAAAATGAAAATCCCGTCAGCATCAAAGACCTCATCAACTGCACCTACGGCTTGGACACCGTTCCCGTCGCCCATAATGTAAGCAACCTTGCCGAGCTTGGTCAGTTTGCATTTGAAAACGAACTGCTTTCCGACCTCGAAGGTATCCCCGAAAGTGCCGTTCCGTTTTTGAACGCAGAACAGATCGGCAGAGTGCAGCAGAAGAACGACAAAGGCGTATTTGCCGGAAATTACTATATCCCCACCGTGCATTATGAACGGCCGGAGGTGTATGACGGCGTGACCTTGCCGGAGGAAGAACCGGAAAACGCTGCGTTTTTGCTCAAGGTCGGCGCATATCCGAAAAGTGCCTTTTCCGACGAAGACCCTGCGCTTCATGATCTGTGCCTGCCTGCCGATTCGGACGAATTATTCAATGTAACAGACAAGTGCGGCGAACCGGAAATAAACCTCTGTTTCTGCTATGAATTCTACTCATCTATACCGCAGATCACATCGGATATGTTTGACAGCATGGAAGAAATCGACGAGCTGAACACCCTTGCGCAGCGCATTGCGGCAATGAGCGAATCCGAGCAGACAAAATTCAAGGCCGTGCTGAACGCAGAGGATACCGCAACGCTAAAAGGCGCACTGGACATTGCCCAAAATCTGTGGCGGTATGAATTTACTGCCGAACCCGACACTGCGGATGCCTTCTTCAAGAAGTATATTTTTGAGAACACAAGCACGGAGTTCGACAGCAAGTGGCTTGAAAACCTGCTTCCGAGAAATGAAGCGGATAAATTGCTCGGCCGCCTCGGTGCGACACTTACCGATTACGGCGTTATTTCTGCCCGAAACGGCCATTTGTTCAAGCCCGTGCCGTATGATGAGCCGGAAGCAAAGGAACTCAAAACGCAGGCGCTGACCGAGGAAAAGTTAGATGTCATTGAGGTGCTTGACCGCAGAGCGCTGTTCAGCAACGGACGGCTCATGCCCGAACAGATCCCCGAGGGCTTGTACGCCTATGACCTCCGCCACAGCGACGACGGCGACCGCTTCTGCTCCATTGAGCCGAAGGTCGGAGTCAACCACGGCGGTACTGTTTTAATGCGGGATATTCTCGATTTCGGCGAAAGCGGATATATTCCGCTGGATGAGGACACCGAGCCGAACTTTCTGGGCGAAACAATGACAGTATCGGAGTTTGCCGAGGAAGAAACGCAGGACGAAACCATGCAGACGGAAGGAATGGGTATGGGCTTATGACCTACGACGAATTCGAAAAGAAAACCGCAGAGTTTTACGCATCCGGCGAGGTATATACTTCGCCGGATTTTCAGTGCGACCAGACAGGCGGTTTCCCGACCTCGCTTTGCGTATGTTGGGAACAAAACAAGGCGTGGTTCGAACTGAATGAAAATCTCCTCATGGACAGAGATGATATGGAACTCGGTTATTACAGAGATTTGTGTGCCGATTACGGTATCCGCTCCTGTTGCGACATTGAGGACTTCAACAGCCTGCTCCGCGGACTCGGCGAGGACGCTGTCCGGACCGCCGAGCTGTTTCCCGATGAGGACGAAAGCATAACGATGGGAGGAATGTAAAATGGAGATCGCCATGCTCATGATCGGCCTGCTCCTCGGCGGGTGCGTCAGCTTCTGCATACTTGGATGTATGCAGATCAACCGCATCAACGACTATGAGGACGAGATACGCAGACTCCGTGCCAAAGAGAGAGCCAAAACAGAATAAGCAATAAATCCACAGCGGTATCGATCGTTTTGAGAACGAAAGATACCGCTTTTTTGTTTTCAGAACGGTTGACCGCCTCAAAGTGAGGTGATCAAAATAAAATCCCCCGTAACATGGATAGGCAACAAAACCTCTATCCTCCATATCCTGTATGCCTTGTTTCCCATAGGCTGTGACCGCTATGTCGAGCCGTTCGGCGGCTCCGGTGCGGTACTGCTGGGAAAGCCCGTGCCGGATAAATTCGAGGTGTTCAACGATTACAACCACAACCTCGTCAATCTGTTCCGCTGTATGCGTGACCGTCCGATGGAGTTCATCCGTGAACTCGGCTTTTTAAGCCTTAATTCCCGTGACGATTTCGCGATCTTAAAAAAGTTCTTCGAAAAAGAGGAATTCACCGAGGACTACCTAAAGGCACAGCTCGATCTTACGGAAATACTCCTGCCCGAAGTGACCGCAAAGGAAGTGCGGACGCTGTATTCGGCGGCGAGGAACGACCATGACCTGCGCAGGGCTGCCATGTTCCTAAAATTCATTCGCTACAGTTATTCAAGCGGATGTAAGTCCTTTGCCTGTCAGCCGTTTTCTCTCAGGACGCTGTTTACGCTCGTACAGGATTTTGCCAAGCGGTGTGAGAATGTGGTCATCGAAAACCAGGACTTCGAAACCCTTATAAAACACTACGACCGCCCGACCACCTTCACCTACTGCGATCCGCCGTACTTCACAAGCGAATATGTGTATGACTGCGGCTTCACATGGGAGGATCATCTGCGGCTCTACCACGCCCTTGCGGGGATGAAAGGCAAATTTCTGCTGTCCTATAACGATTGCCCCGAAATCCGAGAGTTATATAAGGAATACAACTTTTTCGATTTCAAACGGGTGCATAGCATGGCACAAAAGTACGAGGCCGGCAAAGAATTTCCCGAACTACTCATAGCCAATTATGACCTCTTTGAGCGTGAACGGCAGCAGCCGCACCAGCTCACCCTGTTCGACTCTGTCGACAAACCCATAGATTACGATAAAATTCTGAAGGAGAATATTGTATGCCGAATAAAAAGATGAAAACCGAGGAACTCGTGCTGATCCCCGTACCGGCCGAGCT
>CAKSST010000011.1 GCA_934489895.1 uncultured Eubacteriales bacterium | reverse complement strand
AGCGCAAAAGAGTTGTTCGAGATTGTGCTTGTATGGAAGCTCGACCGCTTTTCCCGCGACCGTTACGACAGCGCTCACTACAAGCACATTCTGAAAAAGAACGGCGTAAAGGTTATTTCTGCGAAAGAGCATATCTCCGAAGGCCCGGAGGGTATTATTCTGGAAGCAATGCTGGAGGGCTATGCCGAGTTCTATTCTGCTGAACTATCAGAGAAAATCCATCGCGGACAGAAAGAGAACGCGCTGAAAGGAAAAAACAACGGCGGTGGCGTTCCGCTCGGCTATCTGTTGGACAAGAAAGCACAGAAGCTTGTGATCGATCCCGTGACTGCACCATTAGTGGTTGAGATATTTGAAAAGTATGCTGATGGCAAATCGGTTCGTTCCATTGTGGAAGATTTCAATGTCCGTGGACTCAGAACGAAAAAGGGACAGCCGTTCAATATCAATAGTTTCAGCTCTCTGCTGAAAAACCGCAAATACATTGGCGAGTATCGCTATCAGGATGTTGTAATTGAGGGCGGCGTTCCTGCTATCGTTCCGGAAGACCTGTTCAACCGTGTGCAGGAACGCATGGAGAAGAACCGCCATGCTCCCGCAATGGCAAAAGCAAAAGAGGAGTATCTGCTGACAACAAAGCTGTTCTGCGGTAAATGTGAGCGCATGATGGTTGGTGAAAGCGGCAAGAGCCATACCGGCGCTATGCACTATTATTACAAATGCAGCGGTGCGAAGCGCCTGAAGGATTGCGACAAGAAGGCTGTTCGCAAAGACTGGATTGAACGTGTTGTTGTCCGCCTGACCATGCAGCGCGTCATGGATGAAGAAAAGATCAACAGGCTCATTGACGCAATTCTTGTTATGCAGGAGCAGGAAGACACAACAACCCCTGCGCTTCGCTCACAGCTTGCGGAAATCGAGTCCTCCATTGGAAATATTCTGAAAGCAATCGAGCAGGGCATTTTCACGCCGTCCACTAAACAGCGGCTTGATGAGCTGGAAGCACGAAAAGAAGAAATCCTTGTGAATATCCAGACTGCTGAACTGCAAAAGCCAAAGCTGACCCGCGAACAGATGACGGCATGGTTTGAGCAGTTCCGTCATGGCGATCCAGCAAACCGTGATTTTCAGAAACGCCTGATTGATACATTTGTAAACGCCGTGTATGTGTTCGATGATAAACTGGTCTTGACCTACAACTATCAACATGGGACGCAGACGATCTCGCTTGAAGAGATCGAGTCGGCGTTGAGTTCGGATTTTGATGGGGCTACTCCACCAGAAAAAAGGCCAAGTCATTGACTTGGTCTTTTTTCAGTTATATTCGCCTGACGGCGAGTTATATTGCTACGCAGTTATATTCGGCTTACGTCGAGTGATATTGCCCTTCGGGCAGTTTTGGAGGCGAATATAATATCACGCTTTGCATATCACTTTTCGAAAGGAAAATATCACTCCAAGCGTTAGCAAGGGTCAGTATCAATTGAGGTGAGTGAGGTTTCAACATAAGCGCTTAAAGAGTTATTGTCTATGCCTATTACCGAAATGTACTGCGGAACGGCAAAACCGTTCTTTTGCAGCTCTTTTATTGCGCCGAAAGCAATGTTATTATAAGCGCATGTTATTGCGGTAAAGTCGGTGTGCTGCTCGCAAGGTAAAAACTGCTTTACACAGTCTGCGCCTGCTTGCTCGAAGCGTTTGCTGCTGACAAAACTGAGCATTTTGCAGCGGGGCATATAATTGCAATAACTTTTTTTGAATATTTGCCTTTATAAAACTTGCCGTAACAGCCTGTATTGCGGGCAATTTTAAAAATATGGTTTTTAGTTTCCTCGCTTATGTCATCGGTTTCACTAAAGGCCTTTGATACGGTTGAAACAGAAACATTTGCAAGCTTTGCAAGCTCCCTCATCGTCATACTTATCACCCCATATTTTTATTATAGAGGATATTAGTAACATCGTCAATAAAAGCCGAAAAAGTTTCGCAATCAACCGCATTGAAAAATCGGATGGTTTGTTTTAAACTAACGGCGGGTGATAAAAGTGATATATATATTGTTATAGTTTTGTTACTTAAGATATTGCAGAGCATGCTGAACAAACCATGCAGCAGTGCGATAAGTAACAATGTGATGTTTTTAAAATATTTGAGCATACGGCAGGCAATTTCTGCATTGCTTGGATTATTTTTGGTTTTTTTACATCAGGCGGTATGGCGGGTCTGGCACTTGATCGGATCACCTTTTTATGCTCTTCTTTAATGGCGGTCTCTCTTGCGGTTTCAACCTTTTGTTCTATTATGGCCTTAAAAAGCGGAACGATGATACTGTCATCGCTTTTCTCAACAGCGGGTCTGTTTGTGCCGTGCATTGCAGGTGTATTTTTGTTTGATGAGCGGGTGAGTGCCCTGCAGTTTGCGGGGCTTATTGTTTTTATATGTGCGGCATACCTGCTTATTGGTTGTTCAAGGCAGATTTATAAGCAGTTCTCGGCAAAAACCTTGATATTGCTTATTGGATCAATGCTTTCAAACGGTACGACAATGCTTGCACAAAAATGTTTTTCCGAGTATAATCCCACCGGAAATGCAGGTGCATTTAATCTTTATGCGTTTTTGCTTTCTGCTGTACTTTCCGCTTTTTTATTTATGTTATTCAAGTTAAATAATAAAGAACAGCCTACTTTTATCTCAAAAAAGATTATGTGGTACGGTGTTGCGCTTTCTTGTGCGGTATTTATAATATCGCAGGTGTCTACGATTGCGGCAAAAACGGTACAGTCAATTATATTATTTCCGTTAAGCAACGGAGGAGGAATGATCATTTGTGCGATAGTTTCGGCGATTGCATTTAAAGAAAGGCTGAATATAAAATCAATTTTTGGAATAGCTTTTGGAATAGCTTTTGGAATAGCTTTTGGAATAGCTTCGCTTATGATAATTAATTTTGGATAACATATTAAAAACCTCGGTGAATTCACCGAGGTTTTTAATATATTGCATATTCGTTTAGAACCCGAAATACTTTTTGGCGTTGTAGTAGGAGATATCTCCTGCAATCTTGCCCAAAGCTTCGATTTCTGCGGGGAACTCACCGTTTTCTGCCCAGTTGCCGAGCAGGTCGCACATGATTCTGCGGAAATATTCGTGACGGGTGTAGGAAAGGAAACTGCGTGAGTCGGTCAGCATACCTACAAAGTTGCCTAAAATTGAAAGGTTTGCAAGGTCGGTCATATGCTGCTGCATACCTGTTTTGTTATCATTAAACCACCAAGCAGAGCCGTGTTGAATTTTGCCGCGCGCATCTTGATTCTGGAATGCGCCGATAAGCGCACCTAAAGCGGCGTTATCAATGGGATTAAGAGAATATACTATTGTTTTGGGTAATGTTGACTGTGCATTAAGCTCATTTAACAGTTTTGCAAGAGCCTCAATGCTGCGTGAGTTTGCAATACAGTCATATCCCGTATCGGGTCCCAGCTTTTCAAACATAACTCTGTTGGGGTTACGTAAAGCGCCAAAGTGTATCTGCATCACCCAACCTCTGCGGAAATATTCCTTACCGCAGAATAGTACAAGCTCGGTCTTATAGGTGTCAGCATCTATGCTTTCGGGGGATTTGCCAGCAAGAGCGGACTTAAAAGCCTCGGCAGAGTTGCCTTTTGTTTCAAAGGGAACATAGTCAAGACCGTGGTCGGAAATTTTGCAGCCTGCTTCACCAAACTTATCCATTGTTTTAAGCAAAGCAGTTTTTACATCGTCAACCGTTTTGATTTCAACACCTGTAGCGTCAGAAAGTTTTTTAATATAATCTGCAAAGCCGGCCTTATCAACATTAACTGCCTTGTCGGGACGGTAAGAGGGGACAACCTTTGTTTTAAAGGATGTGTCTTCTTTTATTTTTGCATGCCATTCAAGTGTGTCAACGGGGTCGTCGGTTGTGCCGATAACATCAACGTTTGAAGAGCTGATTATACCCCGCACAGAAAGCTTATTACTCTGCAGTGCGTTGTTACAGATGTTCCATACTTTTTCGGCTGTTTTGCCGTTGAGAATACCGTTGTAACCAAAATATTTTTTAAGCTCTAAGTGGCACCAATGATACATGGGGTTGCCAATGGCTTTTTCAAGACTTTCTGCAAAGCGCAGGAACTTAACAAAATCATCAGCATCGCCTGTAATTTCATTTTCCTCGACGCCGTTGCTGCGCATAAGGCGCCATTTATAATGGTCGCCGCCAAGCCAAGCCTGAGTAATGTTTTCAAACTTGCGGTCTTCGGCAATTTCCCGGGGACTTACATGACAGTGGTAATCAATAATAGGCAGATTCTCACAGTAGCCGTGAAACAATTTTTTTGCAGTCTTGGTAGAAAGCAAAAAATCCTTATCCATAAAATTTTTCATAAACTAAACTCCTGAATATGCGGAGAAACCGCCGTCAACGGGAACAATAATACCTGTTACAAAACCGGATGCTTTTTCATCTGTGAGCCAGAGCAGAGTGCCAAGCAATTCCTCAGCTTCGCCGAAACGGCCCATAGGAGTAGCTCTTAAAATCTTTTCAGTACGGGGAGTGGGGTTGCCGTTATCATCATACAGCAATGCGCGGTTTTGGTTGGTTACAAAGAAACCGGGGGCAATTGCGTTTACGCGGATGCCTTGCTGCGCAAAGTGAACAGCAAGCCACTGTGTGAAGTTAGAAATACCTGCTTTAGCTGCACTGTATGCGGGTATTTTGGTAAGAGGACGGTAAGCGTTCATTGAAGAAACATTGATAATGCAGCAGCCCTCTTTGCCTAACATATCAATAGCGAAGGTCTGTGTGGGAAGCAGTGTGCCCATAATATTAAGGTCAAATACAAAATTAAAACCGGCTTTATCGAGGTTGAAGAATGTGAGAATATCATCAGCAGATTCATCACCGGACTGGAAGGTTTCATGTGCTGTGATGCATTTGGGGCTGTTGCCGCCTGCGCCGTTAATAAGAATATCGCAGGTGCCTAAGTCAGCAAGAACTGCCTTGTGTACGCCGTCAAGACATTCTTTGTCTAAAACGTTGGCTTTGTATGCTTTGGCAATGCCGCCGTCAGCGCAGATTTCATCTGCAATTTTCTGCGCGGCTTGCTCGTTTAAGTCAAGCAGTGCAATTTTGTGGCCCTGCTGTGCCAATGCTTTTGCAAAGCTTGAGCAAAGCACGCCGCCTGCTCCTGTAACAACTACTGTTTTTGCCATAATTATTTACTTTCCTTTCCTTGACACAAAATGCAAAGATTGCAAAAATGCGCCTTAATATAAATTTTGGTTTGTATATTTTAGAAAATATATTAATGTGCATAATACGCCAAATATACTCGGTTAATACTATATATTTATTGTAAAACTGCAAACTAAACTTTTCAATTGCTTATTTAGTCAACTTATATTGTAAATCTGCGCACATTTGCAAGGAAAGCGGATTGTTTTTGCAATTGAATTGTATTTCAGTTAATATATAATTAATTTATTAAGGGGTGAAAAAAATGGTAATTAAAGTTACCGATACCATTAAAGATGCCGAACTTGAAGCAGCGCTTAAAAAATCACTTGAAGGAAAAGATTTAAAACGCGTGCTTATTTTACCGCCTGACTTTACAAGGATGTACTCAGGAGCGGGCAAAATAACCGCAATGTACTACCGCGCATTAAAAGATACCTGTGATGTCGATGTTATGCCCGCGCTGGGTACACACGAGCCTATGACGAAAGCAGAGTGCGATACTTTCTTTTTGGGTGAAGTTCCTTTTGAAAAAATTATTGAACACAACTGGAAAACCGATGTTGTAAAAATCGGTGAGGTCCCGGCCGAGTTTGTTAACGAGGTTTCAGAGGGGCTTGTCAACCAGAAAATTGATGTTGAGGTTAACCGCCGTATTGTAAGCGGGGAATATGACCTTATAATTTCAGTGGGTCAGGTTGTTCCGCATGAGGTTGTCGGAATGGCAAACTACTCAAAGAATATCTTTGTAGGCTGCGGCGGCAATTCAATGATAAACTCATCACATATGCTGGGCGCTTTCTACGGTATGGAAAGAGTAATGGGTAAAGACCATTCTCCCGTACGTAAAGTATTTGACTACGCTGAGCAGAATTTCCTTAAAGACGTACCGCTTATGTATGTATTGACGGTAACTACAAATGTCGGTGAAGAAACTTTGCTTCACGGTGTTTACATCGGCCGTGAACGCGCGTTGTTTGAACAGGCTGTTGAGCACAGCAGAGAGAAGAATCTCACCTTTGTTGATGCTCCGCTTAAAAAGGTTGTTGTTTATCTTGACCCGCGTGAGTTCAAAAGCACCTGGCTTGGAAACAAGGCAATCTACCGTACACGTATGGCTATGGCTGACGGCGGTGAGTTAATTATTTTAGCGCCCGCGGTTAAAAAATTCGGTGAGGACGCTGAGAATGATCGCCTTATCCGCAAATACGGCTATGTCGGAAGAGAAAACGTTCTGAAGCTTGTAAACGAAAATCAGGATTTGCAGGATAACCTTTCGGTTGCGGCACACCTTATTCACGGCTCATCAGACGGTCGCTTCAGCATTACCTACTGCACAAAGCTTGCAAGCGAAGAGGAGATAAAAGGCGTAGCTTTTAATTATGTGCCTTATGATGAAGCTGCCGCAATTTACGACCCTGCAAAGCTTAAAGACGGTTTTAACACCGTTAACGGTGAGCAAATATTCTATATAAGCAATCCCGCGTTGGGACTTTGGACAGTTAAATAAAAACTTTATATAAAAGGGGTAAAGAAAAATGAAAAAATCAGATATCGGACTTATCGGTCTCGCAGTTATGGGTGAAAACCTTGTTATGAATATGGAAAGCAAAGGCTTTACCGTATCAGTTTTCAACCGCACCACCGAAAAAGTAGAAAAATTCGTTAACGGCCGCGCAAAAGGCAAGAACATTGTAGGCACTTATACTCTTGAAGAGCTTGTTGCTTCCCTTGAGAAGCCCCGTAAGGTTATGATGATGATCAAAGCCGGTGACGCTGTTGACGCAACTATTGAGTCGCTTATTCCCTTGCTTGAGGAAGGTGACGTTATTATTGACGGCGGCAACTCACATTTCCCCGACACAGCACGCCGTACCGCTTATGTTGAAAGTAAAGGC
Organism: uncultured Eubacteriales bacterium; assembly: GCA_934489895.1. Taxonomy (GTDB): domain Bacteria; phylum Bacillota; class Clostridia; order Oscillospirales; family Acutalibacteraceae; genus CAKSST01. Next base: position 48,750 of record CAKSST010000011.1, on the reverse strand, counting down.
TTGCTTTACATCGGAACAGGTGTTTCGGGCGGTGAAGAGGGCGCACTCAAAGGCCCCAGCATGATGCCCGGCGGCTCTCCTGCTGCATGGCCGCTTGTAAAACCCATTTTCCAGGCAATATGCGCAAAGGTTGAAGACGGTTCACCCTGCTGTGACTGGGTTGGTGAGAACGGTGCAGGTCACTTTGTAAAAATGGTACACAACGGTATTGAATACGGCGATATGCAGCTTATATGCGAAGCTTACCAGATTATGAAAGAATATCTTGGTATGACTGCTGACGAAATGCACGAAGTATTTGCAAAATGGAACGAAGAAGAGCTTGACAGCTATCTTATTGAGATAACAAGAGATATTCTTGCATATAAGGATATAGACGGCAGCGCTCTTGTTGAAAAAATTCTCGATACCGCAGGTCAGAAGGGTACAGGTAAATGGACGGCTATTGCTGCTTTAGATGAAGGCGTTCCGCTTACACTTATAGGTGAGGCTGTTTTTGCACGCTGTCTGTCTGCCGCTAAAGAAGAGAGAGTTGCTGCTTCTAAAGAGATTGCAGGTCCCGCAGTCAAATTTGACGGTGATAAGGCTGCTTTCATTGAGGATATCAAGAATGCACTTTATGCTGCAAAAATTGTTTCTTATGCACAGGGCTACGCTTTGATGCGTGCAGCAGCTGCAACATACGGCTGGCACTTAAACTATGGCGGTATTGCTCTTATGTGGCGCGGCGGCTGCATTATCCGCAGCGCATTCCTTGGAAAAATCAAAGAAGCATTTGATAACAATCCCGATCTTGTTAACCTGCTTTTAGACCCCTATTTCAAGGATGCAGTTACAAAGGCATCTGACGGCTGGCGCAGAGTTTGCGCTGCTACCATTACAGCAGGTATACCCGCACCCGCAATGACATCTGCTCTTTCATACTTTGACGGTTACCGCAGTGAGCGTTTGCCCGCAAACTTACTGCAGGCACAGCGTGACTACTTCGGCGCACATACCTATGAGCGCGTAGATGCTCAGCGCGGTAAGTTCTTCCACACCGACTGGACAGGTACGGGCGGCAATACATCGGCTTCTAACTACAACGCATAAACAACAGCGTAAGGAGAAAATTATAATGCTTAAGATTAAAGAGAATTGCAAATGGTCTTTGGTTGTTCCCACAAGCATGGGCGTTCGTATTACTCCTCCCGAGGGACAGCCTGTATATTCATCAGATACATTCTTTATGCAGGCAACAAGCGCAGAAACCAACGTAGCAAGCATTGCTTCCTACCTTGGTATGCCTGTTAAAGTTCTTACCACCTTTGTTAAGGACAGTCCCATTGCAGAGTTCATTAAAAGAAATCTGCGTTCACGCGGTATGACTTACGAGGGTATTGACGTTCCTCAGGACGGTCCTTGGGGTTACAGACATCAGTTCAATATCGCTGACAGCGGTTCGGGTGCACGCGGTCCCCGCGTACAGAACGACCGCGCAGGTGAGGTTGGCAGAACACTTAATATTAAGGATTTTGATATTAAGCGCATTTTCGGCGAAGAAGGCGTAGGAATACTGCACCTTTCAGGCCTTATTGCTGCTTTGTCAGAAGAAACCGGCGAGTTCTGTTTAGAACTTGCCCGCGCTGCCAAAAAATACGGAACCGTAATTTCTTTTGACCTTAACTACCGCGCTTCTTTCTGGAAGGGCCGTGAAGAAATTCTGGCAAAAATTTTCTCCGAGATTGCTTCTGTTTCCGATATTCTTATCGGTAACGAGGAAGACTTCCAGCTTTGCCTTGGTATTCAGGGACCTGAGGCAGGCGGCAAGGATATCGCTGCTAAGATTGACGGCTTTAAGGGTATGATTGAAAATGTTAAAAAAGCATATCCCCATACCTCAATTTACGCTACAACTCTCCGTCAGGTTATTGATACAAACCGTCACCTTTGGGGCGGCATCCTACACAGCGAGAATGAGTGGCAGGTTGTTGAGCCTAAAGAGATTTCCGTTCGTGACCGTATCGGAGGCGGAGACGGCTTTGTAGGCGGATTGCTTTATGCAGTTCTTAAAGGTTGGGGCGCTGCTGACCAGATTCATTTTGGTTGGGCTTGCGGCGCACTTGCTACCACATTCAAGACCGACTATGCACAGCCCTGTGATGAAGAGCAGGTATGGAGCATTTGGAACGGTAATGCAAGAGTAAAGAGATAAGAATATATATATTGTAAATCTGCGCATTTTATGGTAATATTGTCTGTAGAAAAATGCGCGGGGTGATATAATGCCGGTTATTTCACGTTTTCGTGATAATGAGCTTTATTTTCATCATACCTTTGATGAAAAGCCTGATCCCGAAAAGTTTATAATGCATGCTCACGATGCTTATGAAATTCTTTATGTAATTTCCGGTAGCGGTACTTTCGGCGCAGAGGGTATGCATTATGAAATAAATCCGGGCGGGGTATATATAACCCGTCCTGCAGAAACGCATCATATAGGTATTGAATCAAATACTCCTTATGAGCGTATGGCTATACATTTTTCACAGGATACAGTGTTGCCCTTTGATAAATCAGGCGAGCTGTTGCGAGCTTTTAATGACAGAGCGCACGGCAGACTGAATTATTTTGAGCAACTTCCTGACGGTGAGTTTTTTAAAAAATGCTTTAACCGTATGGATGAGGGGGCGGCTTTCGGCAGGGAAAGAATAGTTGCTTATCTTATTCCCGTACTTAATGAGATAAGAAACTATTTTGACACAAGCCAAAAAAACTATGATACAACGCAAACGGCGTCTTCTGAGCTTGTTGATTACATAAACCGACATCTGTTTGAAGATCTGTCTTTAGACAAAATAAGCGAGCGATTTTTTATAAGCAAATCGCAGGTGAACCGTGCGTTTCGCAAAGCAACGGGCTCTTCAGTCTGGGAGTACGTTGTTATAAAGCGGTTGCTTTCGGCAAGAAATGCCATCAGGGAGGGCGTGCCTATAAATGACGCTTTCCGCTCTTCCGGCTTTAAAGATTACTCAACCTTCTGGCGGGCATACAAAAATCATTTTGGATGTTCGCCAAAGGATGACGCTTAGGGAGACAAGACTAATCCGAACCTGCCTAAAATGGCAGAATTTCGGTGCCTTTCGGCAATTTGGTCTTGATAGGCGCTAGCCTATCTTCACCCTCATTATCCAAAATTCATCCAAAATACTGCTAATTTTAGGTAGCAGTATTTTGTAGATTATGATTTTGTGAATAAATACTTTTTTAAAAACAAATTAGGGGTGCTTATAATGGAAAACAAATATTTACTTTCAGCTTTTGCTGACGAAGCGGGCGACACAGTTGAAGAGCAAATTGCAGCTTTAAAAGCTAACGATATGAGCTTGATTGAAATTCGTCTGTTCGGCAGCCAATTTATCTGTGAAATGCCTTTGGATGAAGTAAAGGAAATTAAGAAAAAGCTTGATGACAGCGGTATTAAGGTTTGGTCGCTCGGTTCATCTATAGGTAAAGTTAAAATTCACGAGGATTTTAATGTGCACATAGAAAGTTTGAAGCATTGCCTTGAGTTAGCAAATATTTTAGAAACCGACAATATTCGTATGTTCAGCTTCTATATACCCAAGGGAGAAGATCCGGCTCTTTATAAGAATGAGGTTATGTACCGTATGGGCAAGATGCTTGAAGTTGCAAACGGCAGCGGTATCAAGCTTTGCCATGAAAATGAAAAAGATATTTACGGCGATAACGCCGAGCGTTGCCTTGAAATATTGAAAACATTCCCTGACTATGCAGGCGTATTTGATCCCGCAAACTTTGTTCAGGTTGGGCAGGATACTATGCAAGCATGGAAAATGCTTAAGCCTTATATTAAATATCTGCACATTAAGGATGCTGTTGAAGACGGTACCGTTGTTGCAGCAGGCAAGGGTATTGGCAACCTTGAATACATAGTTAATGATTACCTTGCAGGTGTAGGCAAAGTTATGACTTTGGAACCCCATCTTACAAACTTTACTGCACAGGCAATTTTAGAGGGCAAAGAGGCTGTAGAGGACAAAAATATTCTTACGCCCCGCCGCGAAGCTTTTGATTATGCTGCAAATTCACTGAAAGCACTTGTTAAATAACTTTTTTTAAAGGCGGTTGACATTATGGATAAGAAAATTAAACTTGGTATCATTGGCTATGGTAATATGGGTCAGGCACATTCTAGAAACATTGTAAAAGGCAAGTGCCCCCGTATTGAGCTGGTTGCAGTTGCAGATATTGCTGCTGACCGTCTAGAGCTTGCAAAGAGCGAGTTGCCCGAAACCGTAACATTGTTTGACGATGCATATAAAATGCTTGACAGCGGTTTAATTGACGCTGTTTTGGTTGCAGTTCCTCACTATGACCATCCTGTTTTTGCAAAGGAATGCTTTAACAGAGGTCTGCACGTTGTTGTTGAGAAACCCGCAGGTGTTTACACAAAGCAGGTAAGAGAAATGAATGAGGCTGCAAAAAAATCTAATGTTGTTTTTGCAATGATGTTCAACCAGCGTACAAACCATATTTACCGTAAAATGCGTGAGCTTGTACAGGATGGCGGCTTTGGCCAGATAAGACGTACCAACTGGATAATTACCAACTGGTACCGTCCCCAGATGTATTATGATTCAGGCTCCTGGCGTGCAACCTGGAAAGGTGAGGGCGGCGGCGTTCTTCTTAATCAGTGCCCCCATAACCTTGACCTTTGGCAGTGGATTTGCGGTATGCCCAAAAAGGTTACCTCTCATATGACTTTTGGCAAGTGGCATGATATTGAGGTTGAAGACGATGTTACCACTTTGGTTGAGTATGAAAACGGCGCAACAGGTGTATTTATTACCTCAACAGGTGATGCACCCGGTACCAACCGTTTTGAAATTACAATGGATAAAGCAAAACTTGTTGCAGAAAACAATACTTTAACCGTTTGGGAGCTTGACGTTGCAGAGCCTGAGTTCTCAAAGAATAATACAGAGCCGTTTGGCGAGCCCAAGGCTACAAAGTATGAGCCGGAAACTGACGGTGAAAATCCTCAGCATGTTGGTGTTCTTAACGCATTTGCTGACAACATCTTAGAGGGCAAACCCCTTGTTGCAGCAGGCGAAGAGGGTATAAACGGTCTTACCCTTTCAAACGCAATGCATCTTTCTGCTTGGCTCGGCAAAACAATTGAGCTTCCCTTTGATGAGGATCTGTTCTATAACGAATTGAAGAAGCGTATTGATGCTTCTCAGGAGAAAAAAGAAGTAAAAAAAGCTATAGTTAATATGGACAATACATACAACGCATAAAGCTTAAAGGAATTTTTCTTATGGATAAGCTAAAAATAGGCATTATAGGTGTAGGCAACATTGGTTTTGCCCATGCCAAAAGCCTTTTTGAAAGCAAAATTGAACATGCAGAGCTTACTGCTTTGTGTGATATATCTTCAAAGCGTCGCGAGGTTATAGCCGAGAGTTTTTCCGGAATTGCGCTGTTTGAAGATTATAAGCAGCTGATTGACAGCTCACTTGCGGATGCGGTTATTATTGCCGTACCTCATTATTCACATGCGCCCATTGCTGTGGATTGCTTTAATGCGGGGCTTCACGTGCTTACAGAAAAGCCCGCGGGAGTATATACCCGTCAGGCAAGGCAGATGGTTGAGGCTGCAAAAGCGAGCGGAAAAACCTTTGGTATAATGTTCAACCAGCGCACCCATCCGCTTTTTGCCAAGGCAAAGGAAATTGTGGAAAGCGGATTGCTTGGCAAAAAAAAGCGTCTCGTCTGGATTATTACAAACTGGTATCGCAATCAGGAATATTATAATTCAGGCGGCTGGCGCGGTACCTGGAAAGGCGAGGGCGGCGGTGTGCTTATAAATCAAGCACCGCATAACCTTGATATATGGCAGTGGATTTTCGGTATGCCGTCACGCATTACCGCTTTTTGTAATGTGGGTAAATACCATCATATTGAGGTTGAAGACGATGCAACCATCTATGCTGAATACGATGATGGCGCGGTTGCAACCTTTATAACATCAACCGGTGAATATCCCGGAACTAACCGCTTGGAAATTTCGGGCGATTTAGGCAAAATTATAATTGAAAACAATGTTATGCAATGGTGGAGATTAGACAGTCCTGAGCGTAAATATTGTTTTGAATCGGGTGAGCATGACGCCTTGCCCAAAATTGAATATGAACAAATAAAAAATACCGAAAAAGAAACTGCGCACAAGGGTATAATACAAAATTTTGTTAACAGTATTCTTTTTAAAGAGGAGCTTTTGGCTCCCGGCGTTGACGGACTTTATGAATTGACCATTTCCAATGCGGCATATCTATCAGCCTGGACGGGCAAGACCGTTAACATTCCCTTTGACGAAAATGAGTATGAAAAGCTGCTTAACAAAAAAGCAGAAAGTTCTGAAATTGCTGATTCAAAGGCTCGGCAATTAACCGGTGGATACAATCCTCGCTGGAGCGTCAAGTGGTAGTTTTTTGATTTTTTTTAAAACGCCGCGTTATGCGGCGTTTTTTACAAATTGCAAAGGGGTATAAAAAATGGATGCAAAATGGATAAGCGCAAAAGAGTTTGCCGAGTTAGAGCCTATTGACCTTTTTGGAAAAGAATTAGGCACAAAAAATCAACCTGACAGAACAATGTGCAACAGGCACATCTGGTATAAAAAAGAATTTGAATATACAGGCGGTAAATATACAATTGATATTTCTGCTGATGACTATTATAAGCTTTATATAAACGGTGAGTTTGTAGGTATGGGGCCTTCTCCCTCATATTATTTTTGCTACAACTACAATACCTTTGATATTACCCGATTTTTGCAAGAGGGCAAAAACGAACTGCGTATTCATACATATTATCAGGGCTTATGTAACCGTATTTTTGACAGCGGTGATTTGCGTCAGGGCTTGTGGGCGCGTGTCTTTAAGGACGGAGAAATTATTCTTGCTACCGATGAGAGCTTTGAGTATGCTTACGACAAACGCTTTTTGGAGGATGCACATACTTTAGGCTATGAAACTCAGTATGTTGAAAATATTGACGCCAACAAAAGTGAGTTTGTATGGCAACCCGCTGTTTTAAAAAAATATGTTGATTACGTAATGCATCCCCAGATAAGTGAGACCTGTATACAGTGGGATGCTTACCCTGCAAAAATAACGAAACTTGCAGATGATGTTTATTTGTTTGACTTCGGCAAGGAAATTGCCGGTTGCTTAAAGATTAAAGGACACGTAAAGGGTAACGGCAAAATTGAAATAATGTATGCCGAAGAGCTTGATGAAAACGGCCACGCACGCTTTGATATGCGCTGTATGGAAAAGAACTTTGAATCCTGGATACTTAACGGCAAGGACGATGTTGAAGCCTTTGATTACCGTGCTTTCCGTTATGTTGAAATAAAGGGTGATGTTGACCCTGACAGTGTTATGGTATTGCGACGCGGTTATCCTTTAAAAAATGAATATAAGTTTGAAAATAAAAATAAAACACTTTGCGATATTTTTGAAATATGTAAACGCTGCGTGCTTGTTTCAACACAGGAAACCTTTATGGATTGCCCCACCCGTGAAAAAGGACAGTATCTTGGCGATATGGCCATTACAGCGGTATCTCACTGCTACATTTCAGGCGATACTACAATGTTTAAAAAGGCACTTATTGATTTTTCAAAATCAACACATATTTGCAAAGGTTTAATGTGCTGTGTGCCCGGTAACTTTATGCAGGAAATAGCCGACTATTCTCTTGTATATCCTTATGAGGTTTACAAATATTATGAATTAAGTAAGGATATACAAACGGTTAAAGAATTAATGTCCACGGTTATGGGTATGATTGACTACTTTAAGGCTTATGAGCGCCCTGACGGACTGCTGGAAGAGGTTGCAGAAAAATGGAACCTTGTTGACTGGCCCGAAAACTTGCGTGACGATTATGACTTTAACCTTACCAAGCCTATTGGAAAAGGCTGTCATAACGTAATAAACGCTTTTTATTACGGCGCACTTAAATATACTGAAATGCTGTGTGAGCTTATAGGCGAGCCTGCTGATTTAGGCTCAGAGCGCATTAAAGCGGCATACAACAAAGCCTTCTTTGACAAAGAAAGCGGGCTGTATGTTGACAGTGAGGGATCAATCCATTCTGCATTGCACTCAATCTCATTGCCATTATTTTTTGGTATCGCAGAAAACGCCGACCCGCTTGCAGAGCTTATTATGAAAAAAGGATTGAGCTGCGGTGTTTATTTTAGCTTTTTTGTATTGAAGGGCCTTGTAAATTACGGCAAAAAGCAGGAAGCGTTGGAGCTTATTCTTAATGACTCAGAGCATTCCTGGGTAAATATGCTTAGAGAGCAAGCTACCACTTGTTTTGAAGCTTGGGGCAAGGATCAAAAATGGAACACCTCTCTTTGTCACCCCTGGGCATCCGCACCGATTATACTCTTGATTGAAGACCTTGCGGATATAATATAAAAAGTAAAAGAGGAAGAACATTGTTCTTCCTCTTTTATTCTCGTTCTCGTTACCCTATTATAATAAATAAACATTGCTGTTTGATGAATGGGTTACCTTTCCGCTTGCAGAATAAGTGCCAAGTAAGGCGATGCTCTGCGAGGAAACATCAGTATAATTTCTTTGCTGGGGTATTTCACCGAAGATTGCCCGATATATCATATGTGCTCCTACATATCCTGCAAGGGGAGTACTGTGCAGATGACTGTCTTGTATGCAAAAATGTGTTGAATTTATTCCTGAATTTATAAGCTCCTGAATCTCACCCTTCCAGTCCAAAATTTTTACCTCGGGATAAGTGACGGTTGCCGAGGTTATTAAACCTCGGTTTTCGTTGTGAGCGGGGAATATGGCAAGCTGTGTGTTTGATGAATCACAGGCTTGCTTTATAACATTAAAGCTTGGAACATCCTCGCTTATATAAAAGCCGCACATAAAAACAGCAGAATAATTGCCCGATTTAATGTTATTAATTATTGTTTCGTCGCGTGCATATTGATTAACCTTTGCATAACCTCTTGAAATTGCCTCAACCGAAAGTTTTGAGCCGCACATTGTTTGCAAGATATTTCCTATTTTTGATGTGCTTATAAAACTGTTGCCCATAATTAAAACGCGGTTACGGTTGTCTGTAATTTTCATAGCACCGATGTTGGCGTCATTTGCGGTTACGGACAAGGTTGCCGTACTGATTATTTGCGAAACAGAAAGCGAGTCAATCTCCTGATAGTGAACCATTATAACAACACCTTGTTTTACAGCGTCAGCACCGTTGTAAAATAGGCTTAATGTTCGCAAAAAATATGTGTTATTACCTGAGCCGAGACTGTCTATGCGGTGGGTTATATCAATATTGCCATATGTACCCGTATTGTTTAAGACACATTGAGCGCCGTTGTATTTATTCTCGTTAATATTAGAGGTAATAGTGCCTATAACCTCTGAGTTTTTTATGATATTACATCCGCCGTCTGTTTTTTTTATACGCCACTCTGTCGGCAGGCTTAAGGTAAAGCGCATTTTTAAATTTTTGTTGCTGTTTACTGTTAAAAAGTTGACGTCATGATACTCTGTATATGTTGTACATTCTATATCTTCATAATCAACGGTGCTGGAGACATCCTTAAAGGACTGGGTGGATTGCGCCTTACTGCTTTTGATATTATTTTCCGTTTTATTGTCATTTGAAGCAATTTCCTTTTTCTTTGAAGAAGTATTTTGGTTTGATGCCTTTTTGCTTGATGCTTTTTTGCTTGATGTTTTCTTTTGAGAGGAAACGGTTTCATTAATTATTGGTTCTGTTGAATAAGACAAGTCTTTTTTGTCTTTTTTACAAGCGGTAAGGGAAAAAGCCGTGCAAATTGTTAAGGACAAAACTAATAATACAGATAATGCATTTTTCATAATACAACCTTCTTTATATCGTAAATAAAAAGAAAATTCAAATTACACTATATTATTATGTAAATATTAACAATTTTATTATTTGATAGCAAAAAACCTTGTCCCCTTTTAAGCTAACAAGGTTTTTAAAATTAGATTATTTTAAAAATTTCGTCGTAACTTTTTACTATGTAATCAGGTTCAGGCGTACAGCTTATGCCTGACGGACTGTAAAGGCAGGTGTCAATCCCCGCGTTCTTGCCGCCTGCAATATCGGCACTGGGACTGTCTCCTATAACCAAAAGCTTTGTTTTATCCTTTTCCTCGATTTGCTCAAGGACCATATCAAAATAAGCTTTATCCGGCTTTGCAAAACCAACATCTTCGGAAATAAAAATACCTTCAAAAAGATGACCTACATTACAAAGTTCAATACGCCTGCGTTGAACAGGTGCGGCACCGTTGGTTATCATGTAACGTTTATAACCTTCTTTGCCCAGAGATTCTAAAAACTCACGTGCGCCGTCGTATAGCGTGCTGCAAAGTGGAAGCTGTTCAAAATAATTATTATTGATTTCTTGGGCAGACAGGTCAGAATTAAGCTGTCGCAGAAGCTCTTTAAACCTGCCTTCATAAATTTCCTCACGCTTTATTTCGCCCCGCTCCAGTTTTTTCCAAAAGGTATCGTTTATGCGGCTGTAAAGCTCGGCTGTGTCTTCGTCAAAGGGCAAACCTGCATTTTTAAGTACATTGTGTATAGCTTGCTTTTCAGCACCCTTAAAATCAAAAAGAGTCTGGTCGGCGTCTATTAATAATGCAGTGTATTTTTTCATAATGTTTTTGCCAATTCTTTAATGTATTTTTTTAAAGGCTCTGCAGTTTCGGGGTGGGTAAGACCAACCGTAATGTTTGCCTCTATTATACCGAATTTATTACCAATATCAAACCTTGTGCCCTCAAAGTCAACGCCTGTCATCCCTTTAGTCTGTGCAAGCGTTTTCATAGCGTCGGTAAGCTGCAATTCGTTGTTTGCGCCCAAAGGTGTGCGTTCAAGAATGTCAAAAATTTCGGGGGTTAACAGACAGCGTCCCAATATAGAATAAAGCGACATTATTTTATCGGGCGCGGGTTTTTCAATCATATCGGAAATAAAAAAGCTGCGCGGATTTTCAAGCGGAGAAATTTGCACCGAGCTGTATTTTAAAATCTGCTCTTTTGTCACCTGGTGTATGCCTGCAACAGCTTTGCCGTATTTTTCATAAGCCGCGATAAGCTGTGCGGTAACCGGATTATCGCCTACAATAACATCGTCGCCGTACAAAACTGCAAAAGGTTCATTGCCTACAAAGCCGCGTGCGCGTAAAACAGCATCGCCTAAGCCGCGTGTTTCTTTCTGTCGCAGAAAATATATATTTGCCATATTGCAGCATTTTTGCAGGTCTTCATATGCTTTATCTTTGCCCGCAGTTTTAAGAGCTTGCTCCAATTCAATCGCGTGGTCAAAATGGTCTTCTATAGCGTCTTTACCGCGGTTTGTGATAATAAGTATGTCTTCGATGCCGGAGGCAGCGGCTTCTTCTACTATGTACTGTATAGCCGGCTTGTCAACGATTGAAAACATTTCTTTAGGAATTGATTTGGAAGCCGGTAAAACACGTGTGCCCATGCCTGCGGCCGGAATAACGGCTTTTTTTACCTTTGTATTCATATTAGAACTCCTTGTGCAAGACTAAAAGCAAAAATAAACATTAATACAAAAACTGCTATAATTATTACAATATAATAAACTATAGGCGCCAGAACAGCGGCTAAGGTTGAGGTGCCGCCCGCTTTTAAAGTGTAAAATCTGGCTGATTCGTCAAACCCAAACTGTGTATTTATTGTTTTTATACGTTTGATTGCGAATTTTTCATACATACTGATAACAAATATAGGAGTTAATATGATAATCGCTGTGTTAATCAGTGATATAACGGAGTTTAAAGGATGAATGTTTTGCATGAAAGTCTGACCGATTTGCAAAATTAACGTGTCGTTAATCGAGGCATCTGGTAGAAATATTTCAGTGCCGTAGGCTTGTATAACAGCATTAAGAGGATGAATAAAGGATGCCCATAATTCGCTAAAACAAAGCAAGGTTCCCAAAGCTAAAAATAAAAATGCCTGTTTATACATTTTGCGGTAAAAAAACCAGAACGCAATGCCGACAGGACCAAGCAAAAATCCCAGAACAAAAACAGGCCAATGCCATGACGCTCTTCTGTTGTTTATTTTCATTGCGGTAAATTTACTTAAATACGTGTCAGCGTTTTTGCCTATGAAGTCACTCATTGTTTTGGCGTCAACGCCGTCTTTTTCATAAAAAACATTTTGTCTGTACTGCGGCGGGTTATATGCCGAAGGCTCATAAATTGTGTTTTCTTGTTGGGAGTAGAGCTGAGTGCCGCAGTTTTTACAATAGGTAAAATCAGCGCTGTTAACTGTTGAACAGTTGGAACAGATTTTGGTGTTTTGTTCATCCATACGGTATACTCCTTTTTTAAAAAATCAAAGAATAAAGCTTTGAATTAGCTGAGGAATAAGCTGTACTGACCAATAGCCCAAAATAAACATAAAGGGCTGTACGCCGCCTAATCTGCCAAGGCGGATATCAAGGGGAATACTTTGTGCATCTTCCTCGTTTCGCTTATAATTCAATATCTTCTCTTTAGAGAAAATTTTGTAAATATAATCACCGAAGGCGCCGCAGCAAACCCTTATGGCTAAATTAAGAAAAACTGAAATACCGGCCATAGTAAGAATAAAAGAATCGGCAGAGTCAAGCGCTTTCAACATGATTTCCATAATTTCATAGCTTGTGATGTTTTCCTGCGAAATTACTATTGACGCATTGAAAGGAATAAGACAAACCGCTGCAAGTATCATAAGCAGTATGGCGACAATGCCGGGCTTATACATCTTGCGGTAAAAAAACCAACCTTCCGGCATCAAAAAAGCCGCCCAATTCCAAGAAGCTTTATTCTTTTTGCTGAGCGAAAAGAACTTTGGCACATATCGGCGGGTATTTATAAGGGTAAAAGCCCTTACCTGTGCGGCTGAAATACCGTTTTCATCCGTCATATCGGGGTTAATTCCACCGAGCGAATCAAAATTGAAAGATATGTTCTGCGTAAAACCTTTGGGTGTTTGGCAATGGGGGCAGAATCTTTCATCATCGGCAAATTCATGTCCGCAGTTTGCACACTTTTCCGTAATTGCTTTCTCAGGCTGCGGTTCTTTGTCATCGGCGTCGTTTTCTGTTTTCTGTACGGGAGGCTGATACTGTTTATCAGTACCGTGAAATTCTTCATAAACGCATTTGCCTGCCTTGTCATAACAGTCTCTGTGATATGGCGCACCGCAAACAGGGCAGAAAATCACATCATCATCTTCAAAAAGATAAGCGCTACATACCTGACATTTTAAGCCTTTAATATCCATAAAAAACAGTCCTTGAAAAAATTAATCGTGATAATCGTCAGCAAGTTGATAGATAGTTTTAAAATACTCACTTCCGTAATTGTGGAACTCACCGTTTGCAACCATCTGCTCAAGGCGGCGGCGGGTTACCCACTTTGCATCGCAAACCTCTTCTTTTTGTAAATTTAAAGTAGAGGCGCGAACGCGCGTTTTTAATACATATACATCTATAATTGAACTTTTTCGGGTTATTCTTTTTACAAATTTAAGCTGTTCCGAGCGGGTTTTTATACCCATTTCCTCATAAAGCTCACGCTGTGCGGCGGCTTTAGACTTTTCGTACATAACGGCAGAGCCGCCTATTGCAGCCCATTCACCCGACATAAGTTTTTTAGAAAAAGAACGGCGTTGTATCAAAAAATTACCGTATCCGTCTGTTATCCAAATGTGTACTACTAAATGATATTCTCCCTGACGTAAAACATCCTTGCCCCGTATTATTGAACGACCCGAGGGGCGACCGTCAGCAGTCAAAACTTCCCAATTTTCCATTGGCAGACCTCTTTTATTTTCCTAATAGAATGCTGAAAAATACATTTTTCCATATTACAGCACATAAACACTTTAAATAATTATAGCAAATAGTATATAATTTTACAAGTTTAGTATTGTAAAAAAATTAATAATAGGGTATAATCATTTTGTAAATTGTTTTTCCCGTATGCGTGCCGGGGCGTGCGAACGGGCGGGTCCTGTGCGACAGGATACCATGAACCATGTCAGGCGGGGAACCGAGCAGCATTAAGTGGTTTTTCTTGTGCGCCGCAGTCAATCGGTCCGTTCGTACACCCCGGCACGCATATTATATAAAAGTATATTATACAAGGATACAGAAAGGATGCGCGGCAGATGTATCAGGCGCTATACCGTAAATATCGGCCTTCCTGTTTTTCGCAGGTGGTGGGGCAGGAGCATGTAACAAAAACGCTTATGGGAGAGCTTTCCATGGGCAAAATTTTCCATGCTTACCTTTTTACAGGAACACGAGGTACGGGTAAAACCAGCTGCGCAAAAATTCTTGCCAAAGCTGTCAACTGCGAGAACCTTAAAAACGGCGATCCCTGCGGTGAATGTGCTTCCTGCAAAAACATTGCCTCAGGTGAGGTAATGGATATTGTTGAAATTGACGCTGCTTCGAACAACGGTGTTGATGATGTGCGCTTACTTCGCGAACAGGCTGTTTTCACGCCTGCTGCCGCAAAATACCGAGTTTATATAATAGACGAGGTTCATATGCTTTCAAAGCCGGCTTTCAATGCTTTGCTCAAAACTCTGGAAGAGCCGCCCGCACACGTTGTGTTTATACTCGCCACAACTGAGGTGCAGGAGCTTCCCGCAACCATTCTTTCGCGTTGCCAGAGATTTGATTTTACGAGAATCGATGCTGCCATTATTAAAAATCAACTGCTTTTTGTTGCAAAAAATGAAAATCTTGCTTTGGATGAAAACGCAGCATCTCTTATTGCATCGCTTTCCGACGGATGTATGCGTGACGCACTTTCTCTGTTGGATTTATGTGCGGGAAGCGGCGGTGATATTACCGAAAAAACAGTTGAAAATGCCTGCGGTATGACGGGCAGAGAGCATATAAACCAGTTTGCAGAATGCATAAAAAATCAAAATGCAGGTGAAGCGCTGGCACTTATGGATAAACTTTACAGCGCAAGTATTGACACAAAACGTCTGTGTAGTGATTTGATATCTCATTTCAGAGATTTAATGATAAAAAAAACAGTAAACAACGGCGGCTCACTTATAGTTTGCTCGGATGTACAGCAAAAAAACCTTTCACAGCAGGCAAGCGGGTTTGAATTGCAGGATATTATGTCAAACCTTGATATTCTGCAAAACGCTTTACAGCGTATAAAAGGTACAACCTCCCGATGCGAGATGGAAATGGCGCTTGTGAAAATGTGCACACCGCAGTTAAAATGTGATATAGCTTCGCTTGAGCAACGCATAGCAGCGCTTGAAAGCGGCGCGCCTGCTCAAAAAGCGCCTGTGAACACTGCAAAGGTTGAGCTTGCTCCGTCTGTACCTGAACCAAAGGCCCGGGTTGAACAGGAGCCGCAGCCAATTGTTGAAACGGCACCTTCTAAAGTGCCTGCTGCCGCGCAAGAAGCAAATGCTGAAAAGTCCGTGCAGCCGGGCGGAAGATTTTCCTGGAGCGCGGTGTTGGCACAGCTTATGAAAAACGCACCTTTAATTTACGGTATGCTTAACGGTTCAACAGCAACGGTTTCAGGTGACAAGCTTGAAATTAATACTCACAACCCTGCTTTTTGGGATTTTTTAAAGGCTGACTCAAACAATCAAAAGCGCCTTGACGATGCTGTTTATGCCGTTTGCGGCAAAAAGCTTATACCAACAAAAGTAAATGCGGCAATGCAGACAGATGTTGATCCGCTGGCAGCTTTTGATGAAAGATTAAAAAACTTTTCTATATAAAACAGGAGATTATTTATGAAAGTAAGAATACCCAACTCAGGACAAAGTAATCAGGCGATGCTCCGTCAGGTTCAGGAAATTCAAAAAAATATGGCTGCCTTGCAGGGGGACCTTGAACAGCGTGAATATACTGCATCTTCAGGCGGCGGCATGGTAGAAGCTGTTGTTGACGGCAAACATTTTTTAAAGTCACTTAAATTAAGTGACGAGCTTCTTGCCGAGCAGGATGCTGAAATGTGCGAGGATCTTATTATAACAGCAATTAATGAGGCTGTAACAAAGGCAATAGAAACTGCTGATAGTGAGATGGGAAGCCTTACAGGCGGCCTTAATATTCCGGGACTTTAATATATGGCATACGATATAGTACCGCTTAATCGCCTTATACAGCAGTTTGCAAGACTGCCGGGCATAGGAAAAAAGACAGCGCAAAGACTTGCTTTTAATATACTTACACAGCCCCAGGATGTTGCAAAGGAGTTTGCCGAGGCACTGCTTGACGCAAGACAAAAAATACATCTATGCCCCGTTTGTCAATGCCTGACTGAGCTTGAGGTTTGTCCCGTTTGCAGTGAGCAGGAACGCAACCGCTCGGTTATATGCGTGGTCGAAGACTCGAAGGATGTTATGGCTATTGAGCGCACGCGTGAATATAAGGGACTTTATCACGTGCTGCACGGCGTGCTGTCACCGCTTGACTCAATAGGTCCCGAACAGCTGAAAATCAGAGAATTGCTATCAAGGCTTTCTGATACCGAGGTAAAAGAAGTAATTTTAGCCACCAACCCCACGGTTGAGGGCGAAGCCACCGCCGGATATCTTGCACGAATAATAAAGCCAATGGGATTAAAGGTTTCTCGTCTTGCTTTTGGTATTCCCATCGGAGGAGATTTGGAATACGCGGATGAAATAACTCTGTCCAGAGCTTTAGAGGGCCGCAACGAGATAATAGGGTAGTAAATATAGATATATAAACCGCCAATTGTAAATTTTATAATTGGCGGGTTTTTGTTTGAAAAAACGGCTTAATAAAAAATAAAAAAACCTATTGAAATTTGAAAGTATGTGTTATATAATAAAAATGTATCATTATTTGTTTGCTAAAATTGTTAATTTTGACAAAATCCAAAATACTGTAGGAGGCTGTTTTATGAAAACTAAATTTAAAAAACTTTTATCTCTTTCGCTTAAAATGTTTATGGTGTTAGCATTAGTAGTATCATGCTTTACCTGCTTTATTGCTATGAACACTGTAAATGTTGCAGCAGAAAGTGTTGCACCAAAGGTTTATATGCGTTATCCCGGCGGTGTGGCAAAGGCATTTACAATGTCCTTTGACGATGCACGCAGAGATGATGCGAGATTTATTCAAACCTTCCAAAACTACGGTCTTAAATCTACATTCTTTATCAGTACCGGCTTGTTGGGACAGTCATCAACATTGTATTCAACACTTGATGAAGCAGTAGCAGCGTACAGCAATACCGGTATGGAAATCGCATCTCATACTGTTAATCACTCTGACTTGCCCACCGTATATGAGAAGTTGGGCAATAACGGTCTCGCAGCAGAAATTACTGCAGATATTAATGCTCTTGAAGCGGCATTCGGCACAGATGTTCAGGGTATTGCATATCCCGGTGCGCCTCCGTACAAAGTAACTGACGATAATGTTATAGCTTTCCTTAAAAATACCGGCGTTGGATATGCACGCACCGCCGGCTCAAGTAATACCTTTGATATTCCTACTGATTGGTATAGATGGACAGCAACCACTTGGGTTGGCAATGTTGATAATGTAAAGGCATACGGAAATACATTTGTTAACGCAAATGTTAGCGAAGCGCCTTTGCTCTATTACATCTGGGGCCATGCTTATGATATAGACGATAAGTGGGGCAATTATTCAACCTTTGACACGTTTGCACAGTCAATGAGCGGCAAGGATGACATCTGGTATGCAACTAATGGCGAGGTTTACAGCTATATTAATGCATACAATCAGATGACTGTTTCTGCAGAAGCAGACGTTATTTCCAACCCCACAGCTACAGATTTGTGGTTTGATTACAATGGAGAAACCTACAAGATTGCAGCAGGCAAAAGCATTGAAGGTATGTTTACAGACGTTACTATTAACGTAACCGTTACTGAAACAGGTAAAACTGTTGATGTTGTTGTTGAGAGTGATGTATTATCATCATTTACAAATCCAACTGTAAGCTTTACACAGTCAGGTGCTGAAACTGTTGTTACTGAATATGTACCCAACGGCGAAAAGATAGTATTCAGCTATGTTGCCGGAAGCGACGCTGATGTAACAGTTAAGTTTACGGCAACCTATGATACAGATAAAACCTATGTAACAGATGAAGTTGTATGTCAGCTTGCACGCTTTGACGGCACTGTTGGCACAAAGTATGTACAGTACATTGATATTGAGCTTGGTGACGCTAACAACGACGGCGTAACCGATATCAAAGACTTGGTACGCACAAAGAAGATTATTGCAGTTCTTGAAGAAGCAACTCCAGGTGCTGATGTAAGCGGCGACGGCAATGTTACGGTAAATGACCTTGTTGCTATTGCAAAGCTTATTGTTGTCGGCAAAAAAGGCCTTGAGGCTTATACCGTAACCTTTGCGGATGAAGACAGCACTGTTCTTGAAACGATTGTTGTTCCCGCAGGCTTTGCTGCAAAGCCTACTGTTGTTCCCGTAAAAGAAGGATATGCCTTTACGGGTTGGAGCGCAGATATAAGCGGTGTTACCGGTGATATAATGGTTACTGCATGCTATCTTGAAAATCTGCCTGACAGCGGCTTATCCGGTACTATTCCTGAAGATTGGGAATATGACGAATAAGTTTTTAAAATTCAAAGCGGAGAAGTTTTAAAACTTCTCCGCTTTTTTTTGTATAACGAAAACCACGCGATAGTCGCGTGGTTCAAAAGAGGTTAACCGATGAGAAAAATCCTCCGGTTGTGTTAAAATGGTAGAGACCTGCCAGTCAAAGCCAAAAACACAAACGGAGGATTAATAAATGAAAAAAGAAGAAATTAACACAAATAGTTTAGCACACACGAAATGGAATTGCAAGTACCACATAGTATTTGCACCGAAATACAGAAGGCAAGTCATCTACGGAAAGATAAAAGCCGACATAGGACAAATACTGAGGAAATTGTGTGAATGGAAAGGCGTAGAAAGCATTGGAGCTGAAGCTTGTCCCGACCATATACATTTATTGGCATCAATACCACCCAAAATAAGTATATCAAGTTTTATGGGATATTTAAAAGGGAAAAGCAGTTTAATGATTTTTGACAAACAAGCAAATCTAAAATACCGATACGGGAATAGACAATTTTGGTGTAGAGGATATTATGTAGATACAGGCGGTCATCTAGACATAGTAAGGCTTGACCTCAGCGCGCATTTTATCAATAAGCTGAAATACCGATTCGTTTTCAGGAGTGTTTTAAAGATAGAATTTCATTATGTTAAAAGAGAATGGTGGTGCGAACATATTCTTGGCTTAACTGTATAAAAAGTTTTAAAATATATCCGTACCACTGAGCCTAATTTTCATAACGGTTGTTATGCTTTCTTAACTTCCTTGTCGGTCCCTCGGCGAATCTTTTCAAGCCAGCCGTCTGCTGTTGATATTTCGGGAACGGCAATACTTTTAAATCTTCTGCCGAGGGCTTCATATTTACCTGCTCCGAGAGAGTGATAAGGTTCTATCTCAATATGCATTATGCAGTCAAAACGGTTTGCGGCTTCGGCAATTCCTAAAAAATGCTCTTCTCTGTCATTGCAGTCGGGAATTATCGGACAGCGCAGTATCACCTGTTTTCCGAGAGTGCTAATAAGGCTTAGATTATCAAGTATCAGGCTGTTGTCAACACCTGTGAATTTCTTATGAAGTATTGGGTCTGTTTCCTTGTAATCAAACAAAAACAAATCAGTAAGCTCTGCGGCTTTGCCTATAATTTCCGCGCTTGCGAAGCCGCAGGTCTCTATTGCTGTATGTATTCCGTTTTCCTTTGCTTTTTTAAGTAATTCAAGGGTAAATTCAGGCTGAGACAGCGGTTCTCCGCCCGATAGGGTCATTCCTCCGCCCGAGGTATCATAAAATATTTTATCCTTTAACACCTCGGAAATAACATAGTCGGCATCAACTGTCTTTCCGCAAATCTCTTTAGCACCGTTAAAGCAGATAAAATCGCTGTCACTCACAGTAAGACCCCGGCATCTGCCGCAGCCTGTACATTTATCCTTATAAAAAAGTATTTCCGCCTTAAAGGACTGACTTTCAGGATTATGACACCATTTGCAAGAAAGGGGGCAGCCCTTTAGAAATACGGTGGTTCTGATCCCCGGGCCGTCGTTCACGCAAAAGCGCTGTATATAAAATATTTCCCTTCAAGGGCATTCCCTCACTTTTGTATTGTTCTATCTATAATCATGCTTTTCAGTTCATTGCTTAAGCGGTAGAAATATTCGGAATATCCGCCAACACGAACCACAAGGTTTTTATGGAGCTCCGGATTCCGGTAAGCTTCTTCCAATTGTTCACTTGAAATGCAGGTAATCTGCATCTGAATACCGCCCAGCTGCATATAGCCCAGAATCAACGCTTTTAAAACGCTGTCTTTAAAATCGGGATTGATATTAAAATTAAGAACAGGCATCCCGAGCGCACGGCTGAGATTTAACGAGCATACGCTTTTTAAAAGTGCGGTAGGTCCTTTTGTATCCTTGCCGAAAACGGCACCAAGGGAATCGCAAAGCGGTGAACCGCACTCTCTTCCGTCGGGTGTAGCCCCTACATTTTTTCCGGCACCCACCTGACTTTGGAACTGTATACAAGCTGGCAAAAATCCCTCACCTAGATAGGGCTTTTTATCATCAAGCATCGAATATATATCCGCGGAAATCCTTGCCGAAAAGCTGTTTGCGTCAGCATTATCGTTTCCGAAGCTTACTCTGTGCGCTCTTGCCGCTTTAAGAAAATCCTTGTCATTATCGGCAAGCATATTAATTAACTCGTCAGCTGTATAAAGCTTATCAGTAAAAACAAAATCTCTGATGACAAGCAGAGAATCTATAACATTTATCATTCCCGCAAAATTAATGATACTCCATTTGTAGCGCGCCGCCGTTATTAAAGTCAAGTTCGCTGTCAATGCAATCATCAATCAGCAGTGTTCTCATAGGGAGCGGATTATACTCGGCACGCAGCTTTTGAGAGTTCTTAATTTCCTCGGTCACCGTCAAAACAGTTTTTTCAGCTTTGGAAATATATTTGTTATAAAATGTTTCAAAAGAAGTTCATTTCGGCAAATCTTCGCGTATGGCTTTTTCCAGTATTAAAGGTAAATTAATTCCTGCATCAAGAGAGCCGACATTGGAAAGACCTGCCAACATTGCTTCGGTACAACCGCCGCCGCAGAATTTTTTAATATCCTCATCGGTTATGCCTTTAAATTTGTCTTTAAGCCCGCTGAGTAATATATTCGGATTATAAAATGCGGGCTGACCGTTCGAGGTACGAATAACCTCAAAGGCTTTATTCCAAATTTCATCAGGAGTATTTTCATCTACGAATAATTCTATCATAGGTCTCCGCTTTCCCTTTGAAGCCTCCAAGCACTGTAAAGTCAAAGGGTTATAATCGGTTCCAAGTGCCATAGAGTAACCCTCATTGGCATCTAAATTGTCAAATAAATTTTTAAGAATATCGGTCACATCTTCGCCGTTGTAATAGGGGTAAAGTCCTGATGCCACGCAACCGAGATTGTCGCAATTATCAAGATAAAGAATAAAATTCCAGCTAACAAGTGCTTCATATATATTATCGGCAGGCTTCATCGGTACTTTTTTAAGGGCATTTATCAGCTTTTCATCCGCGCTGACCGACTCTAAATATTTTACGGAGCGCTCAACATAATTTTTTATTCCCTCGATAATATGTAAAAGCCCTTCCCTCATATCATCGTCTTTAATCTCTTCTATTCTCGAAGCATACGATAAAAGCCCCTCTTTTAAGATGCGCTCATAATTGGGCATGGAATGGGTCCACATATTTCCTGCAACAGTATGCTCACACGGAACTGATGATTTGCATTTGCCGAAATCCGCAATAAAAGTGTCTGCCGCGGCTTTGTTTTTCGCAGCAATTTTACCGTAATCAATATTCATACCGTTTAAATAATGAGGTTTGATACACATACTTGTATTAACAACACCTGAGGGATATAAATATTCGCCGTTATAAATCGGCAGTTCGCAGTTTTCATAAAACCTTCGTATTCCGAGCGATTTTCTGTAAAACAGACTTCTGTTCGGTTCTTCGTACATTCCTGCCGCGCCGTATTCCCCGATTTCCGAAAAAACACTTGAATTCAAAGCCAACACCTCTTTTATTTGATGTGACAATCATATCACATCTCACCTTAAAAACATATTGCAAAACCAACACTGAATATGGTAAAATCATAACTAAAGAGGGGTGGAAAGATGCGTTATCAAATATTTTCAAAGGATAGCTGCCCGTTACTTGATATTGAATATATAGGCTATGCAGAAAATACGAAGGTTACCCGATTCGGACCCGGAATCAGAAATCAGTATATTATCCACTATGTTATCTCGGGTAAAGGCTGTTTTAACGGAAATATGTTAGCATCCGGGCAGGGCTTTTTAATAACACCCGGTATGCTGGAGGAATATCATCCGGATAAGAATGATCCGTGGGAGTTTCTTTGGATAATTTCTACCGATGAAAAGATGGCTGATTTGTTTAGCTATTATCCTTATGATAAAAATACAAATATATTCAACTACAGCTATACAGATAAAATCAAAGCAGTTGCAGATAAGCTTACCATTAATGCAAACGAGGTATACAGCTCTTTTGAAATGTTAGAAATATTCCTTGACATTTTTAAAAATCAGATTAACAGTAATTTCTCTCCTAATGCAGAATCTAATTCAGATATTTATATTAAAGCTGCTGTTAATTACATAAGAACCAATGTATCGGGCTCTGTTACGGTAAAAGACCTAACAGATATTTTAGGAATAAGCCAACCTTATTTATATAGAATTTTCAAAGAGAAATTCGGGAAATCTCCTAAACAGTATATAAACGATTATAGAATTGAACAAGCGAAGATATTGCTTCAAAATTCAGATATAACCGTTACACAGGTTGCAAATTCGGTAGGCTTTTGCGATGTTTTGAGCTTTTCAAGATTTTTTTCGTTAAAAACGGGACTTTCACCGCAAAAATACAGACAGGCTTTCCTGGTATAAATATAATAGAAAGGTAATACAGAAAAAGCGTATAAAGAAGCCCCTGCTTCTCCATGCATTGCTATTCCCTCAGCATTCGTATGTTCAAGTGTGATATAGTTGCCGGACAGAATTTTGGCAGCGCAAAAATAATTTTGGGCAAAAAGTGTTCCGCAAACCCTTTGTTTTGAGGGGTTTGCGGTTTCTTTTTGCCCTTGGTGATTTTTCGGTTAATCGGTCTGACATCAACTGACGCCTTCTGTTTTCATGCCTTTCGGGTTGAATATTAAAATAATACTGTTCAAAGGCAAATATGATGATTGGAAAATTCTCAATATTTGATTGACAAATTCGGAAATTAGTTATATATTTATAACATAATAATAAATGTATAACGAGGTGTTTGTCGTGTCAAAAGCTCCTGCTGTTGATTATGCATTGAAAATTATCGAGTTTCTCGCCGGTTCAAACGGTGAAGCAGGTATTTCAGATATCTGCAACGGTCTTAACATAAATAAAAATGCCACTTCAAGAGTGCTTGACGCCCTTATGGAGCAAAAATGGATTTACCTAAGCAATGAGGGTCAAAAGAAATATAGGCTTACAATGAAGCCTTTTTCCTTGACGTCGAAAAGCGTTGAGGGGAATAATGTAGTTAAAATTTCAAAGCCGTATTTAAGTGACATACATAATATCTTAGGTGATTCTGTATATCTCGGAATTCGCAATGGGGATAATGTTCTCTATCAGCTCCATTTTGATTCGGTAAAAGAGGTTAGAATTAACGGTTGTGTCGGAGGGGAATATCCTCTCCACTGCTCGGCTCCCGGAAAGGTGCTTTTATCCTACGGCGACCGAAGTGATATTGAAGAATATTTTAAAAACCCAATAACTAAAAGAACTGATAAAACCATAGTTTCTTCTGAAACCTTTTTTGCTGAGGCAGATAATATTAGAAAAAACGGCTATGCCGTTGATGATGAGGAGTTTGCAAAGGGGATTGTGTGCATTGCCTGTCCCGTATTTGACTGCTACGGGAATGCCGTCGCGGCAATCGGAATTTCAAGCCTTACTTTATATGATAATATTGATTCGCTCATCAATGAAAAATACCTATTGATTAAAGATGCGGCGCTTAACATTTCTTTAAGTCTCGGATACAGAAAGGAAGATTAATTATGGCTATTTGTGATTATGCGATTGACAGGTATGTAAGGGATAGGTTTTTTGACCGCTTGAACGTTTTATCCCCAACAGAAAGAGCGGCAGAAAAACTGAGGCTCGAAATTGAAGCGCTGGACTTTGAGCTGCGTGAAACGGATGAATTACTTGGCTGGTTCAAATTTCAGGATAACGGACGCGAATTCAAACAGTTCAAGGATGAAATATCTGATGAGAAGACTCAAAGAATAATCGATAAACCGCAGGAATTCGGATGCAATATCAAAGTCGATAAAGCTCATACTCTTGTCGATTACAGCTTTATACTTAATAACGGACTGGCGAGTTATGAAAGAAAAATTTTATCCGAGCTTGAAACCGAGCCGGATAATGAATACCTAAACGCAATGAAAAAGAGTCTTGATAATGTCCGTTTGCTGCTCCGCCGTGCAGACAAATTTTTGGAAGAGAAATATCATCAAGTCGGTGAAGCTGAAAAAGCGAAGATTTCTGAGATTAGACAGATTATTAGCAAGGTTCCGTTTAAGCCTGCGGAGGATTTCAGAGAAGCGGCACAGTCGGTATGGATTGTTCATTTTATGCTTCCGCTTGCCGAAAATGCGTGGTACAGCATTTCGCTCGGTCGGTTTGATCAATATATGTATCCGTTTTACAAAGCTTCACTTGAAAGCGGTATGTCAAAGGCGGAAGCAAAGAGCATACTAAAGAATTTCTATGAGCTTTTAAACAGCTATGCCGACGGAGCCTGTCTTATGAATGTCGGCCCGACATACAATGAGCTTTCAGAATTACTTATAGAATGTCAAAAAGATTTCGCTATGCCTGCACCTATACTCGGTGCGAGGATTGATAACAATACCCCCGAGCACATCTGGAATGCTCTTATAGACGAAAAGCTTTTTTCAATGGGTCAGCCTACGTTTTACGGGGAAGATGCTTGCATTAATGCGCTTGTTGAAAAGGGACTTCCGCGAGAAAAGGCTATAAAGTTTTCCAATAACAGCTGCATGGGAATAAGTATAGCCGGCGAAGAATTTAACAGTATGTGGGGTATTGTTTTCAGCGTTTCGGCGGCTCTTGAAGCAGCGGTAAACGGAGGAAAGCTTCTGT
This sequence comes from uncultured Eubacteriales bacterium, assembly GCA_934489895.1. Lineage (GTDB taxonomy): Bacteria > Bacillota > Clostridia > Oscillospirales > Acutalibacteraceae > CAKSST01. The sequence continues at coordinate 23,268 of CAKSST010000011.1, read as the reverse complement.
TAAAGGATTTTACCGTGCCTGAAATCGGTGCTGTAAACAATATAGAGGAGCTTTACGAAAGCTTTGAGAAAACGGCAAATTATTTGCTTACCGTTTGTGAAAAATCGTATAGACTTAAGGCGAGCATCAGTGAAAAAACAGACCCTGATCCGTTTCTTTCTCTGCTTACAAAAAACTGTATAGAAAAGCACTGCGACAGAATATCGGGAGCTGTTTATCACAATGTTACGGTAGAATGTATGGGAATGACAAATGTCGCGGACGGTATTTGTGCAATCGATAAACTTGTTTTCAAGGATAAAAAATATACGCTTAACGAGCTTTGCGAAGCGGTTAAAATAAATTTTCAGGGCTATGAAGCGTTAAGACAGGATATTCTCGACTGCCCCAAATACGGACAGAATTCCGATGCAGATAAATATGCCGTGAAAGTAGCCGAAATAATGCAGAGGAACATAAGGAACTTTGACCACGATAATTATATCTTCTCACCGTCACTTCATACGCTTGACACTAATGTGGGCTACGGAAGCAGTTGGGGTGCGGGTTTTGACGGCAGATATGCAGGAACACCCTTTGCAAAAAATGCGGCACCTTCTAACAATGTCAGGAAAAGCGATCCTACCGATCTTGTTCTGTCAGCGGCGAAATTACCGCAGTATAAATTTTTCGGTGGGCAGCCGATTGATATTAATTTTGGAACGGATGTAATAAATTACCATAAAGCTGAAATAGCTGCACTTATTAAAGTATATTTGGCGAACGGCGGAATACAGTTTCAGGTAAACTCACTCTCCTCAAAGCTTTTAAGGGACGCGACAGATAATCCTGAAAAGTACCCAAATCTTATAGTGCGCATCGGCGGTTACAGTCTTCTGTTTAACAGCATTTCGCAAAAATCCAAGGAAGAATTTATCGAAAGAGTTGCCAAAGAAGGCTATTAAACACATACGGAGGAAACTTTATGATGCAAAAATTCAATAAAGTATTTGATCATACCGTACTTAAACCATCAACTACAGAGGCACAGCTCAAAAAAGTGTGCGAGGAAGCGGTAAAATACGGCTTTTGTTCGGTGGCGGTCAATACGGGAATGGTGAAAAAGTGCGCTGAGTTTTTGAAAGGCAGCGGCGTTCTGACCGACGCGGCAGTGGGATTTCCGCTCGGAATAACTACTGTTGAAACAAAGGTATTCGAAGCTGAGGATGCTATTAAAAATGGCGCCGATGAGATAGATTACGTTGTTAACGTCGGAAAAGTCAAGGAAATAGATCGGGAATATATCAGAAGAGAAATGGAAACTATGGTTTCGCTTTGCCGTAAATACGGTGTTACTTCAAAGGTAATATTTGAAAACTGTTATCTTAATGAAGAAGAAAAAATATGGCTTTGCGGGATCGTAAATGAGGTGCGTCCTGATTTTATCAAGACCTCAACGGGATTTGGTCCATCATCTGCAACGGTCGAGGATGTTAAGCTAATGAAAAAATATGCAGGCGACGATGTAAAAGTAAAGGCGGCAGGCGGTATAAGAGATCTTGAAACCTGCCTTGCCATGATAGACGCAGGAGCTCAAAGAATCGGGTGCAGCAACAGTACGGCGATAGCCGACGAATATAAAAATGCAAAAGGGAGCAGATAACTATGAAAAGCTATGTTGTTTACGAAGATCAGAGCTGTAAGATTGTTGATAATATGCCAATGCCCAAGTACGGCGATTATGACGCGCTTGTAAAAATTGAAAGCTGCGGCGTTTGCAACGGAACAGACACTAAAATTATTCACGGGAAATTCAAGGGTATAGACAAATATCCTGTGGTTTTAGGTCACGAGGGAGTAGGCAGAGTTGTTGCTAAGGGTGAAAAGGTTACAACCTTTGAAATAGGCGATCTCGTGCTTATGCCGTATTGGTCGGACGTACCGGAAGGCTATTCAAGCGGTTGGGGTACATATTCGGAATATAATATAGTAACAGACGCGGCGGCGCAGGAAAAGGACGGGATAATACCGCAAGAATTTTCCTACGGTCAAAGAAAACTTCCCGCAGATTTTGACCCGGTAAGTTCGGCGATGATAATAACTTTCCGAGAAGTGCTGAGCACAATGAAGGCTTTTGGCTTTGAGGAAAATAAAAGCCTGATTGTTTTAGGACTGGGTCCCGTGGGATTAAGCTTTGTACAGTTTGCTAAGCTGACCGGAATGGGACCGATAATCGCTATTGATATTTCGGATGAAAAGCTTGAGCTTGCAAAAAAATACGGCGCTAATTATGTTATAAACAGCAAAAAGCAGGATATTGTGAAAGCAGTACGGGAGGTTTGTCCCGACGGTGTTGATTTTGCGCTGGATGCGGTAGGCGTTACAAGCTTTATCAATACAGCCCTTGAAATTATAAAACCCGACGCAAAGGTTTGCGTATACGGAATTTCGGAAAATATGAGTGAAACTGTTGATTGGAGCCGCTGCCCGTATAACTGGACACTTCATTTCCATCAGTTCCCGTCTAAAAAAGCCGAGTCAGACGCGCACAATCAGATTGTAAGCTGGATTCAGGCCGGAATACTCAATCCGTCTGACTACATTTCTCATGTTTACGATTTTGACGATATTGACAAGGCGTTTGAAAACATTAAAAACCGTGTGCCTATGATGAAAATGGTCATCAAATTTTAAGTGATAGATATGAAAAAGTATATATTAGCTCACGACCTCGGAACTTCGGGAAATAAGGCGACCCTTTTTGACCTTGACGGCAACCTTATTAAAAGCGCTTTTTATTCCTATGAACTTTTTACGGGAGAGGGCAACACCGCTGAACAAAGGGCTGATGACTGGTGGCGGGCTGTGTGCGAGACCTCAAAGAGCTTGACTTCGGTTGTTAATAATATGGATATAGCCGCTGTCTCATTTAGCGGGCAGATGATGGGGTGTCTTTGTGTTGACAAAAACGGCATTCCGCTTCATAACGCACTTATCTGGGCGGATATGCGCTCTGAAAAGCAAGCAGAGCAAATATCTGCCGAGATTGATGCCCACAGCTTTTATGATATTACAGGGCACCGTTTAAGTACATCCTACAGCCTTACAAAGCTTATGTGGATAAGAGACAATCTGCCCGGTGTTTATAAAAACACATATAAAATGTTAAATGCCAAAGATTATATAATCTTAAAATTAACCGGACAATTTGTCACTGAGCCCTCCGACGCCTCCTCTACCTGTTTGCTCGACCTTAACAGACTTGAGTGGTCTGATGATATAATAAAAATCAGCGGACTTGACAAGGATAAGCTGCCCGATATTATCCGCTCGGTAGACATCGCCGGCGGCATAACCGAAGAAGCGGCAAAGCTTACGGGTCTTTGTGCGGGAACTCCTGTTGTCTGCGGCGGCGGAGACGGCTGTTGCGCTGCGGTGGGAACCGGAGTTGTAAAAGAGGGTCGCGCCAATTGCTGTCTCGGCACTTCGTCCTGGATATCCCTTGCAGCTAAAAATCCGGTAAAGGACAAGGATATGGCGGTATTCAATTTTGCCCATATCGTGCCCGGATATATCATGCCTTGCGGTACAATGCAGACAGGCGGCGGTGCGCTTAGTTGGGCGGTCAATAAGGTCTTTTTCAAGGCTGACGGGATTTCAGAAGAGGATAAAAGCTTAGTATATGAAACCGTCAACAAAGAGGTAAGGTTGTCCTCTGTCGGTGCGAACAATCTGTTGTTTTTACCTTATCTTATAGGTGAACGCAGTCCGCGCTGGAACAGTAACGCCAAGGGTAATTTTATAGGCCTTACCCTAAATCACACACGCGGTGACATGCTTCGCGCGATAATGGAGGGTGTGGGCTTTAATCTTGATATAATTCTTAATATTTTCAAGAACGGCGAAAACGAAATTGAGGGATTAACCCTTACCGGCGGAGGTGCGAGAAACAGCGCCTGGACTGAAATTTTATGCGATATATTCGCCCTTCCGATTGCGATACCCGAAAAGCTTGCCGAGGCAACCTCAATGGGAGCGGCTATTACCGCCGCAGTCGGAATAGGAGCGCTTAAAAGCTTTGATGAATCGGAAAAGTTTTTTAAAATTCAGTCAATAATATCTCCAAATCCCGAAACGCAAGAAAAATACAACCAAAGCAAGGCGCTTTTTGACAAGGCATATTATGCTTTAATGCCTATTTTTGAAAAGCTGTAAAGGAGTTAATTTAAAATGAAAAAATCAACACTTTTTGCATTACTGCCCGATTATGTCGCGACCCCCGACGGTATGGCAATTGACGCTGAGGGTAATCTGATTTTAGCCTGCCCGAATTATGCGGACCAAACCCGCAGCGGCTGTATTCTTAAAATAGATAAGGACAAAAATATAAAAAAATGGTTTGATGTGCCCGTCCTCGAGGAAACCGGTCTTGCATCTCCTATGGGTATTGCCTTCGGCCCCGACGGCGACCTTTATATCTGCGACAATCAGGGCTGGCCGGGTAAGCCGGAGCTTGTGCGAAAGGGCAGGATATTAAGAATCAGAACCGACGGCGACAGGATAGTAAAAACAACTGTGGTCGCCAAAAATATGGAGCATCCCAACGGTATGCGCATACGCGACGGATATATTTACGTTACACAGAGCACTATGGAATTGGTAAAGCACCCATCAGGTAAGCTTGTAAGCTGTGTTTACCGTTTTAAACTTGATGATGAGAATATCGACATTACCAACACCTTAGAGGATAAAAACATACTGACAACCTTTATTACCCAAAACCCTGATGATCAATACGGCGTTGACGGAATTGAATTTGACCGTAACGGTGACCTTTTGGTAGGTAATTTCGGTGACGGAGCGGTATACAGAATAAAATTCAATGACGATTTATCCGTAAAATCTAATGAGCTGTGGGCGCAGGACAAGGAAAACCTCGAAAGTACCGACGGTATGATAATGGATGAGGAGGGAAATCTGTATATAGCAGATTTTTGCGCGAATGCAATAGTTAAAATCCTGCCAGACGGCACCGTTACAAGACTTTGCCAGAACGGCGATACAGACGGCTTTAACGGCGAGCTTGACGAACCCGGCGAGCCTATAATTTGGAACGGAAAATTGATTGTATCCTGTTTTGACGTGGTAACAAACGATATTGTTGTTAATACAAAATGCGAGTTTCCGGCAACGTTGGCACAAATTGAGCTTTGAGGAGATGGCAAGTATGCCAAATCTTGACAAAATACGAGTGCCGCTTTGCCTGTGACGGCAGGGCAAAATATACGGTTTATAACGCTTTTTGTCCCGGTGTGGCAACCATAGGCGACTCGCTTATGGTTTTGGATAAGCTTGTTTTTAAGGAAAAAGACTTGAATACGGGGAATTTATTAAGATACTTGAAAATAATTTTGCGGGTAATGAAGAATTAAGACAGGAAATACTGAGCCTTACAAAATTCGGAAACGATACCGAGGCGGACAAATATACAACCCTTGCGGGAAACATTTTCCTTGATGCGGCAGACGGAGTAAGTCTCAAGGAAAACCGATACCTTATCGGAGGATTTTATTCCTTAGAGCGAGACAATTCATGGAGCGGTGAGGTCGGAGCTACGCCCGACGGCAGGCTTAGCGGAGAGCCGTTTTCCGAAAACCGGTCTCCTACCTACGGAACCGACCGAAACGGTATAACCGCTTTGCTTAAAAGTGTTGCAAAGCTTCCGTTTTACCGCACTGCAACGGGAGGACTTAATCTTACTTTTTCGGGCGGCGTTTCCGCAAAAATACTGAAAGCTCTTATTCTTTCTTACTTTGAAATGGGCGGTCTGCATGTGGGCATAAGTGTTGTAAACCGTGAAACGCTTGAGGGCGCAATGGTTAATCCTGATAAATACAAATCTCTTATCGTAAGGCTTTACGGCTTCAGCGAATACTTTATAAGCTTACCAAAGTGGCAGCAAATAGCAGTAATCAACAGAACGAGGTACGAATGCTGAGGAAATCAAAATGCAGGGAAATATTTTTAATATACAGCGTTTTTGCGTGAACGACGGTCCCGGAATAAGGACTACCGTATTTTTAAAGGGTTGTCCGCTTTCTTGTACGTGGTGTCACAATCCCGAAAGTCAGTCCTTTAAGCCGGAAATACTTTTCTACAGGGATAAATGTACCGGCTGTGGCAGATGCAAAAATCTGACCGTGAACAATGCAGATTTTATCTGTTTTAACGGTGCAAAAGAGATTTGCGGGAAAACGGTTGATTCCGACTATGTGATTTCCGAGGTATTAAAGGATAAAATATTTTATGATACCTCGAACGGAGGAATGACCCTCTCGGGCGGCGAGCCGCTGTTTCAGCCTGAATTTACGCTTGAACTGCTTAAAAAAGCAAAGGAAAACGGAATACATTCGGCTTTGGAAACCTGCGGCTTTGCAAATACCGAGGTTATGAGAAAAGCCGCCGAACTGACAGACCTGTTTTTATTTGATTACAAGGAAACAGATCCAATACTTCATAAGGAATTTACCGGACAAGACAACAGCCTGATAATCGATAACCTTAATTTGCTTAACGTTCTCGGGAAAAAGGTTATACTGCGATGCCCGATTACTCCGGGGTTTAATGACAGAGACGATCATTTTTTAGGAATTTCAAAAACTGCAAAACGTTTTGAATGCATAGAGCATATAGAAGTAGAGCCTTATCACTCTCTCGGAGCAGGGAAATACGAAGCTCTCGGCAGAAAAAATCCGAACATTGCAGTCCCCGAAGCGGCAGCAGTGGATGATTGGCTTAAAAAGCTCCGCTCCCTGACAGAAAAAGAAGTGAAAAGGGCATAATCATCAACTTGCTAAGTGAGTATAACTTATTCTTTCTTTCAGTTAGTCAAGTGTACTCTGTGTGTAAAACCTTTCACCAACATCCTTTGATGTATAACCCATCAACAAATCAAGCACCTTTTGTTTACCCTGGATGAATCCAGTCTTGAGCGGAATGTGTGTCTGCATTCGTGGGGTGTATGTTCAATTGAAAGCTGCTTCATTATATCATTCCAAAGGATATAGTATTGTGATGATGACAGTTTCTTTTCCTTCAGATGCACGATTTCTGATAAACTGTTGAATGCGTGGATGGATTGTAAAAATGCGGTCTTTTCCGGCTTTGGTTTTGATATTTTTGAATGTTTTAATAGGTCTTGTAATGCTGTTTGTTCGTTTTCTGCCTATTATCGGAATGCAGGCGATTGCGGGAAATCTTGCATGAAAAAAGAAGATTGCAACAAGCGCGGGTACACTTTCCGCCACAAACGGTATGTTTGTATTTTTTGTTGATTTTAATTGGCGCACTCAGCTTCTTCCCTGCGTTGGCGTTAGGACAGCTTGCTGAGATTTTCAGCAAGGTTATTTAATGAAGCACTGTTACAGTGCTTCATTTTTTATCATCAGTGGCGGGGTTATCTATCAGTTGTCCGTTCAGTGCAAAGCGGGAGCCGTGGCAGGGGCAGTCCCAGGTATGCTCTGCTGAGTTGTACTTTAAAGCACAGCCCAAGTGCGGACAGCGCGGCGCGGTTGGAGTTAAAATGCCAACCAAAGACTCAAAAGCGTTTGCGGCAAGCTGGGGATGCAGCATACTGCGCGACGGTGAAAATACGTCGGCATATTGGTTATCCCTACCGCAAACCATATCTGACAGTATCATTGCAGATACCATTGCAGAGGTTATGCCCCATTTATTAAAGCCTGTCGCTACATATAAATTGGGAGTAGACTTTGAATACCTGCCGATGTAGGGCACACCGTCAAGTGTCATACAGTCCTGAGTTGCCCATTTGTTTACTATGGATGCCGACGGATAATGTGTACGGGCAAATTCCTCAAGCTCGCGCCAGTTACCGCCACTTTTGCCTGTGCGGTGCGCACCGCCTCCAAGCAGCAAAAGATTGCCAAAGCTGCGAAAGGACAGACCTTTTTTATCTTCATCCACATACATGCCGTCTGCATTTTGAGCATTGTCTAATGCTAAAACATATGAGCGGTGCTGATACATTTTTAAAAAATATCCGCCGTGCTTATTTAAAATGGGGAAATGAGTGGCAACAATTATTTTTTTGCAGGAAATATGGGCTGAGTTTGTTATTGCTTTGTTGGGCATAAGCTGTAAAACCTTGGTATTTTCGTATATTGGCAGGTCTTTTGCAATTTCATACAAAAATTTTAAAGGATGAAACTGTGCCTGGTCTTTTACGCGCACAGACCCCGCGATGTTAAGCGGCAGGTCGATAGACTGTACAAAATCTGCTTTCAGCCCAAGCTTGTTTATTGCGCTGACCTCTTTTTCTATTGCCGCACGGTCAGTTTTAGAATAAACATAAGAATCCTTTTGCTCATAATCGCAATCAATAGTCTTACATAGTTTATGATATTCATTTACAGCTTCATTTTGAGCATTTAAATAAAGCTGTGCATTATCCTGTCCGTATTTATTCATAAGCTTATCATATATTAAACTGTGCTGCAGAGTAATTTTTGCTGTTGTATTTTTAGTTATGCCGCCGCATATTCTGTCCGCTTCAACCAAAACGCAATCAACGCTTGCAGCTTTAAGTTTAAAGGCACAAAGTATGCCTGTAATACCGCCGCCGATTATCAAAACATCTGTCTTTATATCTTGTTTTAATTCCCTAAAATTTTCGCGGTATGCTTTTTCTGCCCAGATAGAATGCATTTCTATCACTCCTTGGTTTTTATTATCAGCAGGTAAACTTTTGGTTATTCAAGACGTATAGGGTAACAAGAGTAATGCAAACCTGATTTGGAGAATTATTTTGCACCTAAATATTGTTAAAATACTCGTTAATCTAACAGGATTAATTGCGTTTTTGCCTCATTTGGTCACAAAATCATTACCTACAAAATTTCGCCATTTTTGGCAGGTTCGCATTACTCTTGTTATCCTATAAAGACAAGTTGACAAAAACCAATATGGGGTATATGATAAATTTGAAAGAGATGAGCTTTTAGTGGCGAATAATTTCTGTTGCAAAAATAAAACTAAACAAAGAAGCGTGTAAGAAAAGCGTTTGCTTATAAAACGTTTGAACAGTATAAAAGGCCAAGTGTGCGGCATATGCAAACGGTTAATAAGCTTGGCGCAGCCTTGCAAAAGCTGATGGGGTGAGAAAAAATTTGGAACAGTATAATGTTACGGGTATGAGTTGTGCCGCTTGCAGCGCGCGGATTGAAAAAGCAGTAAAGCAGGTGGAGGGCGTGATGTCCTGCTCTGTGAGTCTGCTTACAAACTCAATGGGTGTTGAGGGTACGGCAAATAGCGCGGATATAATTAAAGCCGTACAGGCGGCGGGTTACGGCGCTGCGTTAAAAGGCGAAAATAAAGCACCTGAAAATACCGATGATGTGCTTGCCGACAAAGAGACCCCCTTGCTTTTCAAAAGGCTGATTGCATCGCTTGTGTTTTTAATTTTGCTTATGTATGTTTCTATGGGACATACAATGTGGGGCTTTCCAATGCCCGCGTTTTTTGAGAACAACCCTATAGCAATAGGTGTTTTACAGCTATTGCTTTCAGGTGTAGTGATGGTGATAAACCAAAAATTTTTCATAAACGGAGTAAAAGGCGTTTTGCATCGTTCGCCCAATATGGATACGCTTGTGGCCTTAGGCTCAGCGGCTTCATTCGGTTACAGCGTGTACGCGCTGTTCGCCATGACGGCATCAAAGCACCCCGCGCATTATCTGCACGAGCTGTATTTTGAGTCTGCAGCAATGATTTTAGCGCTAATAACCCTTGGTAAAATGCTTGAAGCGCGTTCAAAAGGCAAAACCACCGACGCACTCAAAAGCCTTATGAAATTAGCGCCAAAAACGGCAACCGTTATACGCGGCGGCACTGAAGCCACTGTGCCCATTGAGCAGGTTAAAAAAGGTGATTTTTTTGTTGTGCGCCCCGGGGAGAGCATTGCGGTTGACGGTGTTATTGTTGAAGGGCATACCGCCGTTGACGAGTCTGTTTTAACGGGAGAGAGCATACCTGTTGAAAAGAATATCGGCAGCAGTGTGAGCGCCGCAACAATAAATAAATCAGGCTTTATTAAGTGTGAAGCTGTCCGGGTCGGCGAGGACACTACGCTCTCACAAATAATTAAAATGGTGAGCGATGCGGCGGCAACCAAAGCGCCCATTGCCAAAATTGCAGATAAGGTTTCGGGCGTGTTTGTACCAATAGTAATTATTATTGCGGCAGTTGTGCTTGCTATATGGATAATACTTGGACAAACGGTTGGGTTTGCACTTGCGAGGGCAATATCCGTGCTGGTTATTAGCTGCCCTTGTGCGCTTGGACTCGCAACACCCGTTGCAATAATGGTTGGAAACGGTATGGGCGCTAAAGGGGGCATACTCTTTAAAACTGCCTCCGCACTTGAAGGTACGGGTAACGTACAGATTGCAGCGCTTGATAAAACAGGCACCGTAACAAAGGGCGAGCCTGCTGTTACCGATATTTTATCCATAGACTGCGACCAAACCGAGTTTTTACGCCTTGCTTTTAGCCTTGAACAAAAAAGCGAGCATCCGCTTGCAAAGGCTATAGTAGAATATGCAAAGGAAAAAGGATGTACTGCCCAAAGCACCGAAAGCTTTGAAGTTTTTGCAGGCGGCGGACTTACAGCAACGGTTGACGGCAAGTTGCTTTGGGGCGGCAATATGGAATTTGTTGGCAGCAAAGCAAAAATAGACGGTAATGTAAAAGCGGCGGCACAAGACCTTGCAAAGCAGGGGAAAACACCTATGTTTTTTGGCTTTGACGGCAATTTGCTCGGCATTATAGCTGTGGCGGATACCGTTAAGGAGGACAGCTCTCAAGCGATCAGTCAGCTTAAAAATATGGGTATACGCGTGGTTATGCTTACAGGTGATAATAGAATAACTGCCGATGCAATAGGCAAGACAGTCGGTGTGGACGAGGTTATAGCCGAGGTAAAGCCTGACGGCAAGGAAGAGGCTATTCGCACTTTACAAAAGCAAGGAAAGGTTGTAATGGTGGGCGACGGTATTAACGATGCGCCCGCCCTTACACGTGCCGATGTAGGCATTGCCATAGGCGCGGGTACCGATGTTGCTATTAATGCAGCAGATGTGGTGCTGGTTAACAGCAAGCTTGCAGATGTTCCTGCGGCAATAAGGCTTAGCCGCGCCACTTTACACAATATACGCCAGAATTTATTCTGGGCATTTATTTACAATGTTATATGCATTCCCGTTGCGGCGGGCGCTTTTTTCTGGGCGGGGCTTACGCTCAATCCGATGCTCGGCGCGGCGGCAATGAGCCTGTCAAGCTTTTGCGTAGTAATGAATGCACTGCGTCTTAATTTGTTTGATATGAGAAGTACAAAGCGTGACAAGAAAATAAAATTTAAGAAAAAGGAGATAAAAACAATGGAAAAGACATTGAAAATTGAGGGTATGATGTGCTCACATTGCGAAGCAAGAGTAAAGACATTGCTCGAAGAGCTGCCTCAGGTAGAAGCTGCAGATGTTTCTCATAAAGAGGGTACAGCTGCGATAAAGCTTAATGCCGATATTGCAAACAACAAGCTTGTGCAGATTATTTCCGATAACGGCTATAAAGTGCTTGAAATAAAATAATAAAAACCGCGTATGCAAATTGCATACGCGGTTTTTGCCCAACACATATATTATATCAAACCAAAAACAAACAGTCAATAGGTGTAAAGATATTTCTCCTTTTTGCATAACTGACAAACCGGATTTTTATACAGTTTACGAATTGAAACAGCGTATAAAATCTGCTAACATATAATCAAAGGAAGGGAATAGTAAAAAGACTTGCATGAGAGAAAAAAGAGGTCTTAAAATACTGCAAAAAGACTAAGGACTACAGATGATGCTCAGAAACAAAAGTGTTTCTCGCATGAGGGAATTTTTATATAATGCTTTAGTATAAAGTAAAAAATTTAAGTCTGTTTCGATAGAGTTTGTTAAACAGTAGTTTTTAGTCTTAATCTATGAAGGAGAGGTTAAAATGAAGTTAGATAATAAGAGTGATCAAAAATAGCCCTTAACCCGAATGAAAAGAAAGGTTAAGGGCTGTTTTTTTGTTTGTTTTTGTAATTCACTATCTTTTTGATATTATTTATTATATAATAAAAATGTTAGATTGAATACAAAGCGGGTGTATGTTATACTGTCTGTAAAGTGAATATTGCCCAAAAGGGTGCAAATCAAAGAAAGGATAAAATACAATGGATAATTTTACATTTTATTCTCCTACATTATTTGAATTCGGCAGGGATACCGAGCATAAGGCGGGCGCGCTTGTAAAGCACTTTGGCGGAACAAAGGTGCTTATTCACTATGGCGGCGGCAGTGTTATCCGCTCCGGTCTGCTTGAGCGGGTAAAGGCATCGATTGAATCAGAAAAAATCGATTATGTATTGCTTGGCGGTGTCCAGCCTAATCCAAAAAGCGAGCTTGTATATAAAGGTATAGAGTTTTGCAGAAAAGAAAATGTTGATTTTATTCTGGCAGTCGGCGGCGGCAGTACAATTGACTCTGCAAAGGCAATTGCGGCGGGTGTTGTATACGATGGAGACTTCTGGGATTTTTACAGCGGAAAAACAGTAGAACAGGCGTTGCCCATAGGCACTGTGCTTACCATTGCTGCGGCGGGCAGTGAGGGCAGCCCCAATACCGTAATTACTCACGGCATATTCAAGCGCGGCGCACGCGGTGAGGTATTGCGCCCCAAATTCAGCATATTAAACCCTGCGCTTACCCAAACCTTGCCCGCGTATCAGACAGCTTGCGGTATAACCGATATTTTGGCGCATCTTTATGAGCGCTATCTTACCAACTCAAAGGATGTAGAGGTTACCGACAGGATTATTGAAGCTTTAATGCTTACACTTGTACACGAAGCACCGCGTGTTTTAGATAACCCTGATAATTATGATGCACGCGCCAACATTATGTGGACAGGAACGCTGGCGCATAACAATGTCTGCGGTGTGGGCCGCTCACAAGATTGGAACAGCCACGCTTTAGAGCATGAGCTTTCAGCCATTTATGACTGCGCACACGGTGCCGGACTTGCAGTGGTAATGCCCGCAATGTTTACCTATGTAATGCAGCATGATGTCACACGCTTTTCACAGCTAGCCGTTCGCGTATGGGGATGCCATATGGATTATTATAGTCCCGAAACTACCGCAAAGGCGGGTATTGAGGCATTGCGTAATTTCTTAAAATCAATTGGAATGCCTGTATCCTTTGCTGAGCTTGGCGCAAAGCGTGAGGATATACCGCATATGGTTAATACCCTTTGCTACGGTAACGGCAAAAAAGGAACGGTAGAGGGATTTGTAACCCTGCAGCCTGAAGATTGCGAAAAAATTTATAATTTAATGATATAAAATAACCAACCATCAATTTTTTAAAATTGATGGTTGGTTATTTTATCAATTAAATTTTAATGTTATCACCGCGGCGGTGGTACCGTCTTCTTTAATAATTCCTATCTCACAGCCGCCGTCAATGTCACGCTGTTTTAAAGTGAGGGTCTCACCCTCGTAGCATTGCAGGCGGTAGGTGATATCGGCTTCGGCAATGTTCATTTTATCAATTTCGTCACAGGTGAAAGCACCTAAAACGGCGCGCACATAAGCGACGTTGTTCATATGCTGACTTGAGTCGATATCGACCGAGCGTACGGTATAGCTTGCAAGAACCTTTGCGTCGTCAAAATTTTTGGAGGCGCGTGCAAAGGGTATATCACAGGCGGTGTCTTCAAGGTGAACGATCTCGGGCGGGTAAGCTTCTGAAATACGTGCAAGCTTATTTGTCTGCATATTTAGCATAGCCCATTCGTTTTTACCTTCAAAAAGCAAAGTGCCGCCATCCGTTACTTTATAAAAACGTTCGCACTGTATTTTGCCGGGCGCTGCGGGCCAAGTGGCAAGGGTAACCTTTTGCAGCATTTTGGGACGGTCAAAAATACGGATCTTTGTTTTGGTAATTATCCAAAAAAGGTTGTGCTTTGCCAAATCGTTGCGGCTTAATTTCAAGGCAGCACCGTGCTCGGTGGCAAGGTCCATAAAAAGCGCAAAAATATCGGCAATACCTATGCGGGCAGTATTATCACATATGCTTGCGGGTATTAAAAATTGTTTTTCTAATTTATTATACATTATAATCACATCACTTTTAAATCGTTATTATAATTTTAACAAAAATAAAAATGGAATACAACATTTTTGCAAGAATTATTATTAATATTTTTAGCACTATATTCCAATTATTAATATTTCGTAGCGTTTTATAAGGCTTTATTGTATGATAGTCTTATAAACATCAGTAAAACATTGTATGATTTAAGCGTGAGAACACAAAAAGCCCATTTTACAAGAGTGTTTAAGAGAGGGTATGGAATTTCCCCTGCAAAATACCGCAAAAGCGGCTTTAAAGAGAAAAAGGAGAACGAATAAAAAATGAATATAGATAAAAACCAGCTTAAAAAGCGGGTGTTTGAGCATTTTGAAGCCTTGTGCAAAATTCCGCACGGCTCAGGCAATATGGATAAAATTGCGCAGCACTGTGTTGATTTTGCAAATAAAAATTCCTTAAAGGTTATCAGAGATAAAGCGAATAATATTATAATTTTTAAAGAGGCGGCAAAAGGGTACGAGTCATCCCCCACCGTTATTTTACAGGGACATCTGGATATGGTTTGCCAAAGGGAAAACGGATGCGATATTGATTTTGGAAAAGAAGGTCTGCAAATATTTACCGACGGGGATTATATAAAGGCAAAAGGTACAACGCTCGGTGCGGATAACGGTATTGCCGTAAGCTATATTTTAACAATACTTGAAAGTGACAATATACCTCATCCCGCTATTGAGGCGGTATTTACCACCGATGAAGAAATTGGTATGGTTGGTGCGGCACAGCTTGATGCAAGCCTGCTTTGCGGCAAAAGGCTTATAAATCTTGACTCGGAAAGGGATGATACCTTAACGGTTTCCTGTGCCGGAGGTACGGAATTTATTATTGATATCCCCGTAAACAGAAAAGCGGTGAGCGGCACACAGATTGAAGTTGTACTTTGCGGTTTAAAGGGCGGCCATTCGGGTATAGAGATAAATAAAGGAAGACAAAACGCAAATATTCTTGCGGGCAGATTTTTAAACTATATGCAAGCCGTTACCGATTTTGAACTTATATCAATTGACGGTGGCGAAAAAAGCAATGCTATAACACCTTCTTGCAGTATGAAGCTTTGCACAAAGCGACCCGAAAAGTTTATAGCTGCTGCCAACGCTTACCTTAATGTTATTAAAGCAGAAAACGCCGCCCGCGAGCCTGGCTTTTGTTTCGAAATAAATAGCCAAAATAAAAATAAACACTTATGCCTTGATAAAAATATTAAAGAACAGCTTATTTTTCTGCTTGCTTGTGCACCGAACGGTGTTGTTGAAATGAGCGCAGATATTGAGGGGCTTGTAGAAACCTCGCTTAATTTAGGCATACTAAAAACAAATGATGATATTATCAGTTTGGATTTTTCTGTACGAAGTAATAAACAGTCTGCTATGGAAGCGGTTATTCAAAAGCTTAAAATGCTTTCAACCTGCATTTCCTGCAGTACCTATTCAAGCGGCTTTTATCCGCCGTGGGAATATAAGGATAACTCTTCACTGCAAAAGCTTTATACCGAATGCTTTACCCGGCAGTTTGGCACAGCACCAAAGGTTGAAGCAATACACGCGGGACTTGAGTGCGGCGTTTTCTGCGCCAAAATACCAGACCTTGAATGTATTGCAATCGGTCCCACAATTTATGATGTGCATACGGTAAACGAAAGGCTGAAAATAAGCTCGGCAGAGCAGATATTTCAGCTTTTGCTTAACATTTTGGGAAAAATTAAATAGAAGCTGCTTTAAAGCAATCTTTATGTATACTGTGGCATTTTGAAAAAACACACCGAATTTTTTGGTGCATTAAGGAGTAATTATGGAAAACAAAGACGAATTTAAGCCGTATATTCCTGCACAGAAGGTAACTCCCGAAATAACAGTTACATCAATTGTTATGGGTATTATCCTTTCTGTTGTGTTTGGCGCGGCAAATGCTTATTTAGGTCTTCGTGTGGGTATGACCGTTTCGGCATCAATCCCCGCGGCAGTTATTGCAATGGGAGTTATCCGCATAATGATGCGCAAAAACTCCATTCTTGAAAGCAATATTGTTCAGACTATAGGCTCTGCGGGTGAATCACTTGCCGCAGGTGCAATTTTTACACTGCCCGCTTTGTTTTTATGGGCGGCAGAGGGCAAAATGGACAAACCTAATATTGTTGAAATAACCTTGATTGCCCTTATAGGCGGTCTTTTGGGTGTGTTCTTTATGGTGCCTTTGCGTAACGCACTTATTGTAAAAGAACATAACACCCTGCCTTACCCCGAGGGCACAGCCTGTGCAGAGGTTCTGCTTGCGGGTGAAAAAGGCGGTGCAAATGCATCAACCGTTTTTGCGGGTATGGGATTTGCCGCGTTGTTTAAGTTTATAATTGACGGTTTAAAAGTAGTGTCGGGCGAGGTTTCGTGCCGCGTTAAAGGATATGCGGGTGAAATCGGATCACAGATTTATCCCGCTGTTATGAGCGTTGGCTACATCTGCGGTGCAAGAATTTCATCCTATATGTTTGCGGGCGGCGTTTTAAGCTGGCTTGTGCTTATACCACTTATAGTGCTTTTCGGCGGCGAAACAATACTTTACCCCGGTACAGCACCCATAAGCGAGGTTTACGCAAGCGGCGGTGCCGGTGCAATCTGGAGCACATATATCAGATACATCGGCGCAGGCGCTTTGGCTGCAGGCGGTATTATAAGTCTTATAAAATCACTGCCTTTGATTGTTAAAACCTTTGGCGGCGCTATGAAGAGCATATCCTTAGGCGGCGCAGTAGGAAGCGAGCGCACCTCAAAGGATATAAACTTAAAGATTGTTATCGGTGCAATTATTGTGTTAACCTTGCTTATATGGTTAATACCTGCAATTCCCGTAAATCCCATTGGCGCAATCATTATTGTTGTGTTCGGTTTCTTCTTTGCGACCGTTTCTTCACGTATGGTTGGATTGGTCGGAAGCAGTAACAACCCCGTTTCAGGTATGGCAATTGCAACACTGCTTATTGCAACGCTTATACTCAAGTCTACGGGCAATCAGAGCATTGCAGGCATGTGCAGTGCTATTGCAATCGGCTCAATTATCTGCATTGTTTCTGCTATTGCGGGCGACACCTCGCAAGACTTGAAGACTGGATATTTGCTTGGTGCAACACCCAAAAAACAGCAGATAGGTGAAATTGTGGGTGTTGTTTCAGCAGCGCTTGCCATTGGCGGCACCTTGTATCTGCTGGATCGGGCTTGGGGCTTTGGTACTGATCAACTTGCTGCTCCTCAGGCAACCCTGATGAAGCTTATAATTGAAGGCGTTATGGGCGGCGATTTGCCCTGGGCTTTGGTATTTACGGGTGTATTTATTGCTGTTGTTGTTGAGCTTATAGGCATACCTGTACTGCCCTTTGCAATCGGTATTTATCTGCCTGTACAGCTTAATGCCTGCATTATGGTCGGCGGTCTTGTGCGTCTCACTCTTGATAAGTTAAAGAAAAATAAGGAAGAAAAGACCGCTATAGTAAACGATGGTATACTTTTCTGCTCAGGTATGATTGCAGGGGAAGGTCTTGTCGGTATAGCCCTTGCACTGCTTGCGGTATTCGGCATCGATAAGATTGTTGACCTGTCAGAGTATATCCCCGCAAATGTATCTTCTATCGGCTCACTTGTACTGTTTGCAATTATCATTCTTACACTGCTTAAATTTACACTTTGGAAAAAGCGTGACAATAAAATATGAAAAAAGCAGTAAAAGAGCGAAATTTCTTTGAACAAATACCGGTGCGCAGTGAAAATATCGGCTTTAAGTGTGATGAAAACGGTATTGTAACGCTGGAGATTGAAAATAAGGGCGTTTTCAACCGTATAGCACAAAAGCTGCTCAAAAAGCCAAAGGTAAGCTATATCCATCTGGATAAGATCGGCAGCTACATCTGGCAGCAAGTTGACGGCAACAAAAATATTATTGAAATAGGTGAGCTTGCAAAGGAGCATTTCGGTGACGAGATAAACCCGCTTTATGAACGCCTGTCAAAGTATACTCAGATATTGCAAAGCTATGGCTTTATAAGCTATAAGTAATTAAAAACGGCTGCGTATAAGCGCAGCCGTTTTTAATACTTTACAAAACCTATAATTGTTTGATATAATGTTATTCGGCTCAGGCGTGACGGGGCCGCTTCCCGCCAGCCTATACAAAGGAGTTTTTAAAATGATAGGAACATTTGTAAATGTCGGCTGTATTATTGCGGGCAGTATAATAGGCGGCTTCCTGAAAAAAGGTATAAATGAAAAACATCAGGAAGTTTTGTTCAATGCTATGGGTCTTGCCGCAACAGGTCTTGGTATTAATGCCGTGGTACAAAATATGCCAAACAGCAAATATCCCGTTTTGTTTATTGTAAGCCTTGCGCTAGGCGGCTTGTTGGGCGTATAATTGATTTAAACGACAAATTCCAAAAGCTTGCAGACCGCTTTTCAGCAGGACAGTTAAGCCGCGGTATTTCCACAGGTATTTTGCTTTTTTGCATAGGTACGCTGTCAATACTTGGCCCTATACAAAGTGCTTTGTATAATGACCATACTTATCTTTTTACAAACGCAACGCCGGACTTGGTTACAAGTATGGTGCTTGCATCAACCTATGGCTTCGGTATAATCATAAGCGCGGCGGTGCTGTTTTTATGGCAGGGCGGTATTTACCTGCTTGCATTACTGCTGGGTGATTTTATGTCACCGGAAATGATGACGGAATTATCCGTTGTAGGCGGATTTTTGATTGCAAGCTCAGGTATTTCAATTTTAGGTATTAAAGATTTCAAAACAATGAATATGCTTCCTGCATTGCTTATACCTGTTGCGTTCTGCGCAATTGTTGGATGATTTTTTATTTTTTAAAAATACGGGAGATGTAAAATATGCGTTATGATGTTTTAATTATAGGTGCAGGTCCCGGCGGCATTTTCTCGGCTTATGAGCTTATTACCCAAAAGCCCGAATTGAAAGTGGCTGTTTTTGAAACAGGTAATGAGCTTGCAAAGCGCAAATGCCCCATTGACGGCAAAAAAATAAAATCCTGTATAGGCTGTAAGGTCTGCTCAATTATGAGCGGCTTTGGCGGTGCGGGTGCATTTTCTGACGGTAAATATAACATTACAAACGATTTCGGCGGTGTGCTTTATGAGCATATCGGAAAAGCACACGCTTTAGAGCTTATGCACTATGTTGACGATATAAATATGAAATACGGCGGCGAGGGTACAAAGCTGTATTCAACTGCGGGCACAAAGTTTAAAACCGAGTGTATGCGTAATGACCTGCATTTGCTTGATGCTTCTGTCCGTCACTTAGGTACAGATATTAACTATATTGTGCTTGAAAACCTTTATAATTACTTAAAGGATAAGGTTGATTTTTTCTTTAACACTCCTGTTGAAACAGTTGAAATTGACCCCAATGGCTACAAGATAAACTGTAAAAACGGCAGTTATACCTGCAAAGATTGCATTATATCGGTCGGCAGAAGCGGCAGTAAATGGGTAGAGCAGGTTTGCAAGGATCTGGATATTTCAACAATGTCAAACCGTGTGGACATAGGTGTACGTGTTGAGTTGCCTGCAGAAATTTTCGCCCATATTACTGACGAGCTTTATGAAAGCAAGATTGTTTACCGCACCCCAAAATATGAGGACAGGGTGCGTACCTTCTGTATGAATCCCAAGGGCGCGGTGGTTAATGAAAATACCAACGGCATTATTACGGTTAACGGCCACAGCTATGAAGACCCCGCAAAGCAGACGGCCAATACAAACTTTGCACTGCTTGTTTCTAAGCATTTTTCGGAGCCTTTTAAGGATTCTAACGGCTACGGCGAGTCTATTGCAAGGCTTTCCAATATGCTGGGCGGCGGTGTTATGGTACAGCGTTTTGGCGATTTAATACGCGGTCAGCGCTCAACACAAAGCAGAATTAATGAGTCCTTTGTAATACCCACACTCAGTGCAACCCCGGGAGATTTATCGCTTGTATTACCCAAACGTATTTTAGACGGTATTATTGAGATGATTTATGCGCTTGACAAGGTTGCCCCCGGTACTGCAAATGATGATACCCTGCTGTACGGCGTTGAGGTTAAGTTCTATAATATGGAGGTTGATGTTGACGACAACCTGCAGACAAAGCATAAAGGTCTTTATATGATAGGCGACGGTAGCGGCATTACCCATTCGCTTTCCCATGCATCGGCCAGTGGCATTTATGTTGCAAGGAATATTTTGAAATAAATAAAAAAACGGTACGCATGCGTACCGTTTTTTAATCAGGTTTTAATCTGTCTTTTAGGCTTTTTATAAACGCGTTGCCGTGAAGATTAAATTTGCCTTTCTGCAGATATGTCTGCAGTTGTTTTTTGTGATGGCAGAGCTTTTCTTCACACAGTCCGCAGCTTAATGAAAGGTTTGAGTTTTCACAGAAGCGTTCGGGGTGTCGGCTAACTAAAATTTCCCACTTTATAAGCAAAGCAAGGGCAACCAAAACAAGTGACAGGGTATAAAAGTTTTTTATAAACATCAAAGGAGTAAACATCATTACATAGTCCCAGTTGTAAATACGGCAGGTGCCGCAGCATTTATTTTTCATAAACCAGATCTGAAAGGGGCAGAAAAACAAAATACATACTATGTCGCATATTGAAAAGGCAAGACTTATAAGCAACAAAATGCCCGAATCAATTATATTTAAAATATACAGTAAAGCTATTACGGTGTTTAAACCTATCCAGATGGCTGCAACTGCAAATGTGCGCTTCCAGCTTTGTCCTTGGGGCTTATCACAATCCTTTACAGACCTGTAATTGCGCGCAAACTGCTTCTGGCAGCCCATGCTTTCTAATTTTGCGGGGAAAAAGCGCATTATCATTTCTACAATAAATACTGTCCATATAATAAAAATTGCCGGTTTACCGTAATGTATCTCATTTAATGTAAAGCTTTTATTGTAAATGCGGTTTATAATATATACCGTTGATGCAACAACAAAAAGAAAACTGCGAAACACAAGTTTTACATAGTGCATAGCAACAATTTTTGAGGTTCTAAGATTCTTTGTTTTGTTCACTGTAAAAGGTCCTTTATATAAATTTGGTCATATACAATAATCGCAAAACTATTTCAATTGTCAGAAATACAAAAAAGCAATAGAGACGATACATTACGTTAAAAGCAAATATGACGTCTAAGCATTTACGGTTTATGTGTGTTGGGATATAAACATAGTCCTGCCGTTTATATGCAATATGTGTAACAATTTAACAAGATGGCAGGACAATCTGTTTACAGCCTTGTGGGCAGTGCTGTCGGGCTTTGTGCTCAGCAAAACCCCAATCATTAAAAAGGCGCTTATATAAGCGCCTTTTTAATTTTGGAAATTAATTTGCATCTTATTTACAAGAGGATATCTTATGAGCTTATTGCCGTTTAAATCTTCTTTGTGCATATCAACTGCGGTTATTTGACGATTATTATAGGTGGTGTAGTAATAAATGCCTTTGTCAGCGTTACAGCAGGAGGTGTAAACGGTTATCTCATACTGCCTGTCACCTATATCACAGCATCCGCGTGTTTGTGAAACGGTATCCATAATATGAAAAAACTGTCCTACACTTTCCTCTTCACCGTTACCGCAAACCGAATTTAATTTGGTAAAACAGGCACGCACAAAGCGTGAGCGGGAAGATAAATCGCCTGGCAACCCAATAGCGCCCATACCTCTGCTGTATTCGGTTAAATCAATTTTGTTGCAAAATTTTTTGTGCGGTGATTTGGCCGAAAGGTGCCAATAATCATTAAGTGAAAACATCTGAATATCAAAAGAAGGATTGTTGGTAAGCACACCTACAGGGTTATCATAAACAAACATACCGCTTTGTACTGCTTCAAGTGTAATCGAGCAGTCTTTGTCGGCAATAAGCCAGTGCAAACTTGCGGGCGGCAAATTTTCGCTGAAGGCGGTATCGGTAAGGTTGATTTTTTCAAGCAGCTTTTTAACATCCCCTACCGAAGCGCATTGCGAGAGCACCCATGGTATAAGTTCAAATACTGCAATATTATCCTTTATGGTATTTTTAGAGTTGTAGCTTGCATTGTTTACAAAATTAAGACCTGCAATACATAGCCCTTTTTCATTTACGGCATCATAATAAAGCGGGTAATCTTCCACAGTATATGCCATACCAATAATTGCATAATGGCTTTTTATAGGCTGTACATGTTTAAAATTAAAAACATAATTACGCGGGGTGATACAAACCTCCTCGCAGTAAGAAAAGTCATAATCCAATGTTCTGCCAAAATATAAATTATTTGTTTTGTAACTTATTGCTGTACACATAAAAGAACCTCCAGTTTTTTAAATTAGTGTATCAATATATTAATTTATTTATACCGCAAAAATGCAAACTGTATATAAACAAAAAAATAAAATGTAAAAAAGCCTAGAATTTGATATGCACCCCAAAAGTTAGATACTTTTGGAGGTGCATATTTTTATGGGTAAAACAGGAAGAAAAAACAAGGTTTATAGTGCAGAATTCAAAATAGGTGTTATAATGGATATGCGAGAACACAATTTAGGATATAGGGAAACTGCGCGAAAATACCGGTTGGTAAGACAGTCTGAATCAGCAGTTGCATCTATGTTGCATAGGTGGGAACGAATATACCCAGAAGAAGGAGCCGAAGGTCTTATGAAGGAAAGACGCGGCAGAGCTTGTTCCGCCGGCGTAACAAGAAAAGGCAGACCACCGAAATTAGATAAAAAGGTTGAAGAAGATTTAATTGCCGAAAACCAACGACTTCGAATGGAGATAGAATACTTAAAAAAACTCGATGCCTTAGTTCAGAAAAGGTTGCAAGAGGAAAAGAAAAAGCAGCGATAGTCAATGAATTAAGGCAAAGATATCCATTAAATGACTTGCTGCAATTGTCGGGTTTGGCTCGAAGTACATTTTATTATTACTTAAAGCATTTGAATGCATATAAATACGAGTGTGAAAAGCAAGAAATACAAAATAT
>CAKSST010000010.1 GCA_934489895.1 uncultured Eubacteriales bacterium | reverse complement strand
ACTTAACTGTAACACAGGATTTTCCATTCGTCACTATTTTTTATTAGATTCTGTAACACATCTATTGTAATCCTACATTATAGTATTTGTAAACTATGAAATAGAGTTGAATTTTTTTTCTTACAGTGTATAATAAAAATATATAGAACAACAATTTTGCCGTGTGCTTCTTTAGACTGTTATCAGCGTATCGGCAGCTTTTAATTTAAAATATTTCAAGGGGGCAATCCCAATGCGCATGCAGGAATCTGCGGAAATGTATCTTGAAACCATTTATGTTCTTATTGAAAATACGGGGGCCGTCCGCAGTATCGATGTGGCCGAGCAGATGGGTTATTCTAAGCCCAGCGTTTCAAGGGCTGTCGGTCTTTTAAAACAGGGCGGCTATATAACAATGGCTGAGAACGGTTATCTGTCTTTGACTGAAGAAGGCCGTCGTGCCGCCAAAAAGATTTTTGAGCGTCATACCGTTTTGTCAAAGTTTTTAATGCGAGTCGGTGTATCTGCTGAAATGGCATCAAAGGACGCCTGCAAGATTGAGCACGTTATAAGCGATGAAACTATTGCGGCAATCAAAAAATTTATGGAAGAATAATGTCAAAAAACCGCAGTTTTTGCGGTTTTTTTCTTAGGAAGGGAAAATATTATGAAAATAGCGGTTATAACAGGTGCGTCGAGCGGTATTGGCAGGGAATTTGTTCATCAGCTTACCGCACAGCAATCATTTGACGAGGTATGGCTGATAGCAAGACGCAAGGAAAAATTAGAACAGCTTGCAAAAGAAATTGGCGTCCCTGCGCGCGTGATTGCGATGGACTTGACAAGTTACGCGGCGTTTGATGAATATTCTGCTTTGCTTGAAGAGCAAAAACCGCAAATTGCAGTGCTTGTAAGTGCCAGCGGCTACGGCAAATTTGAAGCCTTTACAAATATAAAATTGGCAGAACAGCTTGAAATGATAGACCTTAATGATAAAGCGCTTGTTGCTATAACATATTTAAGTCTGCCGTATATGAGCCGCGGCTCAAATGTGTATCAGATAGGCTCGCTTTCCTCATTCCAACCCGTCCCGTATATCAGCGTGTACGGTGCTACAAAAGCGTTTGTACTCTCATTTACAAGGGCAGTTAATGCAGAGCTGCGCCATACGGGCATTAAAATGATGGCGGTTTGTCCCGGTTGGGTTAAAACTGAGTTTTTTGACCGCGCCGTCACAGATGAGTCGGTTATTACCTATTATAATAAATTCTTTACAGCTGAGCAGGTGGTCACAAAGGCATTAAAGGATATGCAAAAGGGCAAGGATGTATCGGTAGTAGGTCCGTCAATTCGTGCGCAGGTGCTGATGACTAAACTATTGCCGCACCGCCTTGTTATGAAAATCTGGCTTATGCAGCAAAAGAAGAAATAAAAACGAGATGTTTAAATGATATACCCCAAAGTTCTGACAAAATTTAATATTAAATTGTTTGCGAATGAGTTCGGAATTGTACCGGGCTCATTCCTTTTGGTTTTAGAGAAACTCTTTCGTTGTTGTAGTAATGAATCTCCATTCGCAAGCATTGGTTCTCGGCAATTGAATCTTCTTCAACTCTTTTTTCTAACTTAGGCGGTCTTCATTTTCTTGTTCCGCCGGCGGAACAAGCTCTGCCTCGTCTTTCATCAGACCTTCGGCTCCTTCTTCCAAGTATATGCGTTCCCACCTATGCAACATAGATGCAACTGATGATTCAGACTGTCTTACCAACCGGTATTTTCGCGCAGTTTCCCTATATCCTATATTGTGTTCTCGCATATCCATTATAACACTTTTTTGAATTCTCCTGAGTGATTTTTATATTTTTGTCCTTTCTTTGCCATAAAAAAATATGCACCTCCAAAAGTGTCTAACTTTTGGGGTGCATATCATTTTGGCCGTCTGTTTTTTTATTCCAATGCATAAGAACATTATTATTGCTATTCATGTAAAATATATGTAATATTTTGGTAAATTGATTGAACGATAATTTTGTATTAGCTATAATAGGCGCGTACAAAAAAGGAAAAAGGAAGAATTTTGGGCAGGGTTGCCCGCAAAACGGCAAGAAAGGACTTGATATTATGGATTTTTTTAACCTGCTTACACTTATAGGCGGACTGTGCCTGTTTCTTTACGGAATGGGTGTTATGGGCGATTCACTCGAGCGTCAGGCAGGCAGCAGTCTCAGCGCTATCATCGGAAAACTTACAACAAACAAATACTTAGGCTTTTTAACAGGCCTTGCGGTAACCGCAATTATTCAAAGCTCTTCCGCAACAACGGTTATGGTTGTAGGCTTTGTAAACTCCGGTCTTATGAGTCTTAATCAGTCAATCGGCGTTATAATGGGCGCAAACATCGGCACCACCGTAACTGCCTGGATTTTAAGCCTTGGCGGTATTGAAAGCTCAAACTTCTTCGTACAGCTTTTTAAACCCACCTCCTTTACCCCCGTACTTGCGCTTATTGGTATAGCCTTTTATATGTTTGGCAAAACCAACAAGAAAAAGGATACCGGCACAATTTTACTGGGCTTTGCTGTTTTGATGTTTGGTATGGACATTATGTCAGACGCAGTTGCAGGACTTAAAGATGTGCCTGAATTTGCACGGCTGTTCATAATGTTTGAAAATCCCATATTAGGAGTGCTTGCAGGCGCTGTTCTTACTGCTATTATCCAGTCAAGCTCTGCTTCTGTCGGTATTTTACAAGCACTTACCGTAACGGGCCGGATTACCTACAGCGCGGCGCTGCCGATTATTATGGGACAAAACATCGGCACCTGTATAACCGCTATACTTTCCTCTTTTGGTACTAACCGCAATGCAAAGCGTGTTGCCTTGGCTCACCTTTCATTCAACATTATCGGTACAATTGTGTTATTGACTGCACTATCTATAGTCAAATCGGTGTTTACTCCCGCAATTTTATCCGAGAATGCTACCCACTTCGGCATTGCGGTTGCACACTCTTTGTTTAACATTGCTTGTACTGCAATATTTCTTCCCATGTCAAACCTGCTGGAAAAGCTGGTTTGCAGGCTGGTACCCGATACAAACAAAAAAGATACCGTTACCGAGCTGGACGAAAGGCTTTTTTCTACCCCTGCCGTTGCGCTTGATGCCTGCCGCAAATATGCTGCCGAAATGGCGGAATGCTCTGTAGCTGCACTTAAATCAGGTATTGATATACTTGGCGAGTATAAATCATCTGTTGCTGATGAGATTATTGCGGCAGAGGAACAGACCGACCGTTATGAAGATATTATAGGCAACTACCTTGTAAAGCTTTCCTCAAAGCAAACGAATGAGGATGAAAGTGCCGAAGCAGCAAAACTGCTCAGAATAATAAGCGACTTCGAGCGAATTTCTGACCATGCTGTTAACCTTTTGGATTCTGCAAAAGAACTTCGCGATAAAGAAATTGAGTTTACAGAGCCTGCCAAAGCTGAGCTTGCAGTTCTTACCGACGCCGTAAAGGAAATATGCTCACTTGCGCTGTCGGCTTTTGAAAACAACGACATAAATGCCGCCTTTGATATTGAGCCTTTGGAAGAAATTATTGACAGTCTTAAAGAGCTTTTGCGTGCAAACCACATCTGCAGACTGCAGCAGGGCAGTTGCGGAATTGAAGCGGGATTTGTATGGACCGATTTGCTTACAAACCTTGAGCGTACCTCTGATCACTGCTCAAATATTGCAGGTTGCATTATGGAAACAGCTCATAATAGCCTTAATATTCATGAGGGTTTGCGTACTTTAAAATCCGATAATCCCGACTATAAAAACAAATATTTGCAATATTCTGAAAAATACTCTTTAAAAAATTGTTATAATCATATATAATGGTTGTAGATTAGTAAGAATGAGCCTAAGGAGACGTTATATATGGCAAATATTGATTTCAATGAAAAAAAGGGGTTTATTTGCGATATGGACGGTGTTATATACCACGGCAACAAAATTTTGCCGGGTGTTGCCCGTTTTATAGAATGGCTTCATAGTAATAACAAAGAATATCTTTTTTTAACCAACAACAGCGGTTATACCCCGCGTGAATTGAATCAGAAACTTTTGCGTATCGGTCTTGATGTACCCGAACATCATTTTTACACAAGTGCTCTTGCCACGGCTGAATTTTTAAAAAGTCAGTCACCGGGCTGCTCGGCTTATGTATTGGGTGAGGCAGGTCTTACCAACGCACTTTATGATGCAGGCATTATTATGAACGACGTCAATCCGGACTATGTTGTAATTGGCGAAGCAAAATCATATAATAT
This sequence comes from uncultured Eubacteriales bacterium, assembly GCA_934489895.1. Taxonomy (GTDB): domain Bacteria; phylum Bacillota; class Clostridia; order Oscillospirales; family Acutalibacteraceae; genus CAKSST01. Next base: position 58,947 of record CAKSST010000010.1, on the reverse strand, counting down.
TGATACCCTCACAAAAGCCACCAATTTGGTGCTTGGCGGCGCAAAACTTATAGGCGCGAACTCTGATGTTTCGGGTCCTATTGAAGGCGGTATTGCCCCCGCCTGCCGCGCATTAACTGCGCCCATTGAAATGGCTACCGGTAAAAAAGCGTATTACTGCGGCAAGCCCAACCCCTTAATGATGCGTACAGGCCTTAAAATGCTGGGCTGTCACGCTGACGAGGCTGTTATGGTCGGCGACCGTATGGATACAGATATTATTTGCGGTACGGAAAGCGGTATGTCTACCGTTTTGGTGCTTTCGGGCATTTCCACAATGCAGACAATTGAAGAATATGCCTACTGTCCGACAATGATTTTAGACGGTGTTGGTGATATTGTTCGTGTTACCGAAGAAAACTAAATAATAAAAAGCAGCCGACATAATGCATGCGCATTATGTCGGCTGCTTTTTATTGACATTGCTTTTTCAAAAAGGTATAATTTTAAAAAAACAAATTAAGCAGGCATATATGAAAAAATTATTAAACAATTTGTCTACCACACATATAATAATGTTCAGTTTTTTAGCGACAATTTTAATTGGCGCTGTTTTGTTGTGTCTGCCGCAAAGCTCTGCAAGCGGCAACCCAACACCCTTTATTGACGCGTTGTTTACCGCCACTACCTCCACCTGTGTTACAGGTCTTGTGGTTGTCCCAACAGTTTCGCATTGGAGTGTTTTCGGTCAAATTGTAATTCTATGTTTAATACAAATCGGCGGTTTAGGAGTTATTACTGTAATATCTTCAATTGCTTTTTATCTGCACAGAAAGATGCACCTTTCAGACAGTTTGCTGCTACAAGACGCATTTAATCTGAACTCACTTTCAGGGCTGAAAGCTTTTGTTAAAAAGGTTATTGCAGGCTCTGCAATAATTGAGGGTGTGGGCGCTCTTTTGTATATGACAGTTTTTATACCGCAGTTTGGACCAAAGGGTATATGGATTTCCCTATTTAACTCGGTTTCTGCTTTTTGTAATGCGGGGATTGACATTATTGCAGAAAACAGCTTGTGTGATTATGTTACTAATCCTATAATTAATATTGTTACCTGCCTGCTTGTAGTACTCGGCGGTCTGGGTTATATTGTATGGTGGGATGTGATAATGGTACTGCGCGAATATAAAACAAAGCGTTTCAGGCGCTTAACTCTCCACTCAAAAATCGTTTTATGTGCTACCGCAATACTTATTTTTGTGGGTGCCGCCTTAATATTTATATTTGAATATTCTAACCCGCTCACCATTAAAGATTTTTCGCTTTTTGATAAAATACAGGCAAGTTTTTTTCAGTCTGTAACCACAAGAACAGCAGGCTTTGCTACCTTACCGCAGGAAAACCTGACAAACGCAACATCATTTGTTTCTCTTTTACTTATGTTTATAGGCGGCTCTCCCGTAGGTACTGCGGGCGGAATTAAAACCGTAACGGTTGCCGTACTTTTTGCCACCGCGCTTGCTATGGTCAAAAACAAGGATGAAATCAGCCTGTTTGACAGAACACTTTCAAAGCAATCTATAAACAAGGCTGTAAGCGTAACCGTTATTTCCTTTTCAATTGTTTTCGCATCAACCGTTTTGCTTTGCTCGGTTACGCATGCCTCCTTTTTGAATATACTGTACGAAACCGTAAGCGCTACCGCAACGGTAGGTCTTTCAAAAAACATAACACCCATCCTTAACGATGCAGGCAAGCTAATTATTACAGCCGCAATGTATTTGGGCAGAGTCGGTCCTATCTCTCTTGCTATTGCCTTTAATGTAAAAAAGACAAACCGCAATCTTATGAAAAATCCCATAGAAGAAATAAGCGTTGGATAGAAAGGAAATGCTTTATGAGTATAAATAAAACCTATGCTGTTTTAGGTCTTGGCAGATACGGCGCCGCTGTTGCAAAGGAATTGGTCGCAAGCGGTGCAGAGGTGCTGGCGGTTGATATAAATCAGAATATTGTTAACGACCTTGCAGATGTATTACCTCTTTGCAAATGTGCAGATATTACCGACCCCGCGGTTATTAAACAGTTGGGAATAGAAAACATTGATGTTGCCATTATTGCAATGGCAAGCAACATTGAAGCCAGTGTTATGGCAATAACACTCTGCAAGGAAGCGGGCGTTAAAACAGTTATTGCAAAAAGCGCAATTGAAATGCACAGTACAATTTTCACCCGCGTAGGTGCCGATCAGGTAGTGTTACCCGAACAGGAATCAGGTATGCGGCTTGCAAAAAATCTGCTGAGCGCAGGCTTTGTAGATATGGTTGAGCTATCGCAGAATGTTTCCATGGTGGAAATTGATGTTATGGAAAAATGGGTTGGCAAAAACCTTGTTGAGCTTAAACTGCGTGAAAGATATACAATAAATGTTGTTGCGGTTATAAAACAAAACGAGGTTATCACTGTGATTGACCCGTTAATGCCCCTTGAAGCTTCTATGAGGCTGGTTGTTATTGCAAAGGTTGATAAATTAGCAAAGCTTAATAAATAAATATAAAAAGCCGAGTGTTATCCCGGCTTTTTGTATTTATTACGGAATTGCGTAGATATGAGTCCCATATTTATCTAAAAGCAGAGCTAAATTTGCTGTTTTCGGCAAATCAGCATTTTCAACAATCCCAACAATTGATATGTTTCGGCAAGATAATTCTTTGCCGATGTTATACGGCATATATAAAGACAATCAAAAATGATACACCCGTTGTTCTGTGCGCTACGCACACAGTAATTGCGCACTTTGCATTTAGACCTTTGCATTTATTTAAAGTCTTGACACTTTAAAGCGGGCTGTGATACAATGTATGATTGTAGAAATATTGCAAATTTTGGCAACTAATATGAGGTGTTTATTTTGTTAACTTGGGCTGAGGCTATTGCAAAAAGAATTATAGAGCGTAATCCCGATAAAGAAGAATATGTGTGTGCCGCGGGTATAAGCCCGTCCGGCTCAATCCACATTGGTAACTTCCGCGATATTGCAACAAGCTATTTTGTTGTACAGGCTTTGCGTTGTCTTGGCAAAAAAGCAAAACTGCTTTTTTCCTGGGACGAGTATGACCGTCTGCGCAAAATCCCCGTAAATGTTTCAAAGGTGCGCAACGATATGGAGCAGTACATCGGTATGCCCTATGTTGATGTGCCCAACCCCTTTAACGATAAAAGCGACGCCAAAAGCTATGCCGAATATTTTGAGCAGGAATTTTTGTCTTCTGTTAAGGCTTTTGGTATTGATATGGATTATCGCTATCAGGCAGATATGTACCGCAGCGGTAAATATACCGAGCAGATTTTGCTTGCCGTTGCAAAGCGTAAGGAAATTTTTGACGTACTTGACCGACATAGAACACAGGACTCTACTGAAGAAGAACGCAACAACTTCTTCCCCGTTAGCATTTACTGTGATAAGTGCGGCAAGGACACTACAAAAATACTGTCTTTAAACGACGACAACACAGTTGCCGAGTATGAATGTGCCTGCGGCCACCATGCAAGCTTTGACTTTAAAACAAACCACAACTGCAAGCTTAACTGGAAGGTTGACTGGCCTATGCGCTGGATGTATGAGGGTGTTGACTTTGAACCCGGCGGCAAGGACCATGCTTCAGTTAACGGAAGCTATGATACCAGCAAAGAGGTTTCAAAAGAGATTTTCGGCTACGAGCCACCTATTTTCCAAGGCTATGAATTTATAGGTATACGCGGCGCTACGGGAAAAATGTCAGGCTCCAGCGGTCTTAACCTTACCCCCGAAACATTGCTTAAAATTTACCAGCCCGAAATTATTTTGTGGCTGTATGCAAAAACCGAGCCTATGAAAGCCTTTGATTTCTGCTTTGACGACGGCATTTTGCGCCAGTACGGTGAATTTGACCGTATGCTCAACGCCTACAACAAAGGTATGGCTGATACTCTTATTAAAAATGTTATGGACTCTTGCCTCATTGAAGGCAGAACAGTACAACCTGTTCCCATGAATCTTCTTGTACAAATTGGTTCTATTGTTAACTTTAATGTTGAGCGTCTTGAAACTGTACTTAAAAAGAACGGTACACCTTATACCTATGAGCAGTTTAAGGACCGCCTTGAGCTTGCAAAGTACTGGCTTGAGGTTTGCGCGCCCGACCAGGTTTACCGCCTGCGCGGCTGGCGTAATTTTGAGGCTTATTGCGAACTTACCGATATCCAAAAGGCTGAAATTGCCCTGCTTCATAAAAATTTGAGCGAAAAAGATTATTCCCTTGAAGAGCTCGAGGAAATGATTTATGCTGTTCCCCTTGCCGTACGTGGCGGCGAGGTTGACGACAAAGAGAAAAAGAAAATACAAATGCCCTTCTTTAAAAGCGTTTACCGCCTACTGTTAGGCAGAGAGCAGGGGCCCAGACTTTACTTGTTCCTTGATACACTCGATAAAAAGGATTATCTGCACTTGCTTGATTTTTCATATCCGCAGACACAGGAAGAAATTGAGCTTGAACAAAAAGCAAACGCACCCGAAGAGGCAGAAGAAGAGCAAGTTTTTTACGGCGACCCCGACCCCGTTGAAGACTTTAAGGATACCGTAACGCTTGACCAGTTCAACACCATTGACCTGCGTGTTTGCAAGATTATAAAATGCCAGGAAATCCGAAAGGCAAGAAACAACTACAAGCTGACCCTGTTTGACGGCAAGGACAAGCGTGTTATCGTTTCAAGCCTTAAGGACTACTACAAGCCCGAACAGCTTGAGGGCAAAAAGATTATTGTTGTTGCTAACCTGCAGCCCGCCCGCCTTACAGGCGTTGAAAGTGAGGGTATGCTGCTTGCAGCAACTAACAACGCTTGCGGCTGCAAGGTAATATTTGTTGACGACAGCGTCCCCGAGGGAACACAGATTAAATAAATTCAAGGGGTACGGAGCAGATATTTCTGCTCCGTTTTTTGTTTATATTGGTAGCAAACAATTTTTGTTTGTGCGACGTAAAAGCTCGGTACCCAACCCAAAAATCTTTCCTTACCAAAATTAAACTGTGCCAATGCCCGCAAGTGTTATTGTTTTACCATCAATCATAAGCAGTATACCGTAATTGTTAACCGCCATTGTAAATACAGCAGAAATTAGATTCCTGAAGATTGTTATATTCTTTTTGACGCTTGTATTGCGGTAAAATGAGCCAATGCTTATATGTTTGAATTTTAGTTGCATATATAGTATAATTTGTATATATTACAAGACGCAGGATGTGAAGAAATGACCGTTGTTGAATGCTTTGACCGTGACCCAATTGAAAATATTTCAAGCTGTCTTAGCCTTAAACCCGACACGCTTATTTTTATAGGCGATATTGATATTATGCAAAAAAGGGTTAACAGATATAAGCAATTTTTCAAAAATAAAGGTATCAATACCAAAATTGTTCTTCGCAGCGTTAACTCTGATGATATAAACGATGCCGTTTTTGTATTGACCGACATTATAAAATCAGGTGATAATTGCGTTATTGACATTTCTGGCGGCAATGAGGCAGTAATTGCCGCCGCGGGTATTGTATATGACCGCCAAAAAGAGAATTACCCCGTAATTATACAGCAGTTTGATACTGAGTCGGGAAGCTTTACCTACAGCGACAGCCATATTGAAAAAGGTTCTTCTCCGGGAATTACCGTTAAAGAGCTTATTTATCTCTACGGCGGTGTTGTATCACCCTTAAAGCCGCAGCCTGACAGTAAATATAGCATAAAAGATATTGCGCCGTTATGGAGCATTGTTGCAAGGGATGCACACTCCTGGAACAAAAAAGTTGCTGTGCTTAGTGAAATTGAGCATCATTCGGGCGCAAAATCAGACGATTTGCATATATCTGTTAATTTTAACAGCATTAAAAGCAATATAGACAATTTTGTTTACAAGCGAACGGTTTTCGAGTCTGTTATGCGGTCTTTAAGCGCCTGCGGCGCCGTTAAAGTACATAGCAGCAAGGAAGAAGATTACCGTTATTCATACAAAAATTCTCTTATTTGCAGCTGTCTTAACGGCTCTGGCAATATGCTTGAATACAAAACCCTTTTTGAAGCCCGCTCGCTCAGACAAAACGGCACACCGTTTTTTTGCGATTGCTTTATGGGTGTCAATATTGACTGGGACGGTATTGTTCACGATATTGCAAGCCCGATAAAAGATACAAAAAATGAGATTGACTGTATTCTTATGCATGGTCTTACTCCCCTGTTTGTTTCCTGCAAAAACGGCAAAATAGGCGAGAGCGAGCTATATAAGTTGAATACCGTCGCAGAACGCTTCGGCGGAAAGCACGCAAAAAAGTTGCTTATTGCAACCAACTTTTTTGCCGACAGCGAAAACTCAAAGCGGTCTGTAATACAGCGTGCCGCAGATATGGGCATACTGTTTGAGCCGAATGCCGCCGCGCTTGACGAAAAAGGATGGCAAAAGCTTTTGATCGGCGCAATAAAATAAATTTATAGGACGTGCTTTATGATCCAAAAAAATCAAATACCCACAGACAGATTACTGCAAAAACTTGATGATTATTTGAGCAAAAACGATTATTCGGCAGCAAAACGGCATTTGCTTTACTGGCTTAATGAAGCAAAGCTGGCTTGTGACGAAAAAAACGTACTGCTTTTAAACAATGAGCTTATGGGACTTTGCCGCAAGCTCGGCGAAAAGGAGCAGGCGCTCGCATTTGCTCAAAATGCGATAGGGCAAATTGAAAAAATGAATATTGAAAATAATATTGGCGCCGCAACAACCTATTTAAACAGCGCAACAGTATATAAAGCCTTTGGAATGGCCCAAAATGCAATAAGTCTGTTTGAAAAAGCTAAGATAATTTACGAAGAAAACCTTATGCCGACGGATGACAGGCTTGCGGGGCTTTATAACAATATGGCTTTGGCGCTTGTGGATTTAAAGCGCTTTGATGAGGCTGACAGCCTTTACAAAAAGGCAATTTCCGTTTTGCAAAACTCTCTGGACAAGCGGCCTGAGCAGGCAATAACCTATCTTAATATGGCAACCGCCGCAGAAATGCAATACGGACTGCAAGAAGCCGAAAAAATTATTGATGGCCACATACAAAAGGCAATGGAGCTTCTTAATAGCTGTAAAAATCAGACCGACGGAAACTACGCCTTTGTTTGCGAAAAATGTTCAACTGTTTTTGGTTATTACGGATATTTTGATTATGAAAATCAGCTTAAAGAGCGCTATAGGAGGATTTATGAAAGGGCTTGATCTGTCACGACTTTTTTTTGAAAACTTTGGCGTGCCCATGCTCAAAGAGCAGTTTGCCGATGTTTTGCCTTTTATAGCAGTAGGTCTGGCGGGCAGCGGCTCTGAATGTTATGGATATGACGACGATATTTCCCGCGACCACGATTTTGAGCCCGCTTTCTGCATTTTTATCCCCGACGAAGATGTTGTTGACAACAAAACTGCTTTCGCTCTTGAGCGGGCATACGCAAAGCTGCCCCGTCAGTTTTTAGGGCTTGAAAGATCCAATGTAAGCGCCGTAGGCGGCAATCGTCACGGGGTTATCCGAATGGGTGACTTTTTTGAGGCTAAAACGGGCAAACGCGACGGTGAGCTTTCACTTGCCGACTGGTTTGGCGTTCCCGAATATTCTCTTAAGGAAGCCGTAAACGGCGCAGTTTTTACTGATAATTACGGCAAATTCACTCAAATAAGAACAAAGCTTTCTTATTTACCGGAAGATGTAAGGCTTAAAAAACTTGCGGGAAATCTGCTTTTGATGGGACAGTCAGGACAGTATAATTACAAACGCTGCCTTTCAAGAGGCGAAACTGCGGCCGCTCAGCTTGCTGTATTTGAGTTTGTAAAAAGCACTTTAAATGTAATTTTCCTGCTCAATAAAACCTATATTCCGTATTATAAATGGAGCTTTCACGCTTTGAGAGAGTTGCCTCGGCTTTCCTCCCTTTCACAACCGCTTGAGTATTTAATATCAAGCGGCAACAGCCAGACTGACGCACAAAAGAAAAGCGAAATTATAGAAAACATCAGTAACACAATTTCAAAAGAGCTAAAAGTGCAAGGCTTAACAAGTCACACAGACACTGAAATGGAACGCCAGGCTTATATAATAAATGATACTATCGGCGACAGTCAAATCCGCAACATGCATATACTATGCGCTGTTTAATTAAGAATTTTCAGACATAACATTTTTCAATATTGCTTTTTCAATAGACCGGCAAGAAACACAAACAACCGAGTCTTTTTTGAAAAAAACATTTATGACTTATCGTATAAAAATCATTTATAAAAGCGAAGAAGTGCCTGTACGCGCTATAAAAAAACAAATCTCAAAAGAGGTTTTAAAAGTAAATTACAACAGTATAAATATCCTTAAATTACAGATAATAACATCACAATTTGGTTTTTAAGGAGAAATGTATATATGAAAGCAACAGGAATTGTACGGCGTATTGACGATCTTGGAAGAGTTGTTATCCCTAAAGAAATAAGAAGAACTATGAGAATACGCGAGGGCGACCCTCTGGAGATATTTACTGATGCAGGCGGCGAGGTGGTTTTCAAAAAGTACTCACCGATAGGCGAGCTTTCAAACTTTTCAAACCAATACGCCGAAAGTCTTGCAAAAGGAACAAATCTTTCGGTTTTAATATGCGACCGCGACCACTGCATTGCCGCCTCAAACATACCGAAAAAAGAGGTGCTTGAGCGAAGAATTACGCCCGCTTTGGAGGAAACTATGGAATCGCGCAAAAGCTTTAATGACTGCAACAAAAAAATGTCGGTTTTGGAGGGTGTTGACCGTAACGCTTGCATTGCGGTGCCGATTATTGCGGCGGGTGACGTTACAGGCGCGGTTGTTATGCTTTCAAACGACAAATGCCCAACTTCAAGCGAAAGCGATTTTAAGCTGGCTGCGGTTGCTGCCAATTTTTTAGGTCAGCAGACAGAATAATTTTGTCCCTGTTTTTAAAATTAACCCTCTATTTGCACAAAAGCATTGTAATCTACAGAATTTTGCGGTATAATTGCTTTTGATGGAGGGATAGTTTTGAAAAACAAGACCAAAATTGTTTTATTGACTGTTGCGGAAATTATTGTGTTCCTTGTCTGCCTTACTTTTTCAGGAGCATTTTTAAAATATTTTATGGACAAGTTCGGCAATATGAAATTTGATATTTTATGGACTGTTTTATCTGTTGTAGGATTTGCGCTTACCGCTGTTGCAATAATGGTTGTTATTGCGATATTTATAATTAATTTATCAAAAAAGGCGGACGATTAATATACACCCCAAAAGTTTGACACTTTTGGAGATGCATATCAGATTAATCCGTCTTTTTATTATTCTACAGTATATAAGCTATTGATGCGGGAAATAACAAGCTCTTTAAGACATTCGTCTGCGATGCGGCGCATATTGTGATAATGGAATTAGGGCATTAAGAATGCCCAATACATATTAACCTTGTCCTTTGCACCCTATATGAACCAAGCCATATCTACTTTATCCTGCAAAAGTGACATCTTAAAACCCGCTCTATTACAGTTGCGCTGTCAGCTTTAAACCTGCATTGTTACATATTGCCAAGCTAAAACATAATTTTATCTCTTTTTTAATATTAAAAGCTTTGCTGTAAAAAATATTGCATTTGAAAATCAATCCTATTGACAACGGCAAATAATCAATTTAAAATATATTATATAAATTATTTTGTGCTTATTAAGGTGATTATTTTATGAAAAAACTTTTGATTGTTTTCGCGCTTTGCTTTGCTGCACTTTTGTGCTCTTGCAAGGAAAAGGATATTGATATTTTAAGCGTTGCGGGTGAAACGGGTGTTACCACCTACACAACACATGGTAGCAGCTGCCTCAACGGGTTGGATTATGAATCTGCCCAGCTTAATGTAACCGTTCTTAAAATTGAGGATAATGTTCTTTATACCTGCAAACCTACCTATAACCCTAAGACAGACAGTGAGGAGCCCGAAACAACCGCTTATGCACTTGCCGAAGATGCTGTATTCTACACACGCGATTCTGACATAGTTCATCTTCGCAGCGGCAACATTGAAAACGAGGTTTTTTATAAAGAATATACCAAAGAAAAATTTATTAAAAAGTTTGATAAGACCGAAAATGCAAAAATGTATCTCTGGACAAACGAAAACGGCGAGATTTCAATTGCAATGATGTACACAACTACATCGACAAGTGAATAATATAAAATCGTCTTTAATGCTTTTTATAGCACATCTCCTTTTACCAAATAACCCACGCTGAACATTTATATGCAATAATATATAATAAATACGTCCAAAGCGTTTCACGCTTTGGACGTATTTATTATATCTAAAACCTCTTGCCTCGTGTAATAGTGGTTTAATATATCCAGCATTGCGTTGCAAGTAAGATTTTGCGGAAATCCGTTAGCTAAAAGCAGTTTTTTGCGGCGCAAGGCCGAGTTCTGTCCGCCTGTAAGCCCTGCGGCAAACAAGTCTGCCTTAGTTATGCCTGCACTTTTTACTGAGGACCGCTCACCTGTTATGCCTGCCTTTGCAAGCGACTGCTCTAAAATCTGAACAGACAGCCCCTCAACACCCAAAAAGCCTTCCTTTGACTGAGCGGCTTTCCTTTTTTCTTTGCCTTTAATCTGCGGAACATAAACATTTATTATACTATCCGTTTGCAGCATACCTTTAAGGCGGCGGCGCAGAAACTGCCCTGCCGAATCGCTGTCAGTCATAATTATAACGCCACTTTTTTGCGCAATGGTACGCAAAAGGACTTGCTTTTCCTTATCTTTGAAAATTCCAAAGCCGTTTATTGTTATTATTACGGTGTCAAGCAAATTTTCAAGGGCAATTTTATCATATTTACCCTCTACCACAACAGCTTGCTTTATTTTAATCATTTTAATTGCCTGCTTTTTGCAATCTGCGCAAGCTCAATTGCCAAGCGCTCAACCGCCTTTTGCGCTATTGAGGCGTTTGAATTTTTTATTATGCGGTCGCAAGCTGTTAGCGCCTCAATACTGCTTTTAAGCTGCGCGGCGCTAAGCCTGCGGCTGTTGGTTTGAGCCCGCTCAATTACAAAACAGCGGTTTTTGTTGTAACCAAAGTCCTGCGCGGTTTGCTGTGCGCTCTTTTTGGCTGCAAGTGACGCACGCGCGAGATACATCTCATGATACGCCGCCGCCATTGTGCTGAAGACAACCGTAGCATCCGTTTTTGCATCAAAAAGCTGTCCTATAAGGGTAAGCGCCCCCTCAGCGTTGCCGCAAAACAACTCGTTCTGAATTCTATAAACAGACGCCTCAACCGTTTTTACACAAACAAGGTCAACAGTATTACGCATAATTATTCCGCCGTTTAGCAGAGCATAGCCTATAAGCTTTTCAAGCTCTGAATACAGTGTGTTTATATCCTGCCCTACCGATTCGATAAGATACCGTGCAGTCGCAGCGTCCATTGTGCAGTTTCTTTTTGAAGCACTTGAGCATAAAAGTTTAATTAAGTCTTCAGCTCTGCGGTGGTTAAGTTGTGCCGCAGCGCCGCCCGCTTTTTCTATTGTCTCAATAAACTTTTTGCAGTTGCTGTTCTTTTTTGCATCAATCTCCACCGCGGTAAAGCTAAAAACTAAAACAGTAGTGTCAAATCCAGCCGACACAATCTCACACAGGCGCCCAAAATCGTCAGCCTTACATTTGGACAGGTCAAAATTCTTTACCAACACACAGCTGCGGTCGTTCATCATAGGCAGCTGTGCCGCAGCATCATACACGTCTTGCAAGCCTTTTGGCGAATCGAAGCAATGTAGGTTAAAGTCAGGATTATCGCCAACAGCAAGAGAGGTAATTTTCTTTTCGTACAGCTTTACAAGGTAATCATCATCGCCAAAAAGCATATAAACCGGAAACAAGTCCTGCTCCAGCTGTCTTTTTAGTCTGATTTCATCGTAAAGCACCATTACGCTTTCCTCCTTACTTTGAAATTAACGCATAGCCTTGTTTTATTTTTAACCTGATGTTGCCAAAATCTGTTTTATATTTATTGACACAAGTATCGCCGTTCTCAGTGTAGATATACGCATTCGCCTTTTTTGCATAGAGCTTTTGTGTTGGGGTCAACTGCTCTGCCTCACTTACAAACAGCGAATACCCGCCACAGTCAACATAAGCCGTTTCACCCGAAAAGGTTATTATAATATCGCACGGCAATTCCCGGCTTGCGGGCAGACTGAACACGTTATTACAACACTTTTTAATTTTTTTCTTAATTTGCGCATCCTGCGCAGTGTATACACTCCTTGCATCATTGGTTTGCAAAAGAGCAGAAATGCCACTATAAGATTCTTCTTTATCTATTATATATACCGCTTCTATTTCGTCTGCGTTCAGTTCTTTTAAAGCCTCGCTTATGCGTTCACCGTCATTGGTATTATTGCCCGCGCCTATAACCGTGGCGGTGTTTTCATAGCTTATTATAACACTTTGCGACTTTTTTAACTTTACCGCTGTAACGGTAACTTTGCTTACATTAAGATAAACCGACATAGCAGTAAAAGGTATAATTGCCGCCGCAAAAATACAAATAAGCTTTTTTGTTTTACCGTGTCTGATAAAAAGAAAAGAAAGTATTACCGCCGCCGCAAGCAACACCGTGCACACAATCGCATAAACAGTTGTAACACTTATTGAAGCAAAGGTTATGTTTGCTATGGCGCGCACTATTGCGCAAAAGTATTTTATACAAATGCCTGCTATTGCAAACACAATATTAAGCAAAGGCTCAAAGGGTAATATCAGACATAAAAGCATACCTGTGACAGTTACACACAATGCAATCGTAATGCTGTAATTTACAAGAATATTTGTTAACACACTTACAACCGATATTCTTCCAAAGAACAGCAAAGTTACAGGCAGACAAAACAGCATTGCACCAAGCGTCATACACAGCGGCTCGGTTATTACCTTTAACCAAGAAAGACCTCTGCGGGCACAAAGCTTTTCTTCAATGCGCTCTGCCATCGGTACCGAAACCGTAATTATACCTGCGGCTGATGAAACCGACAAAAGTAATGATACACTTGCCAATGTAAAAGGATTGTATATTAGAATAATTATGCTTGCTATGCAAAGAGAAGATAACGGGTCACTTCTTTTAAGCAATACGCTGCCGATGATGAATATTATGTATGTTATTGCAGCACGCATTATGGAATACCCAAAATCACATACAACCGCAATAAACAGTACAAGCGGCAAAACAATTATTGCCGACATCCTTTTTGATAAAAACTTATGCAGCAATTGTATAATTGCCGAGCACATTATGCTGAGGTGCATTCCCGATACAACCAGCATATGTGAAACGCCGCTGTCAATAACGTCGTTGTAAAGTCCGTCATCAATATTTGTGCGGTCACCCACAACAACAGCCGACAGCACGGAGGCCTCATTATAAGGCAGATAATGCTCAAGCTTTTCGTTAACAAAGGCTTTCACCTTGCCCGATAGGCTGTAAATGTTATTGCCGTTTGTTACATATTTTACCTTTATATTATTACCCGTTGCATATATGCCCTGTGCATAGTTGGAATTTCTATAAGCAGTATCTTCAGATATTTTAAGATCTGCTGTTATGCAAATATTATCTCCCTGCTTTGCAACAAAGCCGTTAGAATTTACAAGTCTTACCTTAACAGGGGTTATAAAGCTTGTGCCGTCAATAGCTGACACCTTTACGTTTTGTGTAATGTACCCTTCCCCTGCTGAGGATGTGTTGCAAAGTGTACCGCAAATTTCGACATTTTTTGCATCAAAAGACTTAAGCTTATCAAGCGTATTAAACTGTATTGCTACTGCCTGCGCCAGCACCGCAAGTCCGATTATTACAGACGCCAGAACGGTTGGCTTGTTCTTAAATGCAGCAAATATTCCTGCCGCCAAAAACAAAGCTATCGTCACGCACATAACGGCAAAATTGCAAAAGAAAGCAATAAGTGCCGCAATTGCTGCAAAAATCAAAGCCAATAATGCGGGTCTTTTCTCTATAAACATAGCTTTAATATACAAGCGCATCCGGTAAAGAGTTTTTGTTTTACCGAATGCAATTTGTTATTTAAAAAATAACGGAAGAGGCTCTAAGAAAATAATATCGTCTCGGTTTGCGGCATCGCCCTCTGCCAGAACAGCACAGCTTGCAGCAACTATACCTCCCGCCTCTTTAACCAAGGTTTGCACGGCTGTCAATGATTCTCCCGTGCTGATAACGTCATCAACAATAAGCACGCGTTTACCTTTCATTTGAGCGGCTTCCTCGCCGTCTATGTACAAATGCTGTTCCGCTTCGGTAGTAATTGACTTTACCGCAACATCCAGCATATTGCTCATATAAAGCTTGGGATGTTTTCTTGCAACAATATACGGCTTGCCGGTTTGGCGAGCCATTTCATAAGCCAAGGGAATGCTTTTTGCCTCGGGAGTAACTATAATATCAAATTCCGGTGATTTGGCAATAAGCTCCTTTGCCGCGGCAATTGTAAGCTCAACATCGCCGAAAATTATAAAGCCTGCAATATCAAGCTTGTCGTTTATAGAACAAATCGGCAGTTCGCGTTCATAACCCGCAATGGTCATTTTATATGTCTTTTTCATAATGTTCCCTTCCCCACAATCAAATATCGCTTGATCCATCAACCCGGAGGCCATGCAAGGCATCTGCCTGCCAGCATATGAAAATGCAAATGGCCTACAGTTTGTCCGCCTTCTTCACCGCAATTGGTAACAACACGGAAGCCTTTTTCAAGCTTTTCCTGTTCGGCAATTATTGCTACCGCTTTAAATATTTTTGCTGCAATATCAAAGTTTGTTTCGTCAAACTCTGCCGCAGAGGCAATATGCTGTTTGGGAATTATAACTGCGTGAAAAGGTGCCTGAGGTGCAATATCCTTGAAAGCCAAAACAAATTCATCCTCATAAACCTTGGTTGAGGGAATTTCGCCTTTTATTATTTTACAAAATAAGCAATCTTGCATTTTTTATTCTCCTATCATCTGCAAAAGCAGGTCCTTTGCTGCCGCAACGGCATCATCAGCCTTATTAGGCTCTTTACCGCCTGCCATTGCGCTGTCGGGCTTGCCGCCGCCTTTACCGCCTGCAACTGCCGCAACACTTCTGACAAGATTACCTGCGTGAGCGCCCTTTGAAACAGCGCCTGCGCCGCAGGCAACACAGAAAGTAAGTTTGCCGTCAAACACGCTTGCAAGAACGGCAACCGCGTTTTCGTCCCAGGCTTTTATCTCGTCGCACATTGAACGTAGAACCTCTGATGCGGCCTCAACCTTTGCACAAACAAGCTTTAAGCCTTTGCAATCAACAGCGCCGTTTACCATATCACGAACCTTGGCAACTGCGTTCTGGGCTTCTAATTGCTCTGCTCTTTGCTGGCTTTCCTTTAATTCTGCCTGCAATTGCTTAATGCGGTGTTCAATATCCTCAACATTATTTACCTTTAATGCTGCTGCAACACTGTTTATAATTTCCTTATATTTATCCATCAGCTTGCCTGTATTTGCGCCTGTTACGGCTTCAATACGGCGGACACCCGATGCAACCGAGCTTTCTGATATAATCTTAAACAAGCCGATATCTGCAGTGTTTGCAACGTGTGTACCGCCGCACAGCTCAAGTGAATAATCTGCAATATCCACAACACGAACAATATCTGAATATTTTTCGCCAAACAACGCCATAGCGCCCTTTGCTTTTGCCTGCTCAATAGGCATTTCGCAGTTTTCAACCTTTACCGCCGCTAAAACAGCGCCGTTTACGTAATCTTCAACTGCTTCAAGCTGCTCAGGTGTAAGGGCAGAAAAATGTGTAAAGTCAAACCTTACTGCCTTTTGGTTAACGAGCTGGCCTGCCTGCTCAACATGTGTGCCTAAAACACTGCGCAAAGCCGCCTGCAGCAAGTGGGCTGCGGTATGATTGCGGCGCACATCGTTACGGTACTGCACATTAATAGCGGCAGTTACGCTTGCACCTGTCTTTGCTGTGCCGTTTTGCACCATTCCTATATGTGATATAACGCCTGCGGCATTCCTTTCGGTACTTTCCACCTTTACGGAAAAGCCTCCGGATGTAATTTCGCCAATATCCCCTACCTGACCGCCTGAGGTTGCATAAAAAGGTGTTTTATCAAGCAGCACTACAACCTGTTCACCGTCATCGGCAGCTTCTGCCTGTTCACCATTTGCAAAGATTGCTGTAATTTTTGCATCTGCACTGTTTTCGGTGTAACCGCAGAACTCTGTTGAATCAAAATCGGCAAACAAATCGGCTGTATCTTTCCAAGCCTCAAAATCGTCCTTTTTACGTGAATCGCGTGAACGTGTTTTTTGCTCGTTCATAAGACGGTCAAAGCATTCTTCGTCAACCGTCATACTCTTTTCCTGTAAAATATCCTTTGTTAAGTCAAGCGGGAATCCGTAGGTATCATAAAGGCGGAAAGCATCTTCGCCCGAAAGCACACCGCCGTCTTTGGTAAGATTTGCAAGCAACTCAAGACCCTGGTCAATGGTTTTTGCAAAGTTTTCTTCCTCAACAGAAATAACCTTTTTGATAAAATCCTTTTTTTCATTAAGCTCAGGATAAGCGGTGAAGTTCTCAGCAATAACTGTATCACACAGTTCTGACAAGAAAGGTTTGTCAATACCAAGCAATCTGCCATGGCGTGCGGCACGTCTGAGAAGACGGCGCAGTACATAACCACGTCCCTCGTTTGAAGGCTTAACACCGTCACCGAGCATAAAGGTTATTGAACGTATATGGTCGGTAATAACACGGATTGAAACATCCTTTTTGGCATCCTGCTTATACTCCACGCCGCAAATTTTGCTTAAGTGCTTCATTATGTTTGCAACGGTATCAACCTCAAAAAGATTTTCAACACCCTGCATTATGCAGGCAAGTCTTTCAAGGCCCATACCTGTATCAATATTGGGATGCTCCAGGGGCGCATAGTTGCCCAAACCGTCTGAATCAAACTGAGTGAAAACCAAGTTCCAGAATTCAACAAAGCGGTCGCATTCACAGCCTACCGCACAGTCAGGCGAACCGCAGCCATGCTCTTCGCCGCGGTCAAAATACAGCTCTGAGCAGGGACCGCACGGACCTGTGCCGTGCTCCCAGAAGTTGTCCTCTTTACCAAGACGCACAATACGGTCAGGGCTTACGCCAACCTTTTCGGTCCAAATTTTAAATGTTTCCTCATCATCCTCATAAATTGAAACCCAAAGCTTGTCCACAGGCAGCTTTACAACCTGTGTACAGAACTCCCAAGCCCAAGCTGTAGCCTGCTCCTTAAAGTAATCACCAAAGGAGAAGTTGCCCAGCATTTCAAAATATGTACCGTGGCGGGCTGTTTTGCCCACCCTTTCAATATCAGGTGTACGGATACACTTTTGGCATGTCGTAACACGCTTTGCAGGGGGCGTTACATCGCCTGTGAAGAATTTTTTCATAGGTGCCATACCCGAGTTGATAAGCAACAAAGACTTATCGTTGTTGGGAATAAGCGGAAAGCTGGGCAGTCGCAAATGGCCCTTGCTTTCAAAAAACGAAAGATACATTTCGCGCAATTTGTTGAGTGAAGTCCATTCCATAAATAAAACGTCCTTGTATTAATATATTAATATTTACCAGATAATTATATACTTACCGTCTTTCTTTGTCAACTTAAATCGAGTGCGCAAATGCCGTCTGCAAGGGCGGAAAATACAGGTGCACAGACACTTCCGCCCGACGCCACATCTTCCGCAAGTATTACCGCGACATACTGCGGATTTTGGGCTGGGAAAAAACCGCAAAACCAACCCTGAGTTACGCTGTTGCCGTTCTCATCAAGCCAGCCCGTTTGCGCAGTTGCAGTTTTGCCGCCTGCCGTACAGCTTTTGGGAAGTGCCAGCCTACCTGTGCCGTTGTTTACGGCATTAATAAGATATTCACGCAATTTGTCTGCCGTTTGTGTGCTCATTACACGGGTAGCGTTTACTCGTTTATGGGGAGTTATAAGCTTAGTATTCATAACCTGCCCTTCAACAATCGGATATACGCTGTATGTGCCGTCCCCTGCTATTGCACAATACATATAGCCCACCGCAACGGGCGAGAGCAATATGTCACCCTGCCCTATTGCAAAATTGGCAACGGTAGCATCTGACGCGCTTAAATCTGTAAGACTTGTAAGTCTGCCGTTTTGTGTTGTAATACCGTCGGCAAGGCTTACCGTGTTTCCGAAATTAAACTGCTTTGCCATACTATAAATGGCGTTTGCTCCGCAACGCTGCGCCAGCTCATAAAAAAAGGTGTTACAGGAATGTGTAAGCGCCTGCTTTAAGTCTATATAGCCGTGTCCTTCTTCAAGGTTACAGTTAAAAACGCGCCCGCCTATTGTACTGCTGCCCGTACAGGTATAATGCAAGTTAAGATATGTGCCCTGTTCTATTGCCGCTGCGGCTATACAGGGTTTAAAAACCGAGCCTACATTATAAGCATACAATGCGCGGTTTATTAAGGGAGAGTCTTTGCTTTCAAGACTTTGCGAGACATCTGTTGGGTCATAATCGGGACGGCTTACCATAGCACGTATTTTGCCGCTTTTTACCTCAAAAACTACAGCCGCGCCGCGTTTTATATTTTGCATTGCATTTTCAGCAACGCTTTGTATACGGCTGTCAATAGTCAGCGCCACACCGTCGTTATAAACAGAGGTGTCTCCGACAAGCTGCGGCTTTACTCCCAAAAGCAGCTGCCCATGCCCGTCAACCGAGTACACCAGCTTCAATTTGTCGCCTTTATAAAGCATACTGTCGCAAGCCGCTTCAATTCCGCTTACCCCATGTCCGCTTGCGCCTACATAGCCCAAAATATGCTTTGCCAGCATATTATCGGAGCTGTGCTCTACCCTTGCAATCGTAATAGCCGAGTTGCTTGTGTCTGGTGCTTCAACAAGTATAGGCTTGCCGTCATTTAAACGCTCTATTGCCGCTTGGAGCTCTTGCCCTTTTAGAATTTTTGTTAATGCCATTATATCCTGCGGCTGATTTGTTATTGCCGCCATTTGCGTTATTTTATTGCCCGTTAATGACAACATATTCGCATCAAAAATATTGCCGCGGAGTTCACATATGTTAAGTGATATTGTGTTGCTTTGGTTACTGCTTGCAGCAATTGCTCTGCTGCACAACACATATATTCTTAAAATACAAACCAGCATCAGCAGTAATATTACAACAAACAGCCCAATGCCCCGTCTGCTGAAGGTATGTTCAAAGTTTTTTTTCATAAAAAATTCCCCCTCATTCCATAGCATTGACGGAATTCGGAGGAATTATTTACTTTATACTCTATTCTACACTTTCATTCTCAGCATTGTTCCAACGGGCAATTCCCGCTCACAAGGTATTTTAATAATCATCATTGGATGGCAGGCATCTTCAAGGGGATTGCCTTTTTCATCTAAAAGCGGGTCAGCTTTAAAAAAATAAGGCTGCTCGCCCGCAATAAGAGCGTCAAGCTCTGTTTCTGCAGGAAATTTGTTTTTAAGTATTGCCTCTACCATACCGTCTTTATATCCGCTTACCACTGCGGCAACAGAATACGAGCGCACATAGGATGCCGTAGCAAAGTTTTGCGCGGCGGTAGGTCTGCCAAAATAAAAGCCTGTCGAATATCGGCGGTGGCTTATTTTCTCAAGCTCCTCAGCAATCCACTGCGGCAACTGCCACTCACCATCAGCATTTGCATAAGAGTCCAACGCGCAGCGGTATGCGTTAGAGCAAACGGCGGCATAATAACCGCTTTTTGCCCTGCCCTCAATTTTTATGCTGTCAATACCTGCGGCACAAAGCTTATCAATATAAGCTGCCATACACATATCATCAGCATTAAGAATATGGGTTCCCTTATCGCTTTCGGTAATATCAAAGTATTGACCGGGACGTTTTTCCTCCATTAAAGAATAACTCCAACGGCAAGACTGCGCGCAGTCGCCGCGGTTAGCATCACGCCCTGTCATATAAGCAGACAACAGACATCTTGCCGAAAAAGAAACACAGACTGCTCCGTGTACAAAGCATTCAATCTCTAAATCGGCAGGCACTTTTTCGCGTATCTCGGCTATTTCTCCAAAAGAAAGTTCACGAGCAAGCACAACCCTTTTTGCGCCAAGCTCATAAAAGGTTTTTGCCGACATCCAGTTGACAATACCCGCCTGTACAGAGATGTGTATGGGCACCTGCGGCGCTGCGGTCTTTGCTGCGGTCAATACCCCCATATCGCTTATAATAAAGGCATCAACACCAGCATCAGCGCAGGATTTTAAGAACTCTTCAATATGATTAATTTCTTCATTGGTAGGAACAATGTTGCAGGTTACATACACCTTAACACCGCGGCTGTGTGCATACTGAACCGCAGCTTTCATTTCGCAGGTGTCAAAATTGCCCGCACCCGCTCTCATTCCGTAGGCCTGTCCTGCAAGGTATACCGCATCGGCTCCATATTCTACCGACGCTTTAAGCTGTTCTGCATCGCCCGCAGGACAAAGCAGTTCGGGTATTTTCTTCATCAGCCTATCCACATTCCTTTAAGTTTTAGTGATTTTATGGTTGCTTGATGCTCGCTCAAGCTTTTTGTATAGTAAAAGTCCATATTTGAGTCGGTAACAAAGTATGTATATGCAAAATTCTCTGTAGGCTCAAGCGCCGCATTTATTGCGTTAAGGCTGGGCGCGCAAAGCGGTCCCGGTGGTAAGCCTTGAGTTTTGTTTGTGTCATATCTGCCATTGCCGTAGGGGTACTCTGCCGTAGGTGAAGAGCCGAGCAATTTAGGCTCGTCCCAGGATAATCGGTTATAAAACACCGCCGCAACATTGTGCATTTCACTTTTTGTGCCGCTTGCTTCAAGCTCAACAATTGAAGCCATTGTTAAAACCTCATGTACGGTATAACCCATGTCCTGGGCTTTTTTACGCATATCCGGCGTAATTTTTTTCAGCGTCTGTTCTACCATTTTTCGTACAGCAAGCTGGGCACATTCTGCGCCGTTATCATAGGAGAAAAAATTGTATGTATCAGGGAATAGATATCCCTCAAGCCTGTAATACACTTCTTGCACGGGAATTTGTTCAATAAGCTCGTCCTTGAATTCTGTGTTTCTGACGGCTGAACGGAACTGGGATGCAGAACACACACCCGCCTGCTCCAGAAGCTTTGCAATTTCGTCAATTGTTGCGCCTTCCGGAATTTTAACGGTTGCGGTTTCTGCCTTTGCTCCGTCCGTTTGAAGCATATGTGCAATTGCTTCATATCCTATTTCATTATTAAAGGTATAAACGCCGTATTTATATGTACCGTCATAACCCTTTAATTTTGAATAAACACGGAATAAAAAGGAACTGCTTACCGCATTTTCTTCCTTTAAGACTTCGGCAATCTGTTTTGTGCCCATACCCTGCTTTATTTCAACCACGCAGTCAACGCCGCGTCCTATACCAATGCCAAAATAATCAGACACAAACAAAATTATTGTGGTTGCAAGCAAAACCGCAATAATACCAAGACAGGCAAGCCAGCCTACCGCCTTTAAACATCCGCTTTTTTGTCTTTTTTTCTTTACAGGCATAGGCTTTTGGTCATGCTCAATTGTATCGTCAACCTTAAAGCCGGAGCCTATAACAAAATCGTCAGAGCTGTCGGGCAGCGAATCGCTGTTTATCTCATTGTTTTCTCTTTTGTTATCATCCATTATAATCTGTTTCCTTTCTTATAGTGGGTTTGGGCAATTTGCAGGTTCTTATATGGCTGTCTGTAACCACCGCGCTTACGGGACGGTCAAACCTGCCATGACAAAGATGTCTGCGCAGCTCCCAATCATAGCACAGCCCCGCAGAAAAGCCTGTGTATTTTGCCATATACCTGTCATAATATCCCTTGCCGTAGCCAATGCGGTAGCCGTTTGTGTCAAATTGTATGCCGGGCATTATCATAAGGCATTTATCAAAGTCGGTCAGCATTGGCATATCGTCTTTTGGCTCCATAACCGAGAAAGAACCGGGCTCTAAATCGTCAAGCGAGGTTATATAATAAAATTCCATCTTACGGGTTCCCGGTATGCATCTTGGCACCGCAACGCGCTTACCGTCAGCAAAAGCCATTTGGATTATGGGAACGGTATTTATTTCAATCGGTGTTGAAACATATATCATAACCGTTTTGCAGGGGCCGTACTGATACAGCTTACGCACATTGTTTGCAATTTTAAAATCTAAAACCGCGCGCTGCTCCTTATCAAGCTCAGCACGTAATGCTCTGCCGCGGGTACGTATTTCCTGCTTATATTCCCTTATATCTACCCTGCGCATTTGAACAATGCCTCCAGGGCTTCGGCTTTTTCCTTGCCGCACAAAAATTCAACTATTGTAAAGCCGAAGCGCACAGCAGCACCCGCTCCCCAGGCGGTAATTACATTACCGTCTGCCACTATGGGTGTTCCTGTAAAAGTGGCACCAAGCAGCTTTTCTTCATATCCGGGGTAGCAGGTAGCGCGCTTACCGCAAAGCAAGCCTTTTTCACCCAGAATGCTGGGCGCTGCACATATTGCCGCAATCAAATCGCCTTTTTTAGCTGCCTTTTCAATAGCCGTATTTACTGTTTTGCTTGAAGCTAAGTTTATAGTACCGGGCATACCGCCGGGCAGTACAACACCGCAAAGACTATCAAAATCAATTTCGTTTTCTGCAAGGTCTGCCGTAACGGCAATACCGTGTGAGCCTGTAACGGTTTTTGCGCCGATACCTACGGTTTTAACCTCAACACCTGCACGGCGCATTATATCAAGCGGCACTATGGCTTCGGTTTCCTCAAAGCCGTTTGCCAAAAACATATATATCACTTAAAACTCTCCGTTCAAATATTTTGTTACTATACTGAAAATTTCATCAGCAATATCATCAATTGTGCGGATAGTATCACCGTCCGTACATTTAACGGTTATCCATCCCCATTTTTTTGCTGCATACCTTGCCGCATCCTGACAGGCATTGCGGTATGCCTCATCCCTTTCGTGAATGTCCTTTTTTGCCATATCGCCCTTATAGCGATTTTCAAGCATTTTTTTAGATGCTTCATTCGGCATATCAAGGAAAATTACAAGGTCTGGCGCGGGAATACCTATTTTATTATACTCATAGTCGACAAGCCAATCTAAAAATGAGTCCTGCTTGTCAGCTTCCATTTTTGATGCCTGATGTACTGCGTTTGATGTAACATATCTGCCGCAAACCACAGTGCCACCGTCCTTATAAAACCGCTCCCAGTTTCTTTTATAGGAAGAAAAACGGTCAACCGCATAAAAAGAGGATGCCGCATAAGCGTTTACATCGCCCGGTTTGGTGCCAAACTCACCCGCAAGATACATTTTTATAGGCGCGCAAGAGGGCGCGTCATAATCGGGAAAAGAAACCTCTTTTACAGATTTGCCTGCATCTTTGAGTCTTTTACATAATATTTCCAGTTGGGTGGATTTGCCGCAGCCGTCAAGACCTTCAATAACGATAAGGGTACCCATCAATCAATCCCCGTTCTTTAAATTCTTATAAAATTCGCGCATCTGTATTGCCTTCTTGCAGGACATTTTGCCCTCAGGGCAGGCGCCAGCCACGCAAGACGGACCTGCTGCGGCAAAAAGGTTGGGCGCAACTGCACTTACAAGCTGCAGCATCTTATTTGCGACATCTCTTATCTCCCACTGTGCGCGGTTACAGCAGCGGTGGTTGAAAAAGTTAAGCAGACTGCGTGCGTTCATTGTAACAACCATTTTGGTTTCGCAAGCGTTGGGTAAAACAAAACGGGCATCCTCAATAGCCTTTTTTTCTGCGGCTTTGCGGGCGGCCTTTTCGTCCATGCCCTGAGCCAAAAAGTCCTTTTGGTGCTTAACCATCAGAATTTCTGTTAGCTTATCATAATACTCCTGATCCTTTTGCATCGCTTCCCGGAACAGTTCTATTGCCTCGGGCACATCTGCAATCTCGGGCGGAGTCACAAACTCAAAGCTGCCGTTACGCACATAACGCTGGCTTTGAACAGAATATGATGCTATTCTGTGGCGGGTTATCTGTGCAAGCAGCGCACGCGAAACTCCCTCAATACCAAAGGTAAAGCTTGCATGTTCAAGCGGACTTTCATGTCCAATATCTGCAAGCATGCGGGTAAAGGCGGCTGTTTTTTCCTCGGTAAGGCCGTCAAGAATATTAACAACGCCTGTTTGTGAATAACAAAGCTTTGCGGCGGCGGCCACAGTTTTTTCGGGGTCGGGTGTGTGTGAAATGAGTGTTACGGTTACCATAATACTCCTCTTTTCAGTACAAAAATTTTAGCACATAATATTAATTTCATTATACCAAAGTACCAATACATTATCAATCATAAATTAATCTGTATTCGATCATAATTTGTCGAATATTAATAATTATTGTAAAATCCCCAAAAAATTGCTTCACTTTTGCAGTAATCTATGCTATTATAATATTGTAAAAATATTGTAAAAATATTGTAAAATTCGCTCTGGAGGTTGTCGGATGAATTCAGTGAACTTCACGCACTCGCCCTACGGCGATCTTGCCATCATAAGCATGCGCGGCTGCGAGGATATTTCTGCAATGGTGGACTATTATCTTTTACAGTGGCGCGGTATGCCGGAGGAGCATTCCTACGTTGTTTCGGCACATTGCCCGCGTTTTGGCACAGGCGAGGGCAAGGCTACTCTCCACCACACCGCAAGGGGTCTTGATGTTTACATTATCTGTGACTGTTTCAACCACGGCGTTACCTACAAAATGTACGGCAAAAACGTTCCAATGAGTCCCGACGACCATTTTCAGGATTTAAAGCGTGTTATCGGTGCCTTAGGCGGCAAAGCAAAAAGAGTAACTGTCATTATGCCTATGCTCTATGAGGGCAGACAGCACCGCCGCGTTTCAAGAGAATCTCTTGACTGCGCAATGGCATTGCAGGAGCTTACCGCAATGGGTGTTTCAAACATTATCACTTTTGATGCACACGACCCCAGAGTGCAAAATGCTATCCCTCTTGGCGGATTTGATAATGTACAAGCCACCTATCAGATGATTAAGGCATTGCTTAAAACCGTACCCGACATTCAGATTGACCGTGATCATTGCATGGTTGTTTCCCCAGACGAGGGAGGTATGAGCCGTTGCATTTACTATTCATCCGTTTTGAAGCTCGACCTTGGTATGTTCTACAAGCGACGCAACTATTCTGTGATTGTTAACGGGCGTAATCCCATCGTCGCTCACGAGTTTTTGGGAAGCGACATCAAAGGCAAGGACTTGTTCCTGGTTGACGATATGATTTCTTCAGGCGACTCTATGATTGATATTGCTTCAAAACTTAAATCGATGGGCTGCGGACGTATATTTATTTTTTCAACCTTTGGTCTTTTTGTTGAAGGCCCCGATCGCTTTGATGAAGCTTATGAAAACGGCATAATTGACAAGGTTTTCACTACCAACCTTATTTATACACAGCCCGAAATTCTGGAGCGTGAGTGGTACGTAAGCGTTAATATGTCAAAGTATATTGCGCTGCTTGTTTCCACCATCAACTGTGACCATTCTATCAGCAAACTGCTTGACCCCGCAGACAGAATCACAAAGATTATGAAGCAGTACAAGCAGTGGCCCGATGACGATGATTCAACCATTTCAGAATAATTCATAATATATAAAATTAAAGCAGAGCAAATGCTCTGCTTTTTTTATTATTTGTTTGTGCTGCCAAAGCCGCCTGTACGAACAGCGGTAGCATCGTCATCAACCGTTATGCCAAAGGGAATAAACACACACTGTGCAAAGGCTTCACCCGCTTTTATATCAACCGTTTTGTTCTCTTTTGAATCGTTTGTAATTTTTATCATTATATGGCCTTCATTTTTTGCAAAATAATAATCACTGTCAATTATACCGACAGTATTGTCAAGCTGTAAGCGAAACTTAAAACCAAGCGAGCTGCGCGGGAATATCTGCAGCACCCAGCCGTTTTCCATACTGCAGCGAAAGCCTGTAGGAACGGTTATGCTCTCACCCGGGGAAAGAGTAAAATCACACGGGGCAAAAAAGTCATACCCCGCAGAGCCCTGTGTTGCTCTTTTTGGCAAAGCAATGCTTTCGGCCGCGGGTGCGGTTTTGCCTATTTTTTGCGCAAAGTCATTTTCAAACTGTTCTTGCGATACTCTCTCAAAGCGGGCTATTTTTTGCATTTTCGCTTTCCACCTTTTTGGGTTTTATTGTTATAATAATACCTTTTTTATATTTTATTGTCAATATGAATAAATTAAAGGCGGGACGTTGAGGGCGCCGTCCCGCAACAATATGAAATCTGTTCCGCCGCGGCGAAACATAAAAACTTTGCTCTATGCGTAAAATCAGCGGCCAGCTTTAGCCGGCCGCCGATTTCTTTCTTAGTTTTTGTACATATTCTCTAAGCGCTCAAGATGCTCGCGTTTATTCTTAGCATTAATTTCTGCTTCTGCAAACAGCTTTTCAGCACGTTCGGGGTTGGCTCTCATCAGAGAACTGTAACGAACCTCGTTTGTGATAAACTCGCGATAGTCATCTGTGGGAGCTTTACTGTCAAGTGCAAATGCGCCGCACTCTTCATCGGCTTTTCTGGGGTCGAAGCGGAAGAGATTCCAGTAGCCCGAGGTTACTGCTTTCTTCTCTTCGGTCTGAGCAAGGCTCATACCGCCCTTAATACCGTGGTTGATACAGGGAGCGTAAGCAATGATGATTGAGGGGCCCTTATAGCTTTCAGCCTCGTGGAAGGCTTTAATGCACTGGTTGTAGTCAGCACCCTGTGATACCTGTGCTACGTATACGTAGCCATAGCTCATTGCGATAGCTGCAAGGTCTTTCTGCTTAACTTCCTTACCTGCTGCTGCAAACTGTGCAATAGCGCCGGTAGGTGTAGCCTTTGAAGACTGACCGCCTGTGTTGGAGTAAACCTCAGTATTGAATACGAGAATGTTTACATCTTCGCCTGAAGCGAGAACATGATCAAGACCTCCGAAGCCGATATCAAATGCCCAACCGTCACCGCCGAGAATCCAGAAGGATTTCTTTGCAAGGTAATCAGCGTCTGTTTTGATTTCTTCAACTGCCTTCATAACATCAGCGTTGCCGCTTGCATTTGCAAGCTGTGCTTTAAACTCTTCACTAGCGGTGCCGTTTGCTTCGCGGTCACTCATAGTTTCAAGCCACCTGTCAGCTGCTGATTTAAGAGCACCGTCAGCCTGCTCGGAAATAACGCGGGCTGCATCTGCAAGACGGTTACGGATAGCTTTATTTGCAAGGAACATACCATAACCAAACTCTGCATTGTCTTCAAACAGAGAGTTGTGCCATGCGGGGCCCTGGCCTGCTTTGTTTACTGTGTAGGGAGTTGAAGGTGAAGAGCCGCCCCAGATTGAAGAACAACCTGTAGCGTTAGCAATATACATCTTATCGCCGAAGAGCTGAGTTGCAAGCTTTGCATAGGGAGTTTCGCCGCAGCCTGCGCATGCGCCTGAGAACTCGAGCAGGGGCTGCTTGAACTGGCTGCCCTTAACAGTAGTAACCTTAAACTTCTCATTAACCTCAGGTTTTGCTTCAACCTGTTTTTGAGCGTAGTTGTAAACCTCCTGCTGCTCAAGCTGTGAAGCGAGAGGCTTCATAACAAGAGCCTTTGCGCCCTTCTTTCCGGGGCAAACATTTACGCAAGAGCCGCAGCCTGTACAGTCAAGCACAGTAGCGGTGATGCCGAACTGCAGGCCTGCAAGACCGGTCATGGGAATTGTCTTTGTTGCAGCGGGAGCTGCAGCTGCTTCCTGCTCGTTCATTACAACGGGACGGATAACAGCGTGGGGGCAAACGTATGAGCAGAAGTTACACTGAATACAGTTTTCAGGCTGCCATTCGGGAACGTCAACTGCGATACCGCGTTTTTCATAAGCAGAGGTGCCGAGCGGAACAGTACCGTCTACATATTCTTCAAATGCAGAAACGGGAAGCTTATTACCCTTTTGTGCGTTAACAGCTGTAAGAATGTTGTCAACATAAGCCTTAGTTTTTGCATCGCCCTCGGTTTCTTTCTTTGCAGCGGCTGCATCAACAGCAGTTGCCCAGTCTGCAGGAATTTCAACCTTAACGGCTGCAGAAATACCGCGCTCAATAGCAGCATAGTTCATATTAACAACCTTTTCGCCCTTCTTGCCGTAAGACTTGAGAGCAGCTGCTTTCATAAGCTCAACAGCCTTGTCAGACTCAATAATGCCTGAAAGACTGAAAAATGCAGCCTGAAGAATTGTGTTAACTCTTCCGCCCAAGCCAAGCTCTTTAGCAATAGCAGTAGCGTCAATGGTGTAAAACTGAATATCGTTTGCAGCAATATAGTTCTTCATTGCTGCGGGCAGATGTGCAGAAAGCTCGTCTGCGGTCCAACTGCAGTTAAGAAGGAATATACCGCCTTTTTTGATATCCTGAACCATATCATACTTGTCAACGTATGAGGGGTTGTGGCAAGCAACAAAGTCTGCCTTATTGATAAGGTAGGTTGACTTGATTTCCTTTTTGCCGAAACGCAAGTGAGAAATTGTGATACCGCCGGACTTTTTAGAGTCATAGTCAAAATATCCCTGTGCGTACATATCAGTATTATCACCGATAATTTTTATAGAGTTTTTGTTAGCGCCAACTGTACCGTCTGCGCCCAAACCCCAGAATTTGCAGGAAGTTGTTCCCTCGGGTGTAGTGTCGGGGTTTTCATCTGTTGCAAGGCTGAGGTTAGTGACGTCATCCTCGATACCAATGGTGAAAGGATGCTGTGCTGCACCCTCAAGATTGCGGTAGACAGCAATAATCTGTGCGGGAGTTGTATCCTTTGAGCCTAAGCCGTAACGGCCGCCGATAACAGAAACCTTATCAAACTTGGTGTTGTGAAGTGCAGCAACAACATCGAGGTACAGGGGTTCGCCGATTGAACCGGGCTCTTTTGTACGGTCAAGAACAGCAATCTTCTTAACGCTGTCGGGAAGAACTGAAAGCAAGTGCTTTACAGAGAAAGGACGGTAGAGGTGAACCTCAACAACACCGACCTTTTCGCCCTTTGCATTAAGGTAGTCAACAGTTTCTTCAACCGTGCCGCAAACGGAGCCCATTACTACTATTACATGCTCAGCATCTGCTGCGCCGTAGTAGTTGAAAGGCTTGTAGTCGGTACCAAGCTTTTCGTTTACCTTGTTCATATACTCTTCTACTATATCGGGCAATGCGTTGTAGTATTTATTGGAAGCTTCTCTTGCCTGGAAGAAAATGTCAGGATTCTGAGCGGTACCGCGCTGTACGGGGTGTTCAGGGTTAAGGGACCGGCGGCGGAACTCATTAACTGCATCCCAGTCAAGCATTTCACCTAAATCCTTGTAGTCCCAGCATTCAATCTTCTGGATTTCATGAGAAGTACGGAAACCGTCAAAGAAGTGTACGAAAGGTACTCTGCCCTTGATTGCAGAAAGGTGAGCAACTGCGCCGAGGTCCATAACCTGCTGAGGATTATTGGAGCAGAGCATTGCAAAGCCTGTCTGACGGCAGGAGTAAATATCGGAGTGGTCACCGAATATGGAAAGTGCGTGTGAAGCAATTGCACGTGCCGAAACGTTGATAACGCCCGGGAGCAGCTCACCGGCAATCTTGTACATATTGGGGATCATGAGCAAAAGGCCCTGTGATGCGGTATAGGTTGCAGTAAGAGCGCCTGCGGTAAGCGAACCGTGAACTGCACCTGCTGCACCGCCCTCTGATTGCATCTCTGTAACCTTTACGGTCTGGCCAAACAGGTTTTTTACTCCTGCTGTTGCCATTTTGTCTGTTTCCTCTGCCATGTTTGATGACGGAGTAATGGGGTAAATTGCAGCAACATCGGTATATGCGTAAGACACATATGCGGCAGCTGAGTTACCGTCCATTGTTTTGGTTTGTCTTTTCATTTAATTTCCTCCTCGAGAATATACACAAAAAAGTATTAACAATTAAACGTTCCAAATAATGATAACACTTTTTTCATAATATGTAAACCCTTATTTATATGTAATTTTAATTTTTTATAACATTTATATAACATTTATTCTCAACTATTGACAAAATTTCGGTTTGAATATATAATGCACTTTGTGTAATTATATTTTACATTGATTATTTTTTGAATGGAGAGTATTTTAAGATGGACCCCGATCCTGGTAGTATTTTGTTAAAGTTGGTACTTTTGTTGCTTTTAATCCTTGTGAACGCATTTTTTGCTATGAGTGAAATAGCAATCATCACCCTGAACGATGCGAAGTTGCACGTTAATGCAGAGGAGGGCGACAAAAAAGCCGCCAAAATTCTCCGCCTTACAGAAAATTCCGCTTCATTTTTATCCACCATTCAGATAGGCGTTACCCTTGCAGGCTTCTTAACCAGTGCTTCAGCAGCTGATTCTTTTTCTGAACCGCTGGCCAGTGCAATTGCAGGATGGTTTGGCAGGGATATAAGCCAGATGCCTTGGCTTGTTTCTGTGTCACTTGTATTGGTAACAATTATTATTTCTTTCTTCTCTCTTGTTCTTGGCGAGCTCGCTCCCAAACGTATTGCAATGCAATGCAGTGAAAAAATTTCCTACAAAGTTGTAGGTGTTCTTCTCTTTATAAAAACCGTTTGTGCTCCTTTTATAAAAGTGTTGTCCGTTTGCACAAACGGCGTTGTAAAATTGCTTGGCTTTGACCCCAACGCAACCGACAACAATGTAACCGAGGAAGAAATACGTATGCTTCTTAATGCAGGGGAAGAAACCGGCGTCATTGAAGAAAGTCAGAAGGAAATGATTAACAACATTTTTGAGTTTGACGATATTGATGCAAGCGATGTTATGACCCACCGCACCGATATTGTTGCCGTTGAGGTTACCGACGCTATTGAGGACGTTATAAACAAAGCCGTTGAAGAAGGCTATTCACGTATCCCCGTGTTTAAGGATGACCTTGATAATATTGTTGGTGTTGTATATGTAAAAGACCTTTTACCTTACGTTGGTAAAAGTATGATATCCGGAATTACCATTGAAAGCATTATGCGTGATGCCCATTTTGTTCCTGAATCAAAGCGCTGCGGCGATTTGTTCAGAGAGATGAGCGAACGGCATCTGCAGATGGTTTTTGCCTCTGACGAGTACGGCGGCGTTGCGGGCCTTGTTACAATTGAAGACCTGCTTGAAGCCATTGTCGGTAATATGCAGGACGAATATGACGACGAAGAAAAAGAGTATGAGCAGGTTAATGAAAACCTATTTACCATTGACGGTACAACCGATATTGAAGAAGTTGAAGACCTGCTTGACATTGATTTGCCGGAAGGTGACTATGACACCATCGGCGGTCTTATAATGGACCGTTTGGGATACATCCCCACCGGTGAAGATGACGAGGATGCAACCATTGAATGCAGCGGCTTCAGCTTTACGGTTATTGAGGTTGACGAGCGCCGTATTGAAAAGGTTTTGGCAGAACGCCTGCCCGAGCCCGTAGCAGACGATCAGGAAGATAAGTGAAAAATATAATAACAAACCAAAAGAACGGAAAATAGAATTTTCCGTTCTTTCATTTTCCATATTTTATCTTTTAAAAATTTTACTTTTTTTGTCTTTTTTGTTGAATGTTGTCGCAATATATTGTATAATAGCTTTGTATTTTTTTTATGGAGTGATTTTTAGTGTTTAAAAAAGTTGTTGCCGTTGTAATATGTTTTTGTATGTTATTCTGCCTTGCAGCCTGCAACTCAGGAGAAAAAACTCTTTCAGACGGCGGAGAGTACACACAAATTTCATCAAAGGCTGAATCTGCCGCTTTAATTGTAAACCCTTTGACAGGTATTAAAGACCTTTCTGCCTCAGCCGCAAACAACCGCCCCGTTGCTGTTATGGTAAATAACGTTAAGCCCGCCTGGGATGTACAAAAAGGTTTGACTCAGGCTGACATCGTTTATGAAACCTATGTTGAAGGCGGCATTACACGTCTCATGGCAGTATATAAAGACATTTCTAAAGCCGGCAATATCGGCACAGTGCGCAGCGCACGCTACGCTTACGTTGATTTGGCCGCAGGCCACGACGCAATTTATGTTCACTGCGGTCTTGACCCCAACTACTGCAAACCCCACATTGCTGAAATCAAAATGGATGATTTTGATATTAACACAGGCAGTGATGCAAAATACGGTTTCAGAGTTAAAAACGGCAAATCAAGCGAGCACACAATGTACACCAGCGGTGCAAAACTTGCCGAAGGCATTAAGAAACTTAAATACGATAACGAAACCTCTGTAGGCTGGGCAAAGTTTGCCGCTGAGGGCACATCCGTTGCTATGAGCGATGCTTGCGATAAACTTACCGTTCCTATGGCTGATTCAACTTACGTTTCAACCTTTACTTACGATGCTGCTACAGGCAAATACCTTAAAACACAAGGCGGCGCTTCCCACAAAGACTACGGCACAAACGAACAGATTGCTGTAAAAAACGTGCTTGTTCTTTTTACAGACGTTTCTAACTACGTTATAAGCAAATATGCAAAAATTGACCTTACAGGCGGCAAGGGCTATTACATCTCCAACGGTCAGTACAAAGAAATTAACTGGAAAAAAGGCAACACCGCTTCTAACCAGATGACCTTTACAAATACTGACGGCACAGAGCTTGAGCTTAACGCAGGAAATTCCTGGATATTTATCGCAAAAAATTCCCTTAAATCCAAGGTTAAGATTGAAGCCGTAGCCCCCGCAATATCATCCGTAGCGCAGTAATAAAAAATGACTGCGTGCGCTTTGAGTGCACTAATTATAAAAGCAGAATGCATCTATCCTCATACTGTTTTCGAAAATATAAACAAAAAGCAGCCGTACGGCTGCTTTTTGTTATAATACCGAAACTGTCCCGTCGTCGTTCCATTGGAACTTTTTAATTTCAAGATATTGCTCCATGCCCGGTTGGCATGTGCAATAGGAAATATACCATTGACCCTTAAACTCAAACACCTCACTGCAGGAGGGCACAAGTGCAGGATCACCCGTATGGTTTTCATCACCTAAAAGTAAGCCCATATCCCCCCAATCGGTTGCGGGATTGTCAGACACAGCGTAGCAGGTTCCCCTGCCGCAGCCCGTATAGAACAAATAATATTTACCGTTATGCTTTATGCAAAACGGTGATTCCTGTGCATGCTTATTAGATTCAATATTAAACTGATTAACGTCTTCCCAGTTGTACATATCGGTAGATTTTGCAACTCCCGTTGCATTTACAACCGAGCTGTCTTCCTGTTTGAGAGAGGTGCAAAAATACATATAATATATGCCGTCGTCCTCCATAACCATATGGTCGCGGCAGTTTGACCACTTGTTTTCATCCCACGGGCACCAGTCGCCGGGAATATAAACGGGGTTTTTATCATAATACTCCCAATTGTAAAGATCCTTTGATGTGGCAAGGAAGGTGCTTTGTGCTACATTGCGGTTAACACCTGTATAGTACATATAGAATGTATCTGAGCGTTTTACCACACCAGGCGCCCAAGTTTGAAAGTTTGACAGTGTACCGTACTGTGATGCAACGGCGGGCGGCGCAATAGTCCAATTAACAAGATCCTCCGTAACGGCATGACCTATTGTGTCACAGGGGCGCTCACGCCACTCATACCCTATATAACCGCGTATGTAAAAAACGTGCAGTTTTCCATCGTGTTGAATAAAGCTGTGGTCAATAAGGGCAATGCCCGGTTCGGTAAACATGCCTTTCAAAGGGAATTCGCCCTGCTCCAGCTTTTCCAAATAACCGTAAGCCTTGGTTATAAAACTTTCTTCATCATAGCCCTCACGCACACCTTTGCCGCCAAAAGGAACAGCGCCTTTATAAATAACATCGGCGCGGTCGGCAAGTGCATCAATAACCGATACTGTTTTTACAGTTTCAAAATCGGTTTTTAATTTAAAGGGCGCAAGGCGCGACTTTAAATTAAAATATCTATCTTCAAAACTCATAATTATTCGCCAATATCAATGTTCCAGTATTTTAATGTAGAATTGTTTACATAGCCCTCCTGCACACCTTCATGCCAGTAAGGAAGCGCCGATAATCGTGAGTTGGATACATACATAATGCTCTGATTTTCCTCAACGCCGTGGTCTGCAGAAAACCAGGTTGTGCCCGTTTCGGAAAAGATGTTTTCAATTTCAATATGACCTGTGCCGCTGCCCTCATTTGTATGATAATAAACGGCATAGTGTCCATTAGAGCATTTGAACTTGCTGTTAGTAATGCGGCGGTAGCTGTTACCGATTATACCTCCCGCAAGGCAGGCACCGTAATGCAGTCCGTTATCATTCATAACACAGTTGTCAACGTAACCCTTGCATTCGCCTTTTGAATTCAATTTGCGAGAATCGTCATGCAGACAATACCGAACATTTTTGCCGTTTATTGTAACATTTTTTAATGTAAAGGCGTTGTCATAAACATGGAAAACCGAAAAATTACTGCTAAAGGAATTGTTCTCACCAGTATAGGTGCAGTTGATAATTGTATCGGCAACATTATCACCTATAACGGTAATGTTATTACCTAAAAATAATCCTGTAAAATCATTTCTGTAATGATAATTGGCAAAGTTATCAACATAGCCCTGCCCTTTTGCGTCAATAACCTCCTGCATAACGTCATATTCACCGCTTGCAATAAGAATTGTCATATCGTGCAAATCGTTCTGGCGGACGTACTCAAAAGCCTCAACCAGTCTTGTATAGTCACCGCTGCCGTCAAGAGCCACGCGTATTGTTTTTTTATCCATCTTTACCGCCTCAAAATAAATGGGTTTTTACATTGTCAATATACAATACCTATTTGTGTTTGTAAATAATAAATGTGGTGTGTTGAGCGCGAAATATATAATAAATATCTGCTTTTATCCTGCGTTTTGCCCGTATTTTCCCGCTTGGCAGGATAATATTCTGTTATTAAAAGCATTTTCCTTCACTTGCGAATATGCTCTACTGCCAAAAAATCGGGATAATTGCTTTTTTAAGGCTCCCTCTGATAAGACAATAATTATAACTGCCTGATTAGGTGGTTTTCCTTATACAAAAACGAACACATCACAGAGCAAAAACTCAAAATGGTGTGTCCGTTATTTTATTTATAATTGCTGATTATTTATTGAGTGCCTCGTTGATAGCAACTGCACAAGCAACGGTCATACCGACCATCGGATTGTTACCCGCACCGATAAGGCCCATCATCTCAACGTGAGCAGGAACAGAAGAAGAACCTGCAAACTGAGCATCACTGTGCATACGGCCCATTGTATCGGTCATACCGTAGGAAGCGGGGCCCGCTGCCATGTTGTCGGGATGGAGGGTACGTCCTGTACCGCCGCCAGAGGCCACTGAGAAGTATTTTTTGCCCTGCTCAATGCACTCTTTCTTATAAGTGCCTGCAACGGGATGCTGGAAGCGTGTGGGGTTGGTGGAGTTACCTGTGATAGAAACGTCAACGCCCTCAAGATGCATAATTGCAACGCCTTCACGAACATCGTCAGCGCCGTAGCAGCGAACCTTTGCGCGCTCACCGTTTGAATATGCAGTTTCGCTTACAACGGCAACCTCACCTGTGTAATAATCAAACTTTGTTTGAACATAGGTAAAGCCGTTGATGCGTGAAATAATTTTAGCAGCGTCCTTGCCTAAACCGTTAAGGATAACTCTTAAGGGTTCTTTGCGTGCTTTGTTAGCACTGCGAGCAAGACCGATAGCACCTTCAGCAGCAGCAAATGATTCGTGACCTGCGAGGAATGCAAAGCATTTTGTTTCATCACGGAGCAGCATTGCGCCGAGGTTACCGTGGCCAAGACCAACCTTACGGTCGTCGGCAACTGAACCGGGGATGCAGAAGCTCTGCAAGCCAACACCGATTTTTTCAGCGGCTTCAGCAGCGGATTTAACGCCGTCCTTTATTGCAATTGCGCAGCCTACAATGTAAGCCCAGCAAGCATTCTCAAAGCAGATAGGCTGAACGCCCTTAACAATGTTGTATGCGTCAACACCTGCTTTGTCGCAGATTTCCTTTGCTTCTTCAATAGAAGCTATGCCGTGTTTTGCAAGCTCAGCATTTATTTTGTCAATTCTTCTTTCATAACCTTCAAATAAAGCCATTATAGTTTACCTCCCTTATTCTTCACGCGGGTCGATAAGCTTGGCAGCGTCATCAACACGTCCGTACTGACCGCTTGCTTTCTGCAAAGCTTCATCAGCACTCATACCTTTTTTAATCATATCCATCATTTTGCCGAGGTGTACAAACTTGTAACCGATAATAGCGCCTTCCTCATCAATAGCAAGCTTGGTTATGTAGCCTTCAGCAAGCTCTAAGTAACGGGGGCCCTTTACCTTTGTTGCATATGTTGTACCGGTCTGTGAACGCAAACCTTTGCCAAGGTCCTCAAGACCTGCACCTATAGGCAGACCGTTTTCTGAGAAAGCCGTCTGTGTACGACCGTATACAATCTGTAA
Source organism: uncultured Eubacteriales bacterium (assembly GCA_934489895.1). GTDB lineage: Bacteria > Bacillota > Clostridia > Oscillospirales > Acutalibacteraceae > CAKSST01. Next base: position 22,206 of record CAKSST010000010.1, on the reverse strand, counting down.
AAACAGCTCGCGCATTGCGGTGTTGATAGCATCACAAACCAAGTCAGTATTGAGAGCCTCAAGCAGAGTTTTACCAACCAGAATTTCAGAAGCCATAGCAGCAGAGTGAGTCATACCTGAACAACCCAAAGTTTCTACCAATGCTTCCTCAATAATACCTTCTTTAACATTAAGTGTAAGCTTGCAAGCGCCCTGCTGAGGTGCGCACCAGCCGATACCGTGGGTAAGACCGGAGATATCCTTCACCTCTTTAACCTGTACCCATTTGCCCTCCTCCGGAATAGGAGCGGGACCGTGGTATGTCCCTTTTGCAAGAGGACACATGTTTTCAACTTCTCTTGAATAATTCATGCTTTACTTTAACTCCTTTCAGTAATTGATACGAAAACAAAGTTTTATGGCAACACATTATAAGCCATTGTATTATATTATAACAAAAAAATATAAAAAAACAATATAAAATCTATACTAAATTAAGAATAAATTGCATTGACAAGCCATTATTTTGCATATAAAATTGTTTTTAGACGGTAATATCAAAGAACTTGCCGTCATATAATAGTTTTTGAGGTGAACTTTTTGTTTAAACAGATTACTGCAGCCGAGCTTAATGAGAACTTTTTTAAGGCTATGGGCGAAGAATGGTTTTTAATAACCGCAGGCGAAAAAGACAATTTTAACACCATGACGGCAGGCTGGGGTTTTGCCGGCAAAATGTGGGGCGAGGACAGCATCGGGGTGGTTATACGTCCGCAGCGCTATACTATGGAGTTTATTAATAAAAGCGATACTTTTACAATATCCTTTTACGGCAACAACAAAGAAATTCATAAAGTTTGCGGCTCTAAAAGTGGCCGTGACTGCGACAAGGTGAAAGAGTGCGGACTAATACCTGTTTTTGATAATGACAGCATTTATTTTGAACAGGCGCGCCTGGTTATAGTGTGCAAAAAGCAGTATGTACAAAAAATGCAGTCCGAATGCTTCACCGACAAATCACCTGACGAAAAATGGTATCCGCAAAAGGATTACCACTACCTTGTTATAGGTAAAATTGAAAAAGTTTTGGTGAAAGAATAAAAACGGGCGGTAAAAAAAGTGCGGCGTTCTAAAGGACAGTAAAAAAGGATGTGCAGTAATCTGCACATCCTTTTTTGTATCATGCAGTAACAATCAGGGGATCCAGGCACCAAATCCCACGTGTTAGGAGAATCTATTACCCTTATAAACCAATCTTAAAACAAGTTTTATTCTGTACTGCGTACATAGTTTTATTTTTGGCGAGCCAAAAGTTTTATTGAAGCACAAGTGCTATAATTTTATTCGCCTTAAAAACTGCCGAAATAATAAAACTGCGAAGCAATATAACTCGCCTGTGGCAAATAAAACCGAAGAGTGTCCTCATGGACACTCTTCTAAATCTCACGGTTTGTTTTTATTATCGTATCGAACGTACAGGAATTTGTTTTAAATTAAGTTTCAGCCCAACATTGTTCTTAATTTTTTATTTTTACTCATATATGCTTTATTAAGCTGTGTAATCGCGGTTTTTAGATAAGCGCAGTCTTCCATATAAGAAAGCGCGGTTTCAAAGCGCTCCTTACTGTCGCCTATTGCACCCGTGATTATAGTAACCGCAACCGCGTTTTGCGTATCGCGGTCGGCCTCAACATAAACATCGCACAGCACAGCAAAAATTTTCTTTAATTGTTTTTTATTCTGCTCGTCAAGCGCTTGTCTAATATCAGACACAACCGTCTGTGAGAAAAAATTCAAATACAAAAACTCACCGTTTTCAGCTATGTGCTGACGGTAGATTTCCTTATATTTTGGAAAAACAGCCAGCATTTGCTGTGCCAAAGCATTAATATTGTTAGCCTTGTTGCCGCTCTTTTTGGGCAGTGGTACGTTTGCTACATTTTTTGCATAGTTGGGTTTAATACCAAGCTTTGTGCGTAAGGTATCCAAAAAGTCAAGACCTATGGTTTTTGCTTCTTTTTCGCCCTTATCGTCGCTAAATCCCCAGCTGCTTACGGTTGCATACTCAGGCTCGTCATCCGCATCGGCAAGCAGAAGATTGTAAAGACCTGCAGTCTCATCGAATTCAACCTTAAAGCGCTTGCTCTCATTAGCGTAAGATCCGTCTTCCAATTTTACAAAGCTCTGCTCACTAATAAACTCAGAAAGCGGTTCTAAAACAATATCAAAAAAATGGTTTTCCATTAAAATAACACCCTTCAAATTATGATTACATATTGTAACATATTTATTTTGGTTTGTCACTAACAATTTATTGCGAATACGGTATAAATAATGTATAATCAGTATGGTGATTAAAATGTATGACAATTTAGTTGAGGCTGCAAAGACAGCTGCGCAAAATTCATTATGCACCAAAACAAAAAACAAAAGCGGTGCCGCCTTACTTTCAAAGGACGGCAAAATTTACTGCGGCATAAATGTTGAGGGCAACGGCGGCACAGTTTTTGCCGAAGCGGCTGCGCTTGTAAACGCAGTCGCCGACGGCAAAACAAAGTTTTTAGCTTTAGCCGTTTTTTCCGACACAGCACGCAATCTCGACGATGTTGCCGTCAAAAATCTTTTAGATTTTGGCGACATGTGGGCAATAACCTGCTTTGATAACAAAAATGAAAGTACCCTGCTTTCAAGAATTGTAAGGTAATAAAATGGGAAATAAAAAAAACAAAGGCTTTAATCACTCGCACAATCTGGGGCAAAACTTTCTTATAGACCCTACCGTTTGCCCCCGCATAGCCGCCGAATATAACAATAAGGAATACGGTATTCTTGAAATAGGTCCCGGTGAGGGTGCGCTGACACGTGAGCTTGCAAAAGCCGCGGGCAAAGTTGCCGCAATTGAGATTGACACACGCCTTGCAAACGCGCTGGACAAGCTGCAAAAGCAATTTGATAATGTAGATATCGTCTACGGTGATGTTATGCAGTTTGACCTTAACGCTTTTCTTGCCGGCCATTTGGGCGAATATGAAAAAAAGGCGGTTTGCGCAAACCTGCCTTATTACATAACATCTCCCATAATTATGATGCTGCTTGAAAACCGTTTGCCTATTGAGTCGATAACTGTTATGGTACAAAAGGAGGCGGCTGAGCGACTTTGCGCGGCTATCCCCTCGCGCGAGTGCGGTGCAGTAACCTATGCCGTTAAATATTATTGCGATTCTGAAATTTTATTTGATGTAGGCAGAGAGGCTTTTGATCCCGTACCGCAGGTTGACAGCTGTGTTATTCAGCTTATTCCCCGCAAAGAGCCGCCCTTTAAAATTAAAAATGCCGATTTCTTCTTTAAGGTTGTAAAGGCCGGTTTTTCACAGCGCCGCAAAACTTTAACAAATTCACTTTCTTCCCTTGGCGTTGACAAACAAGCTCTGCAAAACGCAATGCAGGCGGCAGGTATATCACCCACCGCCCGTATGGAGGAACTGTCTTTTGAGCAAACTGCCGCTCTTTCAGACTTGCTTTACAAAGGATAAACAAAATTTTTATTATTGATTAATGCGTCCAGATATTTTTGGGCGTATTTTTTTGCGCCTGACAAATCCTGGTCGGAATAATTGCCGCACTCAATTGCCGTTGCGCCGGGTATATCCCCCGAAAAACCAATAACAAACTTTTGCATATCAATAATTATATCAAGAATATCCTGCGGCTGCGCACTGCCAAAAAGCACAAGATAAAAGCCTGTACGACAACCCATTGGTCCAAAATACACTACCTTGTCTTTTATGCGGCTGTTACGCAAATATGTTGCACCCAAATGCTCTAATGTGTGTATTACACCCGTAGGCATAACGGCTTCTTTATTCGGTGCGGTATATCGCAAGTCAAAGGTGGTGGCAACAAGGTTATCAAGGCTGTCAACGCGGGAAACATAAAGCCCCGATTCCAGCTTTAAATGGTCAATTGTGAAGCTTTCTATTTTTTGCATTATTTTACCCCCAACAATGCGTTTACATTCTGCCTTTCTATATCACAAACGGTGTCAACATAATAATCATATCTGTACATTATAAAGCCCGCGTATTGAGATGATTTGCGGCTGTCAGCAATTTCTCTTGCCAAAATATCTCCCACTGTCCATTCAGGTTTTAACCCCACCTTATATGGCGCAAGTCCTATTAAAAGCTTAACCTGCTCACAGGTAACCATCTCCTGCCATATCGGTAAAGCTTTTTCAAACGGCAGACTTCCCTCGCCGTAGCTCCAATAAAGCTGGGGCGCTATATAATCAACATATCCTGCGGTACTTGCCCACAGCTTTACATCTGCAAAGCAGGTGTAGTAATTGTTATTTACATTACCCTGAGGTGAAATACCGAACGGAATATTCTTAATGCTTTTAATTGTGTTATATATTTCTTTTACAAGAGTGTTTACATTATCAAGACGGAACTGTTTTCTTGTTCTTCCGTTGCCGTACAGCATATATGAATATTGGTCAATACTCTCATCACGCGCAGGGTAAAAGCGGTCATCAAAATGTATGCCGTCAACCGCATAATTTGTAACTATCTCCTTAATGCCATTTACTATCAGCTCTCTCACCTGTGAATAAGCAGGGTCAAGATAGTAAATGCCGTCATAAAGATAGGTCATGTTTTTATAGGTTTTCATCGGGTCATTTTCCGCCAATGCATGTGTCTCTCTTTGGCCGCGGAAAGGGTTTACCCAGGCGTGAAATTCAAGCCCCCGATTATGCGCAGCTTCTATCATTATCTGCAAGGCATCAAAGGGTGCAGAGTTTGTTCTTTTATTTGTAAAATGCACCGCCGTGGGATAATACCGGCTTGGATAAATAGCATCAGCATGGCTTCTCACCTGCACAATTACGGTGTTCATTCCCAATTTTACGCATTTATCAAACCGCTCTTCAATAGCCGATTTAAACTGCTGTGCCGTTTTATTTCTTAAAATGCTGTCAAGCTCAATATATGTAAACCATATTGCCCGCATTTCGTCGGAAGTATCGGCAACCGTAGGTGTACTTGAGGATTGTGCGCTTGAGGACTGCACACTTGAAGACTGCGTGCTGCTTGATATGGGCTTTGAGGATGTGACCGCTGCATTGCTCGACTGCTGTACCATACTGCTTTGCTCCGACGAGACAGGCTGAGAGCTTGAATACGGTATCTCTGTAAAGCTTTCCATACTGCTTGTATCAATAACGCTGTCCTGCTGTGTTTTTTGTGACCGACAGCCCGCTAACAGCAATGCCGCCGTCAATATAAGACAAGCAGTTTTTATAAATATATGTTTTTTCATTAAGGCTTTCTCCAAAGATTCAATATATTTAATATATAGTTAAAACAATATACAGTCAATGCCAATTTATCCCATAAAAACATGAGCGCAACAAAACTTTTGTTTTATTACGCTCAAAATTCAAATTTTATTTCATTTCAATATATTCGTCGCGGCCTGCGCCAACAGAAACATATTTAATATTTGTGCCGGTCTTTTCGGCAATATACTTGATGTATTTCTGTGCGTTTTCAGGCAGGTCTTCAAACTTACGGCAGCCTGTAATATCACACTTCCAGCCGTCAACATACTCATAAACGGGCTTTGCGTTTACAAGCGCTTCGCCTGAGGGGAATACGTCTGTTTCAACTCCGTCAACAATATATTTTGTACATACGGGAATTTTATCATAGCAGGAAAGAACATCCAACTTTGTAAGTGCAATTTCATCTGCACCCTGCATTAATACACCGTATTTAGAAGCAGGAATATCAAATCCGCCCACTCTTCTGGGTCTGCCTGTTGCTGCACCGTACTCCCCGCCTGCTTCACGCAGAATGTAAGCTTCGTCACCAAACATCTCACAGGTGAAGGGACCTTCGCCGACACAGCTTGAATATGCTTTCATAATGCCAATTGTTTTGTCAAGTTTGCAGCTGGGAATACCTGCACCGATAGGAGCATACGCTGCAATTGTGGAAGAAGATGAGGTGTATGGATAAATACCAAAATCAATATCGCGCAATGCGCCAAGCTGTGCTTCAAACAGTATATCCTTGCCGTTTGCAATCTGCCCGTGCAAATATTCTGTTGTATTGCAGATGTAATCAGCAAAGGGCAGACCGAAGGTCTCAAGCCACTTAATCATATCGTCAGCCTGAATGGCATCTGCGCCGTAACCTTTTTCAACAAGCAGGTTTTTCCATTCAACGATAGCGGGCATTTTCTTCTTGGTTGCATCCATATGTAGCAAATCGCCCATTCTGAAAGCCTTTTTCATATATTTGTCTGAATAAACGGGAGCGATACCGCGGCGGGTTGAACCGAATTTTGCATCGCCGAGGCGGTCCTCCTCCAACCCGTCCAACATTTTGTTGTAAGGCATACAAATTGTTGCACGGTCGCTTATCTTAAGGTTTTCTGGGGTAATTTCAATACCACCCTCGCGGAGTCTTTGAACCTCTCCGAAAAGATGCTCAATATCAATAACCATACCGGGACCCATAACGTTAACGGTACCCTCACGCAAAATGCCTGACGGAAGCAGGTTCAAAATAAAAGTACCTCTGTCATTTTTTACGGTGTGGCCTGCATTGTTGCCGCCCTGATAGCGAATAACAATATCATATTTTTCACTGAGCAGGTCAACCATACGGCCCTTTCCTTCGTCGCCCCAGTTAATTCCTGTAATTGCAGTAATCATTTTTATTGTCCTCCCACAAGTTATATATTAACGGACGCATCCACGCCCACGCTGTCCTTGTTTTGTGCCAAAATAGGCTTAATTACTTCGCTTAAATATTCTTCTGCCTGCTCTTTTGCTCTGCCGCATATGCCGTCTGCCGTTGCAAGCTGATTTAATTCCTGCTCGGTCAGGGCAAACACGGGGTCAGCAAGTATTCTTGCAAACAAATCATTATCCGCACCGTTAAGCTTAATCTGTTTAGCAGCTTCAACCGAGTGCCGTCTGATAGCTTCATGAAGCTCCTGACGGTCACCGCCCTTTTTGGTGCAATACATCAAAATGTTTTCTGTAACCATAAAGGGAAGTTCTTCATCAAGGTGGCGTTTCATTACACCGGGATAAACAGTGCCGCCGCTTATTACGTTGTTGTAAAGAGTAAGCACCGCATCGGTTGCAAGGAAAGCCTCTGCCACGCTTATACGGCGGTTTGCCGAGTCATCCAGAGTACGCTCAAGCCACTGTGTTGCCGCTGTAACAGCCGGGTTCATAATATCAGCAATAATGTATCTTGCAAGCGAGCATATTCTCTCACTTCTCATCGGGTTACGCTTATAAGCCATTGCTGAAGAGCCAATCTGTCCTGAGCTAAAGGGCTCGTCAAACTCCTTTAAGTGGGAAAGCAGACGTATGTCATGCCCAAACTTTGATGCGCTTTGTGCTATACCGCAAAGCACTGACAGTACATTGTAATCAACCTTACGAGAATAGGTTTGTCCCGATACTGCCGCGCAAGCTTTAAAGCCCATCTTATTTGCTATAAGTTGCTCCAATTTCTTAACTTTCCGATGGTCGCCGTCAAAAAGCTCTAAAAAGCTGGCAGATGTGCCGGTTGTACCCTTACATCCAAGCAGCTTTAAGGATGCTAACTGAAAATCAAGCTGCTCTAAATCACTGACCAAATCCTGCAGCCAAAGGGTTGCGCGCTTACCCACTGTTGTGGGTTGTGCCGCCTGAAAGTGAGTATATGCTAATGTGGGCAGATCTTTGTGCTTGTCTGCAAAATCCGCAAGAGAAGCAATACAGCTTATAAGCTGTCTGCGTATACGTAAAAGCGCATCACGCATAATAACAATGTCGGTGTTATCGCCGACATAGCAGGAGGTTGCGCCCAAATGGATTATACCCTTTGCTTTGGGACAGCAGTCACCGTACGCCTTAACGTGTGCCATAACGTCGTGACGCACCTCACGCTCGTAGGCGTCTGCCGCGTCATAATCAATATCATCTGTGTGAGCCTTTAACTCGTCAATTTGCTCCTGTGTAATAGGAAGCCCAAGCTCCATCTCGCTCTCTGCAAGGGCAACCCAGAATTTCCGCCAGGTGGAATATTTACGGTCGGGCGAAAAAATCGATTTCATTTCCTTGCTTGAATAGCGCGAACATAATGGACTTTCGTAGGTTGGTTTTTTGTTCATACATTTCTGCTCCAACATTCAACATAAAAATGGACATATTTTTTCAATATAAGACATTGTAACATAATTTTTTTGTTTATTCAATGCCTTATAGAAATATAAATATAATAAATTTTGACATATTTATATTATTGGGATATAATGCTTATATTAGAAAGCAGGTGCTAAGCAAAAAATGTTACTCGATTTATTTTTAACCTTTGCAAAGGTGGGTGTTATGACATTTGGAGGCGGTTACGCTATGCTGCCCATCTTGCGGCGCGAGGTTGTTGACAATAAAAAATGGGCTACCGACGAAGAGCTTATGGACTATTTTGCCATAGGACAGTGTACCCCGGGCGTTATTGCCGTTAATACTGCCACTTTTATCGGCCGGAAAAATAAAGGCACTTTAGGCGGCATTATAGCAACCCTTGGTGTTGTTTCCCCGTCGGTTGTTATTATCAGTCTGCTTGCAAGTGTTATAGAGGCTTTTTCACATATCGAATGGGTACAGCACGCCTTTGGCGGTATCCGTGTTTGCATTTGTGTTCTCATTGCAAATGCTGTTATTAATCTTTATAAAAAAGCCGTTGTCGATAAAATTACATTTATAATATTTTTAGCTGTTGCGCTGCTTAGTTACTTCACCCCATTAAGCCCTGTGATCTTTGTGCTTATTGCAGCAGCGGCAGGTATTGCTCTCAAAATGCTTGGGGGTAAGAAAAAATGATATTGTATTTACGTTTGTTTTTTGAGTTTTTTAAAACAGGTCTTTTTGCCGTAGGCGGCGGTATGGCTACCATACCCTTTTTATATGAAATATCTGACCGTACAGGCTGGTTCACACATAATGATCTTGCAAATATGATTGCCGTAGGCGAGTCTACCCCGGGTCCCATAGGCGTAAATATGGCAACCTATGTCGGCTATATATCGGGCAGCAGCCAAGACGGTATATGGGCCGGTATTTTGGGTGCAATTATTGCAACGCTGGGACTTATTACCCCGTCGATAATTATTATTTTGATTATCGCAAGAGTGCTGACCCGCTTTAAAGACAACCCGTTTGTAAGCCATACCTTTTACGGTCTGCGCCCCGCTTCAATGGGACTTATTGCTTCAGCAGGGCTTACGGTAGTTGTGTCAAATTTATTTTTTGAAGATGCAGGTTTTTCGCTTGCGGCAATAAATATAAAGGGTTGGATTTTAGCCGTTTTACTGTGGCTATTGACAAATGTTATAAAGCCGACAAAAAAACTTCATCCGATTGTCTTTATTTCCCTTGCCGCTGCTGCAGGAATAATATTTAGAATGTAAAATAAATTATATTTATAATTCCAACATCATATTTTATAGATGTTGGAATTTTTATTTACAAATTTAAATAATTATTGTATTATTGCAATAGAACAATAATACAAAAAAGGGGGCACAAAAATGGCATGGAGCTTTTCGGCAAACAGAGCGGTATATTTGCAGATAGCTGACCGCATTAAAAAAGCGGTTCTTTCTGGAAAATATCCCGCAGGAGAACAAATACCAAGTGTGCGGCAGCTTGCATTGGAGGCGGCAGTAAATCCTAACACTGTACAACACTCCTTTTCAGCGCTGGAAAATGAGGGTATAATTCTGTCACGCGGCACAACAGGTCACTTTGTTACCGATGATGTGCAAGCATTGGAGCTGTGCCGCAAAAAAATGGCGCAGGAGTTGGTTGATGAGTTCTTAACCAATCTGTCCGCTTTATCAATTGACCGCGAGCACGCAATACAGCTTATTAAGGAGGTAAATTTATGAGTATTCTTGAAATAAAAAACCTTTCCAAAGCATACAAAAAGAATTCCCCCGTTATTGAAGATTTGAATCTTGAAATTCCCTCAGGAAAAATTGTCGGTCTTTTAGGGCCCAACGGCTGCGGAAAGTCTACTCTTATAAAACTTATCTCAGGTCTTTTACAACCTGATAAAGGAGAAATTTTTGTTGACACAAATCCCGTGGGCGAGAAAACCAAGGCTGTAATTTCCTATCTGCCCGAGCGCACATATTTTACATCAGGTATGAAAGTATACGACCTTGTTAAGTATTTTGAAGAATTTTATGCTGACTTTAACCCGCAAAACGCCTTTAAACTTATGAACGATTTGCACATCAATCCGTCGGCCAACTTAAAAACACTTTCCAAGGGCACCAAGGAAAAAGTTCAGCTTATACTCGTAATGTCCCGCAACGCCAAACTATATCTGCTTGACGAGCCAATTGCAGGCGTTGACCCCGCCGCACGCGAATACATATTAAGCACCATTGTGGGCAACTACAACCCCGAAGCTACAATCATAATCACCACCCACCTTATTGCCGATGTTGAGCAGGTACTTGACGATTTTATATTTTTCTCATTTGGCGGCAAAATTTTAAAATTCGGAAGTGCAGAGGAAGCGAGAAACGAAAGCGGAAAATCTCTCGACGAACTATTCAAGGAGGTATTCAGATGTTAGGCAAGCTTTTAAAATATGACTTTAAAGCAATTTTAAAATACTGGTGGATTGCTGCAATTTCTTCCCTTGCTTTCAGTGCTGCAGGCGGCGCTTGCTTTGCATTCGTTACAAGAATCGAAGATTTTTCACCCGCGCTTATTATTCCGTTAATACTGTTTATATTTCTTGCCTATATTGCAATGTTTGGATTTATACTTGCGTCATTCATATTTATTTTTACACGGTTCTACAAAAACTTTTTTACCGACGAGGGCTACTTAACCTTCACCCTGCCTGTAACACGCTTTGAACTTTTAAATTCAAAGCTTATCAGCGGTGTTAGCATTTTGATGTTTACAATTGTTATATTTATTATTGAAATTTCCCTTTTTATTGGTATTCCCGTATCAACAACAGGAGAATTGGGAAAAATCCTGCCCAAGCTTTCTTCTATGCTGTCAGGGATAAACATCGCCGCAGGTCCGTATATTTATGTTTTTTTAGCTGAAGGGCTGATTGCTATTATTCTTTCATCAATCTTTTCAACGCTTTTATTCTTTTGCTGTATAACCTTTGCTTGTGTAATATCAAGAAAATTAAAAGTGCTTATAGCAATAGGCATTTATTATGTTGCAAGCGGCATAATATCCACTTGTACAACTCTCTTTATGTTTTTAGGTGTATCTAATTTTTCAGAGCGCATAAGCCAACTCAGCCAGCCAACCGTTTTCCCTGCAACAGCATTAACGGTTTTAATGGTTCTGATATTTATGGCAATTGTATGCCTGGCACTTTACGCTTTGGAATATTGGATGCTTGACCGCAAGCTTAACTTAAACTGAGGAGGGTGTTAAAATGAAAAAGTTTTTTTCAATACTGACCTGCCTTGCTCTTATTGCTTTTTGCTTTGTTTGCCCCGCACTTGCGGTCAACCCTCATTTCATCTTTTCAGAAGATTTTGCAAATATTTACAAAGACGGCAATACATATGTACGCGTCGATACCGCATATTTGGATACGGAAGCTATTTTAGACATCGACAGCTCAGAGGTTTTGTTTACCAAAACTCAGGAAGGCAAGATTAAAAAATACAGTATTTTTGCCGACAAAAACGAAATTTTAATTGATACATATTTTGAGTTTAACGACGGTTTAAACTTTTCTGCAAGTTATTTGCGGGATGATTATCTTTACGATTATACCCTGCTTCTAACCGACGGTTTTGATTATACAATTGAAATCCCGGACGAAGAAATTGTCATATCTCCTACCTCCGTGAACGGCGAATCAGTTTGGATTTATGAGGATACGCTTAAATATTGTGACTACTACAGCGTCTATTCCTCAAACAGCGACAAAAGCCTGCGCGCGCTAAAAGGATATGTTATTAGCGACCTTGAAGGCAGCTATTATTTTGTGGATTTTAAAACGCTGGACGAGGATATTGCTTACAGCTTTTATCCGGAAGATTATGACAAGCTGAACGTGCTCGAAATTGTTGACCAAGACCTGATTGACCGGCTTAATACAGCAACAGCCGCCGGCATACCGGGTTTAAATACGGAAAACCTGTTGGCCAATAATGCGTATCGGTTTTTATCAAACGGTTTTGTTATTTTTACATTTGGCGTTATGCCCCTTGCGGCTATGCTTATATTTTTAATTGCCGCATTTCGTGCAACGCCTGCATATAAAAAGCTGTTTTCTGTTATCGGCATCACTAGTGCCGCAGAACTTGCGGTTTCCGTGATTCTATTGATAATTCTGATATAATTTAGGAAAACAAGAGTAATCCTAATCAATGCACAATGCCAAATTTTCGGCCTTGTGCATTTTGCCCTATATATAGCGCCGAAAATTTTGGGAAAATTACCCCTGCTTTTCGGCGTGATTTTTTTACCGTTTTCTGCTATAATTAAGTGGCAGATATTTTGAATAAGTCGGAGGGTCAGACAAAATGACATTAGAATCCATTAAAGCCGCTGTTAAACAGTTGTATGAAACCAATCCCAACATCCATATTGATGTTGCTTTGTCACATCCGCGGTTGGAGCTTGAGGGCGACCCCGTTGTTATAAAGGGTGTTTATCCTAACGTTTTCCGCATTGAAGAAACAAGCAGCAGTTCATCACCAATATGCCACACTTTACAGTATGCCGACGTGATGATTGGAAGAATTAAAATATTAGAGCTTAATAAATAAAAAATAGAGCTTAATAAATAAAAAAGCGCTGAACAAATCAGCGCTTTTTTATTTTATTCTGCAAAATAATTCTCATAGCTGTACTTTGTACCGTTACATTCCGGTACGGGACCGTAATTTTCTTTCCAGCTGCGTCCGTTTTCTTTCATCTGTGCTGAAGTTACATTAAACCATTGGTGGCTGTATACCTTGCCGGGCTGACAGTCAATAGGGTCATCAAATGTCAGGTCGCACATATACCATTCTCCGTCAAGCTGTACGCAGTTCCACTCATGGCCGCCGCCCGCATTGCCTCTTACATCGGTGCAGTTTATTCCCACCTCAAAGCATAATGTCTGAAAAGCTTCTGCGTAAGATTCACAAACGCCTGTTTTGTTTACCAGCACACCGTAAGCAGTAAAATTATCGTCTGCCATATCATCCCACACCGCATTGCGGTCATTATAGCTTGCATCGATAAGTATGCGGTCATAAATAAGCAGTTCTTTTACAACATCGGGCACATCTGCGGGAATAGTGCTTACAATACTTTTTACCTGCGCATCAAATACAGCCTTTTTAGCTTTTATTTTGTTCTTAAGTTCTTCGGTAAGCGGGTCGTTTCCATCGTGATTGCTGTATTCCCCTTTTTTGCTTCCTACCGCATAGGAAAGTGCTAAGCCTTGTTCTGTTTCTCTGCCCTGTACACAATAAACAGTAATTGTTCCGCTGAGATAAAAATGCTCAGGGTTATCCATCATATACAAATAATAAATATAATAGTTGTTATTTGCCGATAAATTCTCACCTATAAACACATACTCTTCAAGATTATTAACAGCGGCATCAATTTTGCGATACCATTCTTTGCGTTTGTCATCAAGAATGGAGTAATAGTAACGCTTTGTTTTTGCAAGCGGTGTGTGTTTCTGGTTTGAGGCATATGTATAGTTGTGTCCTTTATAGCTGTCTTGAGTGGTTTTGCCCGATTGATTTCGCGTATTGTGTGTGGTAGGAATAACAGGCGTTAAGGTTGTCTGCTGTTCTTCTTTGTCAGACTCGGTAACGTCAACAATAAAACTGCCGTCATCCTTTAGGGTAACTTCGGTATCAATACCCAGTTGTTTGGCGCTGCTTACAAAGTCATCAAAACTGCTTACGGTTTTGGAAGACTTATTTTGAGAGCCGAGCTTTTTTGAAGAAGAACCTTCGGTTTCCTTGCTTACAGTGCTATTGGTGAAGTGACTTTGTGTTCCTGAATTAAAGGTATTAGTATTGTCAATATATGACATTTCATACTTCTGACCGCCTGTACGGCAGGCACAAAGACTTAATACCATTGACAATACGCATAATAATACAGAAAACCTTTTCATAATACACCTTCCGACATTATTACTGTATTTATTCTATCACTGTATTATAAAAATGTCTACAATAAAATGCCACAACAAATGTTGTGGCATTTTAAAGGATAGGCCTTTTTATATTTCAGGTTTAAAGCAAGGCATAAACTCTAATTTAAACAGATTTTGCTTATGCTTTTTATCAATAACTTCCTTTTTGGCTTTATCATCAATTACGCCCTCGCGGATATATTTATCCAGCTCAGCATAAGTAAAGCCCAAATTTTCCTCATCAGTTTTACCGCAAAGACCGTCAATGGGGGTTTTATTAACTATCACATCGGGCAAGCCCAAAAGAGTTCCTATTTGTTTAACTTCAGTAACAGTTAAAAAGGACATCGGTGAAAAATCGCCAACCGAGTCACCGTAGCGGGTGGAGTAGCCAACCCAGTCTTCCGATAAATTGCAGGTGTTGCACACTCTGCCGTTACAGCATTGCGCCACAGCATACAGCGTTGTCATACGAATGCGCGCCGGCATATTTTGTTTTGCCTGTGTTGTCAGTTCCATTTCCTTGGGCATACTCGCTGTCAAGGCATCAACCGCAGCTTTTATATTTATTTTATAATGCTTTATACCAAGATGGTTTACCAGCATATAAGCCGAATCAATATCGTGCTGCTCACCCTGCGGCATCAAAACGCCTATAACCCGCTCTCTGCCAAGCGCTTCAACACATAAAGCTGCCGCAACAGAGCTATCCTTGCCGCCCGAAATGCCTACAATAGCATTACAGCCTTTCCCGTTATTTTCAAAGAATTCCCGTATCCATGAAACACATTCATCTTTTACTTTTTGTGCGTTAAACATATTTCCACCCCATCAATTTTTTCAGATTTAATAAACAATACATAAAATGAAAAATCAACTATTGCGAACACAGCTTTGTCTAACAATGCAGTCAGCGAAAAATCTATACCGCTGCCGTTAAATTTTTTTGCGTGCAGACCGCAGCGCCCGGCGCCGAGCCTGCGTATATAAAACGGCTAATAATAAACGCAAGCAGGATATTGCATCCTTTGGCATTAAGAATTATTATACGATATTATTATAACCACTGCGAAATCTGATTTCAATAGCTTTCCAAAATTCTATATAAAACGCAAAAATTCAATTCCTTGCGAACAATACGCGGCAGCATCCGCAAACGGTAAATAACAAGACCGAAGCAAGCGGCAATGCCGTTATTTTTTCACCTTTTAAATCCTCCTATAGTACAGCAAATAACAAATACTGCAAGGTTAGTTGCCACAATTGTTGAGCCTACGGGTGTGCCTGCCAAAATTGAAACGGTCATTCCAAGTACCGCACAGATGACCGAAAGCACAGCCGAAGATATTGTAACACTGCGGAAACTTTTGAAGAGACGCATCGAAGAAAGTGCGGGGAAAATAATCAGTGCGGTAACAAGCAGTGATCCGACCAAATTCATCGCAAGAACGATGATCACCGCAATCACAACGGCAAGAAGCAGATTATAAGCTTTTGCCCTAATCCCCGTTGCCTGCGTAAAGGTTTCGTCAAAGGTAACGGCAAAAATTTTATTATAGAACAAAACAAAAATACCAAGCACCAATACCGAAAGGATAATACACATCCACACGTCGGCAGCGGAAAGTGTTAAAATTGAAGTAGAACCGAACAGCGTGCTGCACACGTCACCCGAAAGATTGGCTGAAGAGCCGAAAAGGTTCATCAAAAGATAGCCGAGTGCCAAAGAGCTGACCGATAACATTGCTATCGCCGCATCCCCTTTGAGCTTGATACGGTTGCCGCCGCTGATGAGAATAATGGCAAACAGTACAGTAACCGCCAAAACCAGTACCATTTCATTGGTAAGGTTCAAAACTCCCGCAACACACATAATACCGAAAGCCGCATGAGAAAGGCCGTCACCGATAAATGAAAAACGCTTTAATACCAGCGTAACACCGAGGATTGCTGAACAAAGCGCAATCAGGACACCAACAATCAAGGCATACCGAACAAAGGGGAATTGCAAATAGTAAATAAGCTTATCGACCACTTTGCTCACCCCCTTCGGTAAACAGACAATGGACGTTGCTTGACAGATAATCGGCCGTTTTACCGTAAAACAGCGGTTTATGGCAAATATGCAAAATGTGGCTTGCATATTTTACGGCGGCGCCAATATCGTGAGAAATCATAATAACAGTAATTCCGTCCTCACGGTTGAGCTTTGCAATCAGCTCATACATTTCTGCCGTCACTTTTGGGTCAAGCCCCGACACGGGTTCATCAAGCAGAAGCATTTTAGTTGTGGCACATAAAGCGCGAGCCAAGAGAACGCGTTGCTGCTGTCCGCCCGACAGCTCCCTGTAACAGTGCTTGGAAAGATCAGCAATACCCATCTTTTCCATATTTTCCATTGCCAGCTCTTTTTCTTTTTTGCTGTAAAACGGACGAAGTCCGCATTTGTTTAAGCATCCCGAAAGAACGATTTCATAAACCGAGGCAGGAAAATCCTTTTGCACGGCGGTTTGCTGCGGCAAGTAGCCTATTTCATTTTGTTTCAGACCATCACCGGTCAAAATCCGACCGGAAATAGGCGCTTTAAGCTTTAATATAGTACGCATCAGCGTACTTTTACCGGAGCCGTTTTCTCCGACAATGCAAAGATAATCTCCGGCATTGACATCAAAATTTAAATCTTCAACAATTACATTGCCATCATATCCGAGCGTTAGGTTTTTACAGGTGAGTTGCGGCATGATAAATCTCCTTTTAACTTAATTCAAAGCGTCCTTCAAAACTTCAAGATTATCTTGCATAATCGAAAGATAGTCAGCGCCGTTTGCAATATCGGCAGAGGTTACAGATTGCAGAGAATTCAGGGTCAAAACACTATGATTTCCGCCGGCAGTTTCAATAACAGTAGAAGCGATACTGCCATCTGACCCGTCAATAATGATAACGGCAGGCAGGTTGAGTTCGGCAACCTTTTGCGCAAGAAATGCGATTGTTTCTACACTTGCTTCAGTTTCCGCTGAGCAACCGGAAAAAGCTGCATAGTAGGAAAGGCCGTAATCATCAACAAGATACCGGAACGGAAATCGGTCGGCAAACAGAAGGGTATCATAAGCGGCCGAGTCCACAGCCTCTTGATACTCTACATTCAAAGCAGAAAGTTTTAAATTATAATTTTCGGCATTTGCGGTATAATCAGACGCATTGTCGGCATCAATCATACATAGCTGTTGTGCAATATGAGTGCAGACAGTTTTTGCATTTTGCAAAGATAGCCATACATGCTCATCGGCTTTGTTATCATTCTCGTGTTCTTGGTTTTCATCTTCTCCGTGTTCGTACTCCATGCCGTCTAAGATTTCTTCTTCCACAACGGCATCCCCCAAAACATCAAGCACATTTATAACAATCATATCTTTGTTTGTAGCTGTAACCAAACCATCTTCGGCCCATTTGTCAGATTCGCCGCCTACATAAATAAACATATCGCAGGCCGCAATTTTCGCAATATCATCAGCGGAGGGTTGATAACTGTGTAGGTCTATACCGTTGTCCAAAAGCATTGTAAGTTCCACATTATCGGTATTGTCTCCGATAACTTCTTTTGCCCAGTCATAAACAGGAAAGGCAGTTGTTACAACGGATAATTTGCCGGTCGCTACCCTTCCGTTTTTTGAGCAGGCCGCCATACCGAACACAGCGCCGCACATAATAAGAAAAACCAATGCCAAAGAAATAATTTTTTTCATAAATAAAAATCCTCCTAATTAAAATAGATACCGATTTAAAATGCCAAAAAACAGAAGGGAGGGGCTAAAATACCGCAAAATCTGCAGTCGCCTCCAAAAAAGGCATCCTTATTCCCCCTCAAAAACAGTATCTATTTAGTTCAGAAGTTTTACCTTGAGTACAACAGGTGTGCCCTGTGAAGAATTATCAACAAAGCAGAATATATATTTATAGCCGATATATATTAAGGCAAGTGCCAAAGCACACGCCAAAACAGCAGATGATATATTGCTGACCGTTTCATTAACGGCGGCAACAAGGGCGCAAACCCGACAGCTCTCTCCAATACAATTGTGGCCGGACTCATGAATAATAAAAGAAACAGAAAAAGCCAAAGCAAATAAAACTATAACCACGAAAAATAACGCAATAATCTTATTCTTTATCATTGCGCTTTTCTCCTTTCAAGTTCATTTAGCACATACATCGCATATCCCGTATATAACTGTGTTTGCTATATCAATTTCAAAATTCTCGGTATCGGCAAGGCCTTTTGTTATGACCTCGGCCAGTTGAGAATTCAAATGATAAGACTTACCGCATTTTTTGCAATTGAGATGCAAACTTTCTCTGCAATGCTCAGCGGCAATGTATTGATAATAAATATTCCGCTCGCCTGTCCGGCTTTCTTTGCGAACCTTACCTTCACCCTCAAGCTCTGCAAAATTGCGGTAAATAGCGCTAACACTGATATTATCATTGGCCAGAGCCTTGGCAATTTGTTCTACCGACAGCAGTTCATCATGATGATTTTCTAAATACTCTAAAAGTTTTTTCCGTTGTTTTGTTTGATATTTAGCCACAGCACACTCACCTCTTTTAATTTGCGATTGTTTCGCAAATTAGTGTATCACAAAAAACACTGTAAGTCAATCGCCGCGTAATAAATGTCTCAAATATAAAAACGGCGGCAGAAAAAATTTTTCTCCCTGCCGACGTGCGTTTGGTTATGCGTAAATCAATTATCTATTAACAATTTCAGTTGCTTTTCTGCGAAAAACATTTTTGTTGCCAAAATGTTGCCACATGCTATCATTTTGCTATTAAGTTGATAAAATTTATCGGAAAACAGATACAAAAAAGCCTTGTAAACACTGTGTTTACAAGGCTTTCAATATTTATTCGACAACCACTCGGCATCATTCCCACTCAATAGTTGCAATTGGTTTTGGTGTTAAATCGTAAAGCACGCGGTTGATGCCGTCAACCTCATGGGTTATTCGGTCGGTAATGCTGTGCAGAACGCTGTAAGGAATTTCCTCAATAGTAGCGCTCATAGCGTCGGTGGTATTAACTGCGCGGATAATCGCAGGCCAGCCCTCATAGCGCTTATCATCCTTAACGCCTACACTCTTGAAATCGGGTACAGAAATAAAGTACTGCCATACTTTTCCTGCAAGACCGCACTTATCAAACTCTTCACGCAGAATTGCGTCTGCCTCACGCAAAGCATGCAGGCGTTCGCGAGTAATTGCGCCAAGGCAGCGTACCCCCAGACCGGGACCGGGGAAAGGCTGGCGGTAAACCATATTGTCGGGCAGTCCAAGTGCAGCGCCAACAACACGCACCTCATCTTTAAAAAGGAACTTAACGGGCTCAACAAGCTCAAACTTCATATCCTCGGGCAGACCGCCTACATTATGGTGGGCTTTTACTCCGTCAGACTCTAAAATATCGGGGTAAATGGTTCCCTGTGCCAAGAAAGAAATATCCTCTAACTTTCTTGACTCCTCATCAAACACCTTTATAAACTCGCCGCCTATAATTTTGCGTTTTTTCTCAGGTTCTTTTACACCTGCAAGTAAGTCAAGAAAACGGTCGGTTGCATCAACATAAACAAGGTTTGCCTGCATCTGATTTTTGAAAACCTCAATAACCTGCTCGCTTTCACCCTTGCGCATAAGGCCGTGGTTAACGTGCACGCAAACCAGCTGTTTACCAACTGCTTTTATAAGAAGCGCCGCTACAACCGAGCTGTCAACGCCGCCGGAAAGCGCCAAAAGCACCTTTTTGTCGCCTACCTGATCGCGAATTTCTGTAATCTTCTCATCAATAAACTTGTCTGCAAGAGCCTTGGTTGTTATCCGCTCCATTGTTTCGGGTCTTTTTTGAATTTCCATTTTTTGTTTCACCGTTTTCCTTTCTATATACAAAAAATTTAATTATTCCGCTGATACCGTAATGTATTTTGCGACATGATTGCTGTATGGCAATATATCGTCAATCAGGCGCTTTACCGGTATTTTCATATAACCTGTGGTGGTGCCGTCACTGCAAGCATACCACTCATTTTTAAGAACATCATTATCAATTACAACCTGCACCCTGTTTTCAGTATCCCGGAACACGCTGAAAATCGTGGTTGCACCTATTATTGTGCCGAGCATTTCCTGCAAAAGCCCGCCCGGCGCAAAGGACACACGGGAAATTTTCAAAGCCGCGCCAAAGTTTTTGGTACGAAAAGGTTTATCGCCGGGTGTTACAAACAAATAAAAGGCTGTTTGCTGGCGGTTGCACAAGAACAGAGTTTTTACGGTTTTGGCTTCAAGTCGGGTATCTATTGACTCGCAATCCTCCATTGTGATGGCCTCATCATTCTCTACGCGGTAAAAGGGAATATCAAGCTGTGCCAAGACCTCAAAAGCCTTTTGCTGTACCGCATTTTTATAACTTTGAGGCGGGAAAGTTTTTATTTCGCTCACATTTATCATTTTTTCACCTTACGGATATATTGTTTTGAGCAAGATGCTCTTTTAACTGGGCAATTGTAAAGCCGCCGAAATGGAACACCGATGCCGCAAGGCCTGCATCCACTTTGGGGAGCGTGTTGAAAAGGTGTGAAAAATCTTCCATCTTACCTGCGCCGCCCGATGCAATTACAGGAACACTTGAAATATTGCAAACAGCATCAAGCATTTCGATATCAAAGCCCTGCTTTACGCCGTCAGCATCAATTGAGTTAAGCACAATTTCACCCGCGCCAAGCTCAACACCTCTTTTAATCCACTGGATAGCGTCAAGGCCTGTATCTTCCCTGCCGCCTTTAACAAAAACGTGATACTTTCCTTCAACCCTGCCCGCATCAACGCTTAATACTACGCATTGACTGCCGTAACGCTGTGCGGCATCAAAAATCAGCTGCGGATTTTTCACAGCGGATGAGTTAACGCTTACTTTATCTGCACCGCATTTAAGCACACAGTCAAAGTCCTCAACAGTTGAAATACCGCCGCCCACCGTTAACGGTATAAACACATTTGAAGCAGTCTGTACAAGAATATCAGTAAAAATTTTTCTGCCCTCGGCTGAGGCAGTAATATCGTAAAAAACCAACTCGTCCGCGCCGCTGTCAGAATACAGCTTGGCAAGTGTAACAGGGTCGTTAACATCATTCAAATCTTTAAAGTTTACACCCTTTACCACTCTGCCGTTGCGCACATCAAGACAGGGAATTATCCTTTTGCTTATCATAATCACAAAACCTACATTTCACAAAAAGCTTTAAGCAGCGCAAGACCTACATTGCCGCTTTTTTCGGGATGGAACTGAAAGCCCATAACATTTTTATTTGCCACCGCGGCGGTAACGTCCACAGAATACTCTGCTGTTGCAATAACCGAATCCTCACATTTTACCGCATGGAAGCTATGAACAAAATAAACGCGGTCATTTTCTTTAATATATTTAAACAACGGATGTTTTTGGTCCCGCAAATTTAAAGCATTCCAGCCCATATGGGGAATTTTAAAGTTCTTCGATACAGCATCGCGCAGGTCCCTCACCTCACCTTTGATAAGGCCTAAACCATTATGCTCACCAAACTCATAGCTTTTATCAAAAAGCAGCTGCATACCAAGGCATATACCAAGAATATTTTTGCCTTTTGCCGCCTGTTCACAAACAACTGTGCCAAGCCCGCTGTCACGCAGCTTTTCTGCCGCATCGCAAAACGCACCTACACCGGGCAATATTATCCTATCGGCACTGCGTATAACATCGGCATCGCTTGTAATAACCGTATCGGCATTTATTGCTGCCAATGAACAGCTGAGCGAAAACAAATTTCCAACACCGTAATCGACTATTGCTATCATATTTTCGCCCCTTTATAAATAAATTAAAAAATGTCCCGTATCACAACAAGGCTATATGATATAATAACTTTAAACCGACGACGGTGGAACGCCGCCGAAATGCCACAGGCATTTGAAAACTTGCGTTTTCG
>CAKSST010000009.1 GCA_934489895.1 uncultured Eubacteriales bacterium | reverse complement strand
TTCAGCGACCGATTTTGTAGATGTAAATCGGTCGTTTTCCCTTTATGTAAGGTTTTGAACTCTCACACAACCGAATATTCGATACGCAAGGCAGATAGAAATCAAAAATCTATCTGCCTTTTTTATTACCCTCAAAAAAAGGAGAAATCAAATATGCTACAGAAAGAATTAGCCAAACGGCTCAAGGCTCGGTACAACACCAAGATGGACGGCAACGGATGGCTGGAAGTGTCCTCGGACGGCATCCCCCTCTGCCGGATAAAATACAACGGTCAATTTCTAAGCAACGCCGACCAAAACCTCTCGGATGAATACCACAGTAAAATTGCAGATATTCAGGATGAGATCTCTACGGTGCGAGAATATATTTATCTCGCCGACAGGACAAATGAGAACAACGAATGTTGGCCTGCCATTCCGACCATAGCCGCCGACCTCAAGTATTTGCCCTCCACCGTCCGCCGCGGAATCCGTGACCTCAAAAAAGCAGGCTTTCTGACGACCGAGCAGCGGTATCGGGAAAAGGGCGGCAAGAGCAGTCTGCTGTTTCGACTGAAAGCGGAGTGAAAAAAGCAAAACGCTCCGCCAAGGGGCAACTGCGTTCTCGGGGTCCCCAAAAAGCTATACAGCTTTTTGGGGAGAGGGGGAGCAACGGAGCAAATGAGCTTTTGCCGTTCTACGGAAAAACGAATAGTGCGGAGTTTGCAACGACGAAGTGACAGGTGCCACCTGTCATGGTGGAAGGAGAAAGTGAACTACCCAACTGAAGAATAACTACAGCAGAAAGAAAAAGACACAGAGATTTCTTTTTGAAAAAGCCAGAGATAACAAAGACATTTTTATTAGTACGGTTTTGATCGTTGAGGTCAGCCACTATTTTCTTTCTGCTGTAAGGACTTTTTATAAGATCATATTGCAATTTGATTTTCTTTGATTTTTCTCGAACAGTTCTTGAATTCGCCACAATTCTATGCTATACTAATCGTAACCGAACGGTCGGTACTTATAAAGGAGCGAAGCAACATGAAAACAACAGAGCAACAGCACAATGAGCGCAAACGCGAAATGATGGAAAAGTGCTTTGAATGTTATGCTGAAAACGGGCTGACGGGCACGGGAATCAAAGCGCTCGCCGATGCGTGCGGATGCACAAAGGCAAATCTTTATTCGTATTTTAAAAACCTTGATGAACTGATCATCGAATCAACGGCATACTGCATGGAAAAGGTCGAGGACGATTTTATGGAGATGGCGCCCACCGACCCCAAGGATGTTGTCCGATTTGTGGAGGAGATCCCCTACTGGACGGCAAAAAAGCACGGCAAGAAATATCGCCTGATGTATCAGGTCTATACACTTCCGAAGTATATCGAGCACGGCAAGAAATTTTTTGAGGGTGTCAACGAGCGCTATACCGAGTATGCAAAGCGGCTTGAGCCGAAGATCGGCATACCGTATACGGTCATCACGCCGCTGATTTTTATCTTTGTCCGCGCCTGTGTGCACTATGCCATGTTCGAGGACGAATACTATCTGAAAACCCAGATGGAGGTCTTAAAGCAGGGGGTCGCCCTGTTTGCAGATAAATACCGCTCACAATATCTGAACGGAGGTAACGGAAAATGAAAAAACGAATCTGTTGCATTACCATTGCACTTTGCATTGCGCTTGCTGCCGGATGCAGCAAAGCGGCGGACAGCAGCGCCGTGCTGCCGGAGGTGCGGAACAACGGCACGGCGATCCAGTGGAAATACAGCAACGAAACCGATTGGCGCGACCTTGTGTCGCTTACCGAGCTGCGGGGCGCTGCCGGAGAAGCCGGCAAGGACGGAGTCAACGGCGAGAATGGCACCGACGGTAAAGACGGATTAAACGGTACGAACGGTCAAAACGGAGCCAACGGCAAAGATGGCATTAACGGGGTTGACGGAAAAGACGGAGCCGATGGAAAAAACGGCAAGGACGGAATTGACGGAGCCAACGGTAAAGACGGCATTAACGGCAAAAGCATAGAAGTACAAAGAGCAACGGAATACATACAGTGGCGCTATGAGGGCGACGAGTGGCAGAACCTTGTTGCGATCGCCGATATCACAGGCCCCGCCGGGCAGAAAGGCGCAGACGGAGCAAACGGAAAAACACCGGAGTTCCGTGTAAGCGAAAACACCCTGCAGTGGCGTTATGTCGGCGACGAAGTATGGCTGAACCTGTACGATCTTTCGGTTTTGAAAGGTCTTGACGGCAAGGCCGGCGCTGACGGCAAGGATGGTATAAACGGAAAAGACGGAATCGACGGAAAAGACGGAGCCGCCGGTAAGGACGGAACAAACGGCATAAACGGGCAAGACGGTAGGGACGGTGCGGACGGAAACACCCCATTTATCGGCGAGAACGGCAACTGGTGGATCGGAGAAACCGACACCGGCGTAAAGGCTGCCGGAACAGACGGTGTTGACGGAGAAAAAGGAGATAAAGGCGACAAGGGCGATGCCGGTCAAGACGGCAGCAGCCCGGGTTGGTTTTACGGCGTTGGGGTGGTACAATCGGTCAATCTTCAAATGGAATTGGCACCGCTCTATTTTCAGGGAAAAATGAGCAGCGGCGGGCTTGTCTCCTGTGACGGGGATACCGTTCGATTGTCACGTGGACATCATTATCAGGTGAGCGTAAACGGGGCGGTCTATGCCATGTCAAATGATGACAAAGGCTTCTATTCCGTTCGGATGACGGACGGCTATGATAACCAGCTGTGCAGGGATCTTACGAGCATAAAGGTGGACAAAGGCAAAAAGCTGAACGAGACGAGAAGAGAGCAGCATACCCTGAGCTTCAACCGGGTATACGATGCCAAAGGCGGCGATATCGTCCTGCGGCTTGCACTTGAGCAGGCCGAGTATGCTACCTATCTTCTTTCGTTCAGAGGCACCATTACGGTAACCGCTCTTGATTGAGTTTATATAACGGAGGTAACGCAAAATGAGAAAACGAATACTCAGCATCCTGCTCACCCTTTGTACGGTGATGTGTGCAATTTCACCTGTGATGAGCTACGCCGACCCGGGAGTATCGGCATCCGGCTCAAGTGCATACGGCGCACTGCTCACGCCTGACACAAATCCCCCTGCCGGATGGGAAGAAGATGCAAGCAACCCGTACGGAACGAAAAAAGGTCAGCCATTTGCCATCACCCCGTGGTATGAGCCGATAATTTACAGCTACCGCAATGCGGAGAGACAGGCGGCACAGGATCACACCAAGGTGTATGACAAGCTGACCCTCGGAAAAAATATCATCGAGTCTCCGAGCGGTACATACAGCGTTTCCTCGGTCGATAATGTCGCTTTCGCTGTCGGCTTGGCTTACGACCCGCTCGGCACGGGCAGAAACGATCACGCCATCTTTGTCGGGCTTTGCAACATGGATAACAACAAGAACACGGCAAGGGTCTGCTATTGGGTGCAAAATCTTGTAAACAACAAGCGCTCCGAGCTTCAGGAAATTGCCGACGCGCCGAAGTGGGCGTGCAAGACCGATTACGGCGAGCTGGAATATCAAGAATTCTGCCACTATTTCAATGTCACGGCGGGCGACTATGACGGCGACGGCAAAATGACCGCCGTTATCACCTATGCCGGCAGTGATGATCTGTGGGGCATTGCCGGAACGGGCATTGCCGGTGAACAGGCGTTTTACAGAAGATCCTTCGCGGGAGCGGATACCTATTTCGGCGGTTGGGAAACGACCGAATACGAAAAAGATCAGATCACAAAGTCGCTCGTTTCGGTCGACATCGACCGTGACGGCTGTGATGAACTTGCGGTTGTCGCCGGCGCCGCCGAGCCGTTCCCTTACAGCAGCGGTATGCTGCCCGGGATCCCCGGCGTTTCGGCGGATACGTATGCCCTTTTTGTCTCAAAGCTGACGGTGTATAAAAACAGCGGCGGGACCTTTAAGAAAATATCGCAGAAAAAACTGATGACCCTCAATCGTGAGGATGAGAAAGAGGACGGCAACAGGTACTATGACCATATTCGCTTCCCGAACATCACAACAGCCGACGTCAACTGTGACGGATATGAAGAGATCGTCGTTGCGGGATATTACAACGAAGTAAAGGAAGAAAAGACTTACGGTTTTCTTGCCAATTCGGATACCGATGCTTCGAATATGGGATATGCCGTGTATTACAGCGAAAACGATGCGATCACAAATGTTCAGAAGATCGCGATGAGCAGCTACACGGCAGGCGGAACAAACAATAACGGCGTGAAGCCGAAGCCCGCCATGACTGGCGTTGCCATCAACGGAAGAGGCACGCCCGAGCAGGTCTTCATCGCGGGTGCTCTCTATGAGGTGCAGGAAAACGGCGGTCTCAATCTTCTGTGCGATACCACGCGCGAGAAGAACTCGAGTGCGAGATGGTGGTGGTATTATCAGGATGCCATCGCGGGCAACTTTGACCACAACACCGAAGGCCGCGAGCAGGTGATCGCACTTGCCGCCGAAAGACAGAACGGCACCAAAAATGCGCGCAAATTCGATCTGTTCACCGATGTGTTCTATGGTGAGGACTTCGGCAGCGGCACACTGTCAGTTGCCGGCAAATATACGGCGACAGCCGAAAAAGACGAATACTCAAAGCTGTGTCACGCCGTCGACCTCGCATGGGATATGCCGTACAACTGCATACTGCTTGCGGCTGATGTGAACAAAGACGGACTGTTTGCCCGCTATGAGGGCAAGGGCTATGGATATTCCGATGCACAGGTTCAGGCGGTGCTTCAGGCGGCTCCGTATTTTGCGGAGCTCGGCGACTATGACCTCGATTTCTCCGACGGTTCCACCACATATACCTTCTCCTCCGGCTATTCGGACACGAAATCCTCATCGCACAACACCTCCTTCGGTGCGTCCATCGTCGCGCAGGGAGATCTGAAGGTGTGGAGATACGAGGCAACCCTCGGATACACCATGGATTTTACAAAGAGCACCGAGGATACCCTTTCTAAGGAATACAGTGCCTCATTCAATGCCGGCGGCAACGATTCTGTGGTGCTGTACCGCGTGCCGGCAACAACCTATTATTACTCGCTTTATGACCCGCAAAAGGGCGATTTTGACCTCAGCGAGCGAAATACCATTGCCCTGATGATCCCCGGGCAACCGGTTTACACCATGCTCGACCGGGAGTATTACGATGAGTTTGCGGTACTGTACAACGAAACCTACAAGAAAGACATTGCAGCGGGAAAGGCAAAGGCTTTGCCGATACTGAACAGCCATGTACTGCCGGAAAACGCCGAGGGCGACCCGTTCGCCTATTGGTCGAATACCGCTACTACCGCCGACTATGTTTCGAAATTTGAGTCGCTGAGTAAGCAAAAATATGAGCTTGGCTTCGGTGCAAGCAGTATCACAAACGACTGGACGACCACGTCCGAACATGCCGAAGGAGTTGAGATAGCTCACGGCTTCTCCGCTTCAATGAAAAACACGTGGGGTGTAGACGCATTCAATATGGGTTTTGTGATTGATTTGAGCTACAGTAAAGCAACGGGCACGGTCTACACCACGACGAAAAGCAGCGGTGCCAGCGGCACGGTCAACAATATCGACCGCCGTTCGCTCCTTGCCTCCTACGGAATCGGCTATGATGTTTCCAGCCAGTACGGCTTTACATGGGATTTCGGTATGCGTACATGGACGGCAGGCGATCAGAAGATTCCCGTATTCGGTTATGTGCTGACCAATCTTCGCGCCGCACCGCCCATACCGACACTTACAGGCGTATCCGTAACGGATAACCGGAGCGCAAAAATCACATGGAAGGCGCCGACGGCAGACCTCAGACGTCCCTATGCCGGGTATCATATCTGGATGCGTATGGATGACGGAGAGTTTGAGCGTGTGACCGAAGCTCCGCTTTCTGCGGAAGAGCTTTCTTATACATACACCTCACTGCAGGCGGATACCACCTATACATTTGCAGTCTCCTCCGTGACAGACAAAGGAATGGTATCGGCACTGTCCAACATCAAAACCTTCTCAACCTTTGCGGGTGCCGACGGCAGAGAAATCGAATTCCGCAGTAACGGCAGCAGTATCCAGTGGCGATATGCGGGTGAAAGTGACGACGCTTACCGCGATCTTGTCTCACTTGCCGAGCTGACGGGAAATGACGGCGCAGACGGAAAACAAATTGAACTGCGGGTATATAACGGATTCGTACAGTGGAAGTACAGCGATGATTCCGTCTGGAATAATTTGATTGCCTTGTCGGAGCTGAAGGGCGAAAAAGGCGACAAGGGCGACACGGGAGATAAGGGAGATAAAGGCGACCCCGGACAGGACGGAAAAGACGGCATAACACCTCGGCTTAAAATCGGGGAAGATAACCTCTGGTATGTCTCCTATGACGGCGGACAGACATGGGTATCCCTCGGTGTGAAAGCCACCGGAGAGAAGGGCGATACCGGTAAAGACGGACAACAAGGCGAAAAGGGCGATAAAGGCGATAAGGGTGACCCCGGAGATGCCGGCACACCGGGACAGGACGGCAAGAACGGAACAAACGATGTTAACGGCGCAAGCGGCGCTGACGGTAAAAACGGAAAAGACGGAAAGGACGGCAAGGACGGCAAGGACGGCGTCGGAATCGCCAAAGCGGAGATCAATGCAAACGGCGAACTCGTTCTCACCTACACCGATGGTACAACAGCCAATCTCGGTAAAGTTGTCGGTGCGGATGGTAAGGATGGCCTGACCCCCTTCATCGGTGAAAACGGCAACTGGTGGATCGGTGAGAAGGATACCGGTATGAAAGCGGCATTGGATGCAGCCGTTCCCGCAAGCTCCGGAAACATATCCGAACCCGCAACTTCCCCTGCTTTGATTGCTGTCGGGATTATTGCGGGACTGGCGCTGCTTGGCAACTTCGGCTTGATCTTATACATTGCACTGAAAAAGAAAAAGAGTCTTGTTTGAGGCTGCAAAACGGAGGTAGCAGAAGATGAAGAAACGAATACTCAGTATAATACTTGCTCTATGTATGGTATTCTGCCTTGTGCCAACCACGGCATTGGCGGCAACACAAACCGCCGGCAGCTGGAGCGAACTGCAAACCCTTATAAACCAAACCAACAATCTTTCGGTAACCCTTTCCAGCGATATTTCCTGGGGCGGAAGCTCTTTAACAGTCCCTACCGGCAAAACCGTAACACTGGATTTGAACGGAAAGGCAATAGACGCTAAAAGCAACGGCACCGTACTTGTGGTAAACGGTACGTTGACCATAAAAAATAGCGGCGCCGATCTGGCAGGCCCCATTGGGGTCGGCGCAGGCCCTATTACCGGAAACATTAAAAATGGTAAAGCGAGTGACCAAGAAGCAGGCGGCATTTTGGTTGCAGGCGGCGGAAAGCTTGTTATGAATTCCGGTTGGCTTACCAATTGCGTTGACGGCTCGGGCAAAACAAGCGCCGCCGGAGGAATTTATGTTTCAAAAAATGCCGTGTTTGAAATGACCGGCGGAATCATTACCGGCTGTGTCGGAAGCGATCTTCTGTGCGCCGCCGGTGTGGTAAACTACGGAACATTCACAATGAGCGGAAACGCGACCGTTTCCGGAAGCAAGACCGGCTACAACACCGACGGGGTTGCCATTTGCAATGCAGGCACAATGAATGCAAACGGCGGCACCGTTCAGACCGGACAAAAGTGCGTAAATTACGCTACTGTTCAAAACACCGAGAAAAGTGCCACGGTCTTTTACTGTAATGTTTTAAACACGGGACTTGGGACGATCAAGGGCGGCACATATCATTATCCCGTTGAAAACGCCGGAACAATTACCGGCGGCACATTTAACGAAAAGGTCACCTCCAACGGCACCATCAACGACGGCATATTCAAGGGCACCGTCTATAATACCGGCGTGGTTACCGGAGGAACATTCAACGGCGCCACGACCGGGATATACACCGTCACCTTTAATTCTGGCGTACCTTCACAGATACGGGCAAACTGCCCGGCAACGCTGCCCGATTCGCCGACCAAAAGAGGCTATATCTTCAATGGCTGGCTTAATGGCGGAACGCCGTATGATTTCACACAGAATGTCACCCAAAACATACACCTGACCGCCGATTGGACGCCAAAAAGCTATACCGTAAAATTTGATACAAACGGCGGCACGACCATTGCCGATAAAACCCTTACCTGGGACGACATGGTTTTAGAAGGCGTTTCCGATCCTACAAAACCCGGCTATGATTTTGCGGGCTGGACATTCGACGGTGGAAATGTACTTACGAGAACCACATATGCCAACCTTGCGGCTGACGATACCGTAACGAGCATCACGCTGACGGCGCAGTGGACCCTCCATTTGTACACCGTTACCCTCGATGCCAACGGCGGCACATTCGATGCCAGCGGCAGTACGGTGGCACAGGACACAATGCAGGTCACATATGGCGGGAATTTTGAACAAATGCCGATACCCCGATACAAGGGATATTTTTTCCGTGGCTGGTATGATGAACAGTGGGGCGGCAGGCAATACGGCGATGAAGACGGCCGTGGCACGTACACATATGACAAAACGGAGGACTGTACCCTGTATGCCCTGTGGGAGGAGGCACCCCTTTGCACGGTCACCTTCAATCCGAACGGCGGCACACTGACCGGTGCGGAAACGTGCCAGGAAAAGCAAAACGAGCGTATCCAAAAACCCTATGAAGAGCCGATAAGGGAAGGCTACTACTTCCGTGGCTGGTATAAGGATGCCGACTGCACACAGATGTGGGACTTTGATGACCCGATTCCAGGGAATATGACGCTGTACGCCGGATGGGACATCCTTTCGTACGTAATCAGAGTCAGGCTCGAAAACGGTGAGCAGGATATTATTATCAATCAGAATTATGGCACGCCCGTCACCGTCCCTGATGATCCGACGAGAGAGGGCTATACCTTCATCGGCTGGGATATCCCATTCCCCGATAAAATGCCCGCAAAGATTATGACGATCACGGCGCAGTGGAAAATCAATCAATACACAATAACATTTGATACCGCCGGAGGCAGTAAAATCGCCCCCATCACTCAGGATTACGGCACGTCTATCACCGCTCCTGCTAACCCGACAAGAGAGGGTTATACCTTTATGGGTTGGGACAAAGAAATTCCTGCGACAATGCCAGCGGATAATGTGACGATCACCGCACAATGGGAAATCAATCGGTACACAATTACCTTTGACACCAACGGTGGAAATGAAATTGATTCTATTACGCAGGATTACGGCACACCTATCACCGCTCCTGCCGACCCGACAAGAGAAGGATATACCTTTATCGGCTGGGACAGGGAAATTCCCACGACCATGCCCGCCGAGAATATGACTGTCACGGCGCAGTGGGAAATGAATCGGTACACCATAACCTTTGATACCGCAGGCGGCAGTGAAATTGATTCTATCACGCAGGATTACAGTTCAATAATTACAGCACCTGCCGATCCGACAAGAGAAGGTTACACCTTCATCGGTTGGGACAAAGCGATTCCTGCGACAATGCCAGCGGAGAACATAACGATCACCGCGCAGTGGGAAGACAGCGAAAATCCGACGGGCGAAATTAAAATCAGCGAGAATAGTTGGAAATCGTTCCTCAATAATATCACCTTCGGTCTGTTCTTTAAGGACACGCAAACGGTGACGATCACCGCAGCCGACAACAGCGGTGAGACGGTAACGGTTGAATATCTGCTGTCAAATAAGGAATTGACAAAAGCGGAGCTTGACGGCATGGCCTTCACAGCGTACACCGCACCCTTCGGCATTGACCCCGATAACGAATATATTATCTATGTCAAACTGACCGATAAGGCGGGCAACATGGACTACATTTGCTCGGACGGCATTGTGCTTGACGGCACAAGCCCTGTGATCACCGGCATAGAAAACGGCAAGACCTACTGCGAGGCGCAGACGGTCACCGTTGACGAAAAGTATGTGGATACCGTTACCGTAATCGGCACGGCGGTCACGCTTGACGCAACCGGCAGCTTTACCCTTGCTCCGGCAGACGGCGAGCAGAAAATCGTTGTCACCGACAAGGCGGGCAACACCGCCGAAATGACCGTAACGGTCAACGACGGGCATACCTTTGGCGAATGGACATCAAACGGCGACGGCACACACACCCGCCAATGCACGGCAGACGGCTGTACGGAAGGCGTCGAAACGGATAATTGTACCGATGAGGATAAAAACCACATATGCGACATTTGCGGAAATATAATCTCCAACCATGAGGATGCGAATCAGGATCACGTCTGTGACCTCTGTGGCAAAGTGATTTCCAACCATGAGGACGCGGATAAGGATCACGTCTGCGATCACTGTGGCAAAGTGATTTCCAACCACGAAGATGCAAACAAAGACCACGTCTGCGATCACTGTGGCAAAGTGATTTCCAATCACGAAGATGCAAACAAAGACCATGTCTGCGATCACTGTGGCAAAGTGATTTCCAATCACGAGGATGCGGATAAGGATCACGTTTGTGACTGCTGTGGCAAAGTGATTTCCAACCACGAGGATGCGGACAACAACCATATCTGTGACTATTGCGATAAGGTAATCTCCAACCACGAGGATGCAGATAAGGATCATGTTTGCGACTTCTGCGGAAAGACAATCTCCAACCACGAGGACGCAGATAAGGATCATGTTTGCGACTTCTGCGGAAAGACAATCTCCAACCACGAGGACGCAGATAAGGATCACGTCTGCGATCACTGTGGCAAAGTGATTTCCAACCACGAGGATGCGGATAACAACCATATCTGCGACTATTGCGATAAGGTAATCTCTAACCACGAAGACGCGGATAAGGATCATGTCTGCGACCTCTGCGGAAAGGTGATCACAAACCACATCGGCGGCACAGCGACCTGCAAGGACAAGGCGGTATGCGAGGTTTGCGGCAAGTCCTACGGTGAGCTTGACCCGAAGAACCACACCGACTTAAAGCGTTTCCCGGCCAAGGCGGCGACCGAGGATTCCGAGGGCAACATCGAGTATTGGTACTGCAGCGGCTGCGGAAAGTATTGCAGTGACAAAGACGGCACTAAGGAAATCAAAAAAGCCGACACCGTAACGGCTAAGCTGCCGAAGTCTCCTCAGACCGGCGACAACAGTAACCTCATGCTGTGGATCGCACTGCTCTTTATCAGCGGCGGTGCTTGCACAGTGCTTACCGTGAAACGCAAAATATCGTATCGGCCCGGAGGTACTGCAAAATGAAAAAACGAATACTCAGTATCCTGCTCACCCTTTGTATGGTGTTCTGCATACGATGACCAAATCGTCCGCCAACTGCTCGAATGTGCAGTGGTGGACTCAAAAGAACAGATTACCGTAATATTCAAAGGCGGTCTTAAATCGGTGCAGCCGCTGACCGAATGACAGCGGCTCACCGCGGCCCCTAACCCTGAAAGCTCAAGATTTTTCGTAAGGGAACAAATACTAACCTCAAAAAGGCAAAAAAATCTATTTTATAGTCCTACCACAAAAATAAAAACGGATGCCGCATGGTGTCCGTTTTTATTTTTATAGTAATATTAAACTTGAGCCCGAGGCACGCGGAGCGTGCCGGGGCGAAGCAGAGCGCCGCCGGTGGCGGATAAAGGCGTTCTGCCGAGGTGAAAAAACCGGAGCGATGCGCTCCAAGAGAACAGGGCGGCTTGTTTTTTGTAGGGGCAACTTCAAGTTTTTCTTCCCCTGCCGCGTCGGAACGTGTTTTACCCGTTCCGTTTTTTTAATCAAATTTTTTGGTAATACAAAATCTTTAAAGATAAATAAAAGTACTTTGTAATCCTTTTGTAAACCTCTTGAAAAATTTGCTCTTTTATGCGATAATATCTGCTATAAAACATAGAGTAATAGGAGTAATTCTTGCAGCTATCGTTTTTATCTTTATTTATAAAATTTTGATAAGTTTCCAGGTATAGGTATGATGATATGGTTTATAAAAAATCTTGATACTCAATCCAAATTCCTTAAATCAAGAATTTATGGTGTAAAATAACTTTAATTTTATGATGTGGTTATATTATAATTTTATCTGTATAGTTATTGCTTACTACATGATTTTTTAACGGTTATTAAATTTTAGATAATTCAGTAAAGGAAAAAACAGTATGGAAATTCAATTGCAGGAACTGATTGAACAAATCAAAAAAAACGGTGTGGATGCTGCTGAAACTAAAGCCGCTTCCATATTGGAGTCAGCAAATGCTCAAGCCGAAAAAATTGTTTTGGATGCCAAAGCAGAAGCTGAAAGAATTCTTCTTGAGGCAAAAGAGAATAACGAAAGACTTGTTCGCGTCAGCGAGGATGCCATCCGTCAGGCAGGAAGAAATCTGCTCATTTCTTTCAGAGAAAGCGTTGCTAAGGAACTTGATGCAGTTATCGGCAGCAATGTGGCCGCTGTATATTCATCAAATGCGCTTTCAGAGCTTATTGTGAAGGTTGTAGAGTCATGGTCAAAGAGCACTGATTCTGAGGATATATCCGTGCTTTTAAACAGCAAGGATTTGGAATCGCTTGAAGCCTCATTGCTTGCCGCTCTTAATGAAAAAATGCTAAAAGGCGTTACCCTTAAACCCAACGATAATTTTGACGGCGGCTTCCGTATTGCCGTAAACAACGGTACGGCTTATTATGATTACTCTGCACATGCAGTTACCGAAATGCTGTCGGCATATCTTAATCCCCGTGTAACAGCACTCATGAAAGAGGCTAACGGAGTATGAATCAATACTATTTGATGTCACAGCTTCCGTCATTAGACGGGATTAGTGAAACAACTCCGTTGCCAATTACAGAAGAAAGATTTAATGAGCTTTGCTTTCGTTTATTAAATAAAAAAGCATTGAATGCTCTTAACGGATTAACGCTTGTTCCCAAAAGAAGCTCTGACAATACAGGCTATACACTTATTGATGCCTGGAACGAGAGAGAAAGAAAACTTCGTTTAGCTTTAGCAAATGTTCGTGCTGACAAAATGAAAAAGTTTTTTGATGCAGAAAACGAGTCTGTTCCCATACAACTGTTGCAGGTTGCCCGTACGGCTGCAGAAAAAAACGACCCTTTAGAAGCAGAAATGTTTCTTAACCGTTTTCGGCTTGATTTTTTGGAAATGCTTCGTCCTATGAATACCTTTTGTGAGGATTTTGTATTTTACTATGGACTTAAATTGAAGCTTCTTCTTCGTATGCGATGCTTTGACGAAAACAAAGGAAAAGAAGAATATCGAAAAATATACGACTCCATTATGCGTGGAGACGGTCAGGAGGCTGAACAGTGACCGATTTAAATAAAACCACAGGAAAAGTTGTCGCAATCAGCGGAAACCTTGTTTCTGTTGAATTTGGCGGCAATGTTTCAATGAACGAAATCTGTTATGTAAAAACCGGAAATACCTCTCTTAAAAGTGAGATTATCCGCATTAAAGGAAATATTGCTCAAATTCAGGTTTACGAAATGACAAACGGAATTAAGTGCGGTGACGAGGTTGAGTTTACGGGTGATATGCTTTGTGCAGAGCTTGGTCCGGGTCTTTTGGGACAGATTTATGACGGATTACAAAATCCTCTGCCG
Source organism: uncultured Eubacteriales bacterium (assembly GCA_934489895.1). Taxonomy (GTDB): domain Bacteria; phylum Bacillota; class Clostridia; order Oscillospirales; family Acutalibacteraceae; genus CAKSST01. The sequence goes on along the minus strand of CAKSST010000009.1, from coordinate 50,641 downwards.
CTTTTAGCCGAACAGGCGGGTTGGTTTTTAGAGCGCGGTATCTATGCGGAGTCATTAAACGGCGAAAAAAAGTGGAAATTTACTCCAACTGCAAAAATCGGAGATACCCTGCGTGCAGGTGAATATGTAGGCACTGTTCCCGAAGGGCCTTTTACTCATAAGATTTTTATTCCTTTTTATTTGCTCGGAAATTACAAGGTTAAGTCAGTTGCGCCTGAGGGTAATTACACAATAAAAGAAACAATTGCAGTAATTGTAGATGACAGAGATAACGAAATTCTTTTAACCATGTCGTTTAAGTGGCCCGTTAAGCGTGCGATAAAATGCTATAAAGAACGCTTGGCACCCACCGAAACAATGGAAACAAAAGTGCGTCTTATCGACTCTTTCTTTCCCGTAGCAAAGGGCGGAACATATTGTATTCCCGGTCCCTTCGGTGCAGGAAAGACTGTTTTGCAGCACAACACCTCAAAATATGCCGATGTTGATGTAGTTATCATTGCGGCTTGCGGTGAACGCGCAGGCGAAGTTGTTGAAACCCTGACAGAGTTCCCCGAGCTTGTTGACCCGAAAACAGGGCGTTCACTTATGGAGCGTACTATTATAATATGCAACACATCTTCAATGCCCGTTGCCAGCCGTGAAGCATCTGTTTATACTTCTGTTACCTTAGCAGAATATTACCGTCAGATGGGACTTCATGTTTTACTTCTTGCTGACTCAACCTCTCGTTGGGCTCAGGCACTTCGCGAAATGTCAGGAAGGCTTGAAGAAATCCCAGGCGAAGAAGCATTTCCTGCATATCTTGAATCATATATTGCCGCATTCTATGAGCGTGCAGGCTATGTGCTTTTACCCGATAACAGCAAGGGCTCCGTAACTATCGGCGGCACCGTTTCTCCGGCAGGCGGCAACTTTGAAGAGCCCGTAACACAGGCAACGCTTAAGGTTGTCGGCGCTTTCCACGGGTTATCAAGAGAACGATCAGATGCAAGAAAATATCCTGCTATCGACCCCCTGATTTCATGGTCTAAATATAAGAGTGTAATTGCTCCCGAAAAATCTGAGTTCTGTCAAAAAATTCTGCATCACGGTGACGAGATCGGCTCTATGATGAAAGTTGTAGGCGAAGACGGCACAAGTCTTGAAGATTATATTACTTATCTTAAGGAAGAAATGCTTGACGCTGTTTATTTCCAGCAAAATTCATTCGATCTGACAGAAGCCAACTGCGGTATTGAGCGTCAACGCTATGTTGTAGACAAGCTTATAAAAGTTCTGGGCTCCGATTATGCTCTTGACGATAAGGATGAAGCCAGAAGCTTCTTTAACCGTATGCGCCAGAAATTTATTGACTGGAACTATACTGAATTTAAGAGTGAAGCTTTTGCACAAACAGAAGCTGAAATTGATAAACAGTATACTGAAGGCTGCGGAAAAATCAGCCTTGAAGCCGAAAAGCTATGTGAGGGTGGTGAGTGAGAATGAATAAGGTGTTTAACCGTATAGAATCAATATCAGGAAACGTCATTACCGTTCGTGCGCAGAATGCCAGATATAACGAGCTTGCACAAATTACCACACGCTTCGGTAAGTCTCTTGCCGAGGTTAATAAGATTGACGGGGATATTGTTTCTTTGCAGGTTTTTGCAGGCGGACAGGGCATATCAACAGGTGATGAGGTTAAGTTTTTAGGTCACGAAATGAGAGTATCCTTTAGTGAGGATTTGCTTGGACGCATATTCAACGGTTCGGGTGAACCGAGAGATAAAGGCCCTTCATTAACTGATAACCTCAAGCCTATCGGCGGGCCCTCTGTAAACCCAACTAAGCGCATTCTCGCAAACCGTATGATGCGCACCAATATACCGATGATTGATATGTTCAATACATTGGTTGTTTCCCAAAAGCTTCCTATTTTCTCAATATCAGGCGAGCCTTATAACCAGCTTCTTGCTCGCATTGCTATGCAGGCAGAAGCAGATGTTATCGTTTTAGGCGGCATGGGTCTTAAGTATGATGACTTTCTCTATTTTAAGAATGCCCTCGGCAACGGCGGTGCTTTAAGTAAAACCGTTATGTTTATTCATACTGCCGCCGACCCCACCGTTGAATGCATTAAAATTCCCGATATGGCGCTTGCGGTTGCCGAACAGTTTGCGCTGCAAAACAAGGATGTTCTTGTTCTTTTAACTGATATGACAAACTATGCTGATGCAATGAAAGAAATTGCTATAACTCAGGAACAGGTTCCATCAAACAGAGGATATCCCGGCGACCTCTATTCACAGCTTGCCGCACGTTATGAAAAGGCTGTTGACTTTGCAGACTCAGGCTCGGTAACAGTTCTCGGCGTCACCACAATGCCCGGAGATGATGTCACTCACCCCGTTCCCGATAACACAGGCTATATTACCGAGGGTCAGTATTATCTTAAGGGCGGCAGAATTGAGCCTTTCGGTTCGCTTTCACGTCTTAAACAGAATGTTAACGGTAAAACAAGAAAAGACCACCGTGCTTTAATGGATGCCATGATACGTATGTATGCTTCATATAAGGATACTTTAGAGAAGAAAAATATGGGATTTGCCATGAGCAAGTGGGATGAAAAACTTCTTAAATACGGAGAACTGTTTGAAAATAAGTTAATGGACCTATCCGTCAACCTCAGCTTAGAAAATGCACTTGATCTTGGATGGGAAATTCTTGCCGAATGTTTTGAAAAAGACGAAACAGGCATAAAATCAGAGTTAATTGAAGAATTCTGGCCCGTTAAATAAGGAGGACAGAATATTGGCAAAAATCAAACTTACTAAAAACGAGCTTAAGGTGCAGAAGGATGCACTTAAAATGTATCGCAGATATTTGCCTACTCTTACACTCAAAAAGCAACAGTTACAAGCTGAAATCCGTACAATTGAAGCAAAAGCAAGAACTGTAAGGAAACAAAAAACACAGCTTGAAAATGACTTTCGGTCATGGATTGGTGTTTTCGGCGAAGAAAATGTATTTCCTCACAGCGTAATTACCGTCAGCAACATACGCAAAGGCTCCGGTAATATTGCGGGTGTAGCAATACCCACTTACGAGGGTGCGGATTTTTCCCGCGGTGATTATGATTTATATGAGACACCGCTTTGGGTCGATATTGCTGCTAACCAAATGGAAAAGGCAATATCACTCGATTTGGAAGCAGGAGTGTTGGACGAACAGGTTCGTCTTTTGCAAAGAGAATTGCTTGCAACCTCACAGAGAGTAAACCTGTTTGAAAAGGTTAAAATCCCCGAAACAGAGGAAAATATTAAAAAAATATCTATCTACATGGCAGACCAACAGGTTAGTGCCGTAGTTCGTTCTAAAATTTCTAAAAAGAAGATTGCTCAGCGTAATGAAGCTTCTTTTGAAAAGGAGGTTGCTGCATTATGATAGTACCTATGAAAAAAGTTTCTATCATTGTTCTGGATTATGAGCGAAAGAAAGCCTTGAAAAAGCTGCGCAAAATCGGACTTCTCCATATTGAGATGACGCAGGTTACAAGCAGCACTTGCATTTCCAAATTAAAAGAGCAAATTTCAGCGCTTGAAGACGGTATATTTGTAGTTGCGGAGAAAGTTAATAAAAATACCGCGCAGAAAAAAGCAACCACCGAAGATGCACTTTCAATTGCAAAACAGATAGCTTCTCTTACAGAGAAGAAAAAAGCTTGCCGTTCCGAAATTTCGGTGCATCAAGCAGAGCTTGAAAGGCTTAAAAATTGGGGTGAAATTGACCCTGTTGCACTTACCGATTTGGCCGAAATGGGAATTAGTTTTACACTTTGTGAAATGCCGTCAAAAGAGTATAATAAACTTGATGATACGGTAAAAACGCTTGTTCTCGGCAGAGTAAAAAACACTGTCAGATTTTTGGTGATAAATCACAATTCCGACACGTTTGAAAGCGCCGCTAATCCTACCGATGCTTACCGCATTCAGCTTCCGCAGAAATCAACTGCTGAAATCAAAAAAATAATTGATGATAATCAAAAGCTCATTCAGTCAATTGATGATGAAATAGACGGCTATGCTTGCTATACTGAAAGTATGAAAAATGCCGTCGCCGAGCTGCAAAAGGAAGCCGAGTTTGAAACATATGCAACCGGAATGGATGAGACAGCCATTCCGGGAAGCTCAGAAAATTCTGTTTCAGTGGCATATTTCAGCGGCTACATTCCGGCAGAGGACCTCGATAAGCTGAAATCAGCTTCAAAAGAAAACTCATGGGGACTTATAGCCAAGGACCCGACATCAGAGGATAATGTTCCTACTAAGCTGAAAAATAATAAATTTGTCAGTCTTATCTATCCTCTAACCGACTTTTTAGGAACCGTACCCGGCTACTTTGAATATGATATTTCCGCTTGGTTTCTTGGATTTATGCTGATTTTCTTTGGAATTATCTTCGGCGACGGAGGATACGGATTGCTCATAAGCGCAGCCGCAGCCGCACTTATTATAAAAGCCAAAATATCAAAGAAAAAAGTGCCCGCAGCATATTTACTTATAGCGCTTTTTGGAGTTACAACTTTGCTTTGGGGAACACTAACATGCACGTGGTTCGGCTTAACTCCCGAACAACTTCCTGAATGGCTGGGTAAGATATCCGTACCGATTATCTCAAATGTATATTTAGAGCGAATTTGGTACCCGTTTTGGACAAATGGCGAGGTTGGCTTAACAACCGGACAAAACCTGCAAATTCTTTGCTTCTCGCTTGCTCTTATTCAGTTAACGGTGGCTCACATTATATGTGCTATGAGAAACAAAAAATCGCTTAAAATGCTCAGTGATTTAGGCTCTATATTACAGCTTATCGGTATGTTCTATGTGGTCCTCACCTTAGTAGTAAACGGTGAAGTATTCGGTCTGGGCAGAGTGATATACGGAATTCCTGTAGGCACGGTTGCGATAGCATTTGTGGGAATAGGCTTTGCGATGAGCTTTATTTTTGCAAACTACGAAGGAAGCATAAAAAAATCAATTTTATGCAGTTGTAAAAACATTGTTTCCGTTTTGCTCGGCGTAGTTAATGTCTTTTCGGATATAGTATCCTATATTCGTCTTTGGGCGGTAGGGCTTGCAGGTGCGGCAATATCAGCAACCGTAAACGAGCTTGCGGGACCCATGTTTGGAAAGTTGGTATTTATAATTTTTGCCTTAATACTATTAGTGTTCGGTCACGGACTAAATATGATATTGAATCTGTTATCTGTTATCGTACACGGTGTAAGACTTAATACATTGGAATTTTCCACACATCTTGATATGTCGTGGAGCGGTCACAAATATAAACCTTTTGAAGAATAAAACAAAGGAGAATTATTATGAATTTTGGAATGTTAGGAACAGCAATAGCTATGGGTATTGCCGCTATCGGTTCTGCTATCGGTATCGGTATCGCAGGTCAGGCAGCAATCGGTGCTTGGAAAAAATGCTATATCAGCAATAAAGCGGCACCGTTTATTCTGACCGTTTTTGCAGGCGCACCTCTCACACAGACAATCTACGGTTTCCTTCTTATGCAACAGATGAAGGGCGCGAATGCAGATCCCATGTTCATGCTTGGTCTTGGTATTGCTTCAGGTATCGCTATGGCAGCTTCAGCCATTGTACAGGGTAAAGCAGGTGCAGCAGGTGCCGACGCTCTCGCAGAAACAGGCAAAGGCTTCTCACAATACATCATGGTAGTCGGTCTTTGCGAAACCGTTGCTCTTTTCTCACTTGTGTTCAGCATGGTTGCCCTCGGATAGTTAATATAATCGTTAATTAGCAATAACATATAATCACAAGATGGGTAAAAGCAGACAATGCAATTTTTTCGGCTTTGGCCTTTGCGTCTTTGCCGTTCTTGTGCTTCTAATTACATTTTTCTTATATTATATAAATTACCTCCATTTTTAGCAATGCGGTTTCCAAACCATTGCTATTATACCTGGAGGTTTAATTTTCCCCTGTTGCTTTGTCCAATTATCAAAAAGGTATATTATTGTAAACAGTACAAATATTTTAAAAAATCTTTTTTAAAAGCATTGTCACAGTCCGCACAATATGCTAAAATAAATGCATCATTTATTAAGGGGATTTTTATGATATACACATCTGTTCAAAAATTAATTAATTACGCAATAAAAAATCAGCTTATCACCGATGATGATGTTTTTGTTGTGCGTAACGCGCTTATGGAAATTCTGCGACTTGCCGATTGGAAGAATGTTACCCCAAACGATGATAATTCTTCAATTGATGAGCTGCTGTCCCCCATTATTGACTACGCTTGCGAGCAAGGAATTATTACAGACACCGCCGGCTCACGCGATTTGTTTGACACAAAAATTATGGGCATTTTTACTGCAATGCCCCACGAGGTTATTGCAGCCTTTAAAGAGAAATACAGTGTAAATCCAAAGGATGCAACCGACTGGTATTATAGATATAGCCAAAAGCTTAATTATGTTCGTGCAGGCCGTATTGCCAAAGACATGCGCTGGACATATAAAACTGAAGAATACGGCACTTTGGATATAACCATAAACTGCTCAAAACCCGAAAAAGATCCCAAAGACATTGCCGCAGCAAAATCACTGAGCAAAGCAGCTTACCCCAAATGTCAGCTTTGCGCTGAAAATGCAGGCTTTGCAGGCACGCTTACACACCCCGCAAGACAAAACTTGCGTCCCATTCCTGTCACTGTTAATAATCAGGACTGGTTTATTCAGTATTCCCCTTACGGCTATTACAATGAACATTGTATCGTATTCAATGCGCAGCATATCCCTATGCAAATTGATGCCGAGGTTTTTAGCAAGCTGTTTGATATTATTGATTACCTTCCCCATTATTTTATAGGTTCAAATGCTGATTTGCCCATTGTGGGCGGCTCAATTTTAAGCCACGAACATTTTCAGGGCGGCAAATACACCTTTGCCATGGAAAAAGCACCCGTTGAAACCGCCTTTGAAATTAAAGGCTTTAACAATGTTAAGGCAGGTATAGTTAAATGGCCCATGTCGGTTATCCGCCTTTGCAGTGATGACCGCAGTACTCTTGCCCTTTGCTGCAGTCTCGTGCTTAAATGCTGGCGCGCATACAGCGACCCTGCAGTTTCTATATTTGCTGAAACCGATGGCACTCCCCACAACACAATTACCCCAATTGCAAGAAAACGCGGCAACTTATACGAATGCGACCTTGTGTTGCGCAATAACATTACCACCGAAGAGAGACCTTTGGGTCTTTTCCATCCAAACCCCTCACTTCATCACATAAAAAAAGAGAACATAGGTCTTATTGAGGTTATGGGTCTTGCTGTATTGCCCGCAAGACTTGCGAAGAGTATATCCGCAATAAAAGACGCTTTGCTTTGCCACAAAAATCTTAATGATATTGAAGAGCTTGCACAGCACGCCATTTGGGCAGAGCAAGTATTACAAAACCATCCCGAGTTTTGTGAAAATAATGCGACCCATATTTTAAAGCAGGAAATCGGCAAGGTTTTTCTGAATGTACTTACTGACGCAGGCGTATTCAAGCGTGACGCTGAGGGTAAAGCCGCTTTTATTCGTTTTGTCAATTTTTTGAATAATTAACATAATTCTCCTTGTTAATGATTATCTATTGAATATTTTGTCGTTTTATGCTATAATCACCAAATTGTAACATTTACAATAAAAAGTTTAGATGTTTTTTTAGGAGAACAATCGTGAAAATTAAATTAATATCACTTTTTGTATCTGCGTTACTTGCTTTGACCGTTTTTACCGGATGCAAAGGCAATAAAACTGAGCTTTCCTCTGCCAACAATGAGACATCATCATTGGCAAGTTCTTCAGAACAACCTGTTTCATCCGAGGCTCCTGTATCATCCGAGGCTCCTGTATCATCTGAGGCTCCCGTTTCTTCTGAGGTTGTAAGCAGCCAGGCTCCCGTTTCATCTGCATTGCCTGTTGTTGCAACCTCTTCCGAACCTCAGGATACTGTGCAGAACGTCATTACAAACACTCTCTTCCCCGGTTACAAATATAACACCAGCCTTGATATGGAGGATAATGTATTTATTGACGTGCTTGCATACACAGGCTACAATATAGAAAAACACCGTTCTGACGGTCTTATGTGGCATTACATCTTATCAAAGGACAAGCGTCACAGAGGCTGGCTTTCAAACATATCCTTTGGCGGCGGCAGCTCGGGTCTTGAGACAACTGCCGAAGGCTTACCCAACATAAGCGCATTTGAGCGCGGCGGTCTTGTTTGCGCCTCTTTTGCTTCTTATGTCTATTTCAATTACCTGCCCAACGTAGCAAAAATTGATACCTCAAGCCTCGACGTGCCCGAGCGCACCTACAGTGCCCCCTCTTTCCAAGACGCTTGCAAAAAATGGCTTGCAAAGGGTTATACCTATAATATAGGCTTTACCGCTAAAAATACAGCGGGTGCAATTATTTTTAACCCCGAGCAGGAAATACCAATGGGCTCAATAATACTTTTCCGTAATATTGAATCACCCGGCAAAAAAACAGCCGACCATGTTACGATTTACATTGGCAAGCGCAACGGATACCACTGGGTTATCCAGACAGGTAACAAAAACGGACCTGAGTTTTGCGCAGTTGAGCGCTTCAAGTTCGGCCCTGACCCGCAATGGCCTTTGGAGATATACGCAACCCCTACCTGCATTTATGATGCTATAAGCGCACCCACAGCCACACCCGAACAGTAAATATTAAGACGGATAAATCAAAAAAACTGATTTATCCGTCTTTTTGTTATATTAAAAATGCACTATCCTTTTTGGATAGTGCATTTTGAATCTTTAAAGCAGTTATTAATACATGCCGCCGACTCCTGCTGCGGCTGCTGCGTTAGCAGCTGCAGCTGCTGCAGCTGCATCTTCCTTTTTCTCTGCAACCAAAGACTCGGTTGTAAGAATCATTGCAGCAACAGAAGAAGAGTTTTCAATAGCGGAACGTGTAACCTTAGTAGGATCAACGATACCTGCAGAAATCATATCTGTATAGACCTCATTTGCGGCATCAAATCCGTAGTTAACCTTACCGCTTTCAGCAATGTTATTGATAATTACAGAGCCCTCAAGACCTGCGTTTGCAGCAATCTGGCGGATAGGTGCTTCAAGTGCGCGCATTACAATAATTGCGCCCGTCTTTTCGTCGCCCTCGCACTCATCAACAACCTTTTTAACGCTGGGAATTGCATTGATAAGAGCAACGCCGCCGCCTGCAACAATACCCTCTTCAACTGCAGCCTTTGTAGCAGCAAGGGCATCTTCAACGCGGAGCTTTTTCTCTTTCATCTCAATCTCAGTAGCAGCGCCAACCTTGAGAACTGCAACGCCGCCTGCCAATTTTGCAAGGCGCTCCTGCAATTTTTCACGGTCAAACTCAGAGTTTGTTGTTTCAATCTGGTTCTTAATCTGTGCTACGCGTGAATTAATCTCGTCAGTGTTGCCTGCGCCATCAACAATGATGGTGTTTTCCTTGCCTACCTTAATTTGACGTGCACGGCCAAGCTGGGCAACCGTAGCATCCTTAAGTTCAAGACCGAGCTCTTCAGTAATAACCTCACCGCCGGTAAGGATGGCAATATCACGGAGCATATCTTTGCGGCGGTCACCAAAGCCGGGAGCCTTAACACCTATGCAGGTAAATGTACCGCGAAGCTTGTTAACAATGATTGTTGAAAGAGCTTCACCCTCAATATCCTCTGCGATAATAACAAGCTTTTTGCCAGCCTGAACAATCTGCTCTAATAAAGGCAGAATTTCCTGAATGTTTGAAATCTTTTTATCAGTAATAAGCACCAGAGGATCGTCAATAACAGCTTCCATCTTGTCAGTATCAGTTACCATATAAGGTGTGATATATCCGCGGTCAAACTGCATACCCTCAACAACCTCTGTAAAGGTTTCAGCGGTTTTGGACTCCTCAACGGTAATAACGCCGTCAGCAGATACCTTTTCCATAGCCTCTGCAATAAGGTTACCGATAACCTCATCGCCTGCAGAAATTGTTGCAACACGTGCAATATCCTGTGAACCGCTTACCTTGCTTGAGTTTGAAACAACTGCGGCAATAGCAGCGTCAACAGCTTTTTTGATACCTTTTCTTACTACCATGGGGTTAGCGCCTGCAGCAACATTTTTCATACCCTCGCGTACAAGTGCCTGTGCCAACACGGTAGCGGTTGTTGTGCCGTCACCTGCAACATCGTTTGTTTTTGTTGCAACCTCTTTAACAAGCTGTGCACCCATGTTTTCAAAGGGGCAGTCAAGTTCAATTTCCTTAGCGATTGTAACACCGTCGTTTGTGATAAGCGGTGCGCCGAATTTTCTTTCTAACACAGCATTACGGCCCTTGGGACCCAATGTAACCTTAACTGCATCTGCAAGGCTGTCAACACCGGCCTGCAGTGCTTTTCTGGCTTCTTCACCAAAAAGAATATCTTTAGCCATAACTTTAATACCTCCAAAAATTATTCTACTATAGCAAGTATATCAGACAGTTTGAGTATGCTGTACTCCTGACCGTCAATTTTTACTTCTGTACCTGCATATTTGCTTGTAATTACGCGGTCGCCTACTTTTACATTCATCACAACTTCATTTCCGTCTACCATACCGCCGGGACCGACTGCAACAATTTCAGCTATCTGCGGTTTTTCCTGAGCGGCAGATGTAAGAATAATACCGCTTTTTGTGGTTTCTTCAGCTTCAACAGATTTAACAACTACTCTGTCTGCCAACGGTTTGATTGTCATAACAATTTCCTCCAATATATTATATTTATTTTAAGAAACAAAATATGGTTAGCACTCTTTATGTTTGAGTGCTAACCATATTGTATACCATTTTACAAAAAAATCAAGTACTTTTTGCAAAATTAAAAATTTCTTCATATTTTTTAACAGCGCCCGCAGGCACCAAAAATCTAACCGTTCTTCTGGCAAGTTCAAACCACACATTTTGTTTCATTGTAATCTCACCGTCACGGTTTACAGGGATAGGTTTTATAGATTCAACGCTCATAACGGTGCAGTTACCCGTGCTGACATAATCATAGCCGTCAATTTTGCCTTTTTCATAGTTTTTAATAAAAGAAAGTATTTTTAGGCGGTTAACCTTTTTAATAAGGACAAAATTAAGTTTTCCATCCTCAGGGCTTGCATTTGGCGCAGGTAAATAACCGCCTCCGTATGAACAACCATTTGCGCATACTGCAAAAAGAAAATCTCCCTCAAACACCGTAGTACCGTCAATTGTAATTTTAAGACGCTCACCAAGTTTTGAGAACAAAAAGTTTTTTACAAGAGCAAGCTTATATGCCATACTGCCCGAAACAAATTTCCAATTTTTAAATATGGCCATATCCTTGGCAATAACAGCATCAATACCAACCGAGCAAACATTAAAGCAATATTCATCACAACATTTAATAAGGTCAATATTGGTATAACTGCCGTTAAGCTGACTTTCAATATCAAGAAAAGGGTCTGTTGATTCAAAAAGCTTTAAAAAATCGTTTGCGCTGCCGCAAGGTATGATACCAAAAATAGCGTTAGGATAAGCCACCATACCGTTAAGCACCTCAAAGCAGGTGCCCTCTCCGCCGCATCCAAATATAACAACCTCGTCGCCTACCGACGCCTCCTGCTCAGCATATAGTTTTGCTTGTCCTGCGTGTGAAGTTATGTAAATTTTATAATCAGCCTTATTATTTTCAAAATATTGCTCAACCATAGGGACAACCATTTGTGTTGCATTACCCTTGCCGGCAACAGGGTTAATTATAAATACATATCTCACTTATCGTCACCGCCTTTAAAATACATATACAGTCTGCATTGAAGCATGCCGTTATACATTTTTCTTTGCTTATCGCACGGTCTGCCAAAGCTTTTTTCAAAGTCTTCATCGGCAGTAATTATTGAATATTTGGCGCCTTTTTTCTTTTGAAACACTTTTCCTGCGGTTTTGTACAACTGCTGTGCCTGATGAATATCAAGCAGACGCTCACCGTAGGGCGGATTTGTTACAAGCAAAAAACGCTCATCGGGTACTTTAAAGTCCTTAATATCTGCAACGCTTGCCCTAACAAATTGCTCTACGCCTGCTTTTTTCGCGTTGTATAGTGTTAATTCGACAGCTTCAGGTGAAATATCAAAGCCGCACGCTTTAAAATCAACCTTGCGGTCAATCTTATCTATTGCGGCTTTGCGTTCTTTTTCCCAGGCCTCTTTAGGAATAAAGCCGTATTTTTCGCCCGCAAAGGCACGGTTAAGTCCCGGTGCTGTGTTGGTAGCTATAAGGGCTGATTCAATAAGTAATGTACCCGAACCGCAAAAAGGGTCATACAGCTGTGTATCAGGATAAATGCGGGATAAATCACATATAGCTGCTGCAAGGGTTTCTTTTATAGGCGCTTCATTTGAAGAGCTTTTGCGATATCCTCTTTTATGCAATCCCTCACCTGATGTATCAAGCATTAAAGACACTTTATCCTTGCGTATTAAAAAACGAACCTTAAATATTTCACCAGTTTCGGGCATACGATTCAGCTTATAAGCGGCCCCAAGCCTGTCAGCCATTGCCTTTTTTATGATTGATTGGCAATCTGGTACGCTGTAAAGTTTTGAATCAAGACAATGCCCGCTTACGGGGAAAGCGGCATCCTTTGGGAATGTTCTCTCAAGCGGCAGAGCCTTTACGTTATCAAACAGCTCAGTAAAGCTGCGCGCATAAAACTCACCAAGTAAAACCATAACACGCTCGGCAAAGCGTGAATTTATATTCACGCGCGCAATCGTTATCGGTGTGCCGGTAAACAGAACGCGTCCGTCCTCAGCCTTTACATCTTCTATGCCAAGCCTTTTCAGCTCATTGGAAAGGATACCCTCAACGCCAAAAAGACAAGGTGCAACAAATTTTAATTTTTCCATCCAAACATCCCTTATCAACAATAAAGAAGGCAAAGCCAAACCGTCTGCCTTCTTAAAGTAAAACCTATTTCTGTATATTGCGTTTAGGGCGTCTTATGTCAGCATTTTTGCGCTTTAAGTCAGACATTTTTTCATCGCTTGTCTGCTTGAATTTGCTCATCATATCCTCGAAGGATACGGCTTCTTTCTTTTGTTCGCCCCAAACAAAAGACCTGTCAGGAACATACGCTTTGGCAGGTGTGCGGCGCTGCTCACTTTTTTGTTGATTTTCAAGCGCTTTTTTTATGCTAAGGCTTACCTTGCCGTTTTCATCAAAGTTAAGCACCTTAACCTTTACGGTATCGTTTTCCTTAACAAACTGATGAATATCACTAACATAGGTAAGTGCAACCTCAGAAATATGTACCATACCTGTTTTGCCGTCACCAAGATCAACAAAAGCCCCAAAATTAGTTATACCGGTAACCTTACCCTCAACAATCGATCCCACGGTCAGTTCCATAGACTAAAAAATCCTCCAGAATATTTTGTACACATAAATTTAATTGCCTGAAATATCAATAAAAACCTGCTCGTCTGAAAAAACGTAACCCAAACGTTCTCTTGCGGCTTTTTCAATAATATCCGCTTCAGAGCCTTTATCAAGCAGATGCTTCAATTCGTCAATCTCAAGATTAAGCTTTTCAACCTTTACCTGCTCTGCTTTATATTCTCTTTTTAATGATATCATTTCAACCTGCAGAGAACCCAACTGAAAAATCATATATCCTGCAAATATCAGCAACAGCACTCTTAGAATTATACTTTTCTTCTTTTTGGCAGCCATTTTTCGACTCCCTTTTATATTTTTTAAGCCCAAAGCTTTTTCTTGTGTATTATACACTAACCCGTTATTATTTTTCAAGAGTTTTTTGCTTAATTTTCAGCCATTTTAAAGACCTTTTTATTTTTTTAATACAACCTTCCATATTTTCTCAAAAAAAGAAATACAAATTTTCAAAACCCGCCGTGCAAGACCGGTAATTTTAGTAATTTTACGTGCAATCATCTTTACTGATTTTACCACATAATACGATACTGTTACCCTGCAAAACAAAAAACCTATGCCCATACAAAACAATATATATAATCTTGGCTCACCGTTGGAAAAAAGCTGTAAAAAAGAAAATACCATTACTGCTGATAACGCAGAAAATAACAAATCTGCAAAGAATACTGCAATACGCTTTAGGCGTTTAAAATCACGTATTGCGCGCAGCACATCATAAAACAGACTGATAGACACACCAAAACCAACCGCAAGAACTGCAGTAATAGCCTGACTGTTACTGTTTATCTCCCACATTATTTAATTATCCTTGAGAAAAATCCGCCTTTACGCGTGGAATCCGTATATGCGACAGCAAACACTGTTCCCGTCATTATAAGATCACCCGTCTCGCCTGAAAAGCTTATAATACGTAATTCTTCCCCTTTAACAGTTAACTCTCCCAGCACGGTTTCAAGCACAACAGTATTTTCGTCCATACTGCCAACATCAATCACGCCGCTTATATTAGCTTGTCTGCGATCCTGAATTATAATGCCTTGCGGAATATTTTTGTTTTCGTTTGACATAAAAATTGCCTCCTATTTTCTCCTAAAAAATTGTATGAAAAATAGAGAGGCAATATGTTTTATTACATTATAACATTTTAAGATTCTATACTATACAATGCTGCGGCATCCTCTTTTTTGGCATATTCATTAACCGCAATTACCCTAACCTTGATATTACGTGTGCCAAAAGCAATTTCAATAATATCATCAGGCTTTATTTCATAAGATGCTCTTGCAGTTTTTCCGTTAACTTTAACCCTGCCGGCATCACACATTTCATTAGCAACGGTACGGCGCTTTATAAGGCGTGATACCTTTAAATATTTATCAAGTCGCATAATTTTCCCTTTCGGACAGTAATAAGACCGACCGGAAATATCGGTCGGTCTTTATGGAAGTAAAACAGCTTATTTAATAGCGTCTTTAAGAGCTTTACCTGCCTTAAATACAGGAACTTTAGAAGCAGCAATCTTAATGGTCTGCTTTGTCTGAGGATTGATACCTGTGCGAGCTGCACGTTTACGTGTCTCAAAAGTACCGAAGCCAACTAATTGGATCTTACCGTCTTTTTTGAGCTCAGCAGCAATTGTATCAATAACAGCTGCAACAGCTTTTTCTGCGTCTTTCTTTGCAATACCCGCTTTATCAGCAACAGCGGCAATAAATTCAGTTTTGTTCATGGTTTTTTATACCTCCAAATAATTATATTTCAACAGTTTCCTGTGTGAAATCAAATATTAGTTGTGTTTTGCCTGCTCCCACCACTCGTCCAGATGCTTGTCCGATATATCTGCCATATCGCATCCGTTCTTTACGGCAAGTTCTTCAACCTTGGCAAAGCGCCTAATAAATTTATCCGTTGCCGTGGCAAGCGCTTCTTCAGAGTTAACCTTAATATGTCTTGCCAGATTTACTACGGAAAATAACAAATCCCCAAGTTCCTCTGTCACGGAAGAAGAGTCACCTGCTTCAAGACTCCGGGAAAGCTCATTTGCCTCCTCAAAGACCTTTTGCAGCGGCCCATCAGCATCCTTCCAGTCAAACCCCGCTTTTGCCGCACGCTTTTGCACCTTTTGCGCACGCATCAATGCAGGAAAGGCTTTAGGCACAGCCTCTAAAGTTTCGGTATAGGATTGCTGATGCTTTTCCTTCCTTTTGATGCGGTCCCAATTATCAAGAACCTCCTCAGAGCCGGAAACAACCGTGTCAGCAAATATGTGGGGATGTCTTAATATAAGTTTACGGCAAATACCGTCAGTCACGTCAGTAAAATCAAATTCTCCTAACTCACGAGCGATTTGTGAATGGAACACAACCTGCAAAAGCACATCGCCAAGTTCCTCACACAAATCTGTTTTGTTGGCACGATCAATTGCGTCAGCCGCTTCATAGACCTCTTCAATAAAATCAGCACGTATGGAAGCGTGGGATTGTTCAATATCCCACGGGCACCCTCCCGGCGAACGAAGTATCTGCATTATCTGCAGCAACTCCTCAACACCGTACTTATCATCTTTACAAAATAAATTTACCATAAAATCTCCCAAAAATCAATAGCTAATATTAAAAAACATGTAATAATTTCACCAAAAAGTGCTGTTTTTACATTTTTTTATGGGTTTCTATCTAATTACTCTTAATTTTGTAAGAATTTCCGCTATTTTTTCACCTGCGGGCATAGACAATATGTCGTCCCTTTCAATTGCTTTCAGCAAGGCAAGAGCCATCAGATAAACCACAACCGCAGCAAAAATTGCAAGCATAGTACCCATATTTCCATTTGTTGCTTTGCTTACGCCAAACGCAGCTGCGCAACATAATACCGTAGCTATTAACGGTTTAATAATGGTTGAAATAATATTAGGCATTACGCCCGAATATTTTACAAGACAGATAAAGTTTGCAACCGCTATAAAAATATAGCAACACAGTGTGCCTATAGGCGCACCCAACATATTTATTCTATAATTACCCACAAGTATAAAATTGATAATTATTTTCAAAACAGCACCGACAGCCATATTTCTTACAGGTATTTTCTGCCTGCCGATTGCCTGAAGCATATTGGTTACAGGAATTGATATGCCCGCAAAAGCAGCAGCTATTCCAAGCACTGTAAGCAATGGTGTCGCAACATCAGCAACAGTACTGTGATTTGAATATAAGAGTGACAAAATAGGCTTTGCAAGCGTTGCCATACCAAGCCCCGCAGGGAATGCAATTAACACAGTCGTACGCAGCATTGACTCAACATTCTTCTTTGTTGCCTCTTTATCATTTTGTGTCCAGGATGTTGCAAGCACAGGCAACGCACTTATACCCAGCACCGATGTCATCACAGGTATAAGGTTATATATTGAATACGCATAACCTTTATAGCAACCATAAAGCGCCGTTGATAACTGTTCTTGTATTTCGGCAGGGTTTGCAAGCACTGCAGCTTCATTTATCGCTCCTTTGCTTTCTTCAACTATCTGTTTGATGCAATTAGCTATAAGTTCCGGATATGTTGCATGAAAATATGCATAGTTATTCTCTATAACATGAGCCAACTGGCTTTTAACCATAATTACATCTATAAAGCCTGTAACATAAGTAACCATTGAGCCCAACACAACAGGAACAGCTATTGCAATAAGCATTTTCAAAGTTTCGCGGGCAGAATTAGGTTCAGGCGATGCAAGCCATTGTTCGTTTGTCCAGCTTTGCGGCTCACGGCGATATTTTATAACAAGATACAAAGCACCAAACGCCGTACCCAATGTAATTCCAAGCAACGCCGCAGCAGCGCCGTATATAAGCGAGCCTGTATATGTTATTACTAACCAAGCCATTCCATAACCGAGAATCAATTTTCCAAGAGCTTCTATTACTGAAGAAAACGCTGTCGGATACATATTTCTGAAGCCTTCATAATATCCGCGGTATGTAGACATTATGCTGCAGAAAATCAACGACGGAACAATACAAAAAATTGCAGGCAGCGCATCTATACTTTTTGTAAAATATGCAAACGGATAGGCAATTGCGCACATCAGCAAAAAACTTACTGTGCCTGTTACCCAAAAAGCTTTGCGCGTAACCTTTAATGTTTGCAAAACATCTTTGTACCTTTTTTTTGCGATATTCTCTGCAACCATACGTGAAATTGCTATAGGCAAACCCGCCATTGCAAGCGAATATATAGGTAAATACAAATCATAAGCCACCGAATAATATCCCATGCCCACGCCTGCATCATCCATAAGATTGCCAAGCGGAATGCGAAAAAGCGCGCCTATAATTTTTACAATTGCTGTTGATAACAGCAAAATAAATGAGCCCTGCAAAAAACTTTGCGGTTTTTTATTTACCATAATTTATACCTCTGAAGCTATAATATCAAGCGTTTTTAACACTATATCAGCAAACCCGTTGGTTATATTGCTTGAAAGTGATTCCATATACTCCCCTGCCGAATCATCCCCTGCCGTATCGGAAACAAGGCGTACTGAAAGATACTTTGTTCCCGAAAGGGCGCATACATAAGCAACAGCGGCAGTTTCCATATCACAGCAAACCGCACTGTCAAACATTTTTGTAAAGCGCTCTTTATCCGCCGAAGAAGAAACAAATCGGTCGCCGCTAAGCATAACACATTCTTTTGAGCCTTCAAAAACACTTAATGCTGCTTTGCTTAAAGACGTATCAGCGCCATAAACATACTCCTGCTCGGGTTTTTCAAACTCTTTATATCCTATACCTGTAAGGTCAAAATCGTGTTCAATAAACTTTGTGCCTACAACAACCTGTCCCGCTTTCACTCCGGAAATGCCGCCCGAATAGCCTGTGTTAATGATAATCTCGCAGCCAAGATTTACAAGGTACATTGATGCCGCAGCGGCATTAACCATACCGATACCGGACAGAACGGAATATAATTCAATGTTTACATTGCCTTTTTCGAGTGTATAAATATGTCCTTTTCTTGAAAAAAAATCTTTACGCAAAGCGCCAAGTTCTTCCATAGCCTCGGCAATCGGCACATATTCACCGCGATCAGCCACACATAAACCTATTTTTAAAGTTTTCATAGCTTACACCTTTATTTTATCCTTAATAATTAAATAACATTCTCATATTTGCCGCCTTCAATAAACTCCCTTAACAGAGAATCCTGCGGAACAACATCAATATCCAATTCTACAAACTGTTCTAACGCATCAGCAATTTTGTCAACATAAATGCTGTCATGCAGATCTTTTGATAAATCTCTTAGCATTTTTGAGGACCGATTGCTGAATAAGCAATTCTCATAAGCGTGGAACGTATCAATTTTCGCATCAGCATTATTTTTAAATGGTGTTATCCACATTTTTTCACCGGTGGCCACATCGCGCCACATCTTTATTGTGTTTGAGGGGGTTGAGTTTCTGTAAATACTGTCCCTTGTCATGCGGCGGCAAAAACGCATCTGCTCACCCGAAAGTAATACAGTGCCGTTATTTGCATACACATTGCTTTCTACACTAATAAACACTTTAAACACTGCTTTTTGCGGTAATTTTTCGTAAAGCAAGGGGTTAAGAGCATGCAATCCTTCAACAATCAGCAAACCGTTTTCCCCAAGTGTTATATCCAAGGTCTCCTTTGAGCGTGATGAAGTATTAAAATCGAACACAGGCACCGTACAGCTGCCATTTTGAATAAGCTGTAACAAACAACTGTCAATGCTCTCAAGGTCAAGCGAATACACCGTTTCAACATCCGGTGTTCCGTCTTTGGTCAAGGGTAACTGATTTCTGTTTAAATAAAAGTTATCCAGTGAGATAATATGCGCCTGAATACCGTACTTTTTAAGCATATCACCTAAAAGGTGTGACGTGGTAGTCTTACCTGAGCCTGACGGCCCAGCTATCATAATAACCTTTATATCTTTATTATTTTTAATTGTTTGCGCCAACGCATCAAGCTTATTATGATAAGCCTCGTCACAGCGCTGCACAAACTTAACAGCATTCTTTTTTATAGCATCATTAATATACGATACCGTATTTTTCATAAAACTCTTTAACTATCTCCTTTCTTTCTATAATTTCATTAAATCTGCTTATATATTCATAAGGATATTTAAAGTTAAATACACGCTCAATATCAGTTCCGGACGGCCTTCTCAGTTTTGTTACGGCCGATGCACCGCAGGATAAAATTGTATGTGTTTCATCCATAATATACACATTATAAAGGCCCTCATAGCCGGGCAACGAATAACCTGTATTTTCTAAATTGCCGACAGTTTTGCTCTGCCTGTACATATAGTACGGCAAAAGTCCGATATCTTTTAAGCGGACATTTGCGCTATCCACCATCTGCGCGGCATACATGCCAAAATTATCAAACACTTCACCCGAGGTATTCATATTTGACGAGCGCTTCATTGAAAGCGAATGAACCGTAACCGATTCCGGCTTTAAGTTGATTATTTTATCAAGGGTTTGCTCAAAACTTTGCGGCGTATCCCCGGGCAGTCCTGCAATAATGTCGGTATTGATATTATCAAATCCCGCTTTACGCGCCATTTCAAAAGCTTCAAAAAACTGCTGCGATGTATGCTTTCTTCCTATGCTTTTAAGCACATCATCATTAAGCGTTTGCGGGTTAATGCTTATCCTTGTAGCGCCGCCTTGCTTGATTGCTGCCAGTTTTTCCTTTGTAATGGTATCGGGTCTTCCCGCTTCTACAGTATATTCCAAAACACCCGAAAGGTCAAAATTATCCGCAACTGCCGACATTATTTGTTCAAGCTGATAGGCTTCAAGGCTTGTGGGTGTACCTCCGCCGAAATAAACCGTCATTAGTTTTAAATTCAACTGTCCGGCAATCTTTGCCGTATGAACAATTTCATCACACAAAAGGTTTATATACTGCGGAATTAATTTGCCCGCCTGCTCAACCGAATGTGATACAAATGAACAATATGAGCAACGGCTGGGACAAAACGGTATAGATATATACAGGCTGAACGCATTAGGTGTTGAAGCGCTTATTATATTCTCCTCAGACACAGAAACAAATGCGCATAAATCGGTCTTTTTTTTGCTTACCTTAAGCATTTTATCAAAATATTCACAGGCATACCGTTCTCCGTTTGCCGTTTTCAATCTGCCGAACAGTTTTGCAGGACGCACGCCTGTAAGTATACCCCACTGTGACTGAACGCCTGTTACTTCACAAAAGCAATCATAAAGTTGTACAGCAAGCATACGCTCACACTCTTTATCAAAATCAGCCACATTTTTTTCAAGCTTAATTTGCTTGCTTGATACCTTGCCGTTCAGATAAAGATTTGCTTTAAGTACAACAAAGCCACCGAAATCTTCAATTATAGTTTCGGCTCTCGGTTTCCGGTCACTCAAAATGCTTTGTACCGTTATCTTTGAAAAGGGCATAAATATACGGCACAGCTTTTCAAGTTCATATTTAAAATTGTGGTTTATAATACACAGTATCATAAAATACGCCCCACAATGTAAGGATTATGCTCCCGCTCATAATTCAAGGTTGTGTTGTCCATATGTCCTGGATACAAGTCATAATCCCCATCAAGATTTACAAGTAATCCGATAGATTTAATTAAAGTTTTAAAATCTCCCGAAGGAAAATCATATCTGCCTATTGTACCGCAAAACAAGGTGTCGCCTGTAAATATTATACGGTCAATAACAAAACAGACCGAGCCCTGTGTATGCCCCGGCGTATGCAAAACCTTAACATTAATATCACCTAAAGTCAGCCGCTGTCCGTGTTCAACCAATATATCCGCCTTTGTCGGCTTATGGGCAACGCCGAACCTGTCACCCATACTGAAAGCAGTATCATACAGTCCTTGCGCATCATCAATATGTATTACGGTTTTTGCCTTGCAGTATTCCTTAATATCAGCGACACCACCCAAGTGGTCGAAATGCCTGTGAGTTAGCAAGATATATCTTTCTTTATTAATATTTTCATCAATTAAAGCTTTTAGTTCATCATTAAACACAGCAGGGTCAACAATAATCTGCACCTTATCGGTATTAAGAACATAGCAGTTCGATTGTGTAACGCCTGCTGTTATGCATTCAATTTCCATCAGTCTTTTCTCCATGTATCAGTATCGAGATTAATGGTCACAGGACCGTCGTTTAAAAGTTCAACCCTCATATCAGCGCCAAAAACTCCTTTTTCCACGCATTTTACACCGCATTTTTTAAGGCAATCACAATAATGTTCATAAAGCTCTTTTGCGCCGGCGGGCTCCATAGAGTATTCAAAAAACGATGGCCTATTTCCTTTTTTTGTGTTAGCGCATAAAGTAAACTGGGATATCACAAGCACACCGCCGCGGGTATCTAAAAGAGATAAATTCATTTTATCGTTCCGGTCGCAAAAAATACGTAAGTTTGCAGTTTTCTGTGCCAACAGCTCTGCTTGCTCGGTAGTATCACATATAGCAACACCAAGCAAAACAAGCAAGCCCTGCTTTATTTTTCCGACTGTTCTGCCGTCAACCTTAACTGATGCATGGCCGACCCTTTGTATACAAGCCTTCATTTATTTCACCTTTTATGAATTGGTACGTTCTACCGCAAAAACGCCTAAGAGATTTTTAAGATGCGATACAACGCTTTTCAGGTGGCCCGTACTTTCAACCGTCATAGTTACAGTAATCACACAGTTTCCCTCTTTTGTCTGACGCGCATTTACTGCGTGTATCGGTATATGCATATTATAAAGGGCAGTAGTAATATCCACCAGCATACCGTCGCGGTCCATACCTGAAATTTGCAGTGTTGAAGTAAATTTGGCATGCTGTTCCATTGCCCAATGGGCAGGTATCCATCGCTCAGGCTCTGCGCAGTTGTTCAAATCCTCGGGCACATTTGTACAATCTGTCTTGTGTATTGAAACACCGTGTCCGCGCGTAATAAAGCCGACAATGTCATCACCCGGCAGGGGCGCACAGCATTTTGAAAGCTTTATAAGGCAGTTATCAATACCCTCTACCACAACACCGTCAGGAGAGTGTGTCACCTTTTGCGGTGTAACAATTTCATCTATGATTGCAGGGCGCGATGCCTTTACAATGCGTGTATAAGACTCTTTTATACGGGGCATTATTTTGGAAAGCAAAATGCCTCCATAACCGATAGCTGCATAAAAATCGTCAACACAGTCATAACGGCTGCGCCTGGCAATATCCTCAAGGAAATTCTGCATTTCCTCAGGCTCAAGATTAATGCCGTTACGGTAAAAGTCGCGTTCAAGGTTCGCCTTACCTGCTGCAATATTTTCTGTACGGCGTTCTTTTTTAAACCAGTTTCGTATTTTTGACTTTGCCTGGTTTGTAACCGCAATATTAAGCCAGTCACGGCTGGGGCCTTTGGTTATCTGCGAAGTGGTTATTATATCAATAATCTCACCTGTCTGTATCTGGTGATTAAGGGGCACAATGCGGCCATCTGCCTTTGCACCTGTCATACGCAGGCCAACTTGTGAATGTATTGCAAAAGCGAAGTCAATAACCGTTGCGCCAACAGGCAGATTTATAACATCACCCTTGGGAGTAACGGCAAAAACGTCCTCTGTTGCAAGGTCGGTCTTAATGCTTTGAACAATGCTGTCAGCATTTTCACCATCCCGTTCACTGTCAAGAATTTGACGTATCCAGGCAAGACGCTCTTCCATTCTCAAATCAAAGCCGCTTATTCCCTCTTTATATTTCCAATGCGCCGCAATGCCAAACTCAGCCGTGTGATGCATATCAAAGGTGCGTATCTGTATTTCAAAAGGCACACCGTCCCTGCCGATAACAGTAGTATGCAGCGACTGATACATATTGGGCTTTGGTGTGGAAATATAGTCTTTAAATCTACCGGGAATGGGTCGGAACATATCGTGCATTATACCAAGAATATTGTAGCAGTTATTAATAGTATCGGTAATAATGCGCAAAGCAGATACATCATAAATCTCTTCAAAATTCTTGCCCTGAATATACATTTTTCTGTATATACCGTGTATGGATTTTATTCTGTTTTCAATTGTAATTTTAGCTTGCGGCAGTTCCTCTTTCAGCCTTTCGTATATCCTGTTACTTATGTTGTCCAAAACCTGCTTTCTGAACTTCTGTCTGTTTTCAAGCAGGTTTTCAATTTCCTTGTAGGCAACGGGGTCAAGCAGCTGAATAGACCTATCCTCAAGTTCTTCTTTAACCTGACGCATACCAAGTCTGTGAGCAATGGGAGCATAAACCTCTATTGTTTCAAGAGCAATATCACGCTGCTTTTGTTCACTGTGACCGCATATAGTTCTCATATTATGCAAACGGTCGGCAAGCTTAATGATAATAACCCTTATATCATTAGTCATAGCTATAAGCATTTTACGCAGGTTTTCAGACTGCTGTTGCTCAGCAGTAACGAGGGGTAATTTACCAAGCTTTGTAACACCGTCAACAAGCAATGCAACGTTCTTACCAAACTTTTTTTCAATATCCTTTAAGATAATAGGGGTATCCTCGACAACATCGTGCAGCAATGCCGCCGCAACAGACTCACTGTCCATACCCATTGAGGCAACTATGCAGGCAACATTAAAGGGATGAGTATAATATTCGTCGTGTGTTTTCCGCATTTGTCCGTCATGCGCCTGAACGCATTGCTGCCACGCGCGGTCAATCAGTTCAATATCGTGATTGCCATGCTCGTTAATAATATCCATCAGCTTTTTATAATCTGCCTCTTTATTGTTCACTGCTTATCACCTCCTGACGTTAATTTTACATAGTATTCAGAATTATTAAGGCCTGAACGAACACCGTCAGCCTTTTTTAAATAACCGCCGCTTTGTATCATTACACCCATTTGCAAAAGCATATCTCTGCAAATAAGAATTTTACCCACCGGCATCTGCGTCATCAAATGATTTATTACATATTCATCTGCGCCGTTATTGGAGTATGCGCGGAAAACCGTTGCAACATCATCTCTTGTAGGAGTTATGTCTCTGTAGTTACCCTGCTTTCCACCGACAAAACTGTCATACAAGGATATTTGGACGGGTAAATTACTGTCGTCAACACCGTGCATTCGTATGTGTTTTATAACTAAATTAAGCTGTTTTACGCCGTTATATTCACCTGTAGACATTGAAAACGCTATATCCACAATATCCCCTACAGCGTAGCCAAAACCTTCCTGCAATACCGAAAACAGCATTGCCTGCAAAACACTGCTCTGTTTTGAGAACAGTAATCTTAAATGCTTGCCGTTGCCAACAGGTGTAATACGGTCAAGACGCAGTCCCGTTATGCCAAAAACAGGTGTGCGGTTACCCGCGCCAAACGGCTCAAACAGTGATACGATTTCAGCCATTTCAACCGATAGCGCCGCCGCATTCAAAATACAGTCAACTTTAACGGGCGACAGCATCAAAGGTTCTTTTTCTGCCCAGGCATTAATCCTCTGCCTTAATATCTCTATATTTTTTACATCAAGCGTTAATCCCGCCGCCGATTTGTGACCACCGAATTTTATAAGTATATCCGAAGCACTGGAAATACAATCAAAAATTGAAAAGCCTTCAATGCCTCTTGCCGAGCCAACCGCCGTCTGTCCATCGCAGGACAGCACAATTGCGGGTCTGCCGTATTTTTCACAAAGGCGGGCGGCAACAATGCCAACAACACCCTGATGCCAGCTCTCGCCCTCAACAATAATAACGCGGTCGTGTGAAAGAGCGCGTGCTTCAATAATTTCAATTGCGCTTTTTGTTATCTCCCGCTCAACATTCTGGCGGTTTATATTACTCTGATTAATTTCTTTTGCAAGCATTAGGGCTGTTTCATAATCATTTTCAAGCAATAAACTCACCGCAATGTCCGCCGAGCCCATACGCCCCGCCGCATTTATACGCGGTACAATACCAAAGGATACCGAGCCTGATGTTAAAGGCTTACCCTTAAGCCCTGCAACCTCCATAAGAGCCTCAATACCGCAACGGCTGTTGTACTGAATAACCCTGATACCCGCTTTTACAACCGCGCGGTTTTCGTGTGTTAAGGGCATAATGTCACCAACAGTAGCAATAGCAACCAAATCGGCATATCTACTTAAAAGTTCTTCAGGAGCCTTATCCTCCAAAGCGCAAATAAGCTTATATGCAACAAAAGTGCCGCAAATATCTTTATATTCGCTAACACAGTCTTGGCGATGGCAGTCAACCACAGCCGCCGCATCAGGCAACTGCTGCGTAGGCAAATGGTGGTCGGTAACCACAACGGTCATACCCAAAGAGGTCGCAAGCGCAATTTCCTCATGAGCGTTTATGCCGTTATCTACCGTAATTATCATTTCAACGCCCTGATTATACAAACGCTCAACCGCGTCAGAGCTCATACCGTAGCCCTCATCCTCACGGTTTGGGATATAATAAACCGCCCTTGCACCGCGGCGTTGCAGATAATCATAAAGCATTGCCGTTGCAGCAACGCCGTCACAGTCGTAATCACCGTAAACAGCAATAAGCTTGTTATTCTTTATTGCAGAGTTTACAGCTTCGACAGCTTTATCCATATCCGAGATAGAAAACGGGTCTGTAATATAAATATCGTTTGAGAGCATTTCTTCTATATCATAAGGTTCTTCTATGCCGCGGCATACCGCAAGCAAGGCAACAAATGGATCAATATTGCACTCTTCGGCTATACTTTTAACTTTTGTTTTATCCACCTTATTTATCTTCCATTGTCTGAATAACATTGCTCTCTCACCACACATATTTTAAAAAAAATACATACACATATCCATTTTATATTATTTTATCATTTGACAATACTTTTTTCAAGGAAATAAGTATTTATTTCTGTTTTTTTTAAAAGAATCTTGATTTTATAAAAACTATGTAGTATAATAATTTCCGCACCGTGCCGGTGTGATGGAATTGGCAGACGTGACGGACTCAAAATCCGTTGATGGCGACATCGTGTGGGTTCGAGTCCCACCACCGGCACCATATCGAGTGTTCATAAGGGATTTCACTTATGAATACTCGATTTTTTTTATCTTGATACGGTTTTATGTATGAGCAGGCGGAATGCCTGCTCTTTTGTTATGCCGGCAGCGGCTCGGTGAGATACTCCACGGCAACGCCTTTTCGGGTGTCTGCTTTGATGCACTTCTTTTGAGATACCTCGGGGATTTCCACATACCCGACAAAGCGATAGTAGATTACGATTCTCTGTGTTCTGCTTTTGCCTGTACCCTCTGTTTCAAACACATCAATGCGGTCAATGAGTTCCCTGAGAAGCGGCGAAGTCAGTCTGTCCATTTCTATTGTTGTTTTGCACCACTTATACGGATTCGGCTGTGTTTTCTTACCACCTCGCGGCAGTCCCTTGCTTTGCCAGTATGCCATAGGCACAAGGATTTTTCTCTCTTGCAAAGTCCGTGCGATGGTTTCATTCCCTTTTCCCTCAAGGCACATTTTGAAAATGCTTTTCACCACATCCGCCGCCTCCGAGTCAATAACCCACTTCTTTTTGTTTTCGGGGGATTTCATATATCCATAAAACAGCAATAGCCAATCAGGTAAAATATCTTCGCGATGCGGATGACAGCCTGAAGCTGAATTTCAAAAAGCACAACCATTGTCGCCGCCTGATTGATACTTTTATAAATAAAATGATGCTGTGGGATTATGGCAGAATTTATTTTAGCTGTAATTATAAAGACTGTTCAAAAGAAATGACATTTGCCGAGCTTGAAAAAGCGGGCGTTTTAGGTTCAAATATCGGTGCACTCGATGCAGTCCATTTTTTGTTCTTTCTTTACATCAAAAGTCAAAAACAAATATGTAAATGCTAAATTTTGCACCATTGGGAACAATTTACAAAAAGGCAAAAAGCTTCTGTATCACAGGTTTAATAGAGCATAATTATATAGAAATGTAACAAAACTATGAAGTGCTTGTTGATTTTTTTTATTGAATATGCTATTATAATGATAATTATAAATGATTTTTGTGTTTTTCTTTAAAGTAATGCGTAATACTAAGTATATTCAATAAACATAATTTATTTTTAGGAAAAGAGAGGCCAGTATACTATGGATAAAGTTATCCTTAAAATGAGCGGCATTGACAAACGCTTTTTGGGTGTACACGCTCTGAAGGGTGTCGACTTTGAACTGCGCGCAGGTGAGGTACACGCACTTATGGGCGAAAACGGCGCAGGTAAATCAACACTTATAAAGGTGCTTTGCGGTATTCACAGACGTGACGGCGGAAGCATTGAATATTTCTCACAGCCTGTTGAATTTAAAAATATTACCGAATCACAAGCAGCAGGTATAAGCGTTATTCATCAGGAATTAAATATGATGAACCACCTTACAGTTGCACAGAACATTTACATTGGCAGAGAGCCAATGGTTGGTCCCTTTATTGATGATAAAAAAATGGTAAATGACACAAAAGCTCTTTTTGAGCGTATCGGTGTTAAAATTGATCCTTCTGCCCTGCTTGGTTCATTAACAGTTGGCAAGCAGCAGATGGTTGAAATTGCAAAAGCGGTTTCTCACGATTGCAAACTGTTAGTTCTTGACGAACCTACAGCAGCTCTCACCCAGCCTGAGGTTGAAGAATTGTTTAAGATAATGAACGACCTTAAGGAAAAAGGCATCGGTATGATTTATATCTCACACCGTATGGATGAGATTAACCGCATTTCTGACCGTGTGACCGTAATGCGTGACGGCGAATATGTCGGCACGGTAAACACCGCCGAAACCACCAAGGACGAAATTGTTCATATGATGGTTGGACGTGTAATTTACGGTGATAAAAAAGAGACCAGCAACGTAAAGCCTGACGCACCTGTTGTTTTAGAGGTTAAAAATCTTAATGCGGGCAAAGAGGTTAAGGATGTTAACTTCAAGCTTCGAAAAGGTGAAATTTTGGGATTTGCAGGACTTATGGGCGCAGGACGCACCGAGGTTGCAAGGGCAATTTACGGTGCTGACCATAAAGACGGCGGTGAAATATATATTAACGGTGAGCTTGTTAATATAAAAACTCCCGAGCAGGCTGTAAAAAACGGTATATGTTATTTATCCGAGGACCGCAAACGTTACGGACTGATGCTGTTTAAATCGGTAACAGAAAACTCGGCAATCGCTTCTTATGATAAATATATAAAAATGGGTTGGATAGACGATAAGGCTATGGAGCGCGCCGCTGAAGAATATAACGCAAAGCTCCGTACAAAAACACCTTCTATGGACCAACAGCTTAAAAACCTGTCAGGCGGCAACCAGCAAAAAGTTATCGTTGCCCGTTGGCTTATAAAGGATTCCGATATATTTATTTTTGATGAGCCTACGCGCGGTATTGACATCGGTGCAAAAAGTGAAATGTATGAGCTGATGGAAGATTTAGCCTCAAAGGGTAAATCAATAATAATGATTTCTTCAGAGCTCGCAGAAATTCAAAGACTCAGCGACCGTGTAATTGTTATGTGCGAGGGCAGCATCACAGCAGAATTGGATATCGCCGATGCTACACAAGAAGAAATTATGAAATATGCCACCATGCGCGAATAGATATAAGGAAAGGATTTAGATTGTTATGAATCAGAAGAACAAAAAAGCCATTAAGCTTCAGCAAAACATTATAATACTGTTTGCTATGCTGGTGCTTGTTGGTATTTTCAGTACATTTAACTCACACTTTATTGACAAATACAACATTTTAAGTATGGCACAGTCATTAGCACCATACGCAGTAATGAGCCTTGGTGTTACATTTGTAATTGCCACCGGCGGCATCGATCTTTCAATCGGTACGGTATGTATTGCATCTGCAGTTGTTGCAGGTAAAATGTTCACTAACGGAATTATTCCCCTTTGGACAACCATACCCGTTATGATTGCAATAGGCTTGCTGTTCGGTTTAATTAATGGTTTACTTGTTGCAAAACTCAAAATACCAAACTTTATCGCAACACTCGGTACAATGATGGTTTCCCGCGGTCTTTCAGCACTTATTGTTGCTGATCCCAACATCTTCTTCCCCAGCGGCAGTTGGTATAACAAAACCTTCTCAAATGCTAACGGCATACCCACCGGTATTATCTGGGTGCTTGGTTTGATGGCAATATGCATATATATGATGTATAAAAATAAAACGGGCAGATATATACTTGCAATAGGCTCTAACGAAGAAGCCACACGTCTTTCAGGTATAAATACCGATAAATACAAAATACTTGCTTATGTATTCTCCGGTCTTGGCGCAGGTATTGCCGCAATATTCTGGTCAGCTGCCTTCCCCACCGTAGCCGCTGCTACAGGTAACGGTATGGAGCTTGACGCTATTGCAGGGGTATATATCGGCGGCACATCGGCAGCAGGCGGTGTTGCATCAGTTTCCGGATCGGTTATCGGTTCTGCATTGCTTGTTGTTATCAGAAACGGTTTGAATATGGTTCTTGCCAGGTTTAATCTCAACCTTAATTCAACCTATGTAACTTATGTTCTGACAGGCATTATAGTTGTTGTAGCTGTTCTTATGGACGTTTTCAAAACTAAAAACCAGAACAAAGTTAAGATTGAAAAAAAGGATAAAATTAATGTTAAAAAGCCCTAACGGGTTTAAATAAAAGGAGGACATACTTTATGAAAAGGTTCAAACAAGCACT
The DNA here is from genome assembly GCA_934489895.1 of uncultured Eubacteriales bacterium. GTDB lineage: Bacteria > Bacillota > Clostridia > Oscillospirales > Acutalibacteraceae > CAKSST01. The sequence continues at coordinate 20,338 of CAKSST010000009.1, read as the reverse complement.
TGCCCTTATTCTTTCTCTTCTTCTTGTAGTTTGCGCATTTGCAGGCTGCGGAGGAAAAACAGACGACAACAAAACAATTGCCGTTGTTGCCAAGGGCGAATCCCACGCATTCTGGCAATCAGTTAAAGCCGGCGCCGAAGCTGCTGCTAAAGAAGCAGGCTACAAAATCACATTCCGCGGCCCTGCAAGCGAAAGCGCAAAAGATCTCCCCAGCCAGATAGAAATGGTACAGACTGCTATTTCAAATAATGTTGACGGTCTTGTTCTCGCAACTATCGGTGAAGGCTTTACAGATCTTTTGACTCAGGCAAAAAACAAAGAGATCCCCGTTGTTCAGTTTGACTCAGGTATCTGGGCAAACGATATTGAAGCTCTTGATGCTGCTAACGCTAACCCCGTTCTTTCTTCAGTTGCTACAAGCAACACTCTCGCAGCAGGTCTTGCTGCAGAGAAATTCTTTGAGGCAATCAAAGCTGACATCGCAGCTGCTAAAGACGGCTATGTAATTGGTATCATCCAGCACGACGAAACCCAGACCGGTATTGACCGTGCAGGCGGTTTTGAGACTAAATTTAAAGAGTTGGCAGACGCTGACGAAACAACCAAGGGCAAATACACAATCCAGAAGGAAGTAAAGCCCGGCGATGCTAACAACGCTTACAAAGATGCTCTTGAGGCACTCTATGAAAAAGGCGCAGATGCAATCTTCATGTCAAATGAAGGTGTTGTAAAACAGGTTTACGATGCTATATCTGCCGCTTCAGGTAAATATGATGCTATTAAATTCTGTGGCTTTGACGCCGGTACAAAACAGATTCAGTGGATGAAAGCTACAACAGGCGCTAAGCTTATTGGAGCAGTTGCACAGGATTCATTCCAGATTGGTTATAACGCTGTTAAACAATGCATCAACGCTGTTGAAGGCAAAGAGATTACCGCTTCTGTATCTATTGCAGGTGCATGGTGGAATGCTTCTAACGTAGACGAAATGATTAACAACAACCTCGTTTATGAAGGCTAATATTTATTTTAAATACAAAAAGGAGAACGGAAATTTCCGTTCTCCTTTTTGTATTTGTATCAGACATATTGCTTGATTGCTGCACCTATTCGGTGTGACTCACATTTAATCAAACGCTAATCCCGTATAGCCTTTAGGCTGCGGGACAGTACCGTCAATACGGTATTCCATCGTATGACCTATACCTTCTTTGTCAGCTCGTATTAACGCAATGCATTTTGAGCATCCTGTATAATTCATTAAAGCATTACATACTTTTTTGGGTATATCGCAAAACAGCTCGCGAATAAACAAGGTATCTTTGCGCTTTTCGCAAACGGCGCAAAAATCCATATAATCAACACTGCCTGCAAAAGCGCTGCACGGTGAGTCGGATCCGTTATCAAGTGCAAGCTGTATAACCTTAGCATCCCATTTAATGTCACCCTTGCACAAATAAGAGTTTCTTATTTTTTCATACTCATTTGCACTGGGAAGCGTGCGAATGCTATATTTGCTTTCGTCAATATCCTCTCTTATTGCTTCATATCGAGTAAAAAACCTACTGTATTCAAATCCGTTGTTTTTATATATCTTTTCAGCAGTTTTGTCAAAAGGACGTAAAAATAAAGCAGAACATTCTTTTTGGGCAGCAACCTCTTTTGCTGTATCAAGCAGGCGCGTCATATATCCGCGTTTACGGCAATCCTCACGCGTTGCTGCGCCATAAATATATAAAAGCTGCTCGTTATCACATAAGGCCGGCAAAAGATACATCATTGAAGCAAGCCTGCCGCCTTTATATATGAACAGACCGGTATCATAAAAATTGTCCATAAAGCGCTTTGCAGATTCATCGTTTTCGTCCTTAAAGGTTTTAGCAAACAACTCTTCAGCATCTTTGCGGGCGGCAGATTTATGAATGCATATATATTTTTTGAGCAGAATTTCGGGATGATATGAAAGCTTTGCCTTACGCAGTCCTTCAAGACCCATATCGTCTTCCCTGTTTACATACTTATAACTGCTAAGCTCATTACGCACAAAAATATTATTAATAAAGGAATACGCACCAACGTATTGCGAAAGCGCTTTTTCAATTATAACATCAAAAACATCATTATTGATAGGACAGCCCATTGTAAAAGCCGCCGTTATTCCGTCAACCGTTATAAGGGCGCCTTTTATATTAAATTTATCTAAATTATCAAGCAGCATAAAAGCGCCGTTTTTCTCAATATCGCTTGCTTTATCGGGGTTTTCCTTATACCACTGTAAAAGCAAGGCTTTTGCATCCGCAATACTATCTTCGCACAAGGGATGATATTCCCAGTTATGCATCTTTGCAAATGCGCTTATGTGGTTTCGCTTTGCATGGTATTTTTTGTTGCTCAGCTCTGCTAGCTTTTCTCTACTGTAAATATACTCAAACAAATCTCTTGATTCTTCAAAAACAAAATCATCTTTATAAAGCGCACAAAATTTTTCAAAAGCTTTACCCTCAAAGGTCCAAAGCCGCAAGTCAATATTTTTTTCCTGTGTGTGCTCTATAAGCGCTTGCATAGCTTCTTCAAAATTGCCGCCAATTGGAAGTGAAAAAGATTGTATACCTCTATCAGTCATTTTTATAAAAAGCGAACCGTTATAGGTAGCAATTTCATATTGACAATAATCACGCCAAGTCATAAGAGTTCCAAAGGAAAGCGTGCAAGATAATTCGCCGCTGTCGCTAAGCATATTTTTTATTCTGTCATAATCTTCAATTTGTGGTTGCAGAAACATTAATTTTGACATAAATTGCCTACCTTTTATTGTTATCGGGTGTGAAGCTTTCAAATATCGCAATATCAAAAAATTTTAACGCTCGCTCAAAGGCCGCGGGGGTTTTTATTGTCCACGCGGATGTAAAAGCGCAGAATTTTTTACAAATTACAAAAGAAAGTTTTTTATTGTAACGGTATCCGTATGAAACAAAATGCGGACGGGAAAGGAAATTTAGCAACATATTTTCTAATACAAAGCCCTTAAGCAAACCGCATTTTTTATCGTCCGCATTAAAATCAGTAGATAGTTGACCGCGTACTGCTTCAGGCATCAGGCGTCTTACATGCATCATTTGAACAGGATTAAAAGATTTTATACAATAAGCTCCGTAATATGTTCTTAAAATATCACGCAAGACAATTACCGTATCACTTTTAAAGCCTTCATCCTTAATCTCAATCATTACAGGAACTTGTCCATCAACTACTTTTAAAACTTTTTTTAAAGACGGAATTCCAACTTCAAAACCAAAAAGCTTTTGATTTGCAAGTTCCTTTGCAGTGCAAGAGCTGACCTTGCGTTTATCACCACAGCTTCTCTTAAGGGTTTCATCGTGATGAACCACCATAACGCCATCAGAGGACATTCTTACATCAAGCTCAATGCCGTAACCCATTATTACGGCATTTTCAAAAGCGGGCAGTGAATTTTCGGGCACACTTTTTTCGTTATCGTAAAATCCACGGTGAGCATAGTTCCAACCAAGCAGGCGTGAACAATCAGGTTTTTTAAATGACGGGAGTACACAAAGCAAGTAAATTACAGCAATAATTACTATAATGCAAATTATATTAAAAAACAGCATATTACCTTTCCCCCTGTAATCTTTGATATTTTACCACAACATATAACATATTACTACATTTTTTTAAAATAAACAACGGACGGCAGCTTTGCCGTCCGTAAATAACTTTACTTATTATATATGGGAAACTTTTCGCAGGTTTCAACAACTTCTTTGGTAATGCGGTCTTTATAATCATCAAAGTTATTGATAACATCAGCAATCCAACCTGCAATTTTAACCATTTCAGCCTCTTTAAAGCCACGTGAAGTAACAGCGGGAGTACCTACGCGCAAGCCGCTTGTAACAAAGGGACTTTCAGGGTCGTTGGGGATTGCGTTTTTATTTGCGGTAATATGTACCCCATCAAGTCTGTGCTGTAATTCTTTACCTGTAACACCTGTACCGCGTAAATCAAGCAGCATAAGATGGTTATCAGTGCCGCCGGACACAAGATTAATACCGTTCTTTACAAATTCATCAGCGAGTACAGCGGCATTTTTGACTACCTGCTGCTGATATGCTTTAAACTCATCAGTCAATGCTTCACCTAATGCAACAGCCTTGGCAGCAATTATGTGCATAAGAGGACCGCCCTGTGTTCCCGGAAAAATTGCCTTATCAATTGCCTTTGCATATTCTTCACGGCAAAGAATTAAGCCGCCGCGAGGACCGCGCAGAGTTTTATGGGTAGTGGTTGTAACAACATCAGCATAAGGAACCGGGTTGGGATGAACACCTGCGGCAATAAGACCTGCAATATGTGCCATATCCACCATAAAGTAAGCCCCTACCTTGTCGGCAATTTCGCGGAAACGTTTAAAGTCAATTACGCGGGGATATGCAGAAGCACCGGCAAGGATAAGCTTTGGTTTGTGCTTAACAGCAAGACGCTCAACCTCGTCATAGTCAATTGTCTGGGTTTCGCCGGAAACCTCGTAAGGTATAATATTAAAATATTTACCTGAAATATTTACAGGTGAACCGTGTGATAAGTGGCCGCCATGAGCAAGGCTCATTGAAAGAACTGTATCACCGGGATTAAGCAATGCAAAGAAGGCTGCAAGGTTTGCATTTGCACCGCTATGAGGCTGAACGTTAGCGTGGTCAGCACCAAAAAGCTTTTTGGCACGGTCAATTGCAATCTCCTCTACCTCGTCAGCAAAAACACAGCCGCCATAATAACGCTTGCCAGGATAACCCTCAGCATATTTATTTGTAAGTATACCGCCTGCAGCTAAAAGCACAGCTTCAGAAACAATATTTTCAGAAGCAATAAGCTCAATGTTGTGTTGTTGTCTGCGTAATTCTCTTGAGCAAGCCGCGGCAACTTCCTGGTCAAAATTTTTTAAATCATCAAAAAACATATTAATTTTCTCCTGTATTTTACTGATTTCAATTTGATATATTATCATAAAAAATATAAATTGTCAATTTGATAAATTACTATATTTACCATAATTAGCATTATACTCGTTTTGATGAATTATTAACAATTGACGCATATTTTCCGGATGAAATTAAAATTTATGCATATTTTTAAGATTATATTAAATAATTTTGCATAATTTTGCATTTTAGGGGTTGACAAGCAGATAAATATGCATTATAATGCTTTTTGTTCAATAATTAATTTACTTTTTTCGGAGGCAATTAAAATGAGTATTAAAAAAATTGTATTAGCTTATTCAGGCGGTTTGGATACCTCCATTATTATCCCCTGGCTTAAGGAAACCTATCCCGGCTGTGAGGTTATTGCAGTTTGCGGTTGTCTGGGACAAGGAAGCGAAACCGAGGGCTTAGAGGAAAAAGCTATTAAAACTGGCGCTTCAAAGCTTTATATGCTTGACCTTGCTGATGAATTTGTTGAGGATTACATAATTCCCACCATGCAGGCAGGCGCTCTTTATGAGGAATATATGTTAGGCACATCCTTTGCCCGTCCCCTTATTGCAAAACATCTTGCAAAAATTGCTTTGGATGAGGGCGCTGACGCTATTTGCCATGGTTGCACAGGAAAAGGCAACGACCAAGTCCGTTTTGAGCTTGCTGTTAAAGCATTTGCTCCTGACCTCAAGATAATTGCTCCCTGGCGTGTTTGGGACATTAAATCACGTGATCAGGAAATTGATTACGCCGAAGCACATAATGTTCCCCTTAAAATAAACAGAGAAACCAATTACTCAAAGGATAAGAACATCTGGCACTTATCGCACGAAGGCCTTGACCTTGAAGATCCCGGTAATGAGCCGCAGTATGAAAAACCTGGCTTCTTAGAGATGGGCGTTTCCCCCATTGATGCTCCCGATAAGCCCACCTATGTTACTATTGATTTTGAATGCGGTGTTCCCGTTGCTGTTGACGGGGAAAAAATGAGCGCAAAAAAACTTCTTGAAAAGCTCAATAAGCTCGGTGGCGAAAACGGTATTGGTCTTTTGGATATTGTTGAAAACCGTCTTGTTGGTATGAAGAGCCGCGGTGTATACGAAACTCCCGGCGGTACAATAATGTACTTTGCTCATAACTACCTTGAAACAGTAACCCTTGACAAGCTTACAGCACACAAAAAGCAGGAGCTTGCAATCACCTTTGCTGATTTGGTTTACAACGGTCAATGGTTTACTCCTTTACGTGAAGCTCTTACCGCTTTTGTTAACAAAACGCAGGAGCACGTCACCGGTAAAGTAAAGCTTAAACTCTACAAAGGTAACATAATAAAAGCCGGCGTATGGAGCGACTGGTCACTTTACAGCGAAGAGATTGCAACCTTTGATGAGGACGAGGTTTATGATCAGGCTGACGCATGCGGATTTATTAATTTGTTTGGTCTTCCCATTAAGGTTCAAGCTCAGGTGGAACACAAAAACGCTAAAAAATAAATAATCATTTAATGGCTGCTTAATTATAAAGGTTAAGCAGTCATTTTTTATTTGTTATTAAATTTTAAGCTTTTTTGTGCTAATATCACAAAACTGTATATTTACAAAAAATTAAATGGAATTATAATAAATTTGTAGTTTTCTGTACACAATGTAAATTCTGCATAAATATTTTGGAGGTAAAATTATGTTAAGCAAAAGCTTCTCTTTTAACCCTGCACCTTGGCTTCCCGTTAAAGATGCTGAACTGCTGACAAAAGCAAGAACATTCAAACGTGATGACTTGGAAAAAATCCAGTTTGAAAATTCTGAATTTAAATTAAAACTTGTACACGATGCACAGTTTTATTTTGTTACCGATTTGTTCCATCAAATCAGACTCTCCGATATTAATGATAAAAAGCTTACCGTTATTCTACCCGGTCATGAAAATGTTCTTTACATAAGCCTTGCAAAAGTACTTAATAAGTATAATGTAAGTTGCCGAAATCTGCATGTTTTCTTCCTTAACGAGTATGCCGACGAAAAAGGTAACATTGCTCCCCTTGATTATGAGCGCGGCAAGTATTACCAGTTTATAAAGCATTTTTACAACAATATTAATCCCGAGCTTCGTCCTGCCAAAGAGCAGATTTATCCTATGACCAACGAAAATATTTCTCATTATTCTGATATGATTGATAAGTGCGGTAACGGCGGCGCTGATATTATGTACACAAGCGTTTGCTGGTCCGGCCGTATTGCAGGCATTGAACCCAATGCATCCGAATTTGCTGCAAACACAATGGATGAGTACCTTGAAAAAACCTCTTGCGTACTTACCCCCACTCCCGAATCCATTGCTGAGGAATCTTTACACGGTATCTTTGGTTGCTCAGGCGATATCGCAGCCGTTCCTCCAAAGATGGCTACCATAGGTCCCCGTGATATTGCTCACGCACGCGACCACGTTGAAGTTCAGTTTCGCGGTCCATGCGGTATGTTAATGTCCTGGCAGCGCCTTATTTCCCGCCTTATGTTCTTGGGTCAGGTTTCACAGGCTGTTCCCGCATCAATCCTTCGTCTTTTCAAGGGCCGCGCCTATGTTAACAACACAATCGCTCAGAACCTTGTATATCCCGACGATATTCCTGACCCTTCAAAAATATAACGAGAGGAGATTTGCAATATGAGTAACTTTGATTTTAAACCTTCTGAATGGTATCCCGTGCAGGACAAAAAAGTTCTTGAGTTCTGCCGTAATCTTACCCGTGAGGATATGATTAACTTCAAGCATTCAAACCCTGACTATAAGGTACACATTGTACCAAACCCTTGCAGTGCTATCGCAGCTGAGCTTTTCAACTGGATCTGGCGTTCAGATGTAGAGGATAAAAAAACTGTTATTATTTTCCCCAACTCATGGCGTGATGTTTACACCTGCGCAGCAAATATGTGTAACGACTACAATGTAAGCGCAAGAAACATTGTTGCTTTCTGTATGGACGAGTGGGCTGATGAGCACGGCAATGTTGCTCCCATTACATATGAGCCTTCTCTCGGTGGTCATTTCTTACGCGAGTTCTACGGTTCTTTCCGTAAGGATTTACGTCCTGACCTTAAAAATATGCATTACTATACCAACGAGAACATCAACTGCTATTCACAGATGATTGAGGATGAGGGAGGCGCTGACCTAGCAATTTCGGCAACAGGTTGGGTTGGTCATACAGCATTTATTGATCCTATGACCAACGCATTCAAGGCTGACAACCTTGAAGAGTTCCTTACTCTTGGCGCACGTTTTGTTGACAACCACCGCTTAACATTAATTCAGAACTCCAATGCCGCATTATTTGGCAGCTGCGGCGATATGTACGCAACTCCCTACTGCTCTGTTTCAGTTGGTCCTAAGGAAATATTCAACGCACGCGACCACTTGGAGCGTCTAGACCTTGGTTACCTTGGCGGATACAGCTCATGGGAGCGTATGGTCGCACGTTTACAGTGCTTCGGTCCCGTATCTATGGACTGCCCCGCTTCAATGACACAGTTAACAAAAGACACTGTTTATATGAGCGAAGATATGGCTCGTCCTATTACTACTCAGGAATTAATTTCTTACTAATTTCTGCCTCTTTAGATAAAAACAAAAGCGGTAGAAGCAATGCTTCTACCGCTTTTGTTATCCATAAATATTCTTTCTTGCCTTTTCTATCATACCGTTAGCATTGTTGTAGAAAATATCTTCGATATCGCCACGGGCTAGATCAAGCTTTTCTGCAACCTTCTTAAATGAGCGAAGCTCTTCATACATAAAGAATGTAATTTCTTTAGCTTCTTCCTCACTCACCTCACGAAGATGCGGATCTTGGTTGGGGTCACCGTAAAGACCGGGAGGAACAAGGTTAATATATGTATTGTTTTCTGTAATACGACGGGTACGCATTCTGAGAATGGGCAAATCGCTGCCAAACATAACACGTTTCGTTCCAACAGATTTTATAAGCTTCTCCATTGCAATTTCACAGCAGTTTGCACTAAAATCATACATCAAATCATCGCAAACCGAAAGCTCTTCAAAAGCATTCCCGATATCGTTTTCACAATACGCTCTGCCAATATGTGCAATTATCAAGCCAATATTAGGGAATTCGCGTTTAAATTCTATAATCTGATGAATATTTACCGGGTCACGAAGACGCTTGTTGCGTGGAATGTGGAGCATTACTATTGCTCCCATGTCATTCATCTTTTTAAGCTGATTTTTTGGGAAAAAATCAAAAATTCTTACTTCATTTTCAGGAATATATTCGGGCGCAAGGTTTAAAAATGATTTTAATCCCAAAAAACCGCCTTCACGTATTTTTTCCTCCAAAAACTCCGGGTCTTCATCAGGTGATGAATAATACAGCACGGGGAAACCGCTCTGTTTTCCGCATTGAGCGACATAGTTATTCAAAGCATGCATTGAGCCTCTGCGGCTACTACCGAAAAACATTGCGCTAACCTGCTTGTCGGGAAACAATAAACGGTAGGTTTCCTGCAAATCTTCAATGCTGTTATCTGCTGCTACAAGTGTCGGCCAAAAGGCTGCACGCGCGCTTCCCTGCTTATCATCTTTTACAAGACTGTTAAGCCAAACATGAGTATGTATATCAATAATTTTGTCAGGCAAGAAATCTTTCAGTTCTTTTTCATATACCTGTCTGTCATAATCAGTAACAGTAAAAAGCGACATGGTTTACCCCCTCCACTCAAAATTATTTTTTCATATCGTAGGTAAATACCTCATCCCCTGCTTGCTCGATTTTGTTAATAACAAATCCTGCACAAGCAACATCAAGCATACCGGTACCGATAATCTGTGCATAGATGCGGTCCTTATCATTAGTTCTGCCCTTTGTCTTGCCGGCAAGAACATCGGGAACAATAATATCAAAAGAGTTTTCATCAATCTCGCCCATTTCAGCAAGTTCTTTAACATTGCCGCGATGGAGTGACTGACCAACCTGGTCAACAGCAATTTTATCAGCTTTTCTGACAACATCAAAAGAGGTTTCACGGAATGAGCCCATTGTCATTACAAGTGAACCCTCCTTGAGCCAAGGCTCTTCAACAAGGTTAGCGTTAGCGTTTGTAACAGTAATAACGATATCAGCGCCGCGGCAACCTTCCTCATTACTCTTGCATTTTACAAATTTGAAAGGTGCGTCGAGGAACCGGGCAATAAATCTGTCCATAGCATCTTCAGAAATATCGCAAACGCGGATTTCTTTCATATCAAGAACCTTGCTCATGCAAAGCAGACTTGTATAACCCATAAGACCTGTACCGATAATGGTAACAACATCAGTTTTTGCAGCAAGAAGCTTTGCCATAACAGCGGGCTGTGCACCTGTACGCATATCATTAATATAGTCACCGCTTACAAGAGCGCGAAGCACACCTGTTCTTGAATCAGTAACTAAAAGGTTTGCTTTGATATAAGGCAGACCCAATGCTTTGTTACCGTCATAACCGCCAACAACCTTGATACCAGCAACATCCATAGGAGCAATGTATGCGGGCATTGAGTTAAACCAACCTGCAATACCAAAAGAATCCATATTTGTGGTGATTTTGTTGGGCATAACAACCTTGCCCTCACCGTACCACTTCCAAGTATCTTCAACAATTTTAATAACATCTTCAACAGATAAATACTTTTTAACTGTTTCTTCGCCGATAATCATCGCTTTCTGTTCCATTATTAATCTACCCCGTATTAAAAATTAATAAAGCTGAAAATCAAGCTTTATTTCAAGCCAATTATACTACAACACAAAAAATTGTAAATAAATAAAACTGTTATTTTAGCACATTTATAATAATTAATTAAATAACCGTCTTCAAAGTATTTAAATAAGCACAATTGTGCTTATTTATGTATAATCATCTGTTAAAAATAGCATATTTAATATAATTATTGATATTTATGCTGTGCTATGCTATATTTGCTAAGAGGTGAGAATATTGTTATACAATGTTATTGAACCGCATTCATTGCCAGAATTGGTTTTTGCGTTAAATTTTACACGCTCAAATTATGAGCATAGCTTTCTCCCTGTTGCATCAAACATTGAAATTGTATATATACAAAGCGGAACTTTATTTATAAAAATGTTGGATGAAACAATAGAAGCTAGCGAGGGATGCTTTGTTGTGTTACCGCACAAATTGCCCGTGCAAGTTTGGTCACAAAAGGACCGCGTACATATCCATTACTCTGTTTCAGTACGCCTTGACAGTAGTATTGAAATTTACAGCCAGAAGCCCGTATTAAAAAACGACGGCGGACGTTCAGTAACCGTACCTATGTGTCTTCAACCTTGTCCTGAAACAAACAAACTGATTAAAAAATTAAAAAACATTATTTCTGAATTTCACTCTTCCCTTACAGGATGCACCTGGAAAAGCGGTTGTATGGCACTTGATCTTTTATATGATATTGCCCGAGCAGCCGAGTATAAAACTGAAATACCTGACAAAGTTCCGCTATCTCACATACTCTGTTACAGAATAAAAACTTATATTGCCAAAAACATTGATAAAAAAATTACTGTAGAGGAAATTGCTAAAGCCTTGGGCAAAACACCAAGCTATCTAAGCCATGTATTCAAAGAAGTAGAGAACACTTCAATTTTACAATACATAAACCGTGAAAAAATCTCAAAAGCTACCGAGCTTATTGTTATAAAAAAAATACCTTTGCAGCAAGCAGCAAAGCAGGTTGGTATAACCGACCCAAACTATTTTTCAAGAATGTTCCGCAGACAGATGGGCCTTTCACTATCCGAATATCTGCGCAATTCACGCGAAAGTACTATTTCGCTTTTTTATGAAAATGAACTTTAATAAAAAATAACCTACAGCCGTTATGGACTGTAGGTTATTTTTTTAATCGACATTAAATTTTTTGCCTAACATCTTGAATAAATATGAAATAAAAACGCCTATCGCAACGGCAGCAATGCTTAATATCCAATTTGTTAAGCCCTTAGGTAATCCGGGAAAAACGCTTACTATAGAGCCTGACATAAATCCCAAAACCATTAAAAAGCCTAAGCTGTGATATTTTTTGAAAACTATTTTGGTTATGTTAGAGAAAAGCATCATACCAACAACAAAAGCAACCACAATAATTCCGACAATCAGAACATCGCCAAACCAGGCGGCACTGAACCATACTGACGGCTCAATAATATCATTTGCAAGAGACAATAAAGGCTGATAAACACCAAACATCATAAGAAGCATTGAAATACTCATGCCGGGAATCATACTCATCATACCTGAAATTGCGCCGCATACAGGAAGATAAATGCGCATACCAAGGCTTGCCGGGTTTGATGTATCAATACCAATAGCAAAGTCCGACTTTGCTAAAATACCGATAGTAAGCGCAAACAAGAAGGCAATTACCGTACCAATAAAATACTTTTTCTTTATAGTTTCCTGCTTTGCTTCACCAATTACCGTAGGGATACTGCCGGCTATCAGACTCATAAAAAGCAAATAAGCAGGAACAGTATAGTTTTCAAACAAAAAGTTCAACGCGCGTATAAGTAATAACATACTTATGATTGCGCCTATAACCATAGGCAATAAATACTTAATATTTGCTTTTAGTTTTTTAAAAGGGTTTGAAATGATATTTATCAAATCATCATATATTCCCATCATAACAGCCATTATACTTCCGCTAATACCCGGAGCAATAACACTTATGCCCAAAAAAGCACCGCATAGCATTCCATAAAAAAAACTGCCTGTTTTTGTTTTTTCCACAATATCACCTAAAAAAATATTTATTATAATTTACCACAGTATACGCAAAATCGCAAGAACAATTTTATTTGCGTTTCTTCGTGTTTTTATAGCTGTTTTGATATGATTTTCTGCGATTAAAATCCGACTGTTTATCTGGCGCTACCAGGCAGTTTTTACCTGTGCCAATCAAGTCATATCGTCCGGCCTTTTTAAGCGCCGCCAGTACAAGCGGCCTATTTTCAGGACGGTAATACTGTAACAAAGCGCGCTGCTCAGCCTTTTCACGCGCGGTGCGCGGAACATAAACCTTTTCCATAGTAAACGGGTCAAGCCCTGTATAAAACATACATGTTGAAACCGTACCGGGTGTTGGGTAAAAATCCTGCACCTGCTCAGGGTGTAAACCCTCTTTTTTTAAAAACAAAGACAACTCTATCGCATCATTTAAGGTACTGCCCGGATGTGAGGACATAAGATACGGTACCAAAAACTGTTTTTTGCCCAGCTTTGCAGTAAGCTCATAAAAACGCTTTTTAAACCTGTTATATACATCAATGGACGGTTTGCCCATACACCTCAAAACATTGGCAGAACAATGCTCAGGCGCCACTTTAAGCTGTCCGCTTACGTGATGCTCTACAAGTTCCTCAAAAAATGTTTCATCCTTGTCGGCAACAAGATAATCAAAGCGTATACCCGAACGTATAAATACCTTTATAACCTTTGGCAATGTGCGAATCTTGCGCAACAAAGATAAATAATCCGTATGGTCAACCTTAACCGCCCTACACATTGTTGGCGCAAGACATTTTTTGTCAGGACAAAGTCCCCGAGCCAGCTGAATATCACAAGATGGCGCTCTGAAATTAGCAGTAGGTCCGCCGACATCGTGAATATATCCTTTAAAATCAGGCATTTCGGTAATAGTTTTTGCTTCTCTTATAACAGAATCGTGACTGCGGCAGGAAATCTGTCTACCCTGATGGTAAGCAAGAGAGCAGAAATTGCAACCACCGACACAGCCTCTGTTATGTATAATAGAAAATTTAACCTCTTCAATACCGGGCACACCGCCCATGCTCTCATAGTACGGATGATAATCACGCATAAATGGTAAGGAATAAACCTCGTCCATTTCTTTAGTGTTAAGCGCAGGCATAGGTGGGTTTTGTATAACAATACGGTCGCCATGTCGCTGTATTACGGTTTTACCGCGTACTGCATCGTGCTCCTGTTGCTGTATACGGCAAGCCTTTGCGTAGTTGCGTTTGCCCTGCTCACTATTCTGTGAAACATTTTCAAAGCTCGGGCACTCTTTTACAGGACCGGGTGTGTATTCTGTTGTTTTAACACTGTAGCAGGTCCCTCTAATATTAGTAAGCTCTGTAATATTTTCACCATTTGCAAGGCGGTCGGCAATCTCAACAATGTGCCTCTCCCCCATACCGTACATAAGTAAATCCGCTGATGAATCGATTAAAATTGACGGACGCACCCTATCGTCCCAATAGTCATAATGGGCAAAACGCCTTAAAGATGCTTCAATACCGCCGATGGCAATTGCAATATCGCCGTATATACGGCGGATATTTTTACAGTAAACTATAACAGCACGGTCGGGACGGGCGCCTGCTTTGCCGCCCGCCGTGTAAGCATCATCACTGCGCTTTTTCTTTGCTGCGGTATAATGCGCAACCATTGAGTCTATGTTGCCGCTGTTAACTAAAAACGCAAGGCGAGGCTTACCAAAACGTTTATAATCATCATTGCATTGTGGCTGTGGTAAAATGCAAACCTTATAGCCCGCATTTTCCAGCACGCGCGAAATTATTGCAGTACCAAAAGACGGATGGTCAACATATGCGTCACCCGTTACAATAATGAAATCAGGCTTGTCCCAGCCGTAATCTTGCATTTCTTTATATGAAATAGGTAAAAAAGGCATGCAATATTCTCCTTGCAGAAAATTCTAGAAACAATATAACACAAAAACTATATATAAGCAAATAAAAACTGTAAACAGTATTATCCTCTTTCACCATTTCAGCTAATGCTTTCTTCACCATTTTGGCCTAATTTGTAGAGACAAAAGCCAAACCTATAAATGTTCAAGTTCCCTCCTGCCTTGAAAAATTAGGCGGAAAGCAATTGCTTTCCGCCTAATACCGAGTCGCTTATAAATAAAGTTTTCATTCAAACAATGGTGTTGAAAAATATCTTTCCGCCGTATCAGGCAATACGGTAACCACACGCTTGCCTTTGCCAAGAATTTTAGCCATTCTTAATGCAGCCGCAACGTTAGTGCCGCTGCTTATACCGCACATGATACCCTCTTTTGAGGCTAAATCCTTAGCGGTTTGCAAAGCTTCTTCATCATTGATAATACAAACATCATCAATAATTTTCTGATTAAGTATTTCAGGGATAATACCGTCACCTATACCCATCTGTATGTGTGTGCCTATTGAGCCGCCGGAAAGTATAGCAGCATTTTCAGGCTCAACAGCCCATATCATTATATCAGGATTTTTATCTTTTAGAGTTTCGCCAATGCCGGTTATTGTTCCGCCCGTGCCAATACCAGAGCAAAATCCGTCAATTTTTCCGTCAACCTGCTGCAATATTTCTACACCGGTAGCTTTGCGCTGAATTTCGGGGTTGGCAGGATTCTCAAACTGTTGCGGAACGAAAACACGTTTGTCCTCAGCATTCATTTTAAGCGCTAACGCAAGACACTCTTCAATGCAAAGCCCTATGTTTCCATTATCATGTATCAAAACAACTTCTGCTCCGTAATGCTCAACCAACTTTCTGCGTTCTTCGCTAACAGAGTCAGGCATTATAATTTTAACTTTCAGTCCTTTTACCGCGCCAACAAGTGCTAGCCCTATTCCCTGGTTGCCGCTTGTTGGCTCAACAATAATTGTATCGTCATTTATTAGCCCTTGCTTTTCGGCCTCATTAATCATATTAAGTGCTGTGCGGGTTTTTATTGAACCGCCCACATTAAGTCCTTCAAATTTAACAAATATTTCAGCATCCTGAGATGATGACATACGCCGAAGCTTTATCATGGGCGTATTGCCAATTGCATCTAAAATAGAATTGCAGACCATACAAAATCCTTTCAAGATAGTATACCGCATTATATGCACAAATAAAATTCTTGTAACAGTTAAGTATGATTATACCATATTTTTCTAATAGTAGCAAGGGCAATTTATTAACAAAGCAGCTTACTTGTTATTTGGAGTCGTTCAATAAATTAATTGCATTCTATTCTGTGCCTGGCATTCTTTACCGATACGAGCGGTAGCTTAAAAAATTACCCGTACTCAACACCTGAACAGTATATAAAACCTAACGCGGTTTTGCATATTATTCTCGAAACTGCTTTGACCGAATGACAAAACGTTTCTCACCGCTAACCCGAAAATGTTAGTAATAAGCCGGAGGCGCCGCGAGCGCGTTTACAAGCGAACAGTCGTAGCAAGCGTGCCTTTTTGCGGAAAGGAGGAGCGACGGCGTGAGTGAGCCGATGACTTTTCAAAAGAAAAGTCGTCGCGAACGATACATAGTCCGCGACGACGTGGCTGGGGTGGCAGGATTCGAACCTACGCATGCAGCAGTCAAAGTGCTGTGTCTTACCGCTTGACGACACCCCAATATTAATTTTTAAAAAACCACTTCCGAAGAAGTGGAAAAATGGGGTGGATGATCGGAGTCGAACCGACGGCCTCCAGAGCCACAATCTGGCGCTCTAACCAACTGAGCTACATCCACCACAGTGTTAATAATTATATCACAAGAACACATTTTGTCAATAGAATTTTTTAAACAATCGCTTATTTTAATATAATATATTATTAATATATCATATGAGACAAATATCGTTGACTTTTATATGTTTTTGTTGTAAAATGTAATAGTATTTAATATATTTGATCCGGCTTTATAAAATTTCTTTTTTGTTTTATAAAATTATTTGTTTTATAAAATTTTTTGTAATATAAGGAGCATTTTTATGTGTGGAATAGTTGGTTATGTTGGCAAACGCCGCGCCGTTAATATTTTAATTGATGGTCTTTCTAGTTTAGAATACAGAGGTTATGACTCTGCTGGCGTTGCATTATATGAAGATGATAAAATAACTGTATATAAAGAAAAAGGCAGATTAAACAATCTGTCTGATGTTATCGGTAGCAGTGTTTGTAACAGCACTATAGGTATCGGTCATACACGTTGGGCAACACACGGCGCACCTTCTAAAATAAACTCTCATCCGCATACAAATTCCGGCGGCACTGTTGCTGTAGTACATAACGGTATTATTGAAAATTATAAGCAGTTGCGTTCATTTTTGCGTGATAAAGGCTATACCTTTGTTTCTGATACAGATACTGAGGTTATTCCTAATCTTATCGATTATTTCTTCAATGGCGATGCTTTATCAGCAGTTAAATCTGCAACCGATATGTTAGAGGGAAGCTATGCTCTTGGCATTATGTTTTCACAGCAGCCCGATACACTTTATGCAATACGCAAAGACAGTCCGCTAATAATCGGTCTCGGCAATTGCGAAAATTTTATTGCTTCTGATATCCCAGCCATTCTCTCTTCAACTAAGAAAATATATCAGATAAGCGACGGTGAATTTGCCGCCATAAAACAGGACAACGTCAAAATTTTTGATAATGCACTTAATCCTATTAAAAAAGACATTGTTACTGTAAATTTTTCAGCTGAAGCAGCACAAAAATGCGGTTATGATCACTTTATGTTGAAAGAAATTAACGAACAGCCCACTGCAATTCATAACACATTATCCGGACGCATTAATTCCAAACTCGAAATCACTTATGACGATATCGACAGCGACTTTATTAACCAAAGCAAAAAAATATATATTGTTGCCTGTGGCACTGCATATCACGCAGGTCTTGTAGGCAAATTAGTTATTGAGCACTTTGCAGGTATCCCTGTAGAAGTGGTTTTAGCATCCGAATTTCGTTACAATAGCCCACTCTTAACCGCAGAGACTTCAGTTATTCTAATCAGCCAGTCGGGCGAAACTGCGGATACCCTTGCAAGTTTAAGAATGGCTAAACGCGCCGGTTCAAAGGTTCTTGGCATTACAAACGTTGTGGGTAGCAGCATCGCAAGAGAGTCAGACTATATTTTTTATACATACGCCGGCCCGGAAATTGCCGTTGCTTCTACAAAAGCATATACCACGCAATTAGTTGCTTTATATCTTTTTGCAGCTTTTGCGGGTGATATTACCGGTTATTGCGATAAAGAAGAACTCGTTCAGTATAAAAAAGAGATACTTTCCCTTCCCGAGCTTGCAGAAAAAGTTCTTGATTCCAGCGATAACATCAAAGCCCTTGCCGAATTTGTAAAAGACGAATCGGATATTTATTTTCTTGGTCGCGGCATTGATTATTGCATTGCTCTTGAAGCATCGTTAAAGCTTAAAGAAATTTCATATATTCACTCAGATGCCTATGCAGCGGGTGAATTAAAGCACGGTCCTATCGCCTTGATTGAAGATTCCACTATTGTAATTACTGTAATTTCCAATCCTGAAATTGCTCCTAAAACTGCAAGCAACGTAAGTGAGGTTATCGCCCGCGGCGCATTAACAGTCGGTGTATTATCAGATAAGATAAATGATATTGAAGTCAATTTTAATAAAACTGTTACTGTACCATGCACGTCTTTTTGGTTATCACCTGTAACCTCTATTATTCCCTTGCAAATGCTTGCATATTACGTATCTGTATATAGAGGTATAGATGTTGATAAACCTCGTAACCTTGCAAAATCCGTTACAGTTGAATAAATTTACAACAGACCGCAGAATAATTCTATTGCGGTCTGTTTGTCTTTTTTAAAATTACCTTGCTAATTTATTTGTGTAGTGATATAATAATGCGTATATTATATTTGTGCTGGAGGCAATTATATGTCAGTCAAAATCGGCTTTGATAACAAAAAATATGTTCAGCTTCAGTCTCTTAAAATACGTGAACGTATAAATATGTTTGGCGGCAAACTGTATCTTGAGTTTGGCGGCAAGCTTTTCGACGACTTTCACGCCTCAAGAGTTCTCCCTGGCTTTGAACCCGATAGTAAAATTAAAATGCTGCTCGAGCTTAAAGACCAGGCAGAAATTGTTATCGTTATCAATGCCAATGATATTGAGAAAAATAAACGTCGTGGTGACAGTGGCATAACTTACGACCTTGAAACTCTCCGTTTAATTGACGCTTTTGAAGCAATAGGTCTTTATGTCGGCAGCGTTGTAATATCGCAATATGCCGACCAGCCCAGCACTGAAATATTCAAAAAACGTCTTTCAGACCGCGGCATCAAGGTTTACTATCAATATGTGATACCGGGTTATCCTGTAAACATTCCGCTTATCGTAAGCAAAAATGGCTATGGCAAAAACGATTATATTGAAACTACCCGTTCCTTGATTGTTGTTACTGCCCCAGGTCCCGGAAGCGGAAAAATGGCAACCTGCCTTTCTCAGCTTTATCACGACCATATTCGCGGTATAAAATCAGGTTATGCAAAGTTTGAAACTTTCCCTGTTTGGAATTTGCCGCTTAAACATCCCGTTAATTTAGCTTATGAAGCCGCAACAGCCAACCTAAACGATGTTAATATGATAGATCCATTCTATCTTGAAGCGTATGGTGAAACCGCTATAAACTATAACCGTGATGTTGAAATTTTTCCTGTTTTAAATACAATGCTCACACGCATTCTGGGTGAGTCACCCTATAAAAGTCCTACGGATATGGGCGTTAATATGTCGGGATATTGCATTTTTGATGACGAAGCCTGTTGTGAAGCTTCAAAGCAAGAAATCATTCGACGCTATTATGATACTTTAGTTGCACAAAGACAAGGCTACGCAAGTAACGATGAGGTAAGCAAGATAGAATTGCTTATGAACAGCCTTGATATTACCACTGAGGACAGGCCTGTTGTTGCCGCTGCTCTCGCCCGTGCTGAAGAAACAAAAACACCTGTAGTAGCTATTGAACTGCCTGACGGAAAAATAATTACTGGTAAAACTTCTTCCCTGCTTGGCGCATCTGCCGCATTGTTGCTTAAAGCATTAAAAGAGATTGCAGGCATTGCCAAAGATATTCCGCTTATATCCCCCGTTATTATTGAGCCAATACAAAAGCTCAAAGTAAACCATTTGGGCAACCATAACCCACGGCTTCATACTGATGAAATATTAATTGCTCTTTCCATCTGTGCCGCTACCAACCCAACCGCTGCATTAGCAATGGAACAGCTTAGTAAACTGCGTGGCTGTAACGCACACTCCACTGTTATACTTTCAAAAGTTGACGAAAATGTATTTAACAAGCTCGGTGTTCATATAACCTATGAGCCACGTTATCAAACCAAAAAACTTTATCACAATTAGATAAATGAGCCCCAAAGGAAAATCTGTACTGACCCAATTTGTGCGGACAGTACAAAAAGCCCCTATGGTAGGTTATATTAAATTTTAAGCAACATACTGACATC
>CAKSST010000008.1 GCA_934489895.1 uncultured Eubacteriales bacterium | reverse complement strand
ATTCATTGTTCGGGCGTAATGGAAGATGTATTGCTGGACTATGCCTGCGTGAGACTGAGCGCAGTCGGGCAGTTTGCTCTGCGGCTGTAAACCGCTGTTACCGGCGGGACTGAAAGTCCACCGAACAATCTGCCAACCGCAAGCGGACTCTTAGCTGCCACTAAAGCGGTTGGTTATTTTTTGCTTACCTTAACCGGCTCACCCGTAAACGGGTCTGCTAATTCTTTTATACTAATTTGTTCGTACGCTAAATCTTCTTGTGGTTGATTCCGTATATATTCTGCTATTACCTTTTTTCTTCCCTACGGTATCTACATAATATCCTCTACACCAAAATTCTCGGTTCCCGTATCGGTATTTTAGATTTGCTTGTTTGTCAAAAATCATTAAACTGTTTTTTCCTATTAAATATCCCATAAAACTTGATGCACTTATTTTGGGAGGTATTGACACCGATAAATGTATATGGTCGGGACAAGCTTCAGCTCCAATGCTTTCTACGCCTTTCCATTCACATAATTTCCTCAGTATTTGTCCTATATCGGCTTTTATCTTTCCATAGATGACTTGCCTTCTGTATTTCGGTGCAAATACTATGTGGTATTTGCAATTCCATGTCGTATGTGCTATACTGTTCGTGTTGATTTTCATAGTTGACCTCCTATGTTTTATTGCTTGTGGTTGGCAGACCTCTTGCATTATACCATAGGAGATTATTTTCCCTCATCGGCAAAAGCCTTCAAGGAACCACTCGCTTAGCGAGTGGTTTTCTTGATACAAAAAGGGCGTCTTAGCAAAAGCAAGACGCCCAAAAATTATCAGGTTAAATAACTTTTAAAATCTAAAAATTATTCGTTTTATTCGTTAATCTTTGTAACAACACCTGAACCAACTGTACGGCCACCTTCACGGATAGCGAAACGGAGCCCCTCTTCAATAGCGATAGGCATGATGAGCTCAACGTCCATCTCTACGTTATCGCCGGGCATGCACATCTCTGTGCCTTCGGGAAGAGTGATAACACCTGTAACGTCAGTTGTTCTGAGGTAGAACTGGGGACGATAGTTGTTGAAGAAAGGAGTATGACGGCCTCCTTCTTCGCTCTTAAGAACATAAACCTGACCGTGGAACTTGGTATGGGGATGAATTGAACCGGGTTTGCAGAGAACCTGACCACGCTCAATTTCTGTACGCTGGATACCACGCAGCAGTGCGCCAATGTTATCACCAGCTTCAGCGCTGTCAAGAATCTTACGGAACATTTCAATACCGGTAACAACAGTCTTTCTGCTTTCTTCAGCAAGACCAACAATTTCAACTTCGTCAGAAGTGCTAAGAGTACCACGCTCAACTCTACCGGTAGCAACAGTACCACGACCTGTAATAGTGAAAACGTCTTCAACAGGCATAAGGAAGGGCAAATCTGCTTTACGGTCAGGAGTAGGAATGTAGCTGTCAACAGCATTCATAAGCTCAATAATAGGAGCATACTCTGGAGCGTTGATATCGTTAGAAGAGCTCTCAAGAACTGCAAGAGCAGAACCCTTGATGATAGGAGTGTCATCGCCGGGGAACTCATACTTGTCAAGAGTCTCACGAACGTCCATCTCAACGAGCTCGAGAAGCTCGGGATCGTCAACCTGGTCGCACTTGTTAAGGAATACAACGATATAAGGAACACCAACCTGGCGAGCAAGGAGCAAATGCTCTTTTGTCTGAGCCATAGGGCCGTCAGAAGCAGCGATAACAAGGATAGCGCCGTCCATCTGAGCAGCACCGGTGATCATGTTCTTAACATAGTCAGCGTGTCCGGGGCAGTCAACGTGTGCATAGTGACGTGCATCGGTCTCATACTCAACGTGTGAAGTATTGATTGTAATACCGCGCTCCTTCTCTTCAGGAGCCTTATCAATGTTTGCATAGTCAGTAAATGCTGCCTGACCTTTCATTGAAAGAACCTTTGTGATAGCAGCGGTAAGAGTTGTCTTACCATGGTCAACGTGGCCAATGGTACCAATGTTAACATGGGGTTTAGTACGTTCAAATCTTTCTTTAGCCATTAAATTTTCCTCCTCTAATAGAAAAAAGTATTTTTACTACATATTTTAGTTTAACAAAAAGCCGCAAATAAAGCAAGACTTTTTTGAAAATTATTATTCCTTCGGAGCCCTTGAAGAAATAATCTGTTCTGCAATATTCTTAGGAACATCGCTGTAGTGACTGGGTTCCATTACGTACTGGCCACGTCCCTGTGTCTTGGAACGGAGGTCTGTTGCGTAACCAAACATTTCAGAAAGCGGAACAGCTGCGTTAATCTGCTGAGCGCCTGAAATATTTTCCATACCCTGAATCTGTCCGCGGCGTGCATTGATATCACCAATAACATCGCCCATGTACTCTTCAGGAACAGTAACTACGACCTTCATGATAGGCTCTTGAAGGACGGGAGCTGCCTTTTTGCAAGCTTCCTTAAATGCAATTGAACCGGCAATCTTAAACGCCATTTCAGAAGAGTCAACCTCGTGGAATGAACCGTCGTAAAGAGTTACCTTAACGTCAACAACGTTATAACCTGCAAGTACACCGCTCTGCATTGAGCCTCTAATACCGGCATCAACAGCAGGAATATACTCTTTGGGAATAACACCGCCAACAATCGCATTGACAAATTCATAGCCTTTACCGGACTCGTTAGGCTCAATTCTGATCTTAACGTGACCGTACTGACCGTGACCACCTGACTGACGTGCATATTTGTAATCCATCTCAGCAGGTTTGGTAATGGACTCTTTGTAAGCAACCTGAGGTTTACCTACATTTGCTTCAACCTTAAATTCGCGGAGCATACGGTCAACGATAATTTCAAGGTGAAGCTCACCCATACCGGCAATAATAGTCTGGCCGGTTTCTTCGTCTGTATAGCACTTGAAGGTAGGATCTTCTTCAGCAAGCTTTGCAATAGCCAAGCTCATTTTCTCCTGACCTGCACGTGTTTTAGGCTCAATAGCAACTCTGATAACAGGCTCGGGGAATACCATAGACTCAAGAATAACAGGATGATTTTCATCACAAAGCGTGTCGCCTGTTGTAGTGTTCTTAAGACCAACAGCAGCTGCTATATCACCGCAATAGCAGGTTTCAATATCCTGACGGTGGTTAGCATGCATCTGAAGAATTCTTCCCATACGCTCGTTGCAATCTTTTGTTGCATTGTAAACGCTTGTACCGGCGTTTACACTACCGGAATATACGCGGAAGAATGAAATACGTCCAACGTAGGGGTCGGTAGCAATCTTAAATGCCAAAGCAGAGAAAGGTTCTTTGTCAGAAGCGGGACGCTCGGTCTCTTCACCTGTTTCGGGGTCAACACCCTTAATAGCAGGGATATCAACGGGAGAAGGCATATAATCAATAACAGCGTCAAGCAATTTCTGAACGCCTTTATTACGATATGATGTACCGCAAACAACAGGAACCATTGTGTTAGCAATGGTAGATTTGCGGATACAAGCCTTAATCTCATCAATGGTGAGTTCCTCACCGCCCAAGTACTTCTCAAACAAAGCCTCGTCTTGCTCAGCAACATGCTCTAAGAGCTCATTGTGATACTTTTCTGAAATTTCCTTCATATCTTCAGGAATATCTTCAACAGAAATGTTAACGCCCATATTATCGTTATAAATATAAGCTTTCATTTCAAGAAGGTCTATAATTCCCTTGAAGGTGTCCTCAGCGCCGATAGGCAGTTGAATCGGAACAGCGTTACATTTCAGACGATCGTGCATCATACCCAGTACACGATAGAAATCAGCACCCATAATGTCCATCTTATTAACATAAACCATTCTGGGAACATGATACTTATCAGCCTGTCTCCAAACTGTTTCCGACTGGGGTTCAACACCGCCTTTTGCGCATAAAACGGTTACAGAACCGTCAAGCACGCGGAGTGAACGCTCAACCTCAACTGTAAAGTCAACGTGTCCGGGGGTGTCGATAATATTGATACGATGACCCTGCCAGAAACAAGTAGTAGCAGCGGAAGTAATTGTAATACCTCTCTCCTGCTCCTGCTCCATCCAGTCCATTGTTGCCGAACCGTCATGTGTTTCACCGATTTTATAGTTAACACCGGTGTAATAGAGAATTCTCTCTGTTGTTGTGGTTTTACCGGCATCAATGTGGGCCATTATGCCAATATTTCTTGTAAGTTCAATCGGAACTTTTCGTGACATAATGTCCTCCTAAATATACACATTCATGCAAATTTTAAAAACAAATTACCATCTAAAATGAGCGAAGGCCTTGTTTGCCTCTGCCATTTTATGAGTATCTTCGCGCTTTTTGTAAGCTCCGCCCATCTCGTTTACAGCATCCATAATCTCGCCTGCAAGACGCTCTTTCATAGTTCTTTCACTACGAGCGCGGCTGTAGGTGGTTATCCAGCGTAAACCGAGAGTCTGTTTTCTCTCAGGACGAACTTCATAAGGCACCTGATAGGTAGCGCCGCCACGACGGGCTGCCTTAACTTCCAACTGGGGCATAACATTTTCCATAGCCTTTTCAAAGACCTCAAGCGGATCACTGCCCGTTTTTTCCTTAATGATGTCGAAAGCACCGTAAACAATTTTCTGCGCCACACCTTTTTTACCGTCAATCATAACATTATTAATAAGACGTGTAACTAATTTAGAGTTGTACAGCGCATCTGGTAACACATCGCGTTTTGCGATGAAGCCTCTTCTTGGCACTTTACTTCCCTCCTTCACATAATGATATCATAGGTACTCGAGTGACAAATTCCCGTGGCACCAAGCAAAGGCGATTTATATAAACGCCACTGCTTGTATAAATGCAGCAGAGATTTCGTCAAGTAATTATTTCGCGCTGGACTTAGGTCTTTTTGCACCATATTTGGAACGACCTTGTTTTCTGTCCGAAACGCCTTGAGTATCAAGGGTACCGCGTACTATATGGTAACGTACACCAGGTAAGTCCTTAACACGTCCGCCCCTGATCAAAACCACGCTATGCTCCTGCAGATTATGTCCAATACCGGGAATGTAGGAAGAAACCTCAATACCGTTTGAAAGACGAACCTTAGCTATCTTACGAAGGGCTGAGTTAGGCTTTTTAGGGGTTGCAGTCTTAACCGCCGTGCACACACCGCGTTTCTGGGGAGAATTATAATCAGACATTGTACGTTTGATAGAGTTAAAACCCTGTAAAAGCGCAGGAGTCTTTGACTTTTTCTCCTTTGTAGCACGGCCAGTGCGAACCAACTGGTTAAAAGTCGGCATGCTTACACCTCCTTATTTATAGAATAAATATCGCCGAAAGGCATAATTGCCTTGTCAGTTACAAATAAGCAAAAATAAACATTATTCCGCATACTAGCTAATAATATCACCTATACTTCAAAATGTCAATACATAAATTATGAGTTTGCACCAAAAAATGATGCAAACTCATAACATTTTACTTATGCATTAACTTCTGCAGAAAAAACCTCATCCATAGTATGAACTTCATCGGCAATATCATCAGGCTGAATTTCAGGAGTTTTCATACCGGTACCTGCAGGAACAAGCTTACCGATAATAACATTTTCCTTTAAGCCGAACAGCGGGTCGACCTTACCTTTGATAGCAGCGTCTGTAAGAACACGTGTGGTTTCCTGGAATGAAGCAGCGGACAGGAATGAATCTGTTGCAAGCGAAGCTTTGGTAATACCAAGCAATACAGGTTCAAATTCAGCAAATTTGAGACTTTCTTCACCGTTTGCAATTCTGTCCTTAAGCTCTTTATTCTTAGCAAGAACCTCGGTTCTGTCATACATTGAGTTATCTAAAAGCTCTGTATCACCGGCATCGGTAATACGAACCTTGCGCATCATCTGACGGATGATGACCTCAATGTGTTTATCATTGATATCAACACCCTGTGAACGGTAAGCGCTCTGAATTTCAGCAATGATGTATTCTTCAACTGCCAACATGCCGTTAGCATCAAGAATATCCTGAGGATGCTTGGAACCTGAGATAAGCAGGTCACCAGCTTTAACCTTATCACCGTCGTTAACCAAGGGACGAATGCCGTACGGGAACGGAACACGTTCTTCTTCCAAAGTTTCGGGGTTAACAATAATTATTGCATTTCCCTTGCCTTTTTTATCCTCTTGATACTGAATGCGTACTACACCGTCAATTTTTGCAATATAACCGCGATGCTTAGGAGTACGTGCCTCAAACAATTCTTCAACACGGGGCAAACCTTGTGTAATATCCTCTGTACTTGCAATACCGCCGGTATGGAAAGTACGCATTGTAAGCTGAGTACCGGGCTCACCGATTGACTGAGCGGCAATAATGCCAACCGCTTCGCCAACTGTTATAGGCAAGCCTGTTGCAAGGTTAGCGCCGTAACACTTGCGGCAAACGCCGTGATGTGCATGGCAAGTAAGAACTGAACGGATTGTAACACTTTCAACACCTGTTGCAAGAATCTTGTC
This sequence comes from uncultured Eubacteriales bacterium, assembly GCA_934489895.1. Classification (GTDB taxonomy): domain Bacteria; phylum Bacillota; class Clostridia; order Oscillospirales; family Acutalibacteraceae; genus CAKSST01. The sequence continues at coordinate 64,330 of CAKSST010000008.1, read as the reverse complement.
AGCATCTTCCTCTGTCATCATCTTATCGTTAGAAACCAAAACCTCGCCGGTCTTTTCATCAACGAAATCATGTAACAGATAACGTCCAATCAAACGTTCTTTAAGAGTTTCAATATAACTCTTTTTATCCTTAATTGTGCTGTCGCAGATAGCAGAAACAGTCAGACCCTCATCACAATCACACTCATCTTCCCTGACGATAACATCCTGTGCAACATCAACAAGACGACGTGTAAGGTAACCTGAGTCAGCTGTACGCAAAGCGGTATCAGCAAGACCTTTACGAGCACCGCGTGAAGAAATAAAGTATTCAAGAACATTCAGACCTTCACGGTAGTTAGCACGAATGGGAACTTCAATAACTTTACCGGCAGTGTTGGCAATTAGACCGCGCATACCTGCCAGCTGACGAATCTGGCTCATAGAACCACGAGCTCCTGAGTCAGCCATCATAAAGATTGGGTTAAACTCATCAAGGTTATCTTTCAAAGCGTCAGCAACCTCTTCAGTTGCCTCGTTCCAAATTTTAATTACCTCATTGCTGCGTTCCTCATTAGTTAGGAAGCCCATTTCGAAGTTATCATTAACAACATCAATTTTATCCTCTGCTGCCTTTAACAGCTCCGCCTTTTTAGGCGGAATAACAGCATCGGTAACAGCAACCGTAATAGCACCCTTGGTTGAATATTTAAAGCCAGTAGACTTAATTTTATCAAGTACTATTGCAGCGCGGCTTGTACCAAATTTTTTGATGCAAGCTTCAATGATAGCGCCAAGCTTTTTCTTGTCAACCTTGTTTACCTTACGTTTGCCGTCAGCATCTGTAACATAAACATACTGACCATTTTCATCCTTTTTCATTACATAAGGTGAAATTTCAAAGTCTAATTCATGACCCTTAACAGTACGGTCAATTATACCCATATCCTGAGGAATAGACTCATTGAAGATAAGGAAACCGACAGTTGCGTCAACCAACTGAGAAAACTCGTTGCCGTCAGCATCTTTGCCGAACATTCTTATCTTAATGGGTGCGTGCAATGAAACAGCACCATCATCATAAGCAAGTAATGCTTCCTCTTTATTACGGAAAATTTTACCTGCGCCTAAATCATCTTCCTTAATAATAGTAAGATAATATGAACCCAAAACCATGTCCTGAGTAGGAACAGCAACAGGTTTACCATCTGAGGGCTTAAGCAGGTTGTTTGCAGCAAGCATCAAGAATCGTGCTTCTGACTGAGCCTCTGCTGAAAGGGGTACGTGAACAGCCATCTGGTCACCGTCAAAGTCAGCGTTATATGCAGTACATACCAGAGGATGCAGTTTCAAAGCACGGCCTTCAACTAATACAGGCTCAAATGCCTGAATACCCAGTCTGTGCAGTGTAGGAGCACGGTTAAGAAGAACAGGATGGTCCTTAATAACTGTTTCAAGCGCATCCCAAACCTCAACATCGGCACGCTCAACCTTTTTGCGTGCAGCTTTAATGTTGGAAACCAGGCCGGTTTCGGTAAGACGCTTCATAACAAAGGGTTTAAACAGCTCTAATGCCATTTCTTTTGGCAGACCGCACTGGTACATTTTAAGCTCAGGACCAACAACTATAACAGAACGACCGGAATAGTCAACACGTTTACCAAGCAGGTTCTGACGGAAACGTCCCTGTTTTCCCTTAAGCATATCCGAAAGAGATTTCAAAGGGCGATTGCTGGGGCCTGTAACAGCCTTACCGCGGCGGCCATTATCAATAAGAGCATCAACAGCTTCCTGAAGCATACGCTTTTCGTTGCGAACAATAATGTCGGGAGCCTTAAGCTCTAACAATCTCTTAAGACGATTGTTACGGTTAATAACGCGACGATACAAGTCGTTAAGGTCAGATGTTGCAAAACGGCCACCGTCCAACTGTACCATAGGACGCAAATCGGGCGGAATAACCGGAATAACGTCAAGAATCATCCACTCGGGACGATTGCCTGAAATTCTGAAAGCCTCAAGTATTTCAAGACGCTTTAAAAGACGTACACGACGCTGATTCTGTGTGAACTTGGATGAAGCAATATCGTTGATTTCAGCTTTCATCTGTTCGCATTCTTTTTCAACATCAATTTCCATGAGAAGTTTCTTTATAGCTTCGGCACCCATGCCTGCCTCAAAGTCGTTCTCATATTTTTCACGCATATCGCGGTACTGTGCTTCGGTAAGAAGCTGTTTTTTCTCTAATGGTGTTGAACCGGGGTTGGTTACAATATACTGTGAGAAATAAAGCACTTGCTCGAGTGCTTTGGGTGAAAGGTCAAGAACAATACCCATACGCGAAGGGATTGTTTTAAAGTACCAAATATGTGAAACAGGAGCAGCAAGCTCAATTGTACCCATACGCTCGCGGCGCACCTTGGAACGTGTAACCTCAACGCCGCAGCGTTCACATATTTTGCCTTTATAACGTATTCTCTTATATTTGCCGCAATGGCATTCCCAGTCTTTCATGGGGCCAAAGATACGCTCGCAAAACAGACCAGACTGTTCCGGTTTGAGCGTACGGTAATTTATTGTTTCAGGTTTGGTAACTTCTCCGTAAGACCAATTTCTGATTTGTTCAGGAGATGCCAAGCCGATTCTTATTGATTCAAACTCTATATTCTTCATAATAGCACCAACCTCCTGAATTAATAGATTTCTTCACTGGCGACAACTTCTTCATAAGCCATTTTATCATCATTTACAGACTCATTAACAATAGGATCGCCGTTTTCATCTTCTAATGTGAAACCTTCAAGACTGTCGGCAACCGTGTTTTCTTCGTATGCGTTTGCAGAAAGTCCTATATCATCATCGTCAAAGGTTTGTTTAAGGTCAATTTCCTCATTATCGGCATCCAATACCTTAACATCAAGAGCCAAAGACTGAAGCTCTTTTATAAGAACCTTGAATGACTCAGGAATACCGGGCTTAGGAATGTTCTGACCTTTAACAATAGCCTCGTAAGTTTTTGAACGTCCGTCAACATCGTCAGATTTAACAGTGAGAATTTCTTGAAGTGTGTAGGCAGCACCGTAAGCTTCAAGAGCCCAAACTTCCATCTCACCGAAACGCTGACCGCCGAACTGTGCTTTACCGCCGAGCGGTTGCTGAGTCACAAGTGAGTAAGGACCCGTTGAACGAGCATGAATCTTATCGTCAACCAGATGATGCAACTTAAGATAATACATATAACCAACAGTTACAGGGTTATCAAAAGGCTCACCGGTACGTCCGTCGTAAAGAATGGTTTTGCCGTCCTCACGCAAACCTGCCTCTTTAAGACAAGCGCGAATATCAGGCTCATGCGCTCCGTCAAATACAGGCGTGCAAACCTTCCATCCAAGTGCTTTTGCAGCATATCCAAGGTGAACTTCAAGTACCTGACCAATGTTCATACGAGAAGGAACGCCCAGGGGGTTAAGAACGATATCGAGAGGCGTACCATCGGGCAAGAAAGGCATATCCTCTGAGGGAAGAACTCTAGAAACAACACCCTTATTACCGTGACGGCCGGCCATTTTATCACCAACAGAAATCTTACGTTTCTGAGCAATATAGCAACGTACAACAAGGTTAACGCCTGGGCTTAACTCAGAAGAATTGTCTCTTGAGAACACCTTAACATCAACAACTGTACCACTCTCACCGTGGGGAACGCGCAGTGAAGTGTCTCTTACTTCACGTGCTTTTTCACCAAAAATTGCACGCAGTAAGCGTTCTTCGGCTGTAAGCTCGGTTTCGCCTTTAGGTGTTACCTTACCAACAAGAATATCGCCCGAGTGAACCTCTGCGCCTACGCGTATAATACCCTGCTCATCAAGGTCTTTAAGTGCATCTTCACCAACATTGGGAATATCACGGGTAATTTCCTCAGGGCCAAGCTTAGTATCACGTGCTTCAAGCTCATATTCTTCAATATGAATAGATGTATAAACATCTTCACGGATAAGTCTTTCATTGATAAGAACAGCATCCTCGTAGTTATAACCTTCCCAGGTCATGAAGCCGATAAGAGCGTTCTTACCAAGGCTGATTTCACCATTACAAGTTGCAGGACCATCAGCAATAACATCGCCTTTTTTAACCTTTTGGCCTACTGATACAATTGGCTTTTGGTTAATACATGTGCCGTGGTTAGAGCGTAAGAATTTAATAAGAGAATATTCTTCAATATCACCATTATCTGTCTTAACGGTTATCTTGTCTGCACTAACGCTTGCAATAACACCGTCGTTCTTAGCCAAAACAACAACGCCGGAGTCAACAGCAGTTTTATATTCCATACCGGTACCAACAATGGGGTTTTCAGTACGCAAGAGCGGAACTGCCTGCTTCTGCATGTTTGAACCCATCAAAGCACGGTTGGTATCATCGTTTTCAAGGAAGGGAATCATAGCAGTTGCAACAGAAACAACCATCTTGGGCGAAACGTCAATAAAGTCAACCTTTGAAGGATCAACCTCTCGGAACTCGTCACGGATACGTACATATACCCTGTCACGTGCAAAGGTACCGTCTTCGTTCAGGGGTTCGTTCGCCTGAGCAATGATATATTCATCTTCCTCATCAGCGGTCATATAAACAACCTCATCAAGAACCTTTCCTGTTCCCTTTTCTACACGGCGGAAAGGCGCCTGAATAAAGCCGTATTCGTCAATCTTTGCATAGGTTGCAAGGTAAGAAATTAAACCGATGTTAGGACCTTCAGGTGTCTCAATCGGGCACATTCTGCCGTAGTGGCTGTAGTGAACGTCACGAACCTCAAAGCTTGCACGGTCGCGGGACAAACCACCGGGGCCCAAAGCAGAAAGACGACGTTTGTGTGTCAGCTCTGAAAGCGGATTGGTCTGGTCCATAAACTGTGAAAGCGGTGAAGAACCAAAGAACTCTTTAATAACAGCAACAACAGGACGAATGTTGATAAGTGACTGAGGAGTGATAGAATCAATATCCTGTGCCTGCAGAGTCATCTTATCACGCACAACTCTTTCCATTCTTGCAAAACCGATTCTCACCTGGTTCTGAAGTAATTCACCAACAGAGCGGATGCGGCGGTTGCCCAAATGGTCGATATCATCAATAGTACCGATACCGTGGGCTAAACCAAGGAAATAGTTGATGCTTGCAAAGATATCATCAGTAGTAATTGTTTTGGGAATAAGGTCGTCAATGTGTTCTGTAACAGCATTGCGGAAATCCTGCTCTGACTGAATAGTGTCATCCTCAAGTATAGTCTTCAATACAGGAAATGAAACGTTTTCATTTACAATGTCAGAAAGGTCATACTCAACAAAATCATTTATATCAACCATTTTATTGGTAAGAATTTTGATTTCCTCAGGCTCTGCATTGTCATCATCGGTATTTTCTACATATACATATGCCTCGCCAATACCTTTTGACTGTAAGAACTGTGCGCGCTCACGGGTAACAACTTCGCCCTGCTCGGCAATAATCTCGCCGGTCATAGGATCAGCCAAAGGTCTGGAAAGAGTCATACCGTTAAGACGTACAGCCAAAGCGAGCTTTTTGTTATACTTATGGCGTCCAACTCTTGAAATATCATATCTGCGTACATCAAAGAAAAGTTGACGGATATGGTTCTGTGCGCCCTCAACAGTTGTAGGCTCACCGGGTCTTAATTTGTAATAAACCTCGGTCAGTGCATGGTCTACGTCAATTGTAATATCCTTATCCAATGTAGCTGTAAGTATATCGCTTTCACCCAACAAATCTGTCATAGACTTATTGTCAGCTATACCCAATGCACGTATCAAGGTTGTAACTGGCAATTTTCTGGTTTTATCAATGCGTACATACATAACGTCATTAATATCCATTTCGTATTCAAGCCATGCACCTCTGTTAGGAATAACAGTTGAGGTAAACAACTTTTTACCTGTCTTATCATCACGGTCAAAGTTAAAATACACACCGGGGGAACGAATAAGCTGTGAAACCACTACACGCTCAGCACCATTTATAACAAACGTGCCGGAATCAGTGATAAGGGGAAAATCTCCCATAAACACTTCGCTCTCTTTAATCTCCCCTGTTTCCTTATTAAAAAGGCGGGCAGTTACACGCAGAGCGGTTGAGTATGTTGTATCACGTGCTTTACATTCCAAAACACTGTACTTGGGAGTATCGTCAAAACGATAATCAATAAAATCAAGCACAAGGTTGCCCGTATAATCGGTTATGGAAGACATATCGCGGAAGACCTCTTTAAGACCTTCGTTAACAAACCAATTGTACGAGTTCTTTTGGACTTCGATGAGGTTCGGCATATCGAACTTCTCTTCGATTTTTGAGAAACTGTAACGTTCATTGTTTCCCAGGTGGACCAGCTTAACCATGTTTTCAGGCAGCATAGAACTAAATCACTCCTTAAAAATTTACCGGTATTAGTTCAGTTTTTGCGATAAATCAGGTATATGCAACCATGCAGTCATAATACAAAAATATATATCATAAACTGTAATGGACGCACAAACCCCCATCTTTATACAGTCTTTTATTATAAACCACCCTTTTCAATTAGTCAAGGGCTTTTTTGTAATTTTTTTAAATTTTTCCAAATTATATATTAATATAAAAACTGCCTGCCCGAATCAATCGGGCAGGCAGTTTATATTATCTGCTATTTAAATCTATATAATCTTTTTTGTTTGCAACGCTCTTATAAGCAGGACGTATAATTTTGCCGCCGCTTACAAGCTCCTCAATTCTATGAGCACACCAGCCCGAAATACGTGCGCTTGCAAACAATGGTGTAAACAGCTCAACGGGAATATCAAGCATTCGGTATACAAGACCGCTGTAAAAGTCAACATTTGCGCTTACACCTTTATATATATGGCGTTCGTCGGCAATCGCTTTTGCAGCAAGGCGTTCAACGCGCCGGTACAGGTCAAATTCCTTTTGTTTTCCCTTTTCGTTGCAAAGCTTCTGTGCATAACGCCTGAGTATAACGGCACGCGGGTCAGATAATGAATAAACTGCGTGACCCATGCCATAAATAAGACCTGAATTATCAAAGGCTTCCTTGGACAGAATTTTTACGAGATAATTGTAAATTTCATCATCGTTCTGCCAATCGGAAACATGCGCTTTAATATCGTCCATCATTTCGCAAACCTTACTGTTTGCACCGCCGTGCTTGGGTCCTTTCAGTGAGGAAAGCGAAGCCACTACAGCAGAATAAGTATCAGTACCGGATGATGTAACAACGTGATTTGTAAATGTAGAATTGTTACCGCCGCCATGCTCAGCGTGCAAAACTAATGCAAGGTCAAGCGTTCTTGCTTCAAGCTCGGTATATTTGCCGTCACTGCGTAATAGTGCGAGGAAGTTCTCGGCAGTAGATTTTGTAGGATCGGGTCTGTGAATAATGAAACTGCCCTGATTTTTATAATATTCAAAAGCATTGTAGCAATATACAGAAAGCAACGGTATCAGTGAAATTAATTTTAATGACTGTCTTAAAACGTTGGAAATACTGTTATCATTAGGATTTTCATCGTAAGAATACAAAGTAAGGACACAGCGTGATAATAAAATCATTATATCGCTTGGTGTTGCTTTCATAATAACATCTCTTACAAAATCGCTGGGAAGCTCTGTAAATTCGCCAAGTAAATCAGCAAACTCTTCAAGCTGATCTTTGTTTGGCAAAGAACCAAACATCAACAAATATACCGCTTCCTCATAACCATAGCGCTCGTCTTTTTCAAAGCCTTCCGCCAAATCAAATATATTTATACCGCGGTAAAACAACTCACCCTCAATAGGCACACGACCGTCAGACGTTTCCTTGAAAGAATTAATTTCCGATATCTCAGTAAGTCCCGTAAGTATTCCCTTACCGTCTAAATCTCTCAGACCGCGTTTTACATTATATAATTTATAAAGCCCAGGATCAATTTTGTCTGCTACCATACATTCCTGAGATAATTTTTGAAGTTTTTCATTTAATGTATCTTTCATATTCTCTCCTGTATTTAATTAAATTTCACCTTTAGAGGATGCAACAAGATATGCGTTTATAAAACCGTCAATATCGCCATCCATAACTGCACTGATATTACCGTTTTCAAAGCCTGTGCGGTGGTCCTTCGCCAATGTGTAGGGCATAAATACATAGGAACGTATTTGCGAGCCCCAGGCAATTTCTTTCTGCGTACCTTTAATATCCTCAATTTTATCAAAATTTTCTCTTTCTTTGATTTCGATAAGCTTTGAAATCAACATCTTCATTGCCATTTCTCTGTTCTGATGCTGGCTGCGCTCGTTCTGGCAGGCAACAACAATGCCTGTGGGTATATGGGTAATTCGAATAGCCGACTCGGTTTTATTAACGTGCTGACCGCCCGCGCCGCTTGAACGGTAGGTGTCCACCTTAATATCTTCATCGCGTATTTCAACATTTACATCATCATCAATTTCAGGCATAACCTCAAGGGAAGCAAATGATGTATGTCTGCGGCCTGAAGAGTCAAACGGTGATATTCTTACCAAACGGTGCACGCCGGATTCACCCTTAAGATAACCGTAAGCATTAACACCGGCAACCTCAAGTACAGCACTTTTTAGTCCTGCCTCTTCACCGTCAAGGAAGTCAACCATTTTTACAGAAAAGCCTTTCCTTTCCGCCCAATGTGAATACATTCGTACAAGCATCTGCGCCCAATCCTGCGCCTCTGTTCCTCCTGCGCCCGCATGGAAAGTCAGTATTGCATTATTTTTATCATATTCACCTGAAAGCAGGGTTGCAAGTCTGTTTTCCTCAAGGCTTTTACAAAAATCTTCAATTAAACTCTTTACCTCATCAAGCATTGAAAGCTCACCTACTTCATCTGCCATTTCAAGCAAAGCAAGAGCATCATTATATTTGCCTTCAAGATTGTCATAGGAGGCTATAATTGCCTTATCTGCACTTATTTTCTGTAAGGTTTTTTGAGAGTTTTCAAGATTATCCCAAAAATCAGCCTTCGCAGTTTCCTCTTCTAATACTTTTATCTCATCTGTAACCTTCTGAAGATCAAGTGCATTTTTAAGTTCAGCAAGCTCTTCCTTATATCCTAAAAGATTAAGCTTTAACTCTTCATATTCCAGCAAAATTAACACTCCTTATTATTTAAAGCAAACATAAAACTTTAATTTAACAGTTTTACATATTATACCATAAAGTTTTAGTTTGTAAATTAATTAATTGTTAATTTTATTAAATCATATTTGACTTAGAGGCTTATTAGTAGTAAAATTATTAAATAATATGCTTTGGGAGGGGTCGTATGATTTGGCATAGCACCGACCGTGAACAGTTTATAAAATATATAGGTACCGACATAAAAACAGGTCTTACAAATGCTGAGGTAAAAGAGCGTTTGGAAGATAGCGGTGAAAATATATCTTCGTTTGAGTCACATAGCTTTATAGAAATTCTTTTGGAGCAGTTTAAAAAATTTCCTGTTATCTTTTTGGCAATTGTAACAATAATTTACACAGTTGCCGGATTAGGCACTCAGGGTTTTAAGCTTATTGAGCCTGTATTAATTATTTTGCTTATCGCAATACGCGCTTTAATTGATACGTGTATAATATATCACTCGGAAAAATCAACTAACAAATTAAGCAAAATGTCAGCCACCGTATGCAAAGTTGTAAGAAACGGACAAAACACACAGGTTCTTTCTTCCAACCTTGTTGTCGGTGATGTAATTCTCGTTGACGCAAATGATTACATTACGGCAGACGCCCGTTTGATTGAGTCGGTAAACCTGCATTGTGACGAGTCCGCCATATCAGGTGATTCTGTTCCCTGCCAGAAAGATGCAACAGTACTTGTACAAGAAATTGCCACCCTACCCGAACGCATTAATATGCTTTATGCAGGCTGCACTGTCACAAGCGGTCAGGGCATTGCCGTTGTAACAGAAACAGGCAACAATACAGAGCTTGCAAAAGCTAACACACTCAATTATAAAAATGACAGTGTTGAACCTTTAAAAGATAAATTATCCCGTTTTCATAATACCTTTCAAGCGGCTGTATGGGGTATTGGTACTGTAATATATATTCTAAGTGTTCTGCTTAAATTACAATCAACCGAAATAACCTTTACAAACCTAATAACCCAAAGGCTTTTGGAAGCTGCAGCTATAATTGCAACAGTAATTCCCGACTGCCTTTTAGCAATGGCAACCGTATCGCTTGCTTTTGGCGTACAGCGTATGCTCAAAAAGAATGCCCTGTTTAAAAACATACATAACCTTAAGGCGTTAAGTGATATAAATATTATATGTTCTGATAAAACAGGTACTCTTACATCAAACATTATGACCGTAACCGCTGCATTCAACGGCAACGGCGTAATCCGGCTTGACAGCCTTACCGATTCGGTTGACTTTCAGACCGCAAACACTTTACGTTTGGCATCTCTTTGCACTGATATTGAAACCGCGGTAAACGACCCGACACAAATTGCTATTACCGAAGCCTGCGCTCACTTTTTAAAACAGCCAAAAAATCATCTTGAGGCACTTTATCCACGCATTGCTATAATCCCATTTGATGCCGTGCGCAAGCTTATGACAACCGTTAATATGATTGACGGTATAAATTACTGTATTGTAAAGGGTGCGCCCGAATCGCTTATTCCTCTCTGCCCCGACTGCAACAGTGAATCAATAAATAATGCGGTTGAACAGATGTCATCCCAGGCGCTCAGGGTTATCGGCGTTGCGATTAAACAGCTTGAGGAAGCCCCCTCTAATCCCACAAGCGAAGAGCTTGAAAAAAATCTTACCTTTATCGGTCTTTTAGGCTTGAATGACCGTATAAGAGCAGATGTGCAAAGTTCAATTGCTCTTTGCAAAAAAAGCGGTATAAAAACCGTTATGATAACAGGTGACAATATTCTTACCGCTTCTGCAATTGCGCAAAAGTTGGGTATATTAACAGCCGGCTCAGTAGCAATTACATCCGAACAGCTTAATGCCATGACAGATGCTGAGCTTTTAGACAAAATTGAAACTATATCTGTTTTTGCCGCAGTATCTCCTGAGGATAAATACAAAATTATAAAAGCATACCGCACATTAGGCAAAACGGTTGCTATTACGGGCGACTCCGTTGCTGATGCTCACGCTTTGCGTTCGGCTGATATTGGCTTTGCTATGGGGATAAAAGGTACCGACGTTGCAAAAGGCGCTGCAGATGTCATAATTACTGACGACAGCTTCTGTACCATACCCGAGGTTATAAAGCAAGCGCGCGCAATTTTCAGAAATTTACGCAACTCAGTAAGGTATATTTTAACCTGCAATATTTCAAAATTAATTTTCTGTTTCATAGGTACTGCAATTTTTGCAAAAATACCCTTTTCAGCATTACAGCTTATATGGCTGTTGATTATAAGCGGTCTTACCACTACCTTAAGCCTTTGCACAGACGGTCCTACAGACAGAATTCTTACAAGCGAGGCAAAAAATGACCCTCACAATTTATTTGATAAAAACTTTGCAATTAACATAAGCTGGCAAAGCGCCATCATTGCAGCAGTTGCATTAATTGCACTTTGTATTGGCAATACGGCTTCTGCGTTTTTAACCATTACAGTTGCGCTAACACTTCAGGTATTTAATGTAAGAACTAAGGGTTCAATATTTACTGCCAATTATAAATCAGGTAAATATATAGTGTTAGCAGCTGCTGTTTCTTTGTTATTTGGTTTCTTAACAGCCTGCACATCGTTTGGTACATTGTTTGGTTTTGATGTAAATGCTCAAAAGGTATTGATATGCTTCATGCTTGGTGTAATTCCAACCCTTTGCTGTGAAGCAGTTAAGCTATTTGCTTATTTTTAAAAAAATATGCGCTTAAAAAAAGCCGTTGAATCAAAAAACTTCAACGGCTTTTTGTTTATAAATTTTAATTGCGGCTTTTTCAACAGCTAACAGTTTTTTGTATTGCTCAATATAAGCATTAAAACCATCAATATCCTCTTTTCGGGGACAAGCGTTGTTTCTCTAACATTATCGAAAACATTAACGTTAAGATACTCATCAAGGCTTTGCTGCGGTACTTTATTAATACAGTAAGCGGCAAGCAATGCTATTCCGTAAGGACCGCCAATTCGGCCTGCGGGCAAAACATGAGGCAAAACATCTTCAACCTTCCAGTGAAGCTTTAAATCAACTATAAGACTGTTAAATTTATCAATCATTACTTTATCATAAGCAAGGGTCTGACTGTCAATTAGGAAAACACCTGATGCTTCACCAATGCCTATAACATTTTTGCCAGTCAGCTGTTATTGTGTTCTGCCAGGTACGGAACAGGCTTATGGCTTTCATCAATTAAAAGCGCTTTTATTCGTGTCGAGCCAAGCTCAACGCCAAGAAATTTACCCATATTATTACCCTAACATATTAAGCAATACTCCTGCTGCAACAGCAGAGCCTATAACACCTGAAACATTAGGACCCATCGCATGCATCAAAAGGAAATTGCCTGGGTCTTCCTCCTGTCCCACCATCTGTGAAACACGTGCCGCCATAGGTACGGCAGAAACACCTGCCGAACCAATAAGTGGATTAACCTTACCTTTTGTAATAATATACATCAGCTTTCCTAAAAGCAGACCGCCAATAGTGCCAAGGGCAAAAGCAACTAAACCCATTAATATAATTTTTACTGTTCCCCATTTCAAGAAAGTCTGCGCATTGGCAGTCGCACCAACGGTAAGACCCAAGAATATTGTAATAATATTCATCAGCTCATTCTGTGCGGTTTTTGCAATACGCTCAACAACACCGCTCTCACGCATCAGGTTACCAAGCATAAGCATACCTACAAGGGGGGCAGCCGTAGGCAACAGTAAAGCAACAATAATTGTAACAACTATCGGGAAAAGAATTTTTTCGGTTTTTGAAACCTCGCGCAGCTGTTCCATTCTTACAAGACGCTCTTTTTTGGTGGTAAGCAGTTTCATAAGAGGCTTTTGTATAAAAGGTATAAGCGCCATATAAGAGTATGCCGCAACGGCAATAGGACCTAAAAGATTTGGCGCTAATTGAGACGTTACAAATATAGCGGTAGGACCGTCTGCGCCGCCGATAATACCAATTGAACCTGCCTCCTGCGGTGTCATACCAAGTGCCAACGCGCCAAAGAAGGCAACAAATATGCCAAGCTGTGCCGCAGCGCCAAGTAAAAAGCTTTTGGGATCGCTTATAAGGGGACCAAAATCGGTCATACAGCCAATGCCGAGGAAAATAAGAGGCGGATAAACACCAGCTTTAACACCTATATACAATATATCCAGAAGTCCGCCGTGATGTAATATTTCAGAATAGCTTATTCCTTTAGCAGCATCCCACATTTCAGGATGAAACAATTCAGCGCCTGGCAGGTTTGTAAGCAGCATACCAAACGCAATAGGAAGCAATAAAAGAGGCTCAAACTTTTTACCTATTGCAAGGTAAATAAGCAAGCAGGAAACAGCAATCATGATTACATTTTTCCAACCGCCGTCTGCAAGGAAAGCAATTATTCCCGACTCTTGAAAAATGTCATAAACAGTATTTATAAACTCCTGAAACATCAGTTACATCCCCTTTACTTAAAAAGCTTTTGTGTTCTGCGCAATACCCGCCTTAGCCCAAGCGGGTCTGCATTGCGAAGGTTTTATAAATGAAATTTTAGGCACAATATTGCTACCGGTGTATAAGCAGTAAATTGCCGCAGTAATTGCCGCCACGGTTTCATCATCCACACCGTTAGTAACAACAGGTGCCGCCTGTACGGGATTCTGTACAGGTGCGGTTTCTTTTGCAACCCTTTTACCCTTTTTGCTGAAAGCGCCAAAAATATACATAACAGCAATAAGAATCAACAGCATTAAAAACACTATTACCACACCGCAAAACACAACATTTATACCTAATTCAAAATTCATATTTTTTCACCAACCTAATTCTACCTCATTTTACATTAATTATAATGTAAAAATGTTTTTTTTACAACACTTTTTTATATTATTTTCAAAAGTATATGATAATAACCGCATTGTATAACAGCAATGCGGTTATATTCCATTTATAATTTAATTTTCAGTAATCTGACATCCGCCAAACGGCCTTATATTAAGCACATAGCAGTTTCCTTTACCGAAAACAGCCTCAATCATCTCTTTGTACTCATTAATCATATCATCGGGAATAAAGCACTGTATTGTTCCTGCAAAGCCACCGCCGTGTACACGACAAGCGCCCCTACCGTCCAAAAACTTTTCAGTTAAAGCGAGTGCAAGAGATAAACCCTGCTCAGCAGGACAGCTTACAGAAAAAACATTCTGTAAATATTTATAGGAAGAATTACCGGACTTATTGATAAGCTGTAAAAATCTGTTAAAATCTTTTTTCAGCAAAGCAACTTTTTCCAAATCTGCCCTTTGGTCTTCATCAAAGAAATGTATGGCTCTCAGCACTGCACGGTCGCCGTATTTTTTTCTGAGTTCACCTATGCGGGAATAAAAATCTGCTTTATCGGCATATCGTAAATGTTCAACAGAAAGCGCATTGCTTATCTGCTTGCATTCAACTATAATTGCCGCGTAATCATCAGTAAGGTCAACGTGGTTACCGCCTGTATTTACAATGCAAAGCTTATGGCCGGACTTTTTAAAATCAAAGTCAATCTTAGTAATAAGAGGTTGGGTATTATTGTAAAAATCAATTGCAATAAAACCGCCTACCGAGCTTGCCATTTGGTCCATCAGACCCGACGGCTTGCCGTAATATTTATTTTCTGCAATTTGTGAAATAACAGCCATTTCAATAGGGTCCATGCGACCGTTATTAAACAGCCCGTTAATCATAACGCAAACAGCAATTTCGAAAGCAGCAGAGCTTGAAAGACCCGAGCCTTTCAAAACATTGGAGGTCGTATAAGCAGTAAAACCGCCAATTTTATATCCGCGCGCTTTAAACTCGGCAAGGATTCCTCTTATAAGTGATATAGCCTGTCCGTTTTCTTCTGCTTTGCAAGCAAGCTCATCAATACATACAACATCCTCCGGAAAGCCTTTGGATTTAATCTTTACAGTATTGTCATCGCTTTTTGCGGCAACAGCAATAACATCAAAATCAACACTTCCCGCAAGCACGCGGCCGTGCTGATGGTCAGTATGGTTACCGCCCACCTCTGTACGTCCGGGTGCGCTGAAAAGCATAACATCACCGTCACCGTACAACTTCTGATATTCATCACAAGCTTCACAGTAGCGCGTGGCAGCTTCTTCGCTAGAAGAATATATCTGACTGAAAATGTTACTGTATGAACCGTTTTTGAGTTTTTCTTTTGTGATGCGGATGCTCATAAAAACCTCTTTACTTAGAAATTAATGCCATTGTATCACGTGCGATAACAAGCTCTTCATTAGTGGGAATAACGAATACGCGAACCTTGGCGCCGGGTTTGGAAATTTCAATTTCAACTGCGCGGGTGTTATTATTCTTTTCATCAAGCTCAAAACCAAGGAACTCAAGCTTCTTGCAGATGTATTCACGAACAATAGCCTCATTTTCACCAATACCGCCGGTAAATACAATAGCGTCGACACCGCCCATACCGGCAGCATAAGCACCAATAAACTTGGTCATGCTGTAGTTCTGGATTTCAAGTGCCAAAGCTGCTCTTTCATGACCTTCTCCAGAAGCGGCAATAATGTCACGGTTGTCATTTGAAAGACCTGAAACTCCCAAAAGACCCGAATTTTTGTTAAGAATGGTATTCATCTCAGCAGGAGTAAGATTTTCTTTTTCCATAATGTCAAGAACAACAGAGGGATCAAGGTCGCCTGAACGGGTGCCCATCATAAAACCGCCGAGGGGAGTAAGACCCATGCTTGTGTCAAAGCACTTGCCATTCTTAACAGCGGTGATAGAGCAGCCGTTTCCAAGGTGGCAGGTAATTATATTAAGGTCTTTTTTATCCTTGCCCATAATTTCAGCGCAACGGTCACTTACAAAACGGTGTGATGTTCCGTGTGCGCCGTAACGACGGATAGCATATTTTTCATAATACTCATATGGAATGGGAAAAATATAAGAAGGAGCAGGCATTGTCTGATGAAAAGCCGTATCAAAAACAGCAACCTGAGGAACATGCTCGCCAAGCGCTTGTGTACATGCGTTTATACCCATAACATGTGCGGGATTATG
Source organism: uncultured Eubacteriales bacterium (assembly GCA_934489895.1). Taxonomy (GTDB): domain Bacteria; phylum Bacillota; class Clostridia; order Oscillospirales; family Acutalibacteraceae; genus CAKSST01. The sequence continues at coordinate 48,074 of CAKSST010000008.1, read as the reverse complement.
CAAAGGAGCAAGAGCTGAAAGCTCATCAATTTGCTCAATTACTTTTTTGTCAACAAGAACAGACTCATTGAATATAGCACCGCCTTGAACAACACGGTGGCCAACAGCAGCAATTTCATTAAGCGAATCAATAACCTTGCCCTCACCGCTGGTAAGTGCATCAACAACAGCGTCAAAAGCCTCTTTATGAGTAGGCATTGCTGTTTCATTTACAATCTTTTTGCCGTCAGCAGTTTTGTGAGTAATAACTGCGTTATCTGCTCCAACACGCTCGCAGATACCTTTCCCGAGAACAGACTCTGTCTGCATATCAATCAACTGATATTTTAAAGAAGAACTACCTGCATTAACAACCAAAATTTTCATTTACTTTTCTCCATTCAATTTTTTTAATATTATACTTGTATAATCATGGAAAATATAATATTATATATATACCGATTGTTATATGATACATCATACGATATTATTTTTCAAGAGTTTTATTGTGCAGGTGAATATAATTGAGCGTTGTCGGCATAATTGCTGAGTTTAATCCTTTCCATTTGGGTCATAAATATCTGCTCGACCGTGTTGCAGATATTTATGACTGTGTTGTTTGTGTTCTCAGCGGTAACTTTGTACAGCGCGGCGATGTATCGATAGTCAGCAAGCAAGCGCGTACAAAAATGGCATTGTACGGCGGAGCCGACCTTGTAATTGAATTACCTGTCGCCTGGTCAATGACCACCGCACAAAACTTTGCCTTGGGCGGTGTTTCCCTGCTCAAAAATCTTGGCAGTGTAGATGCAATTGCATTCGGCAGCGAATGCGGCGATATCGAACAGTTAAAGACAGCCGCAGCCGCTCTTAACAGTCAGGGCTTTAAATCAAGCATTGAATCACAGCTTAATTCAGGCAAAACCTTTGCTGCCGCCCGCCAGGAAGCGCTTGCTTCAATATTATTTGACAAGGCAGATGTGCTGAACAAACCGAACAACACGCTTGCCGCTGAGTATATCGGTGCCGCTGACCGTATTGGCTTTTCGCCCGAGTTTGTAACCTACAAACGCCTTGGCGCCAACCACAATGCCTTATCCCCTACTGATGAAACTGCAAGCGCTGAGCTTATACGCAGCTTTATAAAACAAGGCAATCTTGACGGCGCATTGGATTATATGGACGAGCAAGCATACGTTGTATTGTATAACGAGCATAAAGAAGGCCGTATAGCTGATATTGATAACCTTCAGACCGCAATTATAGCAAACCTACGTCTTGCAGATAAAAAGACCTTTTCAAGCTTACCCGATTTAAGCGAAGGCATAGAAAACAGACTTATTTCTTTCGTAAAATCCGCTTCTTCTTTGAACGACTTATATAGTCTTGTCAAAACGAAGCGCTATACAATGGCGCGTATAAGACGTTTGGTTTTATCAGCTTTTTTGCAAATTGATAACAGCTTTTTCGGAAAAACGCCCCCATATATCAAGGTTTTAGGCTTTAACCAAAAAGGTGAGCAATTGCTTAAAAAGTCAGCAAAAACCGCAAAAATCCCCATTGTATGCCGTTCAAAAGACATTGCAGCGCTTGATAGCTTTTCAAAGTCGGTTTTTGTCTGTGAATGCCGCGCAACAGATATATTTGCCCTTTCAACCGCAGCACCTCTTCCCTGCGGTTTGGAATATACAGAAAAAATTATAAAAGTATAGGTGATAAAAATGGTAAACGTAAAAGAAACCACATACAAAAACTACGGCAAATGCTTAAAGCTTACAAACGGTGAAATTGAAGCTATTGTTACCGTTGATATTGGTCCGCGTATTGTTTTTTTTGGATACATCGACGGCACTAATATTATGAACGATAATAAAGATGAATTCACCCCTGTCAGCGGCGAAGTATTTGACAAATATTACTACAAGGGCGCTGCCTGGAATAACTACGGTGGCCACCGCGTATGGTTTTCTCCTGAGCATATGCCCAAATCCTACTACCCCGACAACGATCCCGTTGACTATAAAATTACCGAAAACGGCGTTATTTTAACACCTCCGCCTCAAACACAAAACGGTATTGCTTTTGAGCTTGAGTTAGTTCTTGACAAAGACTTGATTATACACCATAAAGCAACAAATATTTCTGATAAAGAGCAGCAGTTTGCAATCTGGGCTCTTACCGTTTCTGCAAAGGGCGGTATAGAAATTATCCCCATGAATACAAACGATACTGGCTTACTTGCAAACCGCATTATCGCCGTTTGGCCCTACACCGATATGGGTGATGACAGACTTTATTGGGGTGACAAATATGTGACCCTCAAGCAAACAAATAAAAACCGTGCTTTTAAATTAGGTTTTGACAACATGTCAGGAATCGGCTACTATGTCGTTGACGATACCGTTTTCTGCAAAAAATATGCAGCAAACCATCCCGACGGCAGATATCCGGACGGCGGCGTATCTTACGAAACCTACACCTGTGCACTATTTACTGAGGTTGAAACATTGGGCGAGCTTTGTGATGTTAAACCCGGCGATTCCATTCTTCACACTGAAAAATGGTCACTCTGCAAAAAGCCTTGTGATTTTGATGAGCGAAACGACGAATCTATTGAAGAGTTCCTTTCAAAGCTCCCCTTTTAAAAACAAAATAAATAACAAAAACGGCAAACCGTTTTGGTTTGCCGTTTTTTATTCAACAACAAGCTCTTTGATAGATCTGAAGCGAAAATCAACATTTTTCAGCAGATTTTTATGCTTTTGCGCGTAAGCCGCACCCTTTGCAACGGTATGCGCAGGGTCTTCTGCCCTTGTTACCTTAACACCAAGATATTCAGAAAGCATTGTGTCCATACCGTAAATAAGGCTGCCGCCGCCGCAAAGATGTATGCCGTCGGTATGAATATCGCCTACTAAATCGGGGTCAGTTCGTTCAATAACAACTCGCACAGCGTTGCATATTGACTGTGCCGCTTCAGCAATTGCGTTAGCTATCTCATTTGATGTAATCTCTGTGCTTTCCGGCAATCCTGTGAAAATATTTCTTCCTTTAACTGTAAGAGCCACTTCAACGGGACGTAAGAACACCGAGCCAATCTGCTCTTTTATATTCCTTGCCGTTTGCGGTCCTATAATAATATTGCGCTCTTTTTTTATATGTTTTGCAATTAAATCGTCAAAATCGTTTGACGCCGTTTTAAAACTGTCACATTCAGCAATTCCGCCCATAGAAAGTGTTGCAATATCGGTAGATCCTGCGCCAATATCAACCACCATACTGCCTGACGGTTTAGTAAAATCAATACCAAGCGCCAAAGCAGCTGCCAATGGAGATTCTATTATGTTTACATTACGGCCGCCCGCTGCTTCAATAGCAGATGCAAGTGCATGATGCTGTATTTCAGTAACGCCTGTTGGCAGGGTTGCCATAACATTAGGTCTTATAACACGGTTGCCGAAGGCCTTACGCATATATACTTTAAGCATAGATTCTGCCGTTTCGTATTCTGATAAAATACCGTTAGCAATCGGAAAAACAGAAACAAGGCTGTCAGGCGTGCGTCCAAGCGTGCGCTCGGCATCCATACCGTAATACACAGGCTCCCAGGTATCACTTTCAACAGTAACAACGCTGGGCAGCTCAAGAATTGCACGCGTGCCCGACATGATAACCGTTTTTGTTGAGCCCATATCCAAGGCAATATCTGTCGTCATAAAACTCACCACACTTAAATTCTAAAATACAGTATATCAATTTTTATATGCTTTTTCAATATAATTCTGCGTAATCAAAGCAGATGCCGCAATAACGCAAGAAGCACCTGCCCTTTTAAGAACTCTTGCGCATTCATCAAAGGTTGCACCAGATGTACGTATATCATCAATAAGCAATATCTTCTTGCCGTCAAATCTCATATTAGCTTTATACATACCGCGCACATTAAGAAATCTGTCTTCATATTTAAGATTATGCTGTACAGCGCCATTTTTTATCTTTGACAGTCCGCTTTTGTAATAATCAGCACCCAATAGCTTTGCCACTATTTTAGCAATCAAGTCCGACTGATTATATCCGCGCTTTAACTTCTTTTTATTACGCAAAGGTATTGCGCAAACACCGTCAAATTTTAGTTCGGGTAACCTGTCCTTTATTCTCTCGGCAATATTTTGAGCAAGAAAATCTGCAGTATCGGTATCTGCCAGATTTTTAAACCTATAAACAATTTTCTGCGCTTTACCGGTGTTATAAAACACACCCACCATGCCGTCAAAGTGAAAGGCGTTTTTCTTACAATCACAAGCAATTGTTGCAAGTCCGCATTTGCTGCACACTTTAACTGTTATACGCTCAAGGTTTGTACAATCGTCGCATAGCAAATCGTCCTTAATTATTTTACCGCAACAAACACATCTTTGCGGAAAAAACATTTTTGAAACTGTTTTTATTAAATCTTCCGGTTTTATCATAGCATTTTTTCTCTTAGTACCGTGCCAAGAGATGTATATCTCAAAACGCGCGTAGAATTATCTATCATATTAAACATAACTTCAGGTCTTCCAACTACCACAAGCATTCTTTTAGCGCGGGTAACAGCAGTATAAAGCAAATTACGGTAGCAAAGCTTTTTTGGTGTATCAAAAAGGGGCAATACCACACATTCAAACTCACTACCCTGGCTTTTATGTACTGTTATAGCATAAGCAGGCTCTAAATCAAGCGTATCTTCAGAACTATATGTGGCAACTTTATCATCGAAACGCACCATTACCGTCCCCATAGCCTTATCAATTTTTTCAATAATACCTATGTCGCCGTTATATACGCCGCTATCTTCAGTAGCGTTATCCTTAACCCACTGCACGTCATAATTGTTGCGGGTCTGTATAACCTTATCCCCTTCAATCATATACATACCATTAACACTTATTTTAGACATATTTGATTTATGGGGATTAATTCTGTTTTGAAGATACGCGTTAAGATTTCGTGTGCCCAAATCTGCAACCTTGGACGGACATAATACCTGAATATCACTCAAAGGCGAAAAACCGTATGCTGCAGGCAAACGGTCAACACACAAATCAACAACCTTACTTACCGCCTCAAGGGTGTCGCGGCAATTCAAAAAGAAAAAGTCCCCGTCTTTGCGTGTGATTTCAGGATATTCGCCGTTTATTATTTTGTGTGAATTGGTGATTATAAGGCTTTTCAAAGCTTGTCTGAATACCTTTGTCAGTCTTATATACGGAACACGACCAGAATAAATAATATCATATAATATATTACCTGCACCAACACTGGGAAGCTGGTCAGAGTCACCAACGAGAATTATTCTGGCGTTCGGTTTTACAGCACGCAAAAAGTTTTCAAAAAGCAGAACATCAACCATAGACATTTCATCAATAACAAAAACATCTCCGTCAAGCTGATTCATTTCATTTCTGCAAAAATGCACAGCACCGTTATCCCAACCCGCTTCAAGCAAACGGTGTATTGTTTTGGCTTCCCTGCCTGTCAGCTCGGTCATTCGTTTTGCAGCCCTGCCCGTAGGCGCGGCTAAAACAACCTTTTTATTCTGCAACTCAAATAAAGTTATAATACCGTTTAACGTCGTAGTTTTGCCTGTACCGGGTCCGCCCGTTAATACAAGTAATTTAGATGATAAAGCCGCAGTTATTGCATCACGCTGACATTTATCGTATTTTATTGAAAACATATTTTCAATATGCTCAATTTCCATATCATAAATTGCATTTGTCTGTGCGTTACTATTCATTATTGATGTAAGCCGTGCTGCAATATATTGCTCAGCATCATACATCTTAGGCAAAAACAAATATCTTACGCCGTCAATAACCTTTTCTTTAAGGCGCATGCCCAGCACCAATTCGCTGCAAGCCGCAAGCGCTGTATCAACATCGCAGCCAAGCAGTCTGGCTGCCGCCTGTGTCAGTTTGTTTTCGGGCAGACATGTGTGTCCGTTTCCTAAATTATGGGAAAGCACATATACAACGCCCGCAAGTATACGCTCATAAAAATTCTGAGGCAAGCCTACATATTCAGCAATCTGCTCACACAGTTCAAACGGAATGCCAATATCAAGAGCGCATATTAAATACGGGTTTTGTTCAATTAAAGCTATGGCCTGTTGTCCAAGCGACTGATAAATTTTAATGGCGTTTTCAGGTGAAACCTTAAATCTTGAAAGGTATACCATCAAATCGCGTATGCCAAACTGTTCTTTATAAGAGGTCGATATGTTCTGCGCCTTTTCATTAGAGATACCGCGTATTTTTGTAAGGCTTTGTGGGTCATTTTCAATTATTTCCAAAGCTTTGTCACCAAAGCATTCAACAATTTTTGTTGCGGTAGCAGGTCCAATTCCCTTTATTGCACCGCTGGAAAGATACCGCAAAATTGCCGATGCGGTTGACGGAGCGTTTCTCTCGCATTTTGAAACCTTAAACTGCTCACCGTAGGTTGGATGTAAAACAAATTCGCCCTCTAAGGTTACCACGTCACCCTCATTAATAAAAGGCATACTGCCCACTGCGCAGATATCCGCGTCAATTGTGGACAGTATAATAACCGTAAAAGCATTTGAGTTGTTTTTATATGTAATTCTTTCAACCGTGCCGCTTATCACTTCACAGTAATTCTCCGGAGCTTGTGTCATTAAAAACATTCTCCCTTTTAATCATATCCAGAATTTCATTATAGCTGCAAATTTCAGTTGAATTACAGCAGCTGCAGTCCCCGTTACAGTTTATATGTATCTTTTCAGTAAGACCGCAATCAACTGCAATTAACTTTTGCGCACATTCATGCCCTGACCAACGCAAATGCTCCTGCGCATAATTAAACTGTTGCTGAGCATTTTTATCTTTTAACATGACAACCAAAAATTTCTGTGCATCTGTTTTGGGCTTTAAAATTAACATCCATATTCTGTGTAACAGCTCTGTCAAGCCAAGCAAAGATAAAATAAGCACACAAAAGAACAGAATAATTTTCCACATTACTACCACCTCAACACAGTCTATGCAATAATGCTTATATTTGACATTCTGTTTTTATATTAATTTTGGCTATATAATGTCGGTCCGAAAGCTGTTTTAAAAAACTTTCGGACCGTAAAATGCTACTCAATTGTTATAGCGGCAGTATATTCTCCAACCTGCCAAACGCTGTCATAAGAACTGCATTTAATGTTAACATTCATAGTATATTCACCGCTCTGTTTGCCCGAAACATCAACCTCAGCGTAAAGGTTGGTTTCATCAAGCTTTCGCAGAATGGATTTTGGCGCATATACTCTTACATTTTGAATAATTGCTCCTCTTACTACAAGATTACCGGTATTGTTAAACACAAACTGTGAAATCCTCACGGTCTTATCATCATAACCTCGCAGTGACAGCTTAACATTTACTGTTTCTACACTGTCCACCAATTTGACACCGTCTGGCAATTGTATAGTAGTGTCAAAACTTGTGGTAGTTTCGGTAATCTCACGGAAATCTATGGGAGAAAGCCCTATAATATCAAGATTATCAACCGATTCCTTAGGGCCGATTATTGTAACCTCTTGTTGAGAAAGCGTATAAGGAAGCGGATTTTCCTTGAATCCATCCGGTTCATTTTCAAATATTGGAACAAGCTTTACAGTCTTTTTGCGGGAAATAGGTACAGCAATTTTAACTTTATCAAAGGATAAAGTATATTTGGTTTTATCAAGCTCATTGCCGTCATTGTCATAAAGGAATATTTCAGCATCATAGCTTGTTGTTTGACCGATAACAGCGTTCACAGATGCTTTTGCAGAAACACTTGCAATCTTGTCTACATCAGAGCGTACACCCTTAATAGAAATGATCTTGCTCTCGCTGTCGGCAACAACAGCAGCCTCGGCAACCAGACCCTCCTCTGCCGCAACACCTTCGGCAGATGCAATTACGGTAAAGTTTTTAGTATCAACATAGTCAAAAATAACCGATATTTTTGCGGGATTAACCTTAACAATGGAATAACCCGAAACCGAGCTGTTACGTATTGCAGAAAGCTCAAGTTCATAGGTACCGGGTGATGAAACCTGCAATAAAACAGGCTGCACAAGCAGGTCTGCGGCAGTAAGAGAATTAACAATATAGTTAGGTCCCTTAACAACAACGTCAACCGTCTGTCCGTACCCGCCCGAAACAATATCAAGACCAAGCTCTTCAATAACAGTATCTTCAGTAGCAACGCTCACTGAAATACCGCTTAAAGTACGCTCACGTACGGGGTTTTCCTGTACGGTAATAACAAGCCAGAAGCCTATGGCAACAACAAGTGCCAACGGAATAGTGAATTTTTTATTATAAAGGAGCTTTCGAAACCAGACATTAATCTTGCGTATCGGTGTTTTCATTATTTTCTGTAACCGATTCATCATTCTCTTTTGCTCCTTTCTTTAAGCTCACTTTAAACTTTTCTTTAGTTTTATTGAATACATCCATAAAGGTTTTACCTGTGTCGCTTTGACTATCAGGCAAAAGTTTTGCTTTTAATATTTCACGCAATGTTATGGGTGTAAGATTACGCTTCAACACGCCTTTTTCAGCAAAGGAAATTGTACCTGTCTCTTCAGAAACAACTACTACAACCGCATCAGAGTTTTCACTCATACCCATTGCTGCACGGTGGCGTGTTCCAAGCTGTGAAGCAATGTTCTCATTTGAACTTAGCGGAAGAATGCAGCCTGCCGCCGCCACTCTTCCCTCACGAAGAACTACTGCGCCGTCGTGCAGGGGTGATTTTGTATAAAAAATATTACAAAGCAACTGGGGTGATGTTTTTGCGTCAACAACTGTGCCCGTGTCAATAATTTCCCCAAGCAAGGATGACCTTTCAAAAACGATAAGAGCGCCTGTTTTTTGTTCCTGCAAGGTTCCGCAGCTTTTGCAAACAGCGTCTATTGCAAGGCGTGTTTCTGACTGAGAATCCTCAAAGGACTGTCCCCTGCCAAGCTTTCCCAAATTTGAACGACCTACCTTTTCAAGCGCGCGTCTTATCTCGGGCTGGAATATAACTGCAAGGGCTATAATACCGTATTCAAATACCTTAACCAGTATCCATTTTATTGTTACCATATCAAACCATTTTGCAAATACATAAAGCACAAGCAATGCCAGAATACCTTTAAACAATTGACCCGAACGTGTTTCTCTAAATAATTCAATACACTTATATACCACGTAAGCCACAACAATAATATCTACAATATCAAAAAACCTGACATTGCCAACCGCAAAAACAATTTCGCTCCATGCATTAGAAATCGCTTCAAACAATCCGCTCACTATAACACCCTTTTCCGCCAAAACTTTAAACAATATATATATTTTATCATACTTATTAATAATATCAAGAATTATTTAACGAAAATTTATATTTTTTTTACATACTTTTTAACGCTTTATATAACATATCGGCATCTGCTGCCGAATTGAAAAAGGACGGACTTACTCTTACCGCTCCGCCGTCAAGTGTTCCAAGCCGTTTATGGGCGCTTGGCGCGCAATGCAGTCCCGCTCTTACGGCTATACCTTTAACGTTCAGATAACGCGCCGTTTCCTCACTTGGCATTCCCGCTATATTAAACGGTATTACAGGAACACTTGACGCATTATCAGGGTAAGGCGTGTAGGTTATAACATTTTTAAGCGAGTAAAGTCGCTCATATAAAAGTCGCGCAATTTTCATTTCTTTTTTATGAATATAATCCATTGTAACACTGTTTACAAAATCAACACCCGCTGAAACACCGCAAATACCCGGAACATTTACAGTACCGCTCTCAAAGCCTTCAGGTATTATCGGCAGCTGCAACAAATTTCCTGAATCACTGCCTGTACCGCCTTGAATTATTGTCTTTTCAATATCTGCATTTGCAATGAGCAAGCCTGTTCCCATTGGCGCATAAAGACCTTTATGCGGTGCTACACATAAAAAGTCAATATTCATCGCCTGCATATCAATATTGAGAACCCCTGCTGTTTGCGCCGCATCAACAGCAAAAAGTATTTTTCTGCTTTTACACATATTGCCTATCTGTTCTATTGGCATTATCAGTCCATTTACATTTGATGCGTGTGTACAGACTATAAGCTTTGTATTGTCTTTTATGCATCTCTCAAACGCTCTGTAGGTTGCCTGAATATTTCCAAAAACAACCTCTGCCACATCGTAGTCAATTACACCGTCTTTCTTTAAATGTTCAAGCGGTCGCATAACCGAATTATGCTCAAGCGACGACACAACAACATGGTCGCCGCTTTTAAGACATCCTTTTATAACAGTATTTAACGCCGCCGTACAGTTAAGCGTAAAAATTACAGCAGTTTCATCTTTTGCGCCAAACATTTTTGCACATTTTTTACGGCAATAATATATCTGCTCCTGCGTCTTAACAGACAATACATGTCCGCTTCTTCCCGGATTTGCGGAATATTGCCTTAATGCATTATTTACCGCATATATAACCTTTTGCGGCTTCACTCCAGTTGTTGCAGCATTATCTAAATATATCATCCCCTATCACCTGCCGTCTGTCTATAATTCATATATTTTCATAACCGATACATTGTTTTGTGTTAACACTCTCAATATTTCTTTTTTTTCACCTTTAACCGATACGCCGTGACCACAGCCGTTTTGTACTAAGGACATTCTTTTTTCCACTTGTGCAGCAAATCCATGATTTCTCAAAACATCACGGCAACGCATTGCCAAGGTAACCGTCTTTGTAGAAATAAACAATCTTGTCATTTATTCAACTCCTTTTATAGCATTACAATCGGGCAATATTACCCAATACATAATATGCTTATCCCGACCCCATTCGGATAAATAAAAAAAGATACCGAAAATTCCGGTATCTTTTAATCATACAATATCAGTTTTACAGTTTATATGCACCTTTTCTGTAAAGGTTTATAATCAATATAAGCACCACAGACAATAGCAACATTCCAAAGAAACCAAAAAGCTTTAATCCAATAAACATTGCTATCAGCGTAAGCAACGGATATAAACCTACCTGGTGTCCTATAATCTTGGGCTCAAGGAAATTTCTTACTATTGCAATTAATACATAGGTTACCAGCAAACCAATGCCCAACAGATAATCACCGTTTATAAGTGAAATAATTGACCATGGTATCAACACCGTTCCCGTTCCAAGTACGGGCAGAATATCAATAACAGATATTATTGCCGCAATAACAACCGCATAGTTAACACCTAAAATATACAGACAGATTGTGAGCTCAGCAAAAGTCAACAGCATAAGCAGTAAGTAACCGCGCAATACTTTAACCATTGTTTGAGAAAGCAAAGACTTTATCTCTGTAAAAATATTGTTGAGCTTTTGCGGCGCATTTTTAGTAAAATATTCATAAAGAAAATCATAATCTGCCGCAACATAACAGCTTGCAACAACCGTAACAATTGCGCTTATAAGAATACTCGGCGTGGCTTTTACCAAAGAAGAGGCAAAATTTGATAATGCCGTTGTAGCCGTTGAGGTAATTTCATTAATAGCGGTTGCGGGCAAAGAGTTAAGATGTTCTATTATTTCTTCAGGCAAAGTGTTGGATATTGAAATCGCCATATTTCTAATACGCTCAACAAATTTATCTATATAAGGAATAAACGAACACATATCTGTAAAAAAGCCGTATAATTGCTGATATAAGAAATATATAACAGCGCCAAACAATGCCAAAGCAAAAATATATGTTAGTATAACCAGCACGACCGAACATATCGATTTCGGTATTTTAATTTTACGGTGCAAATAACGCGCAGGTCTTTGCAACAACGCGGCTATCAATACCGCAATTACAAACGGCATAAGATAAACCAGCAGTGATTTAAACACAAAATAAATCAGCAGAATTATCACTGCTAAAAAGGCAATATTAATCAAAAATCTCTTTTTATTTTCCATAGAAACCATTGTTTTCACCTCTATATAGTAATATTAACTTAATATCATAAATTAAGCAATAAAAATATTAATTTTATACTTGCTTTTTTAATTACATCGTGTTACAATATACACCATTGGAATACGACTGTTCGCAGGTGGTGGACACGCAATGAATATTGACGACAGATTAATAATTACAGCCGATGTTCTGCCTGATGTATTTATAAAGGTACTCAACGCAAAAGAAATGCTTTCGGACGGAACCGCACAGAATGTCAGCGAAGCCGTGCGTATGGCAGGCATATCGCGCAGCGTTTTTTATAAATACAGGGGTCACGTTTTCCGTTATATTCCGGAAGTCAGCGGTACGGTGCTAAATTTTAAAGCTTCCCTTGCTGATAAAGCAGGTGTGTTATCCAGCGTGCTGTCAAGACTTTATGATTTAGGTGCTAATATTATCACGGTAAACCAAAGTCAGCCCGTTGACAGTATTGCCTCGGTTTCTTTTTCAATAAGAATAAATAACGAACTGACAAGCTATGAGCATTTAAAAAGTGAAATTTTAAAGATTCCCGATGTTAAAGCAGTTCATCGCACTGTGTAAGATTTTTTATAAAAGGTTATGGTGATTGTTTATGATTAATGTTGCAATAATGGGTCACGGTGTTGTAGGCTCAGGTGTAGCTGAAATATTGCTCAACAATAAAGCAACTATTGACAGAAACTCAAAACAAGATATACGTTTAAAACGCATTCTTGATTTGAGAGAGTTTGATGTTGAGTATAAAGAGCTTTTTACAAAAAACTTTGAGGATATTATAAACGACAGCGATATTGATATTATTGTTGAGGTAATGGGCGGCATAAACCCGGCTTATGATTTTGTTAAGCGTTGCTTGCTTGCGGGCAAAAGCGTTGTAACTTCTAATAAAGAGCTGGTTGCAGAAAAAGGCTATGACCTGCTAAAAACCGCAAAAGAGAAAAACGTAAACTTCCTTTTTGAAGCAAGCGTTGGCGGCGGTATTCCCGTTATAAGACCTATAGCGCAATGCCTTAGTGCTAACAATATTTGCGAGATAATCGGTATATTAAACGGTACCACCAACTATATTTTAACAAAAATGGACACCCAGGGTGCAGACTTTGATAGTGTTCTTGCCGAAGCGCAGCGCCTTGGTTATGCAGAGCGCGATGCTTCAAGCGATATTGACGGTATAGATGCACAGCGTAAAATCTGCATTCTGGCTTCCCTCGCCTTTGGCAAACACATTTATCCTAATCAGATAGACGCCGAAGGTATTTCAAAAATCACCTCTGCCGATTTTGCTTATGCACACGCTTGTGACTGCAATATTAAGCTTGTAGGCCGCACCAAAAAGACAGCCGACGGTAAGGTATGGGCCGGCGTTTACCCCGTACTGCTCAAAAACAGCCACATTCTTGCAGGCGTAAACGATGTTTTCAATGCCATTATGGTACGCGGCGATTATGTCGGTGATGTTATGTTCTACGGCCGCGGCGCAGGTAAAGCACCCACGGCAAGCGCTGTTGTTGCTGATATTATTGACTGTACAAAGCATCTTGAAACCAGAAAACAAATCTTCTGGGAGGACGGCAGTGACGATTATGTAACAGCCAATTTCGGTGAAGATGTAAGGCTTTATATCCGTGCCGCCTGTGAAGATAGCGACGCCGCAAAAGCAGCAGTAAACGCTGCTTTAAAAGGTGTTGAGTTTATTGAGCTTAACAATCAGCCTTACAAGGAAATTGCTTTTGTAACACCTGTTTGTGACGAAAAAACACTTATAGAAGTCATTAACAGCATTAAAGAATTAAAAGACGTTCACATCCTTCACATTGTTGAATAATTAATATTATAAGTATTATTGAAGCCTTATCAGGAGGAATTAAATATGGCTCTTATAGTAAAAAAATTCGGCGGAAGCTCTGTTAAAAATGCCGAGTGCGTTTTCAGGGTTGCAAACATCATAACTAAAGATTACCTTGCAGGTAACGATGTAGTTGTAGTTGTTTCCGCACAGGGTGACACAACCGATGACCTCATTGACAAAGCTCTTGAGATTAACCCCAACGGTAACTCAAAGCGTGAAATGGATATGTTGCTCTCCGCGGGCGAGCAAATTTCTGCTTCCCTGCTCTCAATGGCAATCCAGAAAATCGGCTGCCCCGCAATTTCGCTCTTAGGCTGGCAGGCAGGTTTTAACACAAACTCTGCATATTCAGCCGCACGTATCCGCAAAATCAAAGCCGACCGCATAAATTCAGAACTTGCTCAGAAAAAAATCGTAATCGTTGCAGGCTTCCAAGGTATATGCGATAATCAGGACATCACCACTTTGGGCAGAGGCGGCTCTGACACAAGCGCCGTTGCTTTGGCTGCCGCATTAAAGGCTGACTGCTGCCAGATTTATACTGACGTTGACGGTGTTTACACCGCGGACCCACGCAAAGTTAAAAACGCAAAAAAGCTTACTGAAATCACTTATGACGAAATGCTTGAGCTTGCAACATTAGGCGCACAGGTTCTCAACAACCGTTCAGTTGAAATGGCTAAAAAATTCTGCGTAGAGCTTGAGGTTCTGTCGAGCATTGACCCCAAACCAGGAACAATTGTAAAGGAGATAACTAATATGGAAAAAACTCTTATTAAAGGCGTAGCGCTTGATGATAAAATCTGCCGTATATCATTAACAGGCCTCAAGGACACCCCCGGAGTAGCATATAAGCTTTTTGAAAAGCTTGCAAAGAAAAATGCAAATGTTGACATCATTCTTCAGTCAGTAGGCCGCAACGGCACAAAGGATATTGCCTTTACCGTTTCAAAGGATCAGGCAGACGATGCAATGGCTGCTATTGACGAGCTCAAAGATGTTCTTAAATATGAAAATGTTTCTCAGGACTCCAACATCTGCAAGCTTTCAGTTGTAGGCGCAGGTATGGAAACCCATCCCGGTGTTGCTTCCAAAATGTTCGGTGCTCTTTATGATGCTGGAGTAAACATTCAGATGATTTCCACAAGCGAAATTAAAATTTCCGTACTAATCGATGCAGAGCACGCACAAAAAGCTCTCAACGCAGTACACGATGCATTTATAGATTAATAAATAAAACCAAAAATCCACCGAATAATCGGTGGATTTTTTTATTTTTTCATTTTAACAACCGTCACGCCGTCCTCGCCCTCGCCATAAGTACCCGGGCGTATAGATTCAACCGCCTTATGCTTTCTTAAATGGCGTCGTACAGCGTCACGCAGCACACCCGTTCCCTTGCCGTGTATAATCGTTACAGTATCAAGCTTTGCAAGTACTACCGAGTCGATATATACGTCAAGTAAATAAATGCCCTCGTCGCAGGAAAGACCGCGCATATCAAGCTCGCTTGCAGCGCCGTCTTTAGCCTTTCCGGTAACACCTGACACTTTTTTCTGAACAGTTTTTTCTTCCTCTTGGCCTTCAATAAGGCAAACAGCGTCTTTTGAAACGCGCATTCTTGCAGTGCCAAAAGAAACAGTTATATTTTTTGATCCGTCAGAAACCTCTTCAACCGTAGCTTGTGAGCTGAACGCAGGCAAATACACTGTGTCCCCCTCCTTAATGGGACGGTCAAGCTCAGGCATATTTTTATAATCAACCTTGTTGGCTTTAGGCACAGAATTAAAAGCATTCTTTTCCAACGAGCGCGCCTTTGAAAGCACCTCTGCAGAATTTTTGCGGTTAAACTGCTTCTTTAATTTGTTAAGCTCATCTAAAAGGCGGTTTGATTCCTGACGTGTTTTTTCAATAATCAGCTCTGCCTGCTGTCTTGCGTTTTCCATCACTTTGTCGGTTTTAGCGACAATCTCTGCGCTTTTACGGCTGTTGGCAGCCTTTTCGCTTTCAAGTTGCGCACGGATTTTCCTTGCTTCTTCCCTGTCGGCTTCAGCTTGTTTTCTTGCGTCGTCAAGGGATGCAACTATACTTTCAAAACGCTTTTGCTCATCGCTTAACATACTATCAGCAAGGTTTACAACCTCTCTTGGCACACCAAGCCGCGAAGAAATGGCAAATGCATTTGACATGCCGGGAACACCCGATATAATGCGGTATGTAGGCCGTAAGGTTTGAACATCAAACTCACAGCCTGCGTTTTGAACACGCTCGGTTTCCAGCGCATAGGTTTTAAGCTCTGCATAGTGTGTGGTTGCCGCAATTTTTGCGCCTTTATCTTTCAATGTAATTAAAATTGCTTTTGCTAAAGCGGCACCTTCAATGGGGTCGGTTCCCGCGCCAAGCTCGTCAAGCAATACAAGACTGTTATAATTAACCTGTTCAAGTATGCGTACAATATTTGTTATGTGTGACGAGAATGTTGAAAGTGACTGCTCGATGCTCTGCTCATCACCAATATCCGCAAAAATGCGGTCAAATACAGCAAGCTGACTGTTTTCTTTTGCGGGAATCATAAGCCCGCACATAGCCATCATATGCAAAAGACCTATTGTTTTTAAGGTTACGGTTTTACCGCCCGTGTTAGGTCCCGTAATTATAAGCGAGTCATATTCTCGTCCAATATCAACAGAAATTGGCACAACACGATGCTCGTCAATCAAAGGATGGCGTGCATTAATAAGGCTTATAATTCCCTCATCATTAATATTAGGTATTGACGCTTTCATTTTTATGCCAAGACGCGCTTTTGCAAAAATTAAATCCAGCTCACAAACTGCCTTGCAGGAAAGGCTTATTTGCTCAGCAAATCCCGCGCATTCACTTGACAGCTCTGCTAAAATGCGGGCTATTTCCTCTTCCTGCTCGGACTGTAAAGCTTTAAGTTCATTATTAATTTCAACGACAGCCATAGGCTCAATAAACAAGGTTGCACCTGATGTTGACGAGCCGTGCACTAGACCGGGAAGCTGTGACTTATATTCATATTTTACGGGCACAACAAAACGTCCGTCACGCTGGGTAATAATTGTGTCCTGTAAAACCTTGCTCGCATCGCTTGAACGCAGTATTTTATCAAGCTTTGCTCGTATATTATTTTCGGCATTCTTTATTTTACGTCTTATTGAAAACAGCCTTTCTGACGCGCTATCGTTAAGCTCGTCAGCATTTTTTATGCAAAATAATAGCTTTTCCTCTAAATAACGGTTGGGGCAAAGCATAAAAAACAGCCTGTCAAGCGGCATTGTATCATTGTTATCAAGATTATCGCGCCACTCGCGCATTATACGCACAACCTTTAATGTATGCGCAATATTCAAAAGCTCTTGCTTTGATAATACCAAACCCGCATCAGCCTGCGATACCAAAGGCGCAACATTGTGCGCACCCGAAAACCCGGGAGGAGAGTACTTAAGCAGAAGCAAATACGCGTTATCCGTATCACTCAAAAGTGTTTTGGTCTGCTCAAAATCAAAGCAAGGTACAATATCATAAGTAGCCGCCGCGGCACTTTCGGTGGTTGTTTGTCCGCGCAGCAGTTCTAATACTTTATTAAGCTCAAGCACATTTGCATATTTTTTAGCATCATAGACCATATAACATATCAAATCCTTATACTGTTATAAAATTGCAGGCTTTTTAAGTTGTGCTCTGCCCTTGCCAACACATACTGCTCACAAGTATATACAAGCAATTCCAAATCATTATCAGGCAAAGTAAAATTATATAATTTTTCAAACGGACAAGATGTTATAAACCTCATCGCCGTTACAACGGTATTGTTCAGCGTAATAACCTGCCTTGCGTCAGGTTCAATACAATCATTACAGCATAAAATGCCGTTTTCAATATCAAATTTAAATGGCGCGCCATTACCGCAATCACAGCCCGACAGGTCAGGCATATATCCAGACGCCGTCAACAGCCGCAATTCAGTCACCGCTTTTATAAGACGTAATGGCCGCTTTTTATTTTCCAAAAAAGCAAGCGAGTTTAATATAAGCGGCAAATAATCGTCGGTTGTATATTCTTCTTCAACAAAAGTCTGGCACAGCTCACAAAAATATTCAGCAAGAGAAAGCGCCTCTATATCGAAACGCAATCCGTAAAAAATACTTATAGGTGACGCTTCATCAATTTTATATGTATCCTTTGTTTTTGACAGTGAAAATTCAGCATAGCAGAGTAATCCAGTAGAGGACATTTTTCTGCTTTTCAGACGTCGCGCACCGTTTGCAAAGGCTTTAACAATACCGTGCTCGTGCGTTAAAATAGAAACCGCGCGGTCATAATCACCCACGTGAGTCTGACGTATTACCAAGCCTTTCACGTTCATTTTCATTAAGGTGTCCCCCGTTACCGTCACAGCCGTTTAACGTACTGCAAGCCTTGTACAACAAATAGGTTGCAACACTGCCATCTTTATAAAAAGCATTCCAAGCTGCGCAGTTCTTTTTCATAAATATCACCCACAGATATTTTTTCCTGCGGGTCAAAACATATTATAGGAAAAATCAGTCAAGTCCGAAAGAGTGTATCAGTCCTGCACGGTTGCGCCAGTTTTCTTTAACCTTTACCCACAGCTTAACACAGCACTGTATACCAAAAAAATCCTCTAAATCCTGTCGCGCATAACTGCCGACGCGTTTAAGCATACTGCCGCTTTTTCCGATAATAATTCCTTTATGACTATCTTTTTCACAGTAAATAACGGCTTCAATATTAACCATAGGACCGTCCTTGGTATCATTCTCAACAAATTTTTCAACATCAATGGCAATGCCGTGCGGAACTTCTTTGCTCAAAAGGCGCAGCAGTTTTTCTCTTATAATTTCTGCCGCCATTACTCTTTCAGGCTGGTCGGTTATCTCATCGGGCGGGAAATAATGTACCGATGGCTTGCAGAATTTTAACTGTTCCTGCACAAGTACATCAATATTGTCCCCCGTCTTTGCTGAAAACGGAACAACAGCCTCAAAATCGTAAAGCCTTGAATACATCATAATAATTTTGAGAAGCTCGTCCTTTTTGACAAGCAAATCAATTTTATTAATGCCAAGTACAGCTTTAAGTTTTTTTTGCCCAATTTCTTTTATAAGCGCAAGCTCAGCCGCGGGCGGATTATCATAATCATACTTAAACCCCGGGGCAGCATCAACAATCATAGTTACACCGTCAACTTCGGTCAAACCGCTGTTGACAGCTTTTATCATTATTTTGCCAAGCTCTGTTCCCGGCTTATGAAAGCCGGGAGTATCTATGTAAACAAGCTGAGCCTCATCCTTGTTATAAACACCCATAATACGTGTGCGAGTGGTCTGCGGTTTTTCGGAAACAATAGCAACCTTACATCCCAAAACTGCATTCATAAACGAAGACTTGCCCACATTGGGCCGTCCTACGATTGTCATAAATGCCGATGTTGTTTTAATATTTTCCATTTTTTCACCTTGTATTTTTTATCTTTCAATACCCAAAGCAGACATTATCTGCTTTTGTTTTTTTATCATTTCACGCTCTTCTTGCTCGCTGTTGACATGGTCGTATCCAAGCAAATGCAGTATGGAGTGTACCGTTAAAAAAGAAATTTCTCTCTTAAGCGAATGAGAAAATTCAACAGCCTGCTGTGCGGCACGCTCAAAGCATATAACCACATCGCCCAGCATAAAACAGTTGTTTTCGGGATTGATATCATAAATTCCGTTTTCGCCTAACGGGAAACTAAGAACATCGGTAACCTTATCAATATTACGGTGCTCACCGTTTAAGCCTCGTATCTCATTCTCGCTTACGATGCTCACGTTAATCTCGGCATTTTCAAGAAAATCTTCACTTTTAAGAGCTGCAGCGCAAGAGCGCTTAATAAGCCTTTTTGTGCCAAAAGGTATTTTATTATTTATATTAACATCAATATTAACCTTTATTTTTTGCATGCAAATTTTCCTTTTTATCCTTATAACCGTTATATGCATTAATAATCTTCTGTACAAGACGGTGACGAACAACGTCACGGTCATTAAGCCTTATAATTGCTATATCATCAATGTTCTTCAGAACATTGACCGCTTCCTTTAATCCCGATTTTTTGCCGTCAGGCAGGTCAATTTGCGTAACATCGCCCGTAACCACCGCGCGTGAATTGAAGCCAAGACGGGTTAAAAACATTTTCATCTGCTCAGATGTAGTATTCTGCGCCTCATCAAGAATAATAAAACTATCGTCAAGAGTACGGCCGCGCATATATGCAAGCGGTGCAACCTCAATATCACCGCGTTCCTGACATCTGTGAAAATTTTCCATTCCCATCATTTCCACAAGAGCATCATAAAGCGGACGTAAATACGGGTCAACCTTTTGCTGTAAATCACCGGGTAAAAAACCCAGTTTTTCTCCGGCTTCAACGGCAGGGCGGGTCAAAATTATACGGCTAACCCTCTTTGCTCGGAACTCGTTTGCCGCAAGTGCAACCGCAAGGTAGGTTTTTCCTGTACCTGCAGGGCCCACGCCTATGGTTATTGTATTGTTTTTTATCGCATCAATATATTTTTGCTGACCGAGAGTTTTGGCCTTTACAGGTCTGCCCTTTGAGGTTATACAAATGCAGTTTGCATCAGCCAACTTAGATATCTGACCGTCCTCGCCGTTATCAACAAGTGATATAATATATTCTATATTCTGCGCGGTAAGAGCATCGCCTTTTTTTATAAGCATAAGTATACCGTCAAGCGTTCTTGATGCCTTTTGTACACTGTTCTGTTCTCCGCTCACCTTTATATTTCCGCTTTGTGAGGTAACTTTTACACTGTAATGTTGTTCAACCGTTTTAACATTTTCATCATAGTTGCCGAAAAGGCTCGCAATGTGGTCAACATTATCAATATCAATTATCTGCTCAAACACCTTTTTACCATCCTCACCATCAATTTTGCTTATTCTTTGTTATTATATCATAAATCTAAAGGCGTCAGCCTTTAAAACGGCAAAGCCGTTGTCGCACCGCAGTGCGACAATGTTTTTTGATTCAATGTTTTTGAACGAAAACGCAAGTTTTCAAATGCCTGCGGCATTTTGGCGGCGTTCCACCGCCGTCGGTTTAAAGTTATTATATCATAAATCTAAAGGCGACAGCCTTTGAAACGGCAAAGCCGTCGCCGCACCGCAGTGCGACAGTATTTAGTGATTCAATGTTTTTGAACGAAAACGCAAGTTTTCAAATGCCTGCGGCATTTCGGCGGCGTTCCACCGCCGTCGGTTTAAAGTTATTATAACATAATAATCTGCTAATTAAAAGTATCAATCAACAAAACATCTTCCTTAATGGCATTTTCACGACAGATATAATCTCTTTTTAAGGTTATGCCTGTGTCTGTATCGGTTATATCATCCTTATATGAAACCGCTGTAAAACCGCTTATCCCTAAAATTTCTTTTTCAATATTTTCCTGCGCTTTTTGTACCGCCTTGTCTTTGTCTATTTTATATCTTGTTTCCTCAGTTTGAAAAAAACGTGCCTTTATAATATATATTGGCGCATAGTTTGTGTTTACACTTATTTTATTAACACTTATTTCCTTTTCGTAATCGCCTTTAATTTCTCCTAAATATAACGGTATTTGTAATCCAAACATATTTAAAACACAACGCGTTTTTACATTGCCGTTTTTTATAATTTCTGTTTGCTCATAATCAATTGTTTGGACAAAGGTACGCGTTGTTTCAATAATAACCTCTCCCTCGCTTTTTACAAATTCCGTACTTCCGTCAGCGTGTGTAACCGCGCCGCTCACTAATAACTGTCCCTCAATCACCGTATCGCCCGGTTTAACGCACACATCTCCCTTCGTAACCTTTGTTGATACCACCACCCCTGATACTGTAGACTTTAAATTACACGGCTTTTCATCTTTTTTCTCAGGATTTTCAAACTCTCGCACATTGACTGTAGCGCAACTGCCCTCAATATTTACTGACGCCCAGGACAGCCCCTGTTGTTTCAACAATAACTCGACCCTTGCATTTTGCGGGTTGATGCTTTTTGCGCTCACACCCTCAGCAATACCAATGCTGCGGCACGAATCTAATATGCTTTGTTCATTGATCCTGTCATTACCTTCAACCTTAATATTCCATATATAGCCGGACAGCAAATGTATAATCACAAAAAAAGCAATAATACCAACAGCAATGCCCGGGCGGTGCTTGTATTTCTTTATAATAAACGGCATTCCCGTCTTGCTGATAATATGTATTTTAACAGCGGTTCTTCCCTTAAACTGCGGCAGCCTTTTAAAATCACGCGCAAAAACACAAGCATGTATTGCGCCTTTTTTCTTTTTAATATGCCACACCGATATGCGGTTTTTTACCAATTTATTTATAAGCCTCTCGCAGTAATCACCTTTTATAGCAATCAAAACATAACCGCAAATAAATCTGTAAAGCCAAAGCATATTTTTTCCCCTTTACATACAAAATTCAATGCGCTCAATTTTGCCTGCAATAAACAACGCTGCCTCGTTATAAGACTTAATCTCCAAATCGACGCCAAAAACCGTAACTGTACCCTTTTTGGCATTAAGCTTTATAAAGTTTTCATCATATTCGGCTACTCCTTTACAGCCATCAACCATAAGTTCTCTATTTGAAATGATTTCCATTATCATATCAGTGCCTAGATACATTTTATTTTTATTGCTCATACATATAAAACCTGCCTTGCTTCATATATTATCAATATGAAACATAATGCTTGTATAATCACCAACAGGAAGATTAAAACAAAAACCGTTATATTAACATCTGTTTGTATTGCTCTGGCTGTTTCTTTTATTGCAGCTTCAAACGCAAGTATCAATGGGGCAATAAACGGATTATGTCTGTGTGCTGATATACTTATTCCTTCTCTTTTTCCTTTTTGTGTTATTTCAACATTCATCATAAGGTCAGATATTTCAGATTTCCTGGGCAAACTGTTACATCCTTCAGGAAAGCTGTTGTTTGGCATAAACGGTAATGCCACCTGCGCAATAATACTTTCAATGCTTTCGGGTTATCCGGTAGGCGCAAAGCTGATTGGCTTGCTTTATGAACAAAATCAGCTATCTCAAAAGCAAGCACAAAACCTTATATGCTGCTGCGTCAATCCCGGCCCTGCTTTTATAGTTTTAGCAGTAGGTCAGGGCATATTAAACAACAGACAAATGGGTTATTTGCTGTTGGCGGCAAACATAATATCGTGTATTATTATCAATATAATTTTCCGTTCAAAAGAGCCTATTATTTCTCAAAGTGCAGTTAACAGTCTAAGCTATTCCGACGCATTTGTTCAATCGGTTTCGGATGCTTGTACATCAATTATTGGCGTTTGTGCTTGGGTTGTGCTTTTCTCTTCTGTTCTTGAAACAACAGGTGTTTTCCTGCCGCAGCACATACAAAATATATTAACTGCATTAAGTGAGGTAACTACCTCAACAGTTTATTTGCGTAAAAACATAATGTTAGTAGCTATATCTTTAGGCTGGTGCGGTTTTTCTGTTCACGCGCAGATAATGTCGGTATGCGGTAAAATTATGCCTAATTACTTAAAATTTGCTCTTATAAGGCTGTTACACGGATTATTGCTTGCAGGAATAACCCAACTGCTTATGAAAATATTTTCTGTTTCCCTTGCCGTTTCAAGCATTGCAGACACTCCTGTTTATTCAGGCACCGCTGCATCAGTTCCTGCTGCCATAGCGTTAATTGTAACCTGCGTTATTTTTCTTGCTTCCTGCCCTAAAAACACTCTTGGAAAATTGAATAATATATGATATAATTTATATAACAATTTTTTAAAGGGCGGAAAAAACAATATGGGCTTTTTTAATAAAGACTATAAATATTGCTGTTACTGTGTTTACGGCATTAAAAGCGATAGTGATAATGATATTTTTTGTTCCTACCGCGGCGTTGTTTCTGCATACGACAACTGCAGAAAATTTAAATATGACATTTTAAAACGCAAACCCGTCAGAACAGAAATTTCAAAAAACTACAGCCCTGATGATTTTAAGCTTTAAACAAAGCGGAAAGCAAATTTGCTTTCCGCTTTCTTTATTTAAGGTTTGCCCTTGTTTTATCCTGCGTTTTTAGATACTTATGACGTTTCGGTGACATTGTTGTATTGTAAATAATAGTGTGCACAAAATCGTATAGATTAAACGGTGCAGTGGGGGCCATATACGGCACACCAAAGCTTTCCATTGATACCAGTTGCATTAATACAATAAGCACAAAAACCGTGAAGCCCAAAAAGCCAAAAAAACCCGTTGCAAGTATAAGCATAAATTTCAATATCCTGAAGGTATTTATTATTGTATAGTCCGGAATTGCAAATGAAGAGAGCAGCGAAACCGAGCCGACTATAAGCATAAGCTGACTGAAAAGTCCCGCTGAAATTGCCGCTTCGCCAATAACGATAGCACCCACGATACCTATCGCCGTACCGATTTGGCTTGCTATTCTTGTAAGCGCTTCTCGCAGTAATTCAAGTATTATCTCTACCAGCAGCGCTTCTATAAGTGCCGAAAAGGGCACATTTCCCCGCATTTGTGCCAAAAGTATCGCATAATTTGAGGGTAAAACATCCGTATTAAAAGACGTTATTGCAACTAAAACACTTGTTGACATAAAAGAGAGCATTATTGCAAGATATCTCAGCATTCTTGCCATTACTCCAAAGAATTTATTATCATACCTATCATCGCTTGATTCTAAAAATTCTACAAATACTTTTGGTGCAATAAGCCCTATGGGACTGCCGTCCACCATAACAAAAACCTTTCCCTCAAGTATGCATTGGCAAGAAAGGTCAGACCTTTCTACAAGACCCATGTTTGGAAAAAGCTCAAATTTGCTATTTAACAAAAATGCTTGTAATTCACCCGATTCTTCAATACCGTCAACATCTATTTTTGAGATTTTACTTTTAATTTTCTGTACAACATCAGGGTTTACAATATCGTCAACGTATATTACTGCAACCTTTGTTTTTGTGCGCTTACCAACCTCTAAAAAATCAAATTTTGCGTTCTTATCCTTTAATCTGTATCTTATTAAAGAAAGATTTGTATCAAGGTTTTCAGTAAAGCAATCCTGCGGTCCGCGAATAGTGTACTCCAGTTGCGGAGTGGGTATACCTCTGTGCTGAACTTTTTTTAGATTTAAAACTATATACTCGTTATCATTTGAAAAAAGAATTACCACCATACCGTTAAGGATGTGATTGTTTATCTGGGCGGTATCTTTCTCAATTTTAAAATCATCGGCAAAAATCACACTTTGCGAAGCAATACGCGCATTTATAGTTTCGGTTTTACAATGTAAAACCAATGGCTTTATAACACTTTCGGTTAGCAAATCTCTATCTACAAGCTGCACAACACAAAATACCTTTAATACTCCGTCACAAAACGGAATAGTTCTGAACATGTATCCTCTGCTTTCCTCTTCAAGTGTTTGTGTAAATCTGTAAAAATCAGGAAATTCTGTCAATGTGTTTTCCCTCCTTAACTTCCGTAATCCATAAGCCATATGCTGTCAAAGTTAACGGTTGCTTTAACCTCTATTTTGGCTTTTTTAAATTCCTGAGACCAATTTAGTTTTTTAAAAACTTCAGGATACTTTATTCTAAACGCATCGTCAAAATGTAAATAATCACACTCATATTCGGTTTGAGCCACCCTTACCGCTTCTTTTATTTCCTCCGCCACATACTTTTGAAGCGCTTCTTCTATCTCTTCATAACAGCTGCCATCGTAAGAATACTCAGGTTTATCATCATCGTAAAGTAAAGTTGCTTTTATTTCGCATTCAGTCTTAAAGCTTATTTCACCGTTTTTATAATATGGTTTTATTTCAAAATCTTTAATATTACCTTCAATCGAAAGCTCTTGTTCGCCGTACGGTATAAGATAATGGCTCTTTGCCTTTTGCGTGTTCATCAGTACATCCGCACCGGCTTTATCTGCAGGTATAAAACCTTTTACTATATCATCACCAATAACTGTATAGCCCACAAGGGCATTTATACCGTTTTTTATCCCTATTGAAGGAAGTAATATTGCAGCATGCTCATTAGACAGCTTTTCAATTACCTCCTCGGTTGTCCTGCCGTAAGATTCTCCTTGCTCTTGCAAGGCAGTAAGCATCTCCTCTGTAGAAAACCCAATTGATGAATTCTTCTCAATGCAAGCATCCATTAAATCTTTCGGATCTTCTCTTGTTGTAACAATCATAACCTTTTTGTTATACTGCTCAGACGCGCGCAGTCTGTTCAAATATTCAACAATATATTCATTTATAAAATTTTCGGTAAATACAATTGCCCTTACTGCGCTTAAATACAAATGTCGGTCAAGATTTCTGTTAAGGTCCTCTTTGCTTGCTATAATAGTATCGCCCTTGCCCGTCATGTACTTGTACTTTTCACCGCCGCTTATATTCTGGTCAATACTATCGCCTTGAATATTGGCTATTTCAACATTAAAGTACACCTGACCGTCCTTATAATCCAGTATTACCGCTGTAACAATATGCTTTTTGTTAATATCTATCGCGTCATAACAGCCACTCATAAAGGTCACGGTAATTGCAATCATTGTAATAAAAGCAATTACCCTGTATATTCTTCTCACTCCTGTACCTCCGCATTCAAACCAGCTTTGTTTTGTCTTTTTATCTTTGCAACCGCAAACAGTATAAGTGGAATTACAAATACTGCCACCGCCACAAGCAAAGTGATTATATTTCTGCTCTTTTCCGTCGCTTCTGTTTTTATTCCCAGAATACTCAGCCCAAAAACTATAACTGCCGTAATTATTATTATCCACTTTCTGTCAACCTTGGAAAACACCTTACAGGCATGTTCTGTTATAGCAATAAACATTATGCCAAAGCCTGTAAATAAGCTTGCAAGTCCAAAAGTCATATATATAACATCAAGTCTTTCAATAATAGGTGCAGGCGCAGATTTTACCGCCTCAAAAAAGGCATCGTTAAGAAGCGATGTGTTATTTATACCTAAAATTTTTATTGTGCTTATTACAATCAATGCATAAAACAAACCAATTAACAGCAAAGTTATAAACAGTTTTTTACCAATGCCCTTATTCTCTCTTGTAAAGGGTACTATCAACAAAATTTCAATGCCTGCAAACGGTAACATCAATTCTTTTACTGATTCTTTCATGTTTTTAAAATCATTTGCATTAAAAATCGGTAAAATATTATTTTTATTGCCATTAGTTACCATTACAATACAGATAAATAAAGTTACAACCAAAAAAGCTACACCAGTTATCTCAATAAGTCTGCAAATATTTTTCAGCCCCTTGCTTGCCAAAAACGCAGATATCCCTATCGATATGGCCAAAAAAATGTAAAAAGGCGTTCTCGGTAAAAAATTTGAAGAAAGTATTCCTACCAACCTAACATTCAGATTAACCTCTACAATCAAAAAATACAAAATATAAAACAAAGTAAAAATATATGCAACAAAGCTGCCTGTTATATTCTTTGCATAGTCAAAGAATATAACATTTGGATACATACTGTTAATATGCGCAATCAGGCAAACAGCCGCCGCAAAAACAATTCCTCCGACAATCAAGGGCAGCCAGCTGCTTCTGCCAAAGCTTTGCGCCATAAATTTAGGCATATCAATTATAGAATAGGTTGTTGTTACTGAAATAAACACCAAAAGTATTATCTGCCTTGAAGAAATACTGTTATTCATTATTAACACCAACATTTACAAAATATTAAATGTATTTTGCCCCAATACTGCTTTTTGATACAAAAGTGCGGAGACAACTAAAAATAGTTTATCCCCGCACTTTTTATTTTACATTTATAATTATCTCATCATCTTTTGTGCCGCACACAAATTGCCTGCCTGCCATTCCTCTGCAGCTTATCGCAAGCTCGCTTAATTTATCCTCAATTTTGTCCCGTATAAGCTTTCTTATTCCGCGTGCACCTCCGCTCACCTCATCACAGCTTCTGGCAAGCAAATCAAAAACACTTTTATCAATTTCAAGGTTACCGCCGTTTTCTGTAACAATATTTTTAAGTTCAAAAAGCAATAGCTCGCAAATACGGGAAAGCTTATTTCTATCAAGGCTGTTGAATATAACAACCTCATCAATTCTTCCCAGCAATTCAGGCCTAAACCCATTTGTTATCTCCTTTTTTAATTTATCCTTTGGCGTTGAATTAAAGCCCATTATTCCGCTTTGCTGACTGCCTGTGTTGGATGTCATAACTACAACAGTATTTGCAAAGCTCACCTTTCTTCCTGAAGAATCGGTCAATACTCCATCTTCCAAAATCTGCAGTAAAATATTGTATACATCGGGATGCGCCTTTTCAATTTCATCAAACAGCACAACACTGTATGGTTTTTTTCTTACAGGCTCGGTTAACTGCCCGGGCTCATCATAGCCGACATATCCCGGCGGCGCACCAATGAGACGTGATACCGTGTGCTTCTCCGAATACTCCGACATATCAAGCTTAATTAAATTCTTCTCACTGCCAAAAAGCTCAACGGCAATAGATCTGCATAAATACGTTTTCCCAACACCGGTAGGCCCGCAAAATAAAAAAGAACCTATCGGGCGCCGTTTATCCTTAATGCCCGCCACAGAACGTCTTAACGCTTTGCATACAGTATCAATCGCTTCGTCCTGACCGACAATTTTATTATTAAGCCTTTTTTGCGGGTCGTCATACAACAAATCATTGCCTAGACGGCTTATCGGTAAATTGCAGTTTTCAGCTATTACAGTCTTTATATCTTCAACCGACAGTGCGGTCATATTGCTTTGTTGCACCGCCGTTGCCGTACAGTAAGAGGAATATTCCTTTTGCGTATATTTCGCATTTATACCTCTTAGCTCAAGGCTTTTGTTTGTAAAACAATTCTCAGTTTTTTTACGTTCCAGCCTTAGCTTTGCCGCAGCTTCATCTAATGTATCAATGGCCTTGTCAGGTAAAAATCTGTCATTTATATACCTATGGGAAAGCATTACAGTCGCTTCAATAACTTCGTCAGGAATTAAAACACCGTGATGGCGACTGTAAATATCTCTGATACCTTTTATAATATCAACTGCCTCCTCACAGGTAGGTTCATTTATATATATTGGTTGAAAGCGTCTTTCAAGCGCGGAATCCTTTTCAATACTTTTGCGATATTCACTATAAGTAGTTGCGCCAATAACCTTAAAATTGTCGCGTGTAAGCGCAGGCTTTAACATATTTGCCGCATCAACCGAGCCTTCTGCCGAACCTGCACCCACTACAGTATGCAGTTCATCAATAAACAATATAACATCGGGGTTTTGTGATGCCTCATTAATCAAATTTTGAACTCTGTCTTCGAAATCGCCGCGGTATTTTGTGCCCGCCACCAAAGCAGTAAGATCAATTGAAATTATTTGTTTGCCTAAAAGCAAATCCGGCACGTCACCTTCTGCAATTAACCTTGCAAGTCCTACAGCTATTGCCGTTTTGCCAACACCTGGCTCACCCACAAGACAAGGGTTATTTTTATAACGTCTGCATAATACACGTATCATTTTATCAAGTTCGGCTTTTCTTCCTACAAGCGGATCAATTTCACCGTTTTGCGCTGCAACTGTTAAATTCTTGCCGTACTTTTCAAGCAAAGTTATTTTGTGTGCTTTGGGCATATTGGAGGTCTTTTGTGTATTTTCAGATAATGTATGAGTTCTGTATTCCTCAAGCTCTGCCGAAAGTGACAATAAATTAACATCAAATTCCTTTAACAGCTTTTTTGCAAAGTTATCTGTGCCTGTTATTATGCTCAGTAACAAATGGTCTGTGCCTACACAGGCACACCCTTTTTGCTGCATATATTTAATAGCACTTTCAATAGCTGTATTAGCTCGCGGCGTAAAATCATTATAGCTCAATACTGTTGGGTTACCACAGCCTATAACATCTTCAATAACCCCTATAATATCCCTTGTGGTAACACCTCGTGTTTTTAATATTTTGGCGCCGACGCTTTGTTCTGTACCTGCCACGCCAAGCAATATATGCTCACAGCCGACATAAGTATGTCCCATCATACACGCTGATTTTATCGCACACTCAATTGCTGTTTTTGCAGCATTTGTAAAAAACTCATAACTGTATTGCATTATAATTACCTCCCCTGTTATATATGATTCACTTTTATAATATTCAACATAGTATGTCCCGTAAACTTATCAACGCAATTTACATATTAATTATTGACAAATACATATACTAGATAATCATCGGCATTTACATTTTTTAAAAACTAATAAATACAATCACCAAAGTCTTTGGGTCTACATAGTATAGGTTGTAAAGACGAAAGGAGGTTTGCAATATGTGTAACAATCTTTTTAACGGCAGCTGCTGCTCTTGGATAATCATCCTTATTGTTCTTTTGGCTGTATGCGGCGGCAATAACGAAAATGGTAACGGCTGCGGTTGTTGCTAATTATCAAAACTAACCCCCGCACAAAACGGCACCTGTCATAAGGCAGGTGCCGTTTCCTTTTTGATTTAACAATAAAAAAGCCTGAGCAACAAATGCTCAGGCTTTAATTTGTATGTATATGGATTAGTTGTTCTTGAAGATGGTAAGGATATCATCATCCAATCCTTCATTGTTATCTTCATCAGAAGAAGAATTGATAAGATCAATAAGATTGTCTTCCTTCTTTGAGTTGCCAAGACCTGTTGCAAGAACAGTAACGCGAATTGTGTCCTCAAGAGTATCATCAAGCTGTGCACCCCAGATGATGATTGCTTCGGGGTCAACAACGTCGTGGATGATAGAAGAAGCGATTGTAACATCATCAAGGCCGATATCACTGGAACCGGTAATGCTGATAATAACACCGCGTGCATTTTCCATAGAAGTCTCAATAAGGGGACTTGAAATAGCAGCGCGTGCAGCCTGCTCAGCCTTATCGCGACCGGAAGCGCAGCCAACACCCATGTGTGCATAACCGGCATCCTTCATAACAGCTGTTACGTCAGCAAAGTCAAGGTTAACAAGCGCTGTAACGTTAACAAGCTCAGAAATGCTCTGTACGCCCTGACGGAGAACATCGTCGGCAATATCAAATGCATTTTTGAAAGTAAGCTTCTGCTCTGAAACAAATTGCAGTCTCTCGTTGGGGATAACAATAAGGCTGTCTACCTGCTCGCTCAAAGCAGCAATGCCTTCTTCAGCCTGCTTCATTCTTCTGTTTCCTTCAAAAGCAAAGGGCTTTGTTACAATACCAACTGTGAGAATACCAAGCTCGCGTGCAATCTGTGCAACAACAGGAGCAGCACCTGTACCTGTGCCGCCACCCATACCTGCGGTAATAAATATCATGTCAGCGCTACGGATAGCTGCAGTAATTTCATCTTTAGACTCCTCAGCAGCTGTTCTGCCTTTTTCAGGATTAGCACCTGCGCCCATACCGCTTGTGGTCTTATCTCCAATTTGAATTTTCTGGTTGGCTTTTGAAAGGTATAATGCCGCCTTATCAGTATTAATAGCAATAAATTCAACACCCTTAACATTAGCATCAACCATGCGGTTAATGGCGTTACCGCCGCCGCCGCCAACACCTACAACTTTAATTTGAACAACGTTTTCCTGCTCGTTAGCAATTTCCATAGCCATTTTTTCATCCTCCAAAATTATATCCATATTAATAAACAAATTAACGTGAAACAATTAAATGAATATTATCATATTTATACATATTAAAATAATAACACATATTTTTTTATATTTCAATATATTTTATTACGATTTTGTAATTTTTTTGCAACATTTTAAAATTATTCTTCTGTCGGACTTTCTTCTTCAGCAAAATTAAGGCTTTTTGCAGTAAAATATCCTTCCGGTTTATCCTGCGACCAGCTTTTTAAATTAATATCACCGGTAGCGCTTTCATCCATTTTTTCAATCATTGCAGCAAGGTGTGCAAGTTTACCTTCAATATCGGTATAATCGCCAAGTCGAACATTAAAGCGATTTTCAATTATAACTGTAATATCAATGCTATCCTTAACATCAACCGAATTGATTTTAAAATCCTTAAGCGCCGGCTCAGATAAAATCTTGGCCAATATATTACTCTGCTCTTCCTTGGTAAGCGAAACGGTATCAGCAATTTTTATATTATTATCAAAGTCTGCCTTTATTGTTAGCAAATCATTCGAAACCGACGATACCTTTTCCAAAACCTTATTATTGTTATCAGTTACAACATATGTATTACCGTTATAATAACAGCGCTCAGGCACAGCCGGCAAAACAACAATAGTTAATTTATCCGGTAGTTCACGTTTGAACTTAACGGAACTTATATACGGCAGTTTGGTCACAATATTGCTTTTTGCTTTACTGTCAAGCAAAAACAAATTATCTCCCACATCTATACCCGAGATATCAAGTATCTGTTGGGCAGAATATATGCTCTTGCCTTTGACCTTTATATCTGATATCGGAAAAAGAACAGTTACGCTCAATACGCCAAAAACAATCAATGCTGTCAGCAAAAAAGAAAGCATTATTTTTCCTGCACGGCTTTTTCGCCTATTTTTAGCATGTTTTTTGTTTTTTTTAGGCATACTTAACTTCCTTTTCTTTAAAAATTATACTCTTACAGCATCTGCGCCAAGCGCAGCAAAAATGTTTTCTATGTTTTCATATCCGCGGTCAATAAAATGTATTTTATTGATAATCGTAGTACCCTCTGCCGCAAGTGCTGCCACTGCAAGCGCCGCACCGCCTCTAAGGTCAGTCGCTTCAACAGTTGCTCCGCATAGGCGTTTAACGCCCTCAATAATCGCAATTTTTCCCTGAACATTTATGTTGGCACCCAATCTTTTAAGCTCATCAACATACCTAAAACGGTTTTCAAAAATGTTTTCAGCAAAAACCGAACAGCCGTCCGCAAGTGTTGTCATAGCAATAATTGGCGGCCCCGAATCAGTAGGAAAGCCCGGATAACACATTGTACGTACAAGCGGTATCCTGTAAAGTTTTTCAGGAGATTTTATTCCTATATTGGATTTATCAACATTTATTTCACAGCCGGCCTGGCGCAATATGCTTATTACAGCTGACATATGTGACGGCATTGTATCGACAATTTCCGCACTTCCGCCCGTTATTGCAACTGCCGAAAGCAAGGTTGCTGTTTCTATGCGGTCAGGTATTATCACATGTTCGGTTGCGTGTAACGACTTAACGCCCGAAATTACAATGGTATCACTTCCTGCACCGCGTATATCCGCACCTGCACTATTAAGAAAGTTCTGTAAATCACATATTTCAGGCTCTCTTGCCGCATTACAAATTATTGTACAGCCTTTTGCCGTAGCAGCCGTTAATATTATGTTTTCAGTAGCCCCAACACTTGGAAATGATAAGGTTATGCGTTTACCTATAACCTCACCTATACATTTAGCGCTGAGGTATCCGCCATCCTCAGTAATTTCAAGCCCAAGCTCACGCAATGAGGAAATATGTAAATCAATAGGCCGCGGACCAAGCTCACAACCTCCGGGACTGCTCAGCTTACAGCATCCGCATCGCATAGCAACTGAACCAAAAAACACAATTGATGAACGCATTTCTCTCATTAAAGATTCAGGAATATCTGTTTTATCTATACCGGTAGAATCAACTGTTACAGTACTCCCCTGTCTTGTACAGATGCATCCCAGATGCGAAAGAATTTTTACGGATGTCTCAACATCCGAAATTTTGGGGCAATTGTGTATAATATTAACGCCTTTGCAAATAACGGTTGCCGCCATGATTGGCAAAACGCTGTTTTTTGCGCCGTGAACCGCCACCCGTCCGCAAAGACGGTTGCCGCCCTTTATTATTATTTTTGACATTTACCGCACCCCATTATAAGAAAAACTTTTAAAAAGAATAATGTCTTTTTACAGTTATCCTATGCCGTGGGCGGTTAGTTTGTTAATTTCTGTTAATTAAACTCATGATACAATCATAAATTTTTTCGGTTGCGCCGGATATAGCACTTGCCGCAGCGGCTTTACCCATATCGTCTGTAATGCTCTGTGTTTTAACAAGTTTGTCAACCGTTGCGGTTAAAACGCCGTCTTTAAGGTCTTTTTCTTCAATAACTTCTGCAGCATTGAGATTTTTAAGCGTCATTGCATTATGAAACTGATGGTTTTCAGCAACATAGGGTGAGGGTATTAAAACCGATGCTCTGCCTAACGACTGCAGCTCACAAAGTGTAATTGCTCCTGCTCTGCAGATAATTAAGTCCGCAGCAGCCATATAATCATAAATATCGTTAATATACTCAAAAACTCTGAGATTTTTACTGTTAATATCAACACCATTGTTGTCAAGCAGTTGGCAAAAGCCCTCATATCCCGATTTACCGGTAGCGTGGCAAAAATACATTTTTTTGTCATCTATACGGTCGCACAAAAGCTGTGCAACCGCCTCATTTACAGGCCGTGCTCCCAAACTGCCTCCAAAAGATAATACCATCTTTACATCCTGCGGTACTGAAAGCTTATCGCGAGATTTTGATTTATCAAGATTATTAAAATCTGCTCTTATGGGGTTTCCGGTAACAACAACATTTTTGCAGTCCTTTATATAATCCATTGCCTTAGGCATTGCAAGCATAACCAAATCAACCATATTAAACAGCAGTTTGTTTGTTACACCGGGAAAAGCATTTTGTTCGTGTATTGCGGTCTTAAAGCCCATTTTTGCAGCACAGCGTAAAACAGGACCGCTTACATATCCACCCGTGCCAATCACCACATCGGGCTCAATCCGCTTTAATATATGCTTAACATCATAGGTTGATTTTACTGCTCTGTAAACTGTTTTTATATTATTAACACAAGCAGACGGTGACAAACTACGCTTAAATCCGGAAACATTAATTGTAAAAAACTCATAACCCGCGGCAGGAACCAAACGGGCTTCAAGTTTTTGCGCAGTACCGATGTAATAAATTTGAGCATCGGGTTGCCGAGTTTTTATATAATTTGCAACAGCAAGTGCAGGATTAATATGTCCTGCCGTGCCGCCGCCCGCAAAAAGAAATTTCATAATATAACCACCTATGCTTTTGCCAAGGATGCTCCTCTTGAAATTGAAAGAACTATTCCCATCTGCGCCAGCAACAAAAGTAAAGCTGTGCCGCCGTAGCTGAAAAAAGGAAGGCTTATGCCTGTATTAGGTATTGTGTTTGTAACAACCAAAACATTCAAAGCTGCCTGAATGCCCACCTGGAAGGTAAGGCCCAGCGCCATAAGCGAACCGTATTTATCGGGGGCGCGCATTGAAATTACAAATCCACGCCAGACAAGCGCACAGAAAAGCAAAATTATTACTAATGCACCGATATATCCAAGTTCTTCACATGTGACTGAAAAAATAAAGTCATTATGCGGTTCGGGAACCCAAAGATATTTTTGTCTTGACTGGCCTATTCCCCTGCCCATTAAACCGCCCGAGCCGATTGCAAGCAATGACTGTATTGTCTGATAACCAAGTCCTGTTGCATCTGCCCAAGGGTTCAGCCAATAGGTAATGCGGTCAGAGCCGTAATCAACAATTCCCGTCAATATTGCGCCTGCGCCTGCGCACACAGCACAAAGTCCAACCATCAGCATTTGAGACACCTTTGCGCCGCCTACAAGCATCAGAACAACACCTATTGAAAATATAAGCACCGTCGCTGAAAGATGGGTTTCAAACAACACAAGACCGCATACTGAAGCAAGCAATACTCCAAGCGTAACTATGCCAAACTTAAACTCTTTCATGCGTGTCTGGTTTTTTGAAATAAGCACAGAAAAAAGCAATACTATGGAAAACTTTGCAATTTCTGACGGCTGAAAGCTTATAGGACCTATAACCATCCACCGCTTATAATCAACCCCCGAAATCATGGGTGGCAGAATAAGTAAAAGAGCAAGCAAAATAACTGAAATACCGTATATCAGCCAAGAAAATTTCATATACCAATGATAATTCACCTTAGATAATGCGAACATTACGATAATACCGATAACGGCAAAGCATGCCTGCCTTATTATAAAATGAAAACTGTTATTAAAATAAGTAAGGGCGTATGCATAGCTTGCGGAAAAAAGCATAATCAAACCAACGGTAAGCAAAATAAGTACTAAACTTAAAAAACATATATCGATTTTGCCCTGTTGAATAAAACCGTTTGCTTTTGTTATAGTTTTTTTCAAGACACAGCCCTCCATAATTTTTTATGAAAAAATAATTATAGGTAAAATTGCAATTGCGCAACCGATTAATGTTACAAAAGAGAAAACAAATACTATTTTTTCTTCGCTCCATTTACACATTTCAAAATGATGGTGAATGGGGCTCATTTTAAATATACGCTTTCCTGTTTTTTTAAACCAGGCGACCTGCAGCACAACAGAAAGCGCTTCGACCAAGTATATAATGCCGGCAAGTATAAGCAAAACCGGTCTTCCTATACCGTAGGAAACAGCAATTACCATACCACCGAGGAACAGAGAACCGGTATCGCCCATAAACACCTTTGCAGGATGTGCATTCCATAAAATAAATCCTACGCAGGCGCCCGCAAGCGCGGCAGAAAGTAAACTGTTCAACGCAAAGCCCGCAAAGTCTGATGCAAGCATAAAAGCACAGCCCACGACCAACGTTACAGAGCCGCAAAGTCCATCAATTCCGTCTGTAAGGTTAACAGCATTTGTAAAGAAATAAACAAAAACCAAAGATACAGGCCAAAACAGTATACCCGCACCTGAAACCACACTTATATTGCCCAAAATCGGCAGCCAGGTGGAAGTCATACCGCCAAGATAAAGGCTTAATAAATACCCTGCTGCTATCAGAAGCTGAAAGAAGGATTTTTGCTTTGCAGTAAGTCCTAAGTTGCGTTTTTTAACAACCTTTATATAGTCATCCAAAAAGCCGATAAGTCCCATGCAAAGCGCCATAATGATTCCGGCAATAAAGCGGGACAGTAACACGGGATTTTTTATTTCTGTCACTGTGTCAGAATTGCCGAAAGCGCTGATTGACAAAGCAATAACCACACTTATAAATACGCCTGCAATTATCATCAGACCGCCCATTGTAGGTGTGCCCTGCTTTTTTTCGTGCCAGGAAGGCCCCTCTTCTAAAATAGTCTGCCCGAATTTCAATTTTTTTAAAAAAGGAATAATATATACACCTGATAATGCTGTTACGGCAAACGCCGCCACCGCAGCAATAATACTTGAAATTTCTTTCATACTATAACCCCTATTTATTTAAGTTCAGCCAAAGCCTCGGCAACAATCTCTCTCTCATCAAGATGGATTGTTTTATCAGCCAGAATCTGATAAGTTTCATGGCCTTTGCCTGCCAATACAATTATATCATTATCTTTTGCATTGGCAATAGCATATTTTATAGCCTGGATTCTGTCTTCTACAACAACATAGGGTGTTGATATGTTTTTCATTCCTTTAAGAATATCCTCGATGATTAAAGATGGATTTTCTGTACGCGGATTATCGCTTGTAACCACCACAAAATCAGCAAGCAAAGCCGCTATTCTGCCCATTTTGGGACGTTTGTCTCTATCACGGTCACCGCCGCATCCAAACACGGCAATCAAACGGTTTTTTTTGCAGTTTTTAAAGGTATTAAGTATATTTTCAAGACCGTCAGGTGTGTGCGCATAATCAATTATTACAGTAAAGCCTTTATCACACGGCACAACCTCTGCCCTACCCTTTACACCGTTTAACTGAGCAATTGCAGCAGCAACCTGCTGTACAGGATAGCCCATTTCAAGGCAGGTAACCACAGCGCACATAGAATTGTATACAGAAAATTTTCCGCCCGTTTTCAATTTTATCGGATTAATTGTACCGTAACCCACAAGCTGATAATCCACACCGTCACTACGGTAATTTATACTTTTTGCTGAATAAACCGAATTATCGTTTTGAGCTGAAACAGTAACAATTTTGCAGGACAAATCGCGCATAATTTTTCCGGCATATTCATCATCTGCGTTAATTACAGCAGTTTTACACATTTTAAACAGGCAACGCTTTGCCTCAAGATAATTTTCCATAGTTTTGTGGTAATCAAGATGGTCCTGCGTAAGATTTGTAAATACAGCCACCTCAAACTCCATACCGAAAATACGTTTTTGGTGCAAAGCATGGGACGACGCTTCCATAACCGCACAGGTACAGCCCGCCTTTACCATCAAAGACAGTAAAGAATTTAGTTCATAAGCATCGGGCGTGGTATTACGTGAAGCAAGCTTCTGTTCGCCTATCATATTCTGGATTGTTCCTACAAGTCCAACTTTTTCTCCGCACTTTTCTAAAGCGGTTTTTATCAAATAAGTAACCGATGTTTTACCGTTTGTACCGGTAACACCGATAAGCTTTACTTTTTTTCCAGGATTGTCAAACCAGTTTGCACTCATAACAGCATAAGCCGTGTGAGTATCATCAACAACAAGCTGATTCTCAATGCCTAAATCACGTTCAACAACAATAACAGCCGCACCGCTATCCAAAGCCATTTGCGCGTAATCGTGGCCGTCTCGGGTCCAGCCGTTAATACATACAAAAGCATATCCGGGCTTAACCTCGCGTGAATCGCAGGTTATACCGGTTATATTTATATCACCCAAAACACCTTCGGTTGAGATTAAGTTTTTAAGTAACATAACGTCCTCCGCATTAAAAGATAAATTAGAAGTTTAACGGGCAAAATCTCCCGTATCATCATCACGGA
Organism: uncultured Eubacteriales bacterium; assembly: GCA_934489895.1. Classification (GTDB taxonomy): domain Bacteria; phylum Bacillota; class Clostridia; order Oscillospirales; family Acutalibacteraceae; genus CAKSST01. The sequence goes on along the minus strand of CAKSST010000008.1, from coordinate 9,301 downwards.
AGTAAACCGTAATAACAGTACCTAAATCAACTGTAGTTCCTGCAGCAGCGCTTTGTTTGTACGCCTTTGTTCCCGATCCCTTTATATTGCCCGAAAACTCAATATTAACACCCGCAGCAGATGCCGCAGAGTTAACCTGAGAAACTGTCATATTCGCAAAATTCGGCACAGTAGCCGAGGTTGCCGTTGCATCCTCGGCAGTATATAAAACAACAAGTCCGCCCGATTCTATCGATTTTGAAGATTCAGGTAATTGTCTTATAACCTTATCACCGTCACCTATAACCTTATAGGTGAGATTTTGTGAATTTATTATTGTTTTTGCTTCAGTAACTGTTTTTTCCGTAACATTAGGCACAGGAATTGCTAAAGAAGCAAGCTCACTTTCGGTATATTGCGGCTCATAGCCCAAATACGGCAATACGTCAGAGAAAATCTGTCCGGCTACGGGAGCAGAAATTGTACCGCCGTAATATGCGCTTCCGTGCGGCTCGTCAAGAAGCACAAGCACAGCAATTTCGGGGTCATTTGAAGGCGCAACACCGCAAAAAGATGCAACATAAAGTCCACTTGTTCCGCTTGCAAGCATTTCTGCAACTTTTTGAGAGGTTCCTGTTTTTCCGCTTATCTGGTATCCGGCAACATGAGCGTTCTTACCTCCGCCCTCAGATACAACCTTCTCCATCATTGAGCATACAAGCTTTGATGTCTGTTTAGAAATAACCTGAAGTTTAACATTTGTCTGGGTGGTTTTTAACACTTCATCCTCAGCATTAATTATCCGGCTAACAACATACGGCTGAACCAATTTACCGCCGTTAACAGCGGCAGAAACCGCTGTAATAAGCTGTATAGGTGTAATCTTAAAGGTCTGACCAAATGAGGTTGACGCCAGTTCAGTAGCGCCCATCTTTTCCTCAGAGTGATAAACGGGCATCGCTTCACCCGGCAGGTCAATACCTGTTGTTTTTGTCAAACCGAACGCACTGAAATACTTTGAAAAAGTTGATGGACCAAGCTGTGTGCCCAAAGTTATAAATACCGGGTTGCAGGAATTACAAAGACCCTGCAGCAAAGATTGTGTACCGTGGCCTATTTTTTTATGGCAGGAGTAACGCTGTCCTGCAACATTTATAGAGCCTGTGCAGGTATATGAGCTGTTTAAATTACATATTCCCTCTTCCAAAGCGGCAGAAAGTGTTATAACCTTGAAAACAGAGCCGGGCTCATAAGTATCGGAAATAACCTTATTGCGCCATTGCTTGTTGCGTAATTCCGCAAGCTTATTTGAGCGTTCTTCGCCTTCAAGAGCATCAACCGTTTCCTGATCGCTTACTGAAAGTGTAAACGGATTATTGGGGTCAAAGTCACCTTTAACTGCAAGCGCTCGTATTGCACCGGTATTTACGTCCATAATAACTACCGCGCCACGTTCAGATACCTTATTGGCGATTACTGCTTCTTCAAGGTACTTTTCAGCAACATACTGAATATACGAGTCAATTGTCAGTACAAGAGAGTTGCCCTCCTGCGCGCTTATTGTATTTTCATAAGAAAGCGGCATATTTAGACCGATTGCGTTTTTTGCGGCAACAACCCTGCCCGGGATGCCTGTAAGCTCAGTATTATATTTGCTTTCAAGGCCTGAAAGTCCCTGATTATCAGTTCCTACGAAGCCCAAAACAACTGAAGCTAAACTGTCGTTGGGATAGTAACGCTTTGTTGTTTCATCGAGACCGATTACACTTGAAATATCATATTTTTTATAAGAAGAAATAAACTCGCGAACCGCATTAGCTTCACTTTCGTTAGCACGCTTTTTAATAACAAGATAATAGCTGTCGGTTTTTTCGGTATATCCATAAATTGTTTCACGTTCAATACCGAGAATTTGCGAAAGATTGTCTGCAATTAAATTTTTTACTGTTGAAATCTCTTCAACGGTTTTAATCTGCTTTAATGAGTTTGGTGTAATATAGACCGTCCAGGCCGGAGAGCTGGTTGCCAGAATATTATTATTACAGTCATAAATTTCACCGCGAGGCGCACTGAGGGTAACGTCATACAGCTGTTGTTCTGACGCTAATTTCTGGTACTTTTGTCCATCAACAAGCATTATTTTCACAAGGCGGACAGACGGAATCAAAGCTATTAAAAAAACAAGAAGCATTAAAACTATAAGCGTTTTTTTACGCATTACGCGGCCTGCTTTTTCCTTCATTTTCTGTACACCTCATTTCCAATTTATATTAGCCGAAAACGAGAGCAAAAAAATATTCATTTTGCTCCCGCCACTATATTATCTAACCGTATATTGTATGTTTACAGTCTTTTATTAATTCCATTGCTTAATTATTTTGGGCAGTCAATTCGCCCTTGGAATTTACTGCCTTATTAGTATCGTTAAGTCTTATATATACCACCTGGCTGTTATCCATTTTCCTCATGCCGAGAGTTTGCGCAGCTTCTTCAATATTTTTATAAGATATTTTATTTTCAAGTTCAACATAAAGTCTCGTTTTTTCGGTCTCCAGCACGGTTATTTTGGATTTAACGGTTGATATATCACGCGATATTTCCGTTATCCTTGCCCTCAAATAAATAGCCGCAAAGAGCATAAAAATAACAAATACGGTAACAACAACAGCGGTTATATGTCCGCTTACAGCACCTGCTGCACGTCTTGCTGCACGCTTTTTATTACCATGCACAGGTATGACCTTGCTGTCCGCTTGTGCCTTTTTGTTATCTTTAGGCAAAAACAGATTAAAATCATATGCAAGATTGTCGTTATAATACTTAACGTTATTCACTTTGCTTTATCCTTTCTTTTTTACGGCGCGCAGTTTTGCGCTCCTGCTTCTTTGATTTTGTTCAATTTCCTCTTGACTTGGTTCAATTGGTTTTCTTGTCAGCACATCTGCCTTTGGCTTGTTACCGCAAATACAAATAGGTAACTCAGGCGGACAGGTACATCCAACCGCAAGCGAGGCAAAATATTGCTTTACAATGCGGTCTTCCAATGAATGAAAGGTTATAACCGCCAATATTCCGCCGGGATTAAGGCATTCAAACGCTGTTTTCAGCGCAGTCTTTAAGCCCTCAATTTCGTCGTTAACGGCAATCCTTATTGCCTGAAAGCTTTTTCTGGCAGGATGCCCACCCCTTCTTGCCGCCGCAGGTACTGCGTTTGCTATTATATCGGCGAGTCTTAATGTATTAACAATAGGCTCTTTTTCTCGTTCTCTAATAATTGCATTTGCAATTCTTGCTGCAAACTTTTCTTCACCGTATTCTCTCAAAATACGGGTTAATTCTTCAAAAGATGCGGTGTTAACCAATTCCTCAGCGCTAAGACCGTCCTTACTCATTCTCATATCAAGCGGCGCATCGCTGTGGTAAGAAAAGCCACGCTCGGCATTATCAAGCTGAAATGAGGAAACACCCAAGTCAAGCAGTATGCCGTCAACACCTTCAATATTATGTTCAGTAATTACTCTTTTCATGTCATTGTAGTTACACTGAACAACCTTTGCGGGATATCCCTCAAGCTTTTTTGCTGCAACAGCAACAGCGTCAGGGTCACGGTCAAGTGAAAAAAGCTGACCGTCTTTAAGTTTTTTTGCAATTGCAGTTGAGTGACCGGCACCCCCTGCAGTTCCGTCAATATAAATGCCGTCAGGCTTTATATCCAAAATATTTATCGTCTGCTCAAATAAAACAGGAATATGCTTAAACTCCATACATACACCTTAAAGCGATAAGCCGTATTTATCTGAAATTTCAACAATGTTTTCAAATGTATTTTCAGCCTGAGTTTTATTCCATTGCTCAGCGCCCCAAATTTCAACATAGCTGTTCATGCCGACAACGTGTGCTTCTGTCTGAATATCAGCCTCACTGCGAAGCTTTGCAGGAATAAGTATTCGTCCTTGAGCATCATATTCAACCGAAAAAGAACGGTCAAACAAATACTGACGAAGAGCACTTCCCTCTTTGCCGGGAATTGCCGCCACCTTTTCAACCAATGTGTTCCAGCTTTGTTTCGACAACGCCCACAAAGCATCACGGCTGAAAAGCGAAGCGCTTATCATAAAGGATTCTCCAAGGTCTTCTCTAAAGCGGGCAGGAATGAAAATCCTGCCTTTTTTGTCAACTGTATGGTCAAAGCCGCCGTAAAGCATTGATTTTCATCTCCTTTCCACCACAATTAAACACTTTTATAAATTTTTATGGGTTTTTTCACCACTATGTTTGAATTATAATACATATTATTAATAATTGCAAGAGTTTTTTATGGTTTTTGTATAAAAAAACGGACAAGCGCAAAAACGCTTATCCGTTAAGCATAAAAATATGTATTTTTTATTATTCTATATCCTCAACAACGCTTTCAGGCGGCACATCAAGAACATCGGGGTTAGACAGTATTTCCTTCAAATATTTGAATGCTGAAGCAAAATAATGTCCGTCACAAATGCGCTCGTCAGTGTTAACAGAAAAGTCAATATATTTCTTTTTAACCATCTCACCTTTTTCGTTAAGCTCATATTTTGAATACTTTGCACCGTAAGCCATAAATATCGGTAAATTACCAAAATCATAAAGATGATGGAAAATAGGCGGAATGCCCAAAGAGCCCATAGATGTTATAAACATCGAACCGTGGAAAGGGCTTAATTCCAACAAGAATTTGGGGAGCAAATCAAAGTAATCCAATAATTTCAAAAGCCATACAACAAATTTAAGCACTACACCGGGTATGTGCTTTAACACCCTTGCAGCGCTGTCAAATGCGCTGTTATCACCCTCAGCAAAATTTTCTTCGATAATCTTTGAAAGCTTGTTGTAAACTTCCTCTGCTGTATCGGTAGGCTCAAAGCGTGCTTTTATAACTGTTTCATCAGAATTAAGTCTTATTCCTTTTTTAATTGTAAGCGCCATAACAATATCATTTCTTGCATAAACCTTTTGTCCTGCTATAAAACGGTTAATACCGGGGCGCTGAGAAACCGTCCTTACATAAGCGCTCACAATTAAATGCAGCATGCCAAAGCCCTTTAATCCTTCGGTGCGTTTTTTATGTATATATTTTTCCACCGTTGTAATATCCAATGTGTCGCGGAACATATTGCTTGACCCCACACGGTCAGGCATAATATAAGCCGATACAACATTCATAGGCTCCAGTGAGCGAAGCTTTCTTCCTTCCTTACGGTCACCTACGCGGCGATTATTTTTAGCCATTTTTCTCATCCCCTATAATTTGTTAACAATCTATTAATATTATACACATTATATCTATTATTGCAAGCACGTCTTTATTTATAAAAAATTAAAATTATCGTTGACAAACAAAAGTGCAGGTGATATAATACATTGCGGCTCAATTAAAAATCAAACATTTGCGAGTGTGCTGGAATCGGCAGACAGGCACGTTTGAGGGGCGTGTGTCTTTGGCGTACGGGTTCAAGTCCCGTCACTCGCACCATCGGCCTTGTAAACTATCACAGTTTACAAGGCCTTTTCTTTTTCCATAACAAAGACTTAGATTTCATTTGTAGGATTTCAAAACTTATTTTGAGTAGTCCGACGAGTGAAATTTTTTTATTAAAGGAAGTAATTTATTATGGCAAAAATCAAAATGCAACCCTTAGACGCTGAGAACGCAACATTACCCGAATGCTTTGCCGATTATATGGCAAAATGCAGAGCAAGTAACCCATCCGACAAGACGCTTGAAATCTACGAGGTAAGATTTTTAATGTTTCAAAAGTACCTTAACGACAAAGAGCTGATACCATGTGAGATTGACCAATACGTTATTGACGGCTTTATCCTCTATCTCCAGCGGAGGGGGTGCAACGATATAACCATCCAATCCTGCATAAGGGATATAAGAGCGTTTTTCTACTACCTTATGAATAACGGCTTTACACCAGAGTTCAAAATCAAACTGCCTAAGGCTGATAAGAAAATCAAGGAAACCTATACTGATGAAGAACTGAAAAAGCTGCTTAAAAAAACCTAACCTAAAACGCTGTGAGTTCAACGAGTACAAAACGTGGGTATTTTCCAATTACTTACTTGCTACTGTCAACCTTATATCATCCGTTTCTGACAAACTGTATTGTATAAAAAACGATAGTGCTAAATCTCCAGCTCACCCCAGTAGAATGCACTATGATTGGGGTATAGTAAAATAATTGAAAGAAAGACAAGCATAAATTAACGATGTAATACGCTCATAAATCCGAAAACAAAGTAATAAATCTACTATATAGCAAAACAGAATTGATCCCCGGAACTTATGCATAACGTTCCGGGTCCTTTCATATTTTTTCTTATCAAATTCTGTTTCAGTATAGCCGAACCAACCGGGATGGCTCCGTTGAGTCAAGGATACGGTTCTTTTGTTCACATAAATTGACATTATTTTTCAAAATTCATTGCATTTTGAATAGTTGTATGATATATTTTTTACCGTAAAAGAAATCGGGCAGAATATAATGGTTTAAATAAAAAATTTTCAATTATGTTAAACGTGATATTCATGAAAAAAATATTTGCACTATTAATTACAGCATCACTGCTTTTTACTTTGACGGCCTGCAAAAGCAAAGAGCAACCTACAAGCTCATCATCAATTACAGATACAGTTGTGTTTACAGCACCCGAAAACTATGCAACGGTTTTAATTGTAACAATCAATCCCGAATTTAAACTTTATCTTGATGAGCAAGGCTCTGTTTTAGCGGTTGAGCCTGTAAACAGTGACGCCAAGAGCATTACAAATAATATTAAAAACATCAAGGGCGATTTGCAAACAGTCATTCATGATATTGTGTCGGCAGCCGATAAAAGCGGTTTTGTTAAAGAAAATGCAACGGTTAATTTCCAACTGGCCATGGTTAAAGATGACACAATCAATACCGATGATATTTTAAACACAGCCAAAGAAATTGCAAAAAAGGTGTTTGCTGACAGTGAAAAAACTATTGAGGTTAATGTTTCTGTTGCTGAAGATGCTTTTAAACAAACCTCCTCTGCAAATAAGCAAACCTCCTCAACAAACTCAAATACATCAAAAAATAATTCCTCGTCCGCTAAACCGCAAAGCACTGCCTCACAAACGCACAAGCATTCATATTCCGCCGCAACCTGCACAGAGCCGAAGAAGTGCTCTTGCGGTGCTACCGAAGGCCAAGCATTAGGACATAACTATTCAAACGGTGTTTGTACTGTTTGCGGTGCAAAGGATCCAAATTTCGTGTCTTACACATCAGTTAAAAATAAAACCGGCAGATGGAAACTGCAATTTTTAGCAGGTAAAGAACTGTATATTATTAACTTGACCCTATATAGCTCTGCAGAATATGGAATAGGTGCCGGATATAATATTGGCGATTTAGTTGATGATTTACCTGAGGATATGAAAGCAGACATTCTTAAAAATTATAAAGATTATGAGGATTGCCTCGTCACTTATGAAGGCAAACAATACTATGTGGCCAGGGGCAGCGTAGATGATATTACTTCTTTAAAGGAAGACGAAACCACTGTCACAATCACTGATACCCATGGTGCTAAACTTGTTCTTACAAGAACCGCCGAAAACACCATGACGGTTAAATCTTTTGATAATACTTTTGCTTATCTTGACGATGGTGTCAAAATTCCCGTTAATTCAACATTCACATTTAAAGCAAATTAATTTTAGCAGAGAAAATAAACTTTTGGCATTGTGGATCGCGCTTTTTGATGTATAGCGTTTGGCCGATTTTGGAAGCTATCATATTGCAGATGTAAAATTCGCAGTAGCGCACATTAACGTCTATCATGAAAAGCAAGCCTATTATATGCTAAAGAAAATAGCAAAGGTTCTTCAACGGTCGATCTAATAGAGGATATGACCTGCTATGGATTTACTAAATCTCAAATTAACAATGCTTTAAAAGAGGTTTACCATTAAACAATATCATAACAATAAATATTAAAGCGGTTGTCGCTCGTGAGTCTGTCTCACTTGCTGCAACCGCTTTAATTTATGTAAACTAAGCAGGAAGAATATATTTTAATCATATTGTAAATAAAAAACGACACCGCATCAGCAATTAACACATTCAGGTCGGTTGCCTTTACCAAAACCGTGCACTCGTAATACTGCTCAAAGGATTTTTGAATATTCTCCGCAATGATTACGAAATCAAGCACAAAGGTGCTGTCTTTACCTCTTGCGGTACGGTTTAATCTTGAAAACGTTTGAACAGCTTTTACACCTGAACGCTTTTTATCACTAACACGGTATGCAAAAGCGGCTCGCCAAATCCGGTTTGATACTTTTCGGCAACAATCAGCATATTGTATTCATCGGTATGAAAAGCTTCTTTAAGTTGATTTTCCTTAATACCGTTTTATTGTAGGTATTGCCATTTTTTTGCAATAAGCGGCTTAATAGGAGTTTCGTTTATCATTTTATATTCATGGTTTATGTCCATTATTTAAAATTTTAATAAAACACGCGATTGTTTTTCAAGATAATCAAGCAACTCATCCGCATCATTAAAGGCAACAACCATCTCTGCGCAGGCGGGCTCCATAAACTTTTCCTCAATAGCATTTTTAACAAAGCTTATAAGTCCGTCAAAATATCCGTTACGGTTGTACAAAGCAATAGGCTTTGAATGCACCTGCAATTGACGCAGTGAAAATACCTCAAATAGTTCATCCAAAGTACCTACGCCACCGGGCAATACCGCAAAAGATTGCGCACTGTCCTCCATCATTCTTTTGCGTTCACGCACGGTATCGGTTAAAATGAGCTCATCGCACTTATCATACAAAATTCCGTCATGGTCAAAAAATTCAGGTGATATACCTATAATTTTACCCTTGCCCTCAGTAGCGCCTCGTGCAATCGCGCCCATAACACCGCCCGTGCCGCCGCCATACACCATGACGTGACCGCGCTGCGCCAACTTTTTACCAAACTCTTCACAGCTTTCTATGTAATCTTTAGAAATATCGTTACTTGCCGCACCAAAAACACAAATATTCATATTTTTCTCCTTAAAATTATAATTTTCATCAGCTTTTCATATTATAGCACCGTGTTGTAATTTATTAAAGAAAAATATTAAATATATCTTTTTAAAATTTGATTGACAAATTAAATTAATATGATATAATAATGTTTGCGCAAAATATTTGCGCTCCGCATATGCGGGCCATTAGCTCAGTTGGTTAGAGCAACCGGCTCATAACCGGTCGGTCCGGGGTTCGAGTCCCTGATGGCCCACCA
>CAKSST010000007.1 GCA_934489895.1 uncultured Eubacteriales bacterium | reverse complement strand
GACATAAAAATACCCTCCTATGGTAGTTATTTAATTCTACCATAGGAGGGGGATTTTTTTATTGTCCGTTTTTACTGTACTTGTTCACTTTTTTCGATGAACACAAAAAGAAATCCTGTGGTATGATGCAAAGCGGTTTGGCAACCGCAAGAAGATTTTTCGTACAAGCAAATAAGCATAAAAGAATTTGCAGACCCGTCTACGTGTGAGCCGGTAAATTTAGCCAAAGCATTTAGACTTGAAGCAGCCTTAAAAGGCGGTTTTTAGGCGTCTTTCGGCTCATTGTCGCCCATAGGCTAACGGATTTACGAGTATTCTAACAAAGCACAGCGAAAAATACTTGTTTCAAAATCTGATTCAAGTTTAAATGCTTTGGCTAAGCAAAAAATAACCAACCGCTTTAGCGGTAGCTAAGAGACCGCTTGCGGTTGGCATATTATTCGGCAGACTTTCGGTCTGGCCAGTACCGGCTTAGCCGGCAGTCAAGGTTTAGTAAGCAACGCCTTGTGCAATCATTGCGGTTGCAACCTTATCGAAGCCTGCGATATTAGCACCTGTAACAAGGTTACCCTTGCAACCGTATTTTTCTGCTGCATCGTATGCATTGTGGAAAATGTTTTCCATAATGGCTTTAAGCTTTGCGTCAACCTCTTCAAAGGTCCAATTGTAACGCATTGAGTTCTGGCTCATCTCAAGAGCGGATGTAGCAACACCGCCTGCGTTAGCAGCCTTTGCGGGAGCAAATAAAACGCCGGCTTTTTGGAAAGCTTCTATTGCTTCGGGTGTGCTGGGCATATTAGCGCCCTCACCAACAGCAAGGACGCCGTTTTTAATAAGTGCTGCTGCACCGTCTGCGTCAAGCTCGTTCTGTGTTGCACAGGGCAGGGCAATGTCACAAGCAACTGTCCAGATGCCGCGGCAGCCTTCGACATACTCAGCGCCTGCAACACGGTCAGCGTACTCGCAGATACGGCCGCGCTCAACCTCTTTAATTTGACGAACAACATCAAGCTGAATGCCGTTTTTATCATAAACATAACCGTTAGAGTCAGACATTGCAACAACCTTTGCGCCAAACTCCTGTGCTTTCTGGCAAGCGTAGATTGCAACGTTACCTGAGCCTGAAATTACAACAGTTTTGCCTGCAAAGGAGTCATTTTTCATACAAGCAAGCATTTCCTGTACAAAGTAACAAAGACCGTATCCTGTTGCTTCTGTACGTGCAAGTGAGCCTCCGTAGGTAAGACCCTTACCTGTAAGCACACCTGTAAACTCGTTGCGCAGACGTTTGTACTGACCGTAGAAATAGCCAATCTCTCTTGCGCCAACGCCGATGTCACCTGCAGGAACGTCAGTATCAGCACCGATGTGCTTTGAAAGCTCGGTCATAAAGCTCTGGCAGAAACGCATAATCTCATTGTCGGACTTGCCCTTGGGGTCAAAGTCAGATCCTCCCTTACCGCCGCCGATAGGCAGACCTGTAAGGCTGTTTTTAAAGGTTTGCTCAAAGCCTAAGAATTTAATAACAGATGCGTTAACCGATGGGTGCAGACGTATACCGCCTTTGTAGGGACCTATAGCAGAGTTAAACTGCACACGCCATCCTCTGTTAACCTGAACTTTACCGGCATCATCAACCCAAGAAACGCGGAAAACAATCATGCGCTCGGGCTCAACCATACGCTCTATAATGCCATGCTTTTCAATGGCAGGATTTTGCTCAACAACCGGCTCTAATGATTCAAGAACCTCGCGAACGGCCTGCAAAAACTCTTTTTCACCGGCGTTGCGGAAGCAAACAGTATCATAAACCCTGTTTAAATATTCGCTTTTGAATGCCATTATAAAAATTCCTCCTTTTTTCCTTTAAAATAGATTATATAACTGCAAAAAAGCTATGTCAATAATTTTTTTGGCGTCAAATCCAGTAAAATTTTGAGTTTTTGTTGATAGATATATGAATTTATGATAGAATAACTTATCAATGGGGTGATTTTAAGTATGTCAGCTGATACCGTAGCGGCCATTGCGACTCCCGCGGGTGCAGGCAGTGTTTCTATGATTAGGATTTCCGGTGAAGACGCTATTATTATTGCTGATAAAGTTTTTAAATCCTTTTCGGGACAAAAGCTTGCCGATAAGGCGGGATATACTGCGATTTACGGAAATGTGTATGACGGCGACCGTCTTGTTGATGAGGCGGTGGCGCTTGTTTTTCGTTCCCCTAAGAGCTATACGGGTGAAAATGTTGTTGAGCTTACCGTCCACGGCGGGGAGTTTGTGGCAAAGCAGGTGCTAACTTGCGTGCTTGCGGCGGGTGCGCGCTCAGCGAGCCCTGGTGAGTTTTCACGCCGAGCTTTTTTAAACGGCAAACTTGACTTGACAAGAGCAGAAAGTATAACAGAAATTATTGCGGCAAACTCGCGTCAGACATTGGCGCTTGCAAACGCGGCGCATAGCGGCAAAACGGCACAAAGCATAAACGAGGTCAAACAACTTTTGCTTACCGCCGCTTCCGACTTTGCGGCATTGTGCGATTATCCCGATGAGGATATTCCCGGTTTGTCAGAACAGAATATTGAGAGTACCCTGCGTACGGCGCATGGTAAGCTTTGTAAAATGATAAAGGATTTTGATTGCGGTCAGTTGTTGCGCAGCGGTATTGTAACGGCTATTGCCGGCAGCCCCAACGCGGGCAAATCCACCCTGATGAATGTGCTTGCGGGTAATGAATGCTCAATAGTAACCTCTCTTGCGGGTACAACCCGTGATGTAATAGAAAAAACGGTTAAAGTCGGCGATGTACAGCTGCGGCTGTGTGACACTGCAGGCTTGCGTGAGGCAATAGATGAAGTTGAGCGTATAGGCGTTGAGCGTGCTTTGAACAAAGTTGAGCAAGCACAGCTTATTTTAGGCGTGTTTGATGCGTCATCACAACTTTTGGAATATGACCGCAGGTTGATTGAAATGATGAAGCAAAAGCCGTCTGTGGCGGTTATAAATAAAATTGATCTTAATGATAAGCCTGACATGTCACAGTTTGAGGGTTTGAGTGTTGTGCAGATATCCGCTAAGGATAAAGAGGGTATTGATGCGTTAAGTGACGCAATATTAAAAACTGTCGGCGCTGATAAGCTTGACCCAGATGCCGCAGTGCTGATAAGTACACGCCAAAGAGACTGCGCTTTGCGCGCAGGCGATGCCTTAAATGATGCAATTTCTGCATTTGAGAGCGGAACAACGGCTGATGCTGTGGGTGTTTGTGTTGACGATGCGCTTTCCGCATTGCTTGAGCTTACGGGCGAGCGGGTAACAACCGCCGTTACTGATGAAGTATTTAAACGTTTTTGCGTAGGAAAATAAAATTCTGGTGATATAAAATGACATACAATGCAGGTAATTATGATATTGCGGTTATAGGAGGCGGACACGCAGGTGTTGAAGCGGGCCTTGCTTCTGCGCGCCTTGGCTGCAATACCGTTATGTTTACAATTAACCTTGACTCGATAGGTAATATGCCCTGCAATCCATCGATTGGCGGCACAGCAAAGGGTAATTTGGTTTGTGAGCTTGATGCCTTGGGCGGTGAAATGGGCAAGGCGGCAGACAAAACCACACTGCAAAGCCGTATGTTAAACAGGGGAAAAGGTCCTGCTGTACATAACCTGCGCACACAAATTGATAGAAGAGCCTACAGTACAGTAATGAAGCATACTGTTGAAAAACAGAAAAATCTTGATGTTAAGCAGGCTGAAATTGTTGACCTTAAAAAAACGGCTGACGGTTGGGAACTTATAACTGCACTGGATGCGTCATATAACGCAAAGGCTGTTGTTATTGCAACAGGAACATTCCTTGGCGGTAAAATTTTTATTGGCGAGCATAATTATGAAGGCGGTCCTGACGGTATGTTTGCCGCAACAAAACTTGGTGCTGTTTTAAAGAATTTAGGACTGCATCTGCGCCGCTTTAAGACAGGTACACCTGCAAGGGTTGACCGCGCAAGTATAGATTTTTCTAAATTAGAGATACAAAACGGCGACGAAGAAACCAGAGCTTTCAGCTATTCGACCGAGCACCCAATTGAAAATAAGATTGTTTGTCATATTGGCTACACCAACGAAAAAACCAAAGAAATAATAAAAGCGAACCTGCATCGTTCACCACTGTTTGCCGGTGATATAGAGGGTGTAGGTCCAAGATACTGCCCAAGTATTGAGGATAAGATTGTCCGCTTTGCCGATAAGCAGCGTCATCAATTTTTTGTTGAGCCCTGCGGTCTTGATACAGAGGAGATGTATTTGCAGGGCATGTCATCATCTTTGCCCGAAGAGGTACAGGTGGCACTTTACCGCTCTATTGAGGGGCTTGAAAATGTAAAAATAATGCGAAGTGCCTATGCCATTGAGTATGACTGTGTTGACCCGCAGACTTTAAGCGCAACATTAGAATTAAAAGACTTTGAGAATCTTTACGGAGCGGGACAGTTTAACGGTTCTTCCGGTTATGAGGAGGCGGCTGTTCAGGGCTTTGTTGCCGGTGCTAATGCTGCATTGAAGCTGCAGGGGAAAAAACCGCTTATACTCAGCCGTTCAAATTCATACATAGGTACTTTAATTGATGACCTTGTAACAAAGGGCTGTATGGACCCCTACCGTATGATGACCTCACGCTCGGAGTATCGCCTTGTATTGCGTCAGGACAATGCTGATGAACGATTGATGCCTATAGGCAGAGAGCTTGGTCTTATTGACGATAAGGTCTGGAAAAAGTTTTGTGATATAAAGGCAAAAAAGGAACAGGAAATTGAGCGCCTTGAAAGTGTGACATTAGGACCTACCGCTGAGATTAATGCCTATCTCGAAAGCATCGGCTCTGCACCGCTTTCGACAGGCGCAAAACTGGCCGACCTTTTGCGCCGTCCAGGTGTTACTTATGCGGGACTTATGCCTTTTAACAGGCAGTCAACTGAGCTTGATAACATTACAATCCAAAAAATTGAAACCGAGATTAAGTATGAGGGCTATATCAACCGTCAGCTTGCGCAGATAAAAGAGCAACAGCGGTTGGAGGAAAAAATTATACCAGAGGATATTGATTATAATGCTATAGGCAATCTGCGCCTTGAAGCAATAGAAAAACTAAACAAGGTGCGTCCCCGCAGCATAGGTCAGGCATCGCGTATTTCAGGTGTAAGCCCCGCGGATATTTCGGTACTGCTTATAAAGCTTGAAAAGGACAGGAGAACAAACAATGAAAGATATACTCCTTCCCGTTATTGAGGAATGTGAAAAAAGAGGCTTTAATGTTGATTCTGATGCGCTGAGGCGCTTTGAGATATATTACAGCTTTTTGGTTCAGGAGAACGAAAAATATAATCTTACCGCCATAACTGAAAAGCAGGAGGTTGCTTTAAAGCATTTTGCTGACTGTATGTTTTTTGCATCACGTCTTGATATAAAGGACGGCACAAAAATATGCGATGTTGGCTCGGGCGCGGGTTTTCCCGGTATGGTGATTAAAATATTGCGTCCCAAAGCAGAAATTACCCTTATTGACAGCCTTAATAAAAGGGTGCAGTTTTTATCGCAGTTGGCGCAACAGCTGGGTTTAAAGGTTACAGCTTTACATTCTCGCGCGGAAGAGGCAGGACATAATAAGCTTTTGCGTGAAAGCTTTGATATTGTAACTGCCCGCGCGGTTGCAAATATGTCGGTATTAAGTGAGCTTTGTCTGCCGCTTGTAAAGGTTGGTGGTTGCTTTGCCGCAATGAAAGGCCCTGCCGTAGATGAAGAAATTGAAAATGCGAGCGGTATAAAGCTGCTCGGCGGAGATAAACCGCAAATTTTCAGTGAAGATTTAGCCAATATCGGTCAGCGTCGCACTGTAATATTTAAAAAGATTTCGCAAATTCCGACAAAATATCCCAGAAGTTTTGCAAAAATTTCAAAGCAACCGTTGTAATCGGTTGCTTTTTTGATTTTTTACGGTTTTTTTGGCATACGGTTTTTGTGGAAAAAATATTTTTTACAAGCTATAATTATTTTGCAGGGGGGGACAAGACTTGGTATTTACTCAAAAAAACAATTCGGTTGACGGTAGAAAGCTGGCGCTTATAAATGTAGATGATATACAGCCGTCTGCAAATCAGCCGCGCAAAAGCTTTGACGAGTATGAGCTGTGGAAGCTTTCGGCAAGCATACGCGAAAACGGAATATTACAACCGCTTGTGGTACGTCCCCAAAAGAAAGGCTATGAACTTATTGCGGGTCACAGGCGCCTTAAGGCCGCAACAATGGCAAACCTAAAGCAGGTGCCATGCATAATTTATCAGGCTGATGATGAGAATGCCGCAATACTGACAGTGATTGAAAACCTGCAAAGAAGCGATTTAAACATTTTTGAAGAGGCGCAGGCAATATCAATGCTTATAAACCGTTACGGTTTAACGCAGAGCGCAGCTTGCGCAAGGCTGGGAATAGCACAGTCAACTCTTGCCAATAAGCTAAGGCTGTTAAAGCTGACAAAAGGTCAGCAGGAGAAAATAATGGCTGCAGGGCTTTGCGAACGCCACGCCCGCGCGCTACTGCGCATTGAAGATGAAGAGAAAAGAAATGAGCTTTTAAATACAGTAATAGCAAAGCAATTGAGCGTTGCCCAGACCGAAGAAATAATTGAAAAAGAGATATCTCCGTCACCCGAGCCGCCCGCGCCCGTGCGCACCTGTGCAGTAGGAGATATAAGGCTTTTCATAAACAGCCTTAATAAGCTGGTAGATACTTTAGAAGAATCAGGTATATCCACCAAGCTTAATAAAAAAGAAACGGCGGAATATACTGAGTATACCGTACGTATACAAAAGCAGGGACATCCCTTGCGATTAGTGTAAAAGGGCAGAAAAAATAATCACAACATCGCATCAAAGAGTCATATTTCTGTGCTTTTTACCCAATTCAGTCTTATAAGGTTTAATACTTCCGTGACTGACTCAAATAAAAATCCCTCAAAATCTTTTCTCTTTGAGTACAAAGGTTTTTTAAAGAGCGGATTTTTGTTCAGCCAAGTCACAAGACGCTGTGAATACTGATGAATTCACGAGTGTTTTAACAAAGAATGAGCGATAATCCGCCTTGTAAAAACGGTGTTAGGATTGTTTGCTCAACCCTAATTTTGCCCACCCATAATCATCCCCATATTTCGTTCTTGCCCCACACAAGAACGGCAAAACCGCATCCGAAAGGGTGCGGTTTTTGTTTATTTTCTGTTAATTATTTAGTGCTGGACTTTTTTAACCTGATAGAGTATAATTGTATATGTTAATTTATGCTTTTTTCGGCAAAATTTTGCGAAAGGAACAGATTGTTATGAAACTTATAAAAAGAACAGCTGCCTTACTGCTTGCATTACTGATGGTTTTCAGTATGGCGGGCTGCTTACACTCTAAGGATGAAATAGCTGTTACAATAGGCGACGTTGAGTTTACCTCAGCACAGTATTTGTATGCGCTCATTCAGGCAGATATGGCTGCCCGTCAGACAGTTATTGACTCTTTGGGTGAGGGTATAACCTTAGATAATGCATCTGAGATTGATTATTACTCACAAAAAATCAATAAAAAGGACTTTGTTGATTATGTTGAGGACGAAGCGCTAAAAACCTTAGAGAAGTATGCTGCTATTTTAACAAAGTGCAAGGAAAACAATATTGAGCTTACCGATGAACAGAAAAAAGAGGTTGAAACCTTTGTTGATTATTATTGGAACTCTTACGGTTATTCCAATATGTTTGAACCTAACGGCGTAAGCAAGGATACATATACAAAATGCGTAAGCTATGATTATCTTTCAAATGCTTATTTTGAGAGCATTTACGGCAAAGAGGGTTCTTCCCCCGTTGAGGAAAAAACCGTTAATGAAACATTACTTAATAACTTTGCGCTCGGCAATGTTCTGGCAGTTGACTTAACCGATATGACCGAAACAGAAAAGTCTAGCGAAACCGCAAAGCTGACAGATTATGTAGCACGCATTAACAAGGGAGAAAGCTTTCTTACAATTTACAATGAGTATTATGGCTCAGCTGTTGCTGAAAACACAGAAATCGAAAAGGACGAAAACGGTATTCCTACCGCTCCCGCCGATACACTTGCAACAGTTATGGGTTCAGAAGAGACAGATTACGCAAGCGACTACTATGCAACCGTTAATGCAATGAAGACAGGCGCTGCACAGCTTTATACTTCTGAGGATGGCAATACAATTGCGGTGTTGGTTAAAAAGGATATTTCAGCCGATGCATATTATATGAACACAATGTACATCCCTGCGCTTTATGTAATCAAGGGCGAAGAGTTTGAGGATGAAATAGATGAAACCAAAAAGTCATTAGAAACAAAAACTAAAAAATTAGTTATAAAGCGTCTTAAGGTTAAAAATATTAAATATTAATTTTAAATAAATAAAAACAAAAAACTGTATAGCTATTTGGCTATACAGTTTTTTGTTTGCTTTAATTGTTATCAGTGCAGGATGCAAATGTATCTATTGTAAGTGACACAATATCCTTTGGCGTGTATTTGGGTGTTATGGCAATTCTGTAGAAAGGTCTTTCGGCGTTGCCTATGTTTACACGCTTACCGAATTCAGCGTACAGCGCCAGAGTGTATTCTTGCTTTATGCTTTCAACAAAAAATTTAATCTGCCCATCAAGCTGTTTAATCTCAATAATTCCCACATCGGCTGCTTTGCGTCGAAGCAAGGCAATATCCATTAAAGCGATAACCTGTTTGGGTGGCTCGCCGAAACGGTCGCAGAGCTCTTCCATAACATCGTCGTACTGTTCATTATTGCAAATGTCTGCAATACGTCGGTACATATGCAAACGGTGGGTAAGAGCGGGCATATAGTTTTCGGGAATGTGCGCTGAAATATCAAGATCCATAATGCAGGGCGGCTTTGTCTTTGGCAGTTCGCCTTTTTGCTCAAGTATGCTTTCTTCAAGCAGCTTTATATACGTATCATAACCAACCGCCGCCATATGACCGTGCTGGCTTGCGCCCAGCAAATCGCCCGCGCCCCTTATTTCAAGGTCGCGCATTGCAATTTTAAAGCCTGAGCCGAACTCGGTAAATTCACGTATTGCCTGAAGCCTTTTTTGTGCAATTTCAGATAATGCGGCGCCGTGCTTAAAACAAAAATAAGCATAGGCGCGGCGGGGTGAACGTCCGACGCGGCCGCGCAGCTGATGAAGCTGTGCCAGACCGAACTTATCTGCATTTTCAATAATCAAAGTGTTGGCGTTAGGTACATCAACACCCGTTTCAATTATGGTTGTACAAACAAGAACGTCAATTTCGTGAGAAAGAAGCCTTTCCCACACGCCTGAAAGCTCATCCTCTGCCATTTTGCCGTGAGCAACTTCAATGCGGCATTCGGGCAGTGCTGCTTTTATACGGGATGCGCAGGCATATATGCTGTCAACGCGGTTATGCAGATAATAAACCTGCCCGCCGCGTCTTAGCTCACGCTTGATGGCTTCATATAAAATGTTGTTATCCTGCTCAAGCACATAGGTCTGGACAGGCAAACGGTCTTCAGGTGCCTCGTCAAGAGAGGACATATCCCTAAGCCCAGATACTGCCATATTAAGTGTGCGGGGGATAGGTGTTGCGGAAAGGGTGAGTATATCTACGTTGGGATATCTCTCTTTAAGGCTTTCTTTCTGAGCAACGCCAAAGCGCTGTTCTTCGTCTATAATAAGCAAACCTAAATCTCTGAAATGAACATCCTTTGATATAGCTCTGTGTGTGCCGATAACAAGGTCAACACCGCCAACTTTAAGATTATCAAGCACCTGTTTTTGTTTTTTGGGCATTACAAAACGGGAAAGCATTTCGGTGTTTACGGGCAATTCACCAAAACGGCGCACGGCAGTCTGATAATGCTGCCAGGCAAGAATAGTGGTGGGCACCAATAACGCACATTGCTTGCCGTCTAAAATACATTTAAAGGCGGCGCGAAGAGCTACTTCTGTTTTACCAAATCCAACGTCACCGCAAAGTAGTCGGTCCATAGGCACATCGCGTTCCATATCTGCCTTGATTTCTTGTGCGCAGCGCAGCTGGTCTTCAGTCTCTTCATATTCAAAGCGGCATTCAAAATCGCGTTGAAGATCGCTGTCGGGTGAAAAGGCATAACCCTTTTGGGACATACGCTTTGCATACAGCTTAATTAGAGAATCGGCAAGGTCTTTAACTGCAGCTTTAACCTTTGTACGCGCGCGTTGCCAATCCTGTGTGCCAAGACGGCTTAATTTTATAAGGCTGTCATCCTTTGCTCCAATATATCTTGATACACTGTCAAGCTGAATAACGGGTACATACAAAATATCACCCTTAGCGTAGGAAATTTTAATGTAATCCTTAATAACTCCGTGATTGTTTATGCGATGAACACCTTGGAATATACCAATGCCGTGGGCGGCGTGCACAACAAAGTCGCCTGCTTTCAATTCTTCAAGTGAGCCCAAAGGAGCGGCATTTTTAGGCACTTTACGGCGTTTTGAGTGTTGACGTAAAGCCGAATGGGTAAATATTGTAATCTTGCTGTCGGTAAGTTCAAGTCCCGAAGAAAGGCCGCCGCAAACAACCGTTACGCCTTCGGCTTTAAAGGTGTCATTTTCTGAAAATATTGCGTCAAAGCCCTGATGCACAAGCTCACTGCAAAGGCTAAGAGCTGCTTTTTCAACGCCCGCCATAACAATAACAGAATTACCGTTTTTCAGCACTGCGGTAATATCGTCACAAAGTATTTTAATATCACCCGAAAAGCAAGGCAACTGACGAGCTGAAAATGTAATAAGTTCTTTTAAAGACGTATCCAAATTTGAGCGGGAAAAGGTTTCAAGATAGATTGCTTTCTTTTCAAGATGTGCGACAAATTCGTCCTTGCTCAAAAAATAATGCGGTTTGCGTTCGGCAATCATTCCGTCCTCAAACAAGGAAACATATTCTTCATTGAATAAAGCTTCATAGCTTTTGCGTCGTTGTTCTATACCTACAATATCACTTACAAACATCATTGCATCAGGCAAATAGTCAAGCAAGCTGCAGGGGTTGTCAAAAAGCAGATTGAAATGTCTGTCAAGGGGAAAAGATATGCCTGATTTCAACAAATCAATATCCTGCATAAGACGTTGCTTTGCTTTATCCGAAAGCTTGTGTTTTGAATTGTATAAGCCTTCTAACCGTTCAAGAACAAGGCTTGTGTCACATAAAATTTCTTTTGCAGGCGGTAATGTTATCTGATTAATTTTTTCGGTGCGTCTGCCTGTAAAGTTATCGTAATATGAAAGGGTATCAACAGTATCGCCAAAGAACTCTATGCGTACAGGCTGTGAACTTCCTGCGCCGTAAATATCAGCAATACCGCCGCGTATGGCAAACTGTCCTGCGCCGTCAACAGCATCACATCGTGTATAGCCTGCCGCTATAAGCTGCCCTGCCATTTTTTCGGGATCTAAGGTGTCACCTTCGTTGATTGTAAGCGTATTTTGCAAAATAATATCGGGCGGCACAGTGAGCATTAAAGCCGCCTGAACAGGCGCAATACACACACTGAAATCCCCCTTTAAAAGTTTAAAGAGGGTGTCGGTACGGGCTTGTTCATAGTCGTGTGAGGTTACATCTACATCGCGCAGAGATAAATCAATTACAGGAAGCATTAACGTTTTACAGCCGAGCTCACACAAGTCTTGCCTTAGAGCTGTGCTTTGTGCTTCATCTGCTGTTATAACCAAGGCTTTGCGGTCTGTGCTTTTACAAAGAGCCGAAATAACAAGCGCCTTGTGTATAGGGCAAAGACCTACTGCCATAGCGGGAAGTTGTTGCTTTGTAATTGCCTGCTGTAATTTTATATAGTCTGCGCTTTGAGATATAAGATTGTAAAAATCCATTAATATACCTGCCGTCAGCTGTTAAATTTATTCATTGCAACATCAATTGACTGTGTAAATATACATTCTGCTGCATCTGCCGCTTTTTCAAGACTTTCCTTTACAGAGGGCAAATCCTTTTTATCAAAGTTTGACAGTACCCAATCAGCAAGGTCCCACTCGGGTGTGGGTTTGGCGCCGACGCCTATTTTTATACGCGGAAAATCTTGCGAGCCAATGTGGTTAATAATGCTTTTAATACCGTTATGACCGCCGTCTGTACCCTTGCGGCGTATTCTTATTTTGCCGGGGTCAAGCGAAATATCGTCAAAGGCTATAATTATATTTTCGGGCGCAATTTTATAAAACTGCATAGCAGCTTTAACCGCAATGCCTGAATTGTTCATAAAGGTTTGCGGCTTTATTAGAAGTATACGCTTGCCGCTTATTGTGCATTCACCGATTAAGGACTGAAATTTGCTTTTTTTGATAGCACAGCCATGACGCTCGCAAAACATGTCAAGCATAGCAAAACCGCAGTTATGGCGGGTGGCTTCATATTTCGTACCCGGATTGCCAAGACCTACAAGCATATAATCATAGCCGGAGCTTTTAAAAAATATTTTGTTCTTAAATAACATATATACCACCGCTTAATATTTTATCACAGCAAACTGTGTTATTCAACATAAAACTTGACAATTATGTGTTTAGAATATATTATAAGTATAAATAAATATCTTAAAGCGTTGATAAGGAAAAAGTATTGCAATTTTTAGTGCTTTTATAAGAGAAAAACGGCCATGGGCTGAAAGCCGTTTAAAAGTATTATGCAAGAAAACCGCCTTTGAGTGTCCTTTGGCAGCAAAAAGGAACGTAACGCCTGCGTTAAAGGCTTGCATTTTGAGTTAAAAATCAAGGTGGAACCGTGCAAAAAGCACCCTTGAAGCAATAAAAACATTTGTTGCTTCAAGGGTTTTGTTTTTTATAAAGCAAATTATTTTATTTTTGTACAAAAATTATTAAATATTTGCTAAATACTTATTTTGAAAAACTTTTATAATATGAGAGGAAGAGAATAATGAAGGTTATTTTTCACGACGGTACAGTCCAGGAATGCACTTTTGAGGATGAAGTTGGCAGAAATGCTTTGCGTCATACAGCGTCACATGTTTTAGCACAGGCTGTAAAGCGCCTTTTTCCTAACACAAAGCTTGCAATAGGTCCCGCAATTAAGGACGGGTTTTATTACGATTTTGACTGTGAGCGCCCCTTTACAGATGAGGACCTGACTGCTCTTGAAGCAGAAATGAAAAAAATAACAAAGGAAAACCTTAAATTAGAGCGATTTACCCTACCGCGCAAAGAAGGTATTGCTTTAATGGAGCAGCAGGGTGAGCCATATAAGGTTGAGCTTATTAATGATTTGCCCGAGGATGAAGAGCTTTCTTTCTTTAAACAGGGTGACTTTGTTGATTTGTGCGCAGGCCCCCACGTTAGCTTCACTTCTGCCGTTAAAGCGTTTAAGCTTACAAGCGTTGCGGGTGCTTATTGGCGCGGAAGCGAAAAAAACAAGATGCTCACCCGTATATACGGTACAGCATTTGCTTCAAAGGAAGACCTTGCAACACATCTTGAGCGCATTGAAGAAGCCAAAAAGCGCGACCATCGCAAATTAGGTAAAGAGTTAGGCATTTTTGCAATGATGGAAGAAGGACCGGGATTTCCCTTCTTCTTACCTAAGGGTATGATACTTAAAAATACCCTTATTGATTTCTGGCGTCAAATCCATACCCGCGAAGGCTATCACGAGATAAGCACACCTATGCTGCTTAACCGTCAGCTTTGGGAAACCTCAGGCCACTGGGGACATTACAAGGCAAATATGTACACCACCGAGATTGATGATAACGCCTTTGCAGTTAAACCTATGAACTGCCCGGGCGGTATGCTGGTTTATAAAATGCAGCCCCGTTCTTATAAGGATTTACCCTTAAGGCTTGGCGAGCTGGGTCTGGTACACCGTCACGAAAAATCGGGCGAGCTGCACGGCCTTATGAGAGTGCGCTGCTTTACACAGGACGATGCTCATATATTTATGACACGCGACCAGATTGCAGACGAAATAAAAGGCGTTGTAAGAATTATTGACGAGGTTTATAATCTCTTTGGATTTAAATATCACGTTGAGCTTTCCACCATGCCCGAGGACCATTTAGGTTCTGTTGAAGATTGGAATATGGCAACAAACGGCTTGAAAACCGCTTTGGAAGAAATGCAGATGCCCTATGTTGTTAACGAGGGCGACGGCGCATTCTACGGTCCTAAGATTGATTTCCATTTGGAAGACTCAATAGGCCGTACCTGGCAGTGCGGTACCATTCAGCTTGACTTCCAGCTGCCTTTGCGCTTTGAGGCTGAATACATAGGTGCAGACTCACAAAAGCACCGTCCCATTATGATACACCGTGTGGTGTTCGGCTCAATTGAAAGATTTATCGGTATATTAATAGAGCATTATGCAGGAAAATTCCCCGCATGGCTGGCACCCGTACAGGTAAAGCTCTTACCCATAGCCGACCGCCACGCAGAATATATGCACAACGTAAAAGACTTGCTTCAACAGAAAGGTATCCGTTGCGAGATTGATGAGCGCAATGAAAAAATCGGCTTCAAAATCCGTGAGGCACAGCTTGAAAAGGTACCTTATATGCTGGTTGCAGGCGACAAAGAGGCTGAATGCGGCGCAGTATCTGTCCGCTCACGCGATAAGGGTGATTTGGGCAGTATGCCTGCTCAGGAATTTGCTTTAAAGCTTGTTGAGGAAATTACTCAAAAGGCGTAAATAATAAAACTCTTATAGGTAGCTGATAAAAATGAATATTGTCAATGAAAACAATCATTTATTGATTACTATTGACGAAAAAGCAAAAGTATCCTGTATATTTGCAAAAGAAAAAAACAGAAACATTCTTAAAGAGCAAACTGCTTTTGCAAAGCTTGTGCTTAATGATAAAAGCGAGCTTTGTGCAAACAGCGCAAGCTATAATGACGGCATACTCCGCATAGGTTTTGAAAACGGCTTTTGCGCACAAGTAAGGGCTGAAACCTTTGATGACTTTTTTAAATTTACTTTACTTGCCGTTTCAAATGAAGATTTCTGGTCTTTAACCTTTGTTAATTTGCTCACGGATGTTGCTGATACTGGATTTATGACCAGTGGTATCGGACTTACCCTTAACGTAAAAACGGCAGAATATCCCGGTAAGAACCAAGAACTGTCTGCTACGGTTTATACTCATATAGGTATTGAAAACGCGGCTTTTGCTGTTATCGGTATACAGGAAGATAAAATGAACGGCGTTATGCGCGAGATCGTTGACAAAATACCCTTCGGCCAGATGCCCAAAGGCGCATACAGCGGTCCTTACGCAAAGGATTGCAAGGATGCGAACCGCACCTACGCTATAAGAGTACAGCCTTTGACCGATGACAATATTGATGAATACATAGAGCTGCTCAATGATTTTAGAATCACACAGGTTAATTTTCATCAGGCGCATATGTTCCGCACGGGAGACTTTGAGGTTTATAACAAGGAGATTTACCCTAACGGCAGAGTAGATTTAAAACATATTGTTGATAAGCTGCATCAAAACGGTATAAACGCTATGGTGCATAGCTATGCTTTCTTTATTGACGCTTACGGTAATCCGCGCGATAAGGGCGGTAAATACTTGCAGCCTGTACCTCACGAGGATCTTGCTATTTCAAAAACCTTTACCCTGGCCTGCGATATTGGCAACAGTGATGAAGAAGTGGTAATTTGTGAACCTATTGAAAGTGTAAATTCTGTCTTTGGTGCTTATATACAAGAGTCACCTGTTCTGCGTGTTGATGATGAGCTTATGTATATACAAGGCATAAGAAATGGTAAAATTTTTGTTTTGCGAGGCGCTTTCGGTACCGCTGTAACGGCTCATAAAAAAGACAGCGTTATAAAACAACTGCGTGCTTACTTTACCCATCTTATGCCCGAACGCGGAAGCAAACTTTTTTATGAGATTGCCCGTAATACAGCTGAGTTTTATAATGAACTTGACTTTGACGGATTTTATATTGATGCTATTGACGGCGTATTTGCGCTTGATTCAAATGAATTTTCGTGGTATCACGCAACCGATTTTGTTAATGAGATATTTAAATATCTTAAAAAACCGCCAATATTTAACTGCTGCTATGGTCCGCAATACCCGGGACATTGGCATGCACGCACACTTATGGGTGCTTTTGACACTCCCGGACGCGGTTACCGTGATTTTGTTGATGTCCATGTTGATTTCAACTCAAAATTTGCAGAAAAAATGAGCCTTGTAAGCGAACTTGGCTGGTGGCAGCTTTTCCCCATAGGACAGCCTGTCAACTGGCAAAAAAAAGTGATGTGGCACGAGGATGTTGAATATCTTATGAGCAAGGCCCTTGCAACAGACGCAAGCCTTTGCTGGCTTTCCTCATTTGAATATTATAAGACAGTGCCTCTGCTTGAAAGCTACCGTCCTATCATTCAGGAATATACCGCCTTGCGTGATAACGGATATTTTTCAAGAGAGATAAAGGAAATTGTAAGACAGCCTCAAAAAGAGTATCATTTGTGCAAGAAAGAGGATAACTATTATTTTGTGCGTATGAATACCAACCGCCAGCGCATTGAAAGCTTTGAAGAGGGAAGAAATATTCTTACATACACAAATGATTTTGAGACACAGACTCCCAAAATAAGAATAGAGGCGCTCTGGTCGGCTCAGGATTATTATTCTGAAAATGCAAAGGTTATTGCTGAGTTTGATCAAAATAAAAGCGTTGAGACTGGCAAAAAGTACAATGTAAAAACTTCTTCTACCAATAAAATGCGCGGTATGGGTGTGTGGATATACGGTGACGGTAAGGGCGAGGTAATAAATATTCGCTTACATTCATTAAAGCATCTTGAAACAGGATACGGCGACCACTTCGTTAAAATTGATTTTACCGGTTGGAGATATTATTCTTTCTACGAGTTTCAGAATGCAGAAATGAAGGCACATGAATATCCTGTAGAGCAGCTGGATTATAAAGTGTTTGAAGACACTATTCCGTTTTATGCGGTTTATGACGGCCTGGTTGATATGAACAACTTGGAAAATGTTGAAGTTATTGTCCACCCTCAGGGTGAGTATAACATTAAGCTGCGTGACATTGTTGCATTACCGCAGGTTGCTTTAGAGCTTAAAAAGCCTACCGTTAAGGCGAACGGACAGACCGTTGCCTTTGATACAGTAATGAATAGCGGTGATTATCTTGAATATGACCCCATAACAAAGCTCTGCGTTCATTATGACGGATTGGGCAAAGAGCTTGCAAGACCTGCTGTTATCGGCAGTATTGAACTGCAAAACGGCGATAATACTGTTGAGTTTACAGCAGAGTGCGACAGCCCGCTTGTAAAACGCGCAGCGTTAACCTTTATAGCCTTAGGCGACAGAATATAATAAGAAAACCGCTTTGGCAAAAGCCAAAGCGGTTTATTGTTAAATTAAGTTTTTAGTTGTACATCGGACTCACCGTCCTATAGATTTATCTTTAAAGAGAAGTTCTTAGTACATTGGACTCACCGTATTTAAAAATTATTTGGAAAAATTTTAAAAACAAAAAGTTACTAAATTTTCGGACTCACGCCTTTCAATTTAATTTATAGCTTTCGCCAAAATTTTGTGATTCACTCTGCATTGGGTCCAGCCCCTTTCTGTTAAGATTTTGTCTTTGAATTAGTAATATTTCTTTTTGCATTTTTAATATATCATACATTTGCACAAATGTCAATAACAAATTTAATTATTTTTGTATATTATATACACTGAAACTAAGTTTTTACAATTTGTTAAAATACTTTTATTGTTGACTAATATACTTAAAACGGTTAAAATATAATAAAGATACAGGAGGTATTTTCAAATGGAAGATTACAATCCCGATATAGTAACCCTTTCCGATGATGACGGAAATGAATACACTTTTGAGGTGCTTGACGCCATTGAAACTGATGAAGCCCGCTATCTTGCTCTTTTGCCGGTATATGATGACCCGCAAAAAATTCTTGATGACAGCGGTGAGCTTGTAATTGTTACGGTTAAAGAGGAAAACGGCGAGGAATATTTTGAGGAAATTATGGATGACGATGAATATGATTCGGTAGCAGATGCCTTTATTGACCGCCTTGCAGATAAGTTTGAAATAGAAGAAAAATAATATCCTTGTGTTTTTTACTTCCTGCCCTGTTCGCGTATGGTTGCCGTTATAACCCTACAAGTATATTAATAGGGAGCCGGCTCTCCGGCGGCGGGTCCGGCAGACCTCCCGCATTAGGCGGACGAAGGGAGCGCAAAACCGCTGGGACGGCACCCACCTGTACACAAAAACAGGTTATCAATCAGGCCCATTACGGCAGGGCGGGAGTATTATATTTAAATAGTTGAGGTGTACATATTATGAAAGATTTGCAGAAAAACATTGTACCCGCAACAAATCAGAATAATAACTGGTTTTTTAAATACGGCGGAAACGGCCTTAAAATTCTTTTTGTAGGCAACTCTACATCGAAGCACGGTCCCAAACCCTCAATAGGCTGGACAAGAGATTGCGGTATGGCAGCCTCCTGTCCCGAAAAAGACTATGTGCATCTGGTAGCACAAAAAGCAGCACAGTATGACAGTGATCTTTCTTTTGCAATACTGCAGGTTGCAAGCTTTGAGTGTGATTTTCGCGGCTTTGATTATAAAAATCAGTATGCTAAAGTCTTGGATTACCATCCCGATATCGTTGTAATGCTTTTTGGCACCAATGTGCCCAGAACCTACGACTCGGCGGACGGTGACAACGGCTTTGAGCAGGCTTATGAGGATATATGCAATTATCTTGACTATGATAAGAAAGCAAAGTTCTTCCATATTGAACAGTTTTGGCTGCGCGATAAGGTCGGCGCAAACCGTAAAGCAGTTGCCGATAAATACGCAGAGCCCTTTATATTTATGGGCGATATAAGAACGGCTGAGGAAACTCACGGTGAATATAATCATCCCAACGATTACGGTATGCAATGCATTGCCGATTTGATATGGGAAAGTATTGAACCCACCGTTAAAGAGCTAACAAAAGTGTAAATTCCAAATGGAATTTACATATCGTATTGACCGCTAAGCGAGATATATTGCATTTATAAACTAAATATATCGCACGGGCAAAGCCCGCATATCGCAAAAAGCAAACTTTGTACAGAGTTTGCTTTTTAGAATATATAGCCTATATTAATTATTAAGTTCTATAACAAACCTTTCAAGATGTTGTGCAAGCTTTTTGAATTTGGCAGCGTTGATATGCACCCCAAAAGTGTCTAACTTTTGGGGTGCATATCATTTCTCTGTCTTTTTTGTTGCGTACAATAATGTTTATATGTTAAAATACTATAAAAGGTTTTATAGGAGAGTACGAAATGATTAATTTTGAAAAAAGGCTTTTACCTAAATTTAACGGCGGAGAGGGCACTTTTGAGGCCGATATGTTTACAGACGAGTTAAATAAAATATTAAAAGGCAAATTAGCGCCCGGTGCCTCAATTGGTCTGCATTGCCACGAAACCTCAAGTGAGATTATATATGTTTTGTCGGGCAGCGGCAAAATGATACTTGATGGGAAAGAGGAGCGCCTGAAAACCGGTGATATACATTACTGTAAAAAGGGACATTCTCATACCTTTATAAACGATACAAACGAGGATATAGTATTTTTTGCGGTTGTTACGCAGCAATAGGAGGGTAACATTATGAACTTTATGGAAATAGCCAGGAACAGACAGTCTTGTCGCAGCTATGATGCAGCTAAAGAGGTAGAGCAGGAAAAAATCGATGCAATACTTGAAGCCGCGAGGCTTTCGCCTTCTGCCTGTAACGGTCAGCCCTATCATATAACCGTATGCAAGAGCGAGATTGCAAAGAAAATTGCAAAAACAGGACAAAGAATGGGAATGAACAGGTTTGCAAGCGATGCAAATGTTATGATTATTTTGTCCGAAGAGCCTTATGTTAAGACGGCAGGTATGGCGGCAAAAGTTATGGATAACGATTTTCGCTCAATTGATATAGGTATTGCTTGTGCTTATATTACTGCAGAAGCTGCTGCTCAAGGTCTTGGTACTTGTATAATTGGCTGGTTTGATGAGGATAAGGCAAAAGAAATTTGCAATATAAAGAGCAAGGTACGCCTTATCATAGCTTTAGGCTATGCTAAAGATGATGATAAGCTCCGCACCAAAAAACGCAAAAGTATTGATGAACTTGTTACTAATGTTGGGAAATAAAATGAAAACCGTAAAAATAACTGTAATGCGCAAAGTATGCCATAACGATTTAATTGAAAAATATGAAAACCCTATAGAACACTCCTGCGATGTTGAGGTGGGGCAGACCTTTACAAGCATTAACGGAGAGAAACCGCAAAACCTTTGCGACAGCGCCTGGGAAAGCATGCAAAGTTTTGTGCGTGAGCTTGCCCTTGGCGGCGGCAACTTTTATGACGGCTGGATGAAAAACGAGAAATCTGCAATGATATCTTGCAACGACGGCTTTCGTCCCGTAAGCTTTTTACTGGAGACTGCGAAAGAATGATACAACAAATTAGAGAAAAACTGTTTGAGCTACAGGATATTGAATATAGGGAATTTTCTGCAAAGCTGCTGCCAACGGTAGATAAAAGTACTGTTATAGGCGTACGCACCCCTGATTTAAAGCGGCTTGCAAAGCAACTGAAAAGCAATCCCGACATTAATCTGTTTTTGAGTGACCTGCCGCATAAATATTATGAGGAAAACAATCTGCACAGCTTTGTAATAAGTGAGATTGACGTTTTTAATACTGCGTTGAAGGAGATTGATCGATTTTTACCTTATATTGATAATTGGGCAACCTGTGACGGCCTGCGCTCTAAAGCCTTTGTCAAAAACAAAGCCCTGCTTTATGAGAATATTGAGGGCTGGCTTGCTTCGCATCGTACATATACCGTCCGCTTTGGCGTTTTAATGCTTATGACTTACTTTTTAGACGGGGATTTTGATAAAAAACATCTCACCAGCGCAGCTTCTATAGAAAGCGATGAGTATTACATAAATATGATGATTGCCTGGTATTTTGCAACCGCTCTTTCAAAGCAGTGGGACAGTACCATAGTCTTTATAGAAAAAGCCGTTCTGCCAAAATGGGTGCACAATAAAACCATACAAAAAGCGCGGGAAAGCTTGCGGATAACATCTTCTCAAAAAGAATATTTAAAAACATTAAAATTAAATAAATAGTTTACAAAAATTGTTTTTAATCAGGAGCAAAAAAAATAATGGTTAAAAACACATCAAAACAAGTAAAAACCATAGCATATGCGTTTTTATTACAGGGTTTAGTTGCTCTGCTTTTTTGGATTTGTTTTTCGAATGGTTTGCCGGGTGTAATTGTTATATATTTGGGTTTGGCAATGTCTTATGCTTTGACTCAAATGTTAGAAAACTCCTAAGAAATAAAAAAGGCTTAAAAAAAGCAGGATTAGAAATCCTGCTTTTTTAATCTGTTTATATATTCTTCTACCAAAATGCGTGATACGCTTCCGCTGCCTTTTGGATGCACTAAAGATAAAGCGTTTTGAGCACTTACCCACTCGGCAGCATCAACCTCTTTGGAAAGTGCAAGCTCAGTATTTGCGGCTTTACCAATAAAGCCTATCATTAACAAACCCTTTTTTGCAAACCAGTATGTGCCAACAAGTTCTATTGTGTCAAGGGTTACGCCAACCTCTTCCAAGACCTCACGCTGTGCTGCCCGCTCGGCAGACTCGCAGGGCTTCATATAACCTGACACTAAGTTGCGGTACTGTGTTGAAATGTACTCCTGATTAAGCAAAAGAACCTCGTTTTTAGGGTTGGCGACCAAGATTATAACACAGGTTGAAAAAACATCAAACCAGGCTTTTTTGCAAGCGGTGCAGTAGGGGGTTGCACCCTCATCTCCAATACCCTTTAATATAAGCTTTTGCCCGCAGTCGGGACAATAAGTAAAGCGCAATCAAATCTCTCCTTTTAAATAATAAAGCGTCCGCAAACAGACGCTTTATGTTTTTAATGCAGATATACGGCATAGAACACAAATACTGAGGCAGAAATGAACAAAGTGCAGATGCACGTGGTTGAGATATAGCGATGTTCAATTCTTTTAAACAATTTTACAATGTGTGAATATCCCAAACCACCAAGCAACATTAAGGGCAGGAATGCGGAATAGCAAGAGCTTCCTTGCGTAATAGCTTCTGCAAATGCTCAATATAACGGTTATTACTGTGCAAAGTACAAGGCATAATGAAAACAGCATTTTCATTTTTTCGGGCTTCTGACGTCTGATTATTGCCTGTATAATTTTAACTATAAAGCCTATAATGCCTACCGCAATAAATACTTTTGCCAGAGTGTATACTATTTGTGAGCAGTAAACATCATTTTGACCGAACACGGCAACAGAGCTGTTGAATGTTTTTTCAATCCACTTAAGATCAAACAGCATATATTTCAACGATAAGCCTTGGCCTGATAATGACGGATTGTTCTGCGGTAAAAGTTCTTCAAGCGCATACATACTGTTGTAATAAGCTGCTGTTTTAAGTCCGAGAATATCTTTATATACAACTATATGTCTTATAAAACTGTAACCGGTGAAAATAAGAATCATTAAAAAAGTGAATGTAAAAAGCTTTAAAAGACCTTTATAGTCTTTTTTATTCTGGTACAAATATGAGAGAATAACAAAGAATATGCTTACAAGTATCCATCCGTAACTGTAATAGGAAGAAAGTGCGCAAACCGAAATACCGACAGAAAGAAGAAAACAGTTTTTATAGTTCCGGCCATCGTTAATCCCAAGCGCCCAGGCATATACTGTCATAGCAACACCAAGCATCATAACCGATATATTGTTTACATAGCTTGCAAAGAAAACAAACTGCGGCATAAAAGCAAAGGCAGTAATAAATATCCATCTTGTAGGCGATTTAAATATTATTTTTGAAAGCTTAATTACATAGTTACGGCACCCGTAGAACAAAGAACGCTTACTCCCCTTGCGGCAAGCAACAGCATTCGGCTGTCCTTGGTAAAGGCCGATGCAAGCTTCATTGCAATGTTGCCCAAATGACTGAATAGGACGGTTGGCAGATGTGAAAAAGAAAAACCGTAGTCAGACAGTACATCAGTAGCAACAGGCAGACGGCTGTTATTATACAGATAACTGGTGACATTATAAAACAGGGATTCATCCGAGGCGTAATTATAACTTTTGCTTACAGCCCATAAAGAGTAGAATATAAAACATCCTAGGCAAAACAACAGCTCGGTTGTGGATAATCTGTGCTTTGAGTTTTTGCACTTATGCCATCGCCGAATGCAAAGTATCATCGTGGTTATGAACAGCAGCATAATAAAAATGCGTGCAACACTCGGCCCTGAGTTTATCACACTTTTCATTTCAGCAGGCCCCGAGCTCACCTGAATATTGTACAAGTGAAACTTGCCGTCAATATCAATTCTTAAATTGTGGTATTGACCATCTGGAACGGTAATTAAAAGTTCCTTAGCGGCAAAAGGTATGGTGCCCGATACAGACATTTGTTTATCAAACGTTGAGTTGTCGGAATAATATACACGGTAAGGCGTCCTTGAATAACATCTTCGCTCAAGAATAATATGAACGGTACGGACATTTTGTTTTATATCAGTAAAAATAATATGTGGATCATCAGTATTTGGCATATATGTAACACCGTTTATATCATAGCCTGAAGCTTCATAAGTGCTGTAACTGTTGTTAAAAACAGAAACAGGATTGACAGAAAACTGTGCTACGGTATCACGCATAAAAACATTTACTTCGATAAGGAAAACAAGAAGAATAATCAAAACTTCCGAAACAATAAATTTCATTTGTTTATTTTTTACAAAAAGCACCCTTTAAAGCTAACTTATATTATAAATATTAACATTTAGAATAAATATTGTCAAGGAAGGCAGAAAAAGTAAAATTTTCTTTGCATTTAGTAGTACTGCTTTATCTAAAAAAGTGCCAAAAAACATCCCGTTCTGCTAGGTTTTAATTTTAACTGCCTAATAATAAATATTGCAAAATAAAAACAGTACAAAAAGCCGCCGGAAAGGAGACATTTCCTAAAGGGGCAGTCTCCCTTTGTCTATATATAAATAAAATGACATTTTCGCTTTTGAAAGTGTCATAGTGAGGTATGTACTTTAGCAATACCTCTCTCAAAAAACATAAAGAAACCTTTGTAGTAATATTGTGAGATAGGTCTCACAGTGATATTTTTGCAGTACGGCAAAAGGTTTATTTGCTTCCAAAACTGTGCAAAGCACAATAAAACTGCTGAAGGCAAAATAACTTGCCTTGGAGCGAATATAACTGAGGTACCCAAACGGAGGGTACCTCAAAAGGCAGCTGTGTATTTATACAATTATCATATCTTTAAGACGGAGCAGAGTAAGCCTTCTTCTCATATAAGGTGAGTATTTGATGCAGCTGTCAAACAGTGTTTGACTTTTTTTAATATCATCCACCGTTATTTTACAGCCTGCTTTTATCATTGCTGTTTTACATTCTTCATAGCTTGGCACACTGTGTATAATATCCCTTATTTTGCTCCAGTTTGTTTTAAGCACATCTTTATTTACTTCGTCAATGATATTGGTGGGGGTGTTAAGCTGTTTAACATCTTCGGCCATTTCGGCATAAAAATTATAAACATCATCCCAATCTACAACTTCGTTTCGGGTGTCAATGTGTTCATTATCCGCTAAATCGTTATAGTATTTAAGCATTGCCAAAGAGCAAACACCTATATCATCACCGTGAAAATTGGGGATAATGTTGTCACGAAGCTCAACACATTCAATAAGGTGTGCAATAATATGCTCACTGCCACTGGCCGGGCGTGAGTTTTGTGAAAAGCCCATCCCAATACCTGTTTTAAGCAGAGCTTCAAAAATTTTGCCTGCGGTGTGCTCGTCATTTACGCAAACCTTGTCTGCCATTTCCATAAGCTCATCAACAGCGCTTCTTGTAAGCGCGGCAATTTTTTCGCAATAATATTCGCCCGTCAGCAAAGCGGAAACCTGCCAGTCTACAAGACCTACATATTTTGCAATCATATCGCCAAAGCCTGCCGATTTAAGTTCGTTAGGGGCGGCTGCTAAAATTTTGGTATCGCCTATAATGACCTCGGGGCTTTTTGCAGGATATGTAATCTTAAAACCGTTATCAACAATGGGGGCGCAATAAGAAGCAAAGCCATCCATTGACGGTGCGGTTGCAAAAATGCAGAGTTTTTTGCCTTGTCTTGCCGCTGCAAGCCTGCAGGTGTCGTTTACAGAACCCGTTCCTACCGATAAAACCGAAATGTCACGGTCTGCAATTAAGGTTTCCACCGCTTTTACCTCGTCCATGGTGGCAATGCGCAAATTGTCATATATTTTGTATTCAATGTCAAAGCTGCCAAGGCTTTTTACAATACCGTCTGCGGCTTTTAAAGTGTTTTTGTCGGCTACTAGCAACAGGGTGCTGCAAAAATCATTTTCTTTTAAAACCTCTCCTACAGAATGTACCGCACCAGATTCAATGCGCACATCCTTAATATCGGTTTCGTGCCGTCTGCCGCAATTACATCCGCGCTTAAAATCATCAATAATTTCAAGTATTTTTGACATATTATAAAAAACTCCTGTCCGCTTTTTCGTAAAATTAATTATACCGCCTTAAAGAATAATGTGCAAGAGCACCAAAGGCTTTTTATTGACAAATTTAAATATTGTGTTATATAATCCAAAAAAGAATTTACCGTATTTGAAATTTTAGATGTGTATTGGCAGTTGTCTGATTAATAAAAGGAGATGAGCTTTATATGTGCGGTGCATACAAAAAAGGCCTTATGCACGGTGTGCCCATTGCTTTGGGATATCTGTCGGTATCCTTTGGCTTTGGTATACTTGCGGTTGGGCTTGATATATCGTCACTTGGTGCGGTGCTTATCTCTTTGACAAACTTAACCTCTGCAGGACAGGCGGCAGGCATTGAAATAATAGCTGCCCAAGGCACATTGATTGAAATGGCGCTTACCCAGTTTGTTATTAATCTTCGTTATGCGCTTATGGGCTTTTCGCTTACACAAAAGCTTGACTCAAGCTTTACCACGCCCAAACGTCTGTTGCTTTCCTTTGGCATCACCGATGAGGTTTATGCTGTCGCAATATCCCAAAGCGGCAAAATTTCAGACGCATATATGGCAGGGCTTATAACCCTGCCTGTTTTAGGCTGGACTGGCGGCACGCTGATAGGCGCTGTTGCAGGGCAGCTGTTGCCAAAAATTATTGCAGACGCAATGGGTATTGTACTTTACGGTATGTTTATTGCAATATTTCTGCCCGCTTCCCGCAAGAATAAGCGCGTGCTTGCGGTTGTGTTAATTGCGGCTGCCTGCAGCATTTTATTCGAGTATGTGATAAACTTTGTTTCAAGCGGATTTGCGATAATAGTCAGTGCACTTGTTGCCGCAATTTTGGGAGCAATTTTCTTCCCCGTAGAAGAGGAGGAAGCAGTATGAGTTTAGCTATTTATATTATAGTTATGGCGGGTGTTACCTACCTTGTCCGTATGATACCCTTTACGCTTTTTCGCAAGCAGATATCTTCTCGCTTTATACGCAGTTTGCTTTATTATATGCCCTATGCGGTATTGAGCGCAATGACAATCCCCGCAATTTTTTATTCAACGGGAAATATCACAACAGCAACGGCAGGTACCCTTGTGGCGCTGGTGCTGGCTTACTGTAAACAGCCGCTTATAGTTGTGGCACTTGCCGCCGCCGCAGCCGCACTTTTGACAGGTATAATTATATAATAATTCCGTATTTTTTAGGCAGGTTCGATTACTCTTGTTACCCCAATCACAGAAAATTTTAAAGAGAAGGATTAGAAGAGTGCACTGAGGACACTCTTTAGTTTTATTTGCCTTGCGGCGAGTTATATTGCTTCGCAGTTTTATTATGCTTTGCATAGCATTATTGCCTTCGGCAGTTTTAAAAGGCAAAAAAGACCTAAGTTCAAAAAACGAACTTAGGTCTTTTTTTCTTAAGACCCTGCTCTTTTGCCTTTTTTTATTTTTTCCTTGACCAGGTTGACGGTACTAAAATAAAGAGCATAGGATAAAGCTCTAACCTGCCGAGCAGCATAGCAAAGGAAAGGGCTATTTTGCTTAAAGGCGAAAATGCGGCATAACTGCTTGTGGGACCTGCAAGCGAGAAGGCGGGGCCTACGTTGTTTATACAGGATGCAACGGAAGAAAGGTTTGTTTCAAAGTCAAATCCGTTGATACAGATTATAAGCAGTATAAAAATAAATGCCGCTATATATAATGCAAAATAATTGAGTGTACCGCTTATTGTGGCGTTATCCAGAAGCTTGCCTTCAAACTGCACGGTGGAAACCGAGCGCGGATGAAGAACACGCTTTAATTCTCTGCGAATTGCTTTGAATAATATCATTATTCTTGATACTTTAAGGCCGCCGCCTGTTGAGCTTGCCATTGCACCGATAAACATAAGTATAAATATAACAGTTTTTGAGAAAACAGGCCACAAATCAAAATCGGTTGTGACATAACCTGTGGTGGTCATAATGGATGCCACTTGGAATGCAGAATGTTTTATCGTTTCGCCTGCGGTGCTGTACATTGAAGAAACGTTTACAGCAATCAATGCTGAACTTGCGGCAAAAATGGAAAGATAACACCAAAGCTCACCGCTTTTTAAAGCGGTTTTAAAATTCTTTATAAGAATCAAATAATAAAGATTGAAGTTTGTACCGAAAATAAGCATAAACACGGTTATTACAATCTGGCAGTAGGTGTTGTAGGAAGCAACGCTGTCTGCTCTTATACCGAAACCGCCTGTACCTGCTGTACCAAAAGTGTAAACAACACTGTCAAACAATGACATACCGCCAAACAATAACAGAATAATCTGTAAAACGGTTAAAGAAATATAAATTAAATACAGTATTTTTGCGGTGTCTTTAACTTTGGGAACAAGCTTACCTACTATAGGCCCCGGCACCTCTGCGCGCATAATGTGGATTGAACGGTCGCACATTGAGGGGATAATTGCCATAATAAATACAAGCACACCCATACCGCCTATCCAGTGGGTAAAGGAACGCCAAAACAGCAGTCCGCGGCTCATATTTTCAACATTGTTAAGTATAGATGCACCTGTGGTGGTAAAGCCGCTTACGGTTTCAAAAAAAGCATCAACATAAGACGGTATCTCTTTACTCAAATAAAAGGGTAGAGCGCCTATTGCGGAAAGAAATATCCAGGAAAGGGCTACTATAACTAAGCCTTCTTTGGCAAAAATCGGCTTTTTGTTGGGCTTTATACCAAAAAACAAAATAGCGCCTAAAACAAACGCAATAGCAATTGTAATTAAAAAATGTACTGAACATAACTCTTGGTAAATAATTGATACTAACAAGGGTAAAAGCATCAATGCGGCTTCAAACAGTATATTAAGACCAACAATACGAAAAACCATTTTACGATTCATACGCGGTCACCTCAATATATCAGTAAGGTCATGCAAGCGCTGACCTGCTGCAAGTACTACCACGCGGTCGCCTTTTAAAATACAGTCATCGCCTGAGGGGATAATAATTTTACGGCCTCTTATGATACCTGCAATAAGGATGTTTGTTTTAGTGTTAAGGTCTTTTAATGCAATGTTTGTAACTGCAGAGTCGGACGAAACATTAAACTCCAACGCTTCGGCTTTGCCATCCATTAATTTGTAAAGGGTTTCTATATTGTTGCTGCCCATTGAATTTTGCAGGGCTCTTGCGTATTGTACAACTTTATTTGAGGATGCCGTTACGGGAGAAACAATTGTCTGAACACCGATTTTTTCCGAAAGAGAGGTTAACTCATCACTGTTTATTTTGGTAATTACACTGGGCACCTTTTGCAAGGCGGCAAAAAGTGAAATAAGAATATTTTCCTCATCCATACCGGTAAGAGAAACAAAGGCATCAACCTCGTTAAGACCCTCTTCAACAAGAATATCCTGCTGTGCGCCGTCACCATTTATAACAACATTGTTGGGCAAAAGGCGGCTTAATTGCTCGCAGATGGCAATGTCCTTATCAACAATTTTTACCGAAATGCCGATTTCATTAAGCATTTTTGTGAGATAATAGGTCGGTCTGCCGCCACCCAGTATCATAACGCTTTTGGCTTGTTTTTTTAGTATGCCTAACATTTTAAAGAATTTCTGGATTTCGCTCGGAACGGCACAAATACCTATAACATCACCGCTTTTGAGCACAAAGTTACCGTCGGGGATATATATGTTATCATCTCTTTGTACGGTGCAGATAAGATATTTTGCTTTATATTTATCACGCAGTTCTCTAAGACTTAAACCGTCTAATACAGAATTTTGTGAAAGCTTTATCTCAACAAGCTCAAAGTTTCTTGAAAAGGTTTCGATTTTTACGGCAGAGGGAAGCTTTAAAAGATTAAGCACCTCTTTTGCCACAAGAAGTTCGGGATTAATAGTAACAGAAATACCCAGCTTGTTTTTTATAAATGAAAGACTTTTATCGTTGTATTCGGGGTTGCGGATTCTTGATATGCTGTTTTTTGCGCCCATTTTCTGCGCAAGGAAACAGGAGAGCATATTGTTCTCGTCAGAATCGGTACAGGCAATGAAAAGGTCGCATTTTGCGGCGTTTGCTTCGCCTAAAACATCGCTGTCGGCGCCGTTGCCGCAAAGAGTCATAACGTCAAACATATTTGTTACGTCTTCTAAAACCGATTGCTTTTTATCAACTGCTGTAACATTATGTCCTTCACCCAACAGATTAGCTAAAATTGCTCTGCCTATTTTACCGCATCCTACAATAATAATGTTCACAAGCATACTTCTTTCATAAAAATTTATTATTATTATTGTATAATACTGCAAAACATAATTATTTTCAATACTAAAAATAACCTGCCGAAAGCAATAAAAATGTTTTCGACAGGTTATAAAGTATAAAAGATTAAATTATTGGCGTGAAGTAGGATTATTGTCAGCCTCGGGCTGATTGTTTTTATCAACGGGCTTTTTATCTGTGGGCTTATTGTTCTGCTTGTTTTTACCGTTGTTATTATTGTTATTCATAAAAGAATTCACCCCTCTTTCACAAATATTATTTGCGAAACATATTGGGATTATTCTTTCAAAAATCAAACAAATCAAAAGCATTCTGATTGCAAATTTTTAAAACGGCAGCAGTATCCGTTCCTTTTATCTGCGCAATTTTTTGCGCAACAAAAATAATCATTCCTGAATGATTTTGTTTCCCGCGGTAGGGTTCGGGCGCCAAATATGGCGCATCGGTTTCAAGCAAAATACGTTCAAGCGGAATTGCTTCAACAACCTCTGTGGTTTTGCGGGCGTTTTTAAAAGTTACAACACCGCCGATGCCGATGTACATACCAAGCTTTATTATTTCGGAAGCGGTCTGGGCACTGCCTGA
Source organism: uncultured Eubacteriales bacterium (assembly GCA_934489895.1). Classification (GTDB taxonomy): domain Bacteria; phylum Bacillota; class Clostridia; order Oscillospirales; family Acutalibacteraceae; genus CAKSST01. Next base: position 43,052 of record CAKSST010000007.1, on the reverse strand, counting down.
AAAGCAGTGTACAACGCCGCGCGGTTTGTGCTCTTTTAAAATGCTCAGCACATCGCCGTGGGATTCGCGGTCGTGGACTATTGCGGGCAGATTATGCTCTTTTGCAATTTCAATCTGACGTACAAAACAGTTTATTTGATGCTCTTTCGGAAATAAATTCCAATAATAATCAAGACCTATTTCACCTACGGCAACAACCTTTTCTTCTGATAAAAATGGTATAATTCCATCAATATTCTCAAGGCTTTGCGGTAAATTTTCGGGATGAAAGCCTGCGGCAGCATACCAGTTTTTTGTCCGCTTTACGAGTGTAATACTATCGCGGGTGCTTTTAATATCGCAACCGCAGGTTATACCGCCGATTACATTAAACAGCTTTAACTGATCGAATAAAGTTGCGCTGTCCTGCGCAAAGGCTATATCGTTATAATGGGCGTGTGTATCAAATATTTCACCCTGCGGTGTTAAATTTTCAATTGCTGTCAGCATTAGCTTATTTTGCTGCCGGGGGTTACGCCGTCAACGAATATAACCTTAACATCGTCACCGTCGGTAGCGGCTAAAATCATACCGCAGCTTTCAACGCCGCAAAGCTTGGCGGGTTTAAGGTTCGCTACCAAAACAACAGTTTTGCCTATGAGCTGTTCAGGTGTGTAGTACTTTGCAATACCCGATGCTACTGTGCGGGGATTGCCTGTGCCGTCGTCAAGTGTTAATTTTAACAGCTTTTTAGCGCCTTTAACACCTTCACAAGCGGTGATTTTTGCGGCGCGCAGGTCGGTTTTAACAAAATCGTCAATGCCTATTTGGGAAATGCCTACCATTTCTTCTGCAACGGGGTTGGTTTTTGTTTTTTCTTCCTGCTCGGCTGCAAGCTCTGCCAAAGTTTTTTCAAGGTCAATACGGGCAAACAAGGGCTCGGCAGTACCTACCGAATAAGTATCAACAGTGCCGAAATCAAAGCTTGAGTTATCGATGCGAAGCTGAGCTTGAATTTTTTGGGCAGATTCAGGAATAATGGGGGACAGCATTACCGAGAGCACGCGTATGCCTTCAAGCAGATTATAAAGCACTGCTTCAAGCTGTGCGCGGTTGACCTCATCCTTAGCCAGTGTCCAGGGCGCAGTTTCGTCAATATACTTATTGCATCGCTTTGCAAAAGCCATTACTGTATCAACAGCGTCAGCGTTGTGGTATTTATCCATAAGCTCAAAATACTTTTGAACGGTATCGCCTGCGGCGGCAACAAGCTCGCTGCCGAGAGCATCGTTCTCACCCCTTTTAACCTTGCCGTCAAAATACTTGTTTGCCATTGCAATGCTGCGGTTTACGAGGTTGCCTAAAGTGTTTGCAAGGTCAGAGTTAAAACGGTTTATAAAACTTTCATAGGTGATGCTGCCGTCCTGCGCAAAGGGCATCTCACAAAGCAAATAATAACGTACAGCATCTGTGCCGAAGCGGTTTGCAAGCTCATCAGCGTAAATAACGTTGCCTTTGGATTTGCTCATTTTATCCTCAGCAAACAAAAGCCAGGGGTGTGCAAGCACTTGCTTTGGTAAGGGTTCACCTAAAGCAAGCAGTATAATCGGCCAATAAATTGTGTGGAAACGCACAATATCCTTGCCTATAACGTGAAGGTCTGCAGGCCAGTATTTGCTGTATTTTTCACCGCTTCCGTCTGGATGGTATCCAAGACCTGTAATATAGTTTGAAAGAGCGTCAATCCAAACATAAATTACGTGCTTGTCATCAAAATCAACCGGAATACCCCACTTGAAAGAGGAGCGGGAAACGCACAAATCTGCAAGACCGGGTCTTATAAAGTTGTTTACCATTTCAGCCTTGCGGGAAGCCGGCATAAACAAATCAGGAGTGTTGTTATAGTATTCAAGCAACTGATCCTGGTACTTTGATAGTTTTAAAAAATAAGCCTCTTCACTGGCATCTTTTACCTCACGTCCGCAGTCGGGGCATTTGCCGTCAACAAGCTGTGATTGGGTAAAAAATGACTCACAAGGAACACAGTATTTGCCTTTGTATTTGCCTTTGTAGATATCGCCCTGCTCATAAAGCTTTTTAAATATTGCTTTAACGGCATCCTCGTGATAATCATCGGTGGTGCGTATAAACTTGTCATATGTCACGTTCATACTGTCCCAAACAGCTTTTATCTGCTCGGAAATACCGTCAACATACTCTTTAGGCGTTACTCCTGCGTCTTTAGCACATTCTTCTATTTTCTGACCGTGCTCATCAGAGCCTGTCTGAAACAGCACATCAAAACCCTTCATACGCTTGTAGCGGGCAATCATATCGGCAAGCACAATGTCATAGGTGTTACCTATGTGCGGTTTTCGCGATGTGTATGCTATTGCAGTAGTGATATAAAACTTTTTGTTATCCATATAACACACTCCAAAACCAATGCCGAACGGTTTTCGGCATTAATATTTACAATCACTTTAATTGATATAGATAAATTTTCTTTTAAAATTTATTACCCTAACCATTATAACAGAATATCAGCAAAAAACAAGTTGAAAACGCTATATTATTTATGATAATATTATTAAGTTAAAGAGGAGGGGTTAAAATGTCAGTATTAAGCGTCAGTGAGCTTACTATGGGCTTCGGCGGACGCGTGCTGTTCGAAAAGGCATCTTTTTCAATTGAAAAGAATGAAAAAGCAGGTTTAATAGGCGCTAACGGTACGGGCAAGACAACCCTTTTTAATCTTATAACCGGCAATCTTGCGGTTGAAGGCGGAAATATAAATCTGCCCTTTGGAACCAGGGTGGGTATTTTAAGCCAGTTTGCCTGCCGCGATTCACAAAAAACGGTTTACGAAGAAACTCTTTCGGTTTTTGACGATTTGATGCAGACCGAGCGTGAGCTTGACTGCATTAACAAGAAGCTTGAAACCCAAACAAACGCACAGCTTATTGAAAAGCAACAGCAACTAAGGGAAGCGTTTATTGCTAAGGGCGGACTCACTTATAAAAGCCGTACGGCGTCTACTTTATCGGGTTTAGGTTTTAGCGATGCTGACCAAAAGCTTTGTGTTACCACCCAAAGCGGCGGACAGCGTGCAAAAATAGGGTTTGCAAAGTTGTTGCTTGCGCAGTCTGATTTGTTATTGCTTGACGAGCCCACAAACCATCTGGATATTGCCGGCATTGAATGGCTTGAAGAGTATATAAAAGACTTTAACGGTGCGGCAATAATAATATCACACGACCGTTATTTTTTAGATAAGGTTACAAACAAAACAATAGAAATTGAAAACCGCAAGGTGCATTGCTTTGCGGGCAATTATACACGCTTTGCCGAGCAAAAGGAGCTGCGGAGGAAGACGGTTGGCCGCAGGCACGAAAATACTATGAAAGAGGCTGAGCGTATTGAGGGTATAATAAAGCAGCAGCATCAGTTTAACCGTGAGCGTAATATCCGAATGGCAGAAAGCAAGCAAAAGCAGATTGACCGCTTGCTTAAAGACCTTGAAATACCCGATGCTGTGCAAAAGCAGGCACGTTTTTGTGTAAAGCCCATTGCTTTTTCGGGCAACGATGTGCTGAGCGCCGATAAACTTACTGCAAATTTTAAGGATAAAACTCTTTATGAGAATGTAAGTATGAAGCTTGAAAAGGCAGAAAAGGTTTTTATTTTAGGCGATAACGGCGTGGGCAAAACCACCCTGCTGAAGCAACTGCTTGACCGCCGCGGCAGAATTACCTTTGGCGCAGGTGTTAAGGTGGGGTATTTTGACCAGCTGGGCACCACACTTAACGACAGCGAGACTGTGCTTGAGTGTATGCAGAATGCTTATCCGCGCATGGAGCTTACGGATATAAGAAACTGCCTTGCAGCATTTTTGTTTGTCGGTGACGATGTTTTTAAGGTTATAGGTGATTTAAGCGGCGGCGAAAAAGCGCGCCTTATGCTGTGCAGGCTTTTATGCTCGGGTGCTAATTTGCTGTTTTTGGACGAACCTACAAATCATCTTGATATAAATTCACGCAATGCACTTGAGCGGGTGCTGTCCGAGTATGAGGGTACTGTACTTGCTGTATCGCACGACCGTTATTTTATAAATAAAATTGCCTCACGCGTGGCAGAATTAAAGACTGACGGCATTGCTATATACGAGGGCGGATATGACGCCTACATTACCGCACGTGCGCAAAGAACTGCAGCCACAGAGCAAAAACCTAAAAAGATAATGGGGCAGGGCGGCAAAAGCTACCACGAGGCAAAACAAAAGGCGGCTAATTTGCGCAAGCTGAAAAGTGAGCTTACACATACCGAAGAGTTGATTGAGCGGGCTGAAAGCCTGTCAGAGCAGATTCAAAAGGATATGGAAGCGGCGGCTGCGGATTATGAGGAAATAATCCGCCTTTCTGCAAGCCTTGAAGAGAACCGACAGCAAATTGACGCGTTATATGAAAAATGGGCTGAGCTTTCTGATCAAGTGGCTTTGGTTACAAATAATTCTTAAAACTTGAACTTTCTATATATTGATAGTATAATAAATTTATGTATGTATAACACCTTTGTTTCAAATACTAAAAGAAACGAAAGGTGTTAATAATGGAAGACAATAATCAAACTTTTGATAACGAACAGCTTGAGCAAATAAAGGAGCTTGGCAATCAAGGCGTTACAAACGGTAAGCATAAAATATACTGCCTTACCATAATTGGTGAAATTGAGGGACATACAGTATTGCCGCCCCAAAGTAAAACTACCAAGTATGAGCATGTTATTCCCCAGCTTGTAGGCATTGAAGAAGACCCCAATATTGACGGGCTTTTGGTGCTTCTTAATACGGTGGGCGGTGATGTTGAGGCAGGCCTTGCCATTGCAGAGCTGATTGCAGGTATGAAAAAGCCTACTGTTTCAATTGTGCTGGGCGGCGGACATTCTATAGGCGTGCCGCTTGCGGTGGCGGCAAAAAGGTCTTTTATAGTACCGTCGGCAACTATGACAATACACCCTGTACGCGTTAACGGTGTGGTTATGGGTGTGCCGCAGGCGCTTAATTATCTTGAGCGTATGCAGCAGCGTATTACAAGCTTTGTAACCAAAAATTCAAAAATTTCTGCCGAAGAATTTACAAGGCTGATGATGAATGTTGGACAGCTTGTGGCAGATGTAGGCACTATAATTGACGGTACAAGCGCTGTTGATACGGGGCTGATTGATAATTTGGGTGAATTAAAAGACGCAATTGCGTGTTTATATGAAATGATAGAGCAACAAAATTAGTGGGAGTGTAACTAGCGTAATGGCAGCTAAAAGGGGAAGACCGCGTAAAAGCAGCAGCTCAACAGCAACGGCAATTACAAAACAAAAAAAGGAAATGACTGAAAGCAAAAGACAGATTACATCGGTTATGCTGTTTGCAATTTCGGTGTTTTTGCTTTGCATAGTTTTTATTAAAGGACAGAAGGTATGGCTGTGGATGCACAATGTGCTTTTTGGCATTTTTGGCTTCTGCACCTACATATTGCCGTTTTTGCTTGGCTGGGTTGCAATAATGTTTGCGCTTAACAAGCTTTCGGGCTCGATACGCAACAAAATAATAGAGGCATCTGTATTTTTGGCACTTATTTGCGCCGCGGTTGATATTTTTTCAACTGTAGCCGATACGCAAGTTAAGTTCTTCGAGCATCTTTCAGCCGCTTTTACTGCCGCTTTTGCCGGTACCGTAAACGGCGGCTTTATAGGCTCGCTTATAGGACATTCTTTGTTCAGTATTTTTGGTAAAACAGGTGCAATTATAACCGTATTACTTTTGCTGTTTGTCTTCTTTATGCTTATTACGGGAACAACCCTTATAGGTTTCTTTAAGACTGTGGCAAAGCCTGTGCAGGAGCTTGAAAAACACGCTGAGGAGGCTTATAACAGACACGCTGAGGAAAAAGAGATAGCAAAGGCGGAGCAAAAGCCTAAAGAACGCAATGCCTTTGACGTACCTGAGCCGTCGCCTGAGCCGCAAGCACAGGAGGTGGTCGAAAACGTTCGTGAAAAGGGCAAAAAGGTTATTGAAACATACAACGATACCTCCGCTGAAATTGGCGCAGAAGTTGAAAAAAAAGAAGTTAAAGAAGAACAAAAAGATGCAAAAATACCTAAAGAGTTTGAGGATATTTCTTCCTCCTCCAGCGGTATTGATATAAATAAGGATGATGCATACCGTTATCCCCCTGTAACATTGCTTAAGGATAATGATAATGCGATGGGACAGGTTTTGGCGGCTGATCTGAACGCGACTGCACAGCTGCTTGTTGATACACTTAAAAGCTTTGGTGTTGAAACACGTATTGTTGATATTTCACGCGGTCCGGTGGTTACACGTTATGAGCTTCAGCCCAGTGCTGGTGTAAAAATTAACCGTATTACGAATCTTGTTGACGATATTACCCTTAATCTTGCTACCGCGGGTGTGCGTATTGAAGCGCCCATTCCCAATAAAGCGGCGGTAGGCATTGAGGTGCCCAACAAAAAGTCGGCACTTGTTACTGTAAGAGAGATTATTGAGTCACCCGCATTTGTTAACTCAAAAAGCAAGCTGACAGCAGCACTTGGCAGAGATATAGGCGGTAATGCGGTAGTTTGTGATATAGCAGATATGCCGCACGGGCTTATTGCGGGCGCAACAAACTCAGGTAAGTCTGTTTGCATAAACTCAATAATTATCAGCATACTTTATAAGTCCAGTCCTGATGATGTTAAGCTTATACTTATTGACCCTAAGGTTGTTGAGCTTGGCATTTACAACGGTATCCCCCATTTGCTTGTACCCGTTGTTACTGACCCGCGCAAAGCATCAGGTGCTTTGTCCTGGGCAGTGCTTGAGATGGAAAGAAGATATAAGCTGTTTGCCGATAATAATGTGCGAGATCTCAAAGGTTATAATGAGCTTGCAGAGTTAAGCGATGATATGCCTAAAATGTCACAGATTGTTATAATAATTGACGAGCTTGCTGACCTTATGATGACTGCGGCAAAAGAGGTTGAAGAATCAATTTGCCGTATTGCTCAAAAAGCACGTGCCGCAGGTATGCACTTAATTATTGCAACACAGCGTCCGTCGGTTGACGTTGTTACAGGTCTTATAAAAGCCAACATTCCCACCCGTGTGGCTTTTGCTGTATCTTCACAGATTGACAGCCGTACCATTCTTGATGTGGGCGGTGCAGAAAAACTGCTTGGAAAGGGTGATATGCTATACAGCCCCTTAGGTGCATCCAAAGCATCGCGTGTTCAGGGCTGTTTTGTAAGCAGTAAAGAAATTACCGCAGTTGTTGAATATGTTAAGAGCCATCATGACAATAATTATGATGAGGCTGTTATGGATGAAATTGAAAAGCGGGCGGTTGAAGAAGCAAAGAAAGGCGCAAAAGGCGGCGGTGGCTTTGAGGCTGATGATGAGGACGGTGCAGATGTAATGCTTGACCAGGCCATTGATGTGGTTGTTGAAGCAGGACAGGCGTCAACATCATTGCTGCAAAGACGCTTGAAGCTTGGCTATGCAAGAGCGGCGCGTATTATTGACCAGATGGAGCAACGCGGAATAGTTGGTCCTTATGAGGGCTCAAAACCTCGCAAGGTGCTTATATCTAAGTCACAACTTATGGAGAAACAGGCTTCTGAAGAATAATTTGTTTATGAGTTCATCAATAAAACGAAAGATTATTATTGTTGCCATAATTATTGCCGTTTTGCTTATTGCTGTATTTTACCGCCCGATTGAAGCTGCTTTAAAGACTAACGGTATTTTAAGGGCTCAGCTTTCAGGTGATTATCTTGCCGTGCTTGATGTGGGTGAAGCGGACGCTATACTCGTACAAAGCGGCGGAAAAATTGCCTTGATTGATACGGGCAATATAAATGATGCGGGTAATGCGCTTGCCGCCAAGCTAAAGCGTGCGGGTGTTGAGAAAATTGACAGTCTGGTACTTACCCACATCCATACTGACCATGCAGGCGGACTTTATTCTATACTTTCACAGTTTGATATAGGCTGTTTTTATTACACTACCCTTTTTGGTGAAGACGATTCGACAGATTATTACTTTTCACAGATAAGAAAGCTTATAAGAGATAACGGTATAGATACTGAAATTATTAAAGAAGATATGACCTTCGGCACAGGCAAGTTTGATTTTGATGTTCTTTCGTGCGGGCTTGAAGGCTCTGACGGTGATGAGGTTAATGATGCAAGCGTTGTGCTGAAAGCCGAATGTAAGGATGTAAGCTTTTTGCTCATGGCAGACGCAGGTGAATATACCGAACGGTATATTATGAACAAATATGAAAATAATCTAAAATGTGATGTGCTTAAGGTTGGTCATCACGGCAGTAGCACTTCTTCCTGCAGCCCTTTTTTAAAAGCAGCAGCACCGCGCTATGCGGCAATATCCTGTGGTGATTATAATTTTTACGGTCATCCGTCAGAGGAGGCTGTTAAGAGACTTGCTGATAACGGTGCAGATATATTGCGTACCGATATTGTTTCTGATATTTATTTTTACATTGAAGACAATCCTAAATTAACCGTAAAAACAGAGAAATAAAAAAACGGGTGGAAAACCACCCGAAATTTTAAAAAAGCAGGATACCTTATTAATCGTGAACCACGTGTGCACTTCTTTTGAACAGAAGCGATATGCACCATATGCCTGCCAAAAAGATTACCACGTAAACAATACGGCTCAATATGGCGTCTGAACCGCCGAATATCCAGGAAACAAGGTCAAATTGAAAAAGACCTACAAGTCCCCAGTTGAAAGCGCCGATTATGGTTAATATAAGGCAAAGTTTATCAAACATTTTTTCAACTCCTTTACTTTTTCAAAAGTATTTTTTACGCAATTTATGCAAATTATACATTTAAAATAATTAACAAAAGAAAGGAAAGAATATTTATGAAAAGCGGAAATGTACTTGCTTTTGACTTTGGCGCGTCAAGCGGACGAGCGATGATAGCAGGTGTAAAAGACGGCAAAATTTTTATGGAGGAAATCCACAGATTTTCCAATGATCCCGTAATGGTAAGAGGTTGTCTTTATTGGGACGTTCTCAGACTTTTTCATGAAATCAAGCAGGGTATAACCGCCGCTGTTAATTCGGGATACGGCTTTGACTGCATAGGTATTGATACCTGGGGTGTTGACTTTGGTCTTATAGACGAAAAGGGTAATTTACTTGCTAACCCCGTAAACTACCGCGACCTGCGTAACGAGCCTATGCCTGCAGAGGTTGATAAAATTATTTCTAAAAAAGACCTTTATGCCCGTAACGGCTTGCAGAGAATGGCATTCAATACTGTATATCAGCTTTATTATCTTGCAAAATATGAGCCCGAGTTGCTTGCACGCACAGATAAAATGCTGTTTATGCCTGACCTTTTTGCATATTTCCTTACAGGTAAAAAGCGTATGGAGCATACCATTGCTTCAACATCAGGCTTTATTAATCCCAAGACACGCAAGCCCGACAGCGAGCTGCTCTCAATGCTTAAAATTCCCGAGAGCATATTACCCGAGATGATAAATCCCGCCGAAAGCTATGGTGAGTTATCTGCAGAAATTTGCGAAGAGCTGCATTGCAACCCTGTTCCTGTATTTGCGGTTGCAACGCACGATACAGCTTCTGCTGTTGCGGCAACACCCACATTTAATGATGATTATATTTATATCAGCTGCGGCACCTGGTCACTGTTTGGTACTGTGCTTGATAAGCCTGTGCTTGATGAACAGTCTGCAGAGATAGGCTTTACAAATGAGGGCGCTTATGACGGAAAAATCCGTTACCTTAAAAACATTATGGGCCTTTGGCTTATTCAGCAGTCGCGTCAGGAGTGGAAGCGTCAGGGACTTAATGTTTCCTTTGACGATATGGAAAATGCCGCAAAGGCAGCCGAGCCCTTTAAGTGCTTTGTAAATCCCGATGACCCGATGTTCTCATTGCCCGGTAATATGCCTAAACGCGTACAGAAATACTGCTCTCAGACAGGGCAATATGTTCCCAAGGATATGGGTGAAATACTGCGCTGCATTTACCAGAGCCTTGCAATGAAATATAAGCTGACATTTGAACATTTGCAGAAAATTTCAGGCAAAAAATATGATTGTATTCATATGATAGGCGGCGGAATAAAGGATCAGCTGCTTTGCAGTATGACTGCGGCTGCTTGCGGTGTTCCCATAAAGGCAGGCCCCGTTGAAGCAACCGTTACAGGTAATGTTTTGGTTCTTATGAAAGCAAACGGTCTTATTAAAGACTATGCCCAGGGCAAAAAACTTGTTGTTGACGGCACCGAAATAAAAGAATATAAGCCTTGCGATTCTGATGTATGGCAGGCAAACTATGAAAATGCCGTTAATGCTTTTAATGCAAACAATAAATAAAACAGAATAAATAATAGTCCGCGCGCATAATATTCCTTGAAAGGATGTTATGTGCGTGGATATTTTTTATGCCTTGGCAATAATTGCTTTTGCCGTATATTTTTTTGTGTTGCTTGTTATTGCAGTTAAAACGCAAAAAACATTGAAAACTATAGCAAGCGGCGCGTTTTCGGGAATAGCGGCGCTCACTTTGGTTGATATAACAAGCGTTTTTACAGGGGTTTTTATTCCGCTTAATATGTGGACGGTAGGCTCTAGTGCAGCTTTTGGGATACCCGGTGTAATATCTCTTTTATGGCTAAATAAAATAATACTTTAGATATATATAAATATATGTTATAATTATCCTGTTGCCGAATAAGGCTACAGGATTTTTTCGTTTTAGGGTGATAAAATGCTGCAATTTATTTTAGGCAGAGCTTGTAGCGGAAAAACAGAAAAGGTATTGGAGCTTTTGGGTGAGGATACTCTGCAAGAAAACTGTAAAGCTGTTTTATTGGTGCCTGAGCAGTTTTCCTTTGAGGCAGAGCGCATGCTGCTTGAACGTTTTTCGGAGACCGGCTCGGCAAAGGCGGCGGTGCTTAGTTTTACACGCCTTTTTGAAGAGGTGGGCAGAATATGCGGCACCATTGCAGGAACCCGTATGAGCGAAAGCGACAGTATTGTCTTAATGGGCAAAGCGCTTCAAAAGGAAAAGGGCGCTTTGAAATGCTTTGACCGTTTTGCACAAAGCCAGAATTTTGCGGCAGTATGCGCATCCACTGTGGCAGAGCTTAAAACTGCCGCAGTAAGTTCCAAACAGCTATATAAAGCTTCCTTGCAGATAAGCGGCAGACTGAAAGCCAAGCTTGAAGACCTGGCGCTTATAATGGACAGCTACAATATGGAAGTGGCGCAAAAATTTATCGACCCCCGTGACACGCTTGACAGGCTGTATGATATGCTGCTTACAACCCGTTATTTTGAAAACAAAAAGGTGTATATTGACGGCTTTAAAGGCTTTACGGGGCAGCAGTTTAAAATAATAAGCAGAATTATTGAGCAGGCAAGTCACGTTATTATAACGCTGTGCTGTGATGATACCACACAAAAAGACGGCACCTTTGACACTGCAATTGATACAAGACAAAAAATAGAAAAATATGCAAGACAGGTAAATGTTGAGATAATAAAGCCGGTTGTACTTGATAAAAGCTATTATAAATGCGAAGAACTTAAAGCTTTGGAAAAAGGTCTTTTTGCAGCCGGAGAAGTATTTGACTCAATTGCCGAAAATGTAACCGTATGCTCAGCCGCAACGCCTGAGGATGAGGCTGATTATGCCATGTATACCGTGCGTAAAATGGTAAGGCAAAAAGGTATGCGCTATAAAGATTTTGCAATTATTGCAAGAGATGCTTCTGTGTATGAGCGTTATATTGTAAAAGCGGCGTCAAAGTACAATGTTGCCTGTTTTGTGGATATAAAGGTATCTGCTTCAAGCTTGCCCTTGTTTGTGTTTGTACAAGCCGCTCTTGATGCAACAATTTCCCTGACAACCGACGGAATTTTAAAATATTTAAAGACAGGCTTATGCGCCGTTGAATATGAGCAGGTTGCCCGTCTTGAAAATTATGCTTATATATGGGATTTAAAAGGTAAGGATTGGACAAAAGAGTGGACAATGGATCCCGAGGGTTTGCGTCAGAGCGATAACTGTGAGCAGGAAAATACCGCAAAAGAGTTAGAAGAGCTTAATGCTATGCGTAAAGTGGCCATTGAGCCAATATTAAATTTGCGTAAAGCAATGAATCATCAGGATACCGTATCAGAAGCCACGGCGCTTTGGAAATTATTAACTGCCTGCGATACCGCTAAAAAGCTTGCTGGTTTAGCACAAAGTTTTGAAAAAGACGGCAAATTTAAAGAAGCGGATTTAACGAGGCGCAGCTTTGATGTGTTTTGTGATGTGCTTGACCATATTGTCCGCTGTCTTGATGCGAATGCAGATAAAAAAGAATTTATTTCAGCCTTTAAGCTGGCGGCGCAAGGAACCGATATGGGCAGTGTGCCTCAGACACTGGACCAGGTGCTTTTTGGCTCGGCAGACCGCATACGTACGCACCGCCCCAAAGCGGTAATTGCATTGGGCCTTAACGGCGGTGAGTGGCCGCAGAGTATGCCGCAGGGCAATCTGCTGTCGGCAAAGGATAGAGATATATTAACCCAAAACGGTGTTAAGGTTGCAAATATGGCGCAGCAGTTTGCCGCAGATGAAAATTTTTTGTGCTATACAAGCCTTTGCGCTCCGTCAGAATATTTATATGCGGTTTACCATGCTGCGTCGGGCAAGGATTTAACACCCTGCTCTTATGTGCTTACGGCAATATGTGAAACGCTGCCGTCCTGTAAAAAAGAAAAATGGCCAAAAGAAAGCATTGATATTGAAGATATAGAAACAAAAAAAGCAGCTTTCTCAGTTCTGGCGGGAAGCGTTGATGGCAGCAATGTGCTGTCAACGGCTCTGACCGAAATATTTGAGCAGGATAAAGAATGGTCGGGAAGACTGAAAGCGCTTAAAAGGGCAAACAAGGCTGTTGATACCGCTTTAAGCCCCAAAACCGTAGAAGAGATATTGCCAAAAACAATAAGTATGTCACCCACTGCGACAGAAACCTTCTGTAAATGCAGATTTTCATATTTTTGTAAATACATACTCAAAACAAAGATTATTGAAAAGGCAAACCTTAATGTTCTTCAAAGGGGCACAATGGTGCATTTTGCGCTTCAAATGCTGGTTGAACGCCATGGCAATATGTTGCGGCAGGCAGATGACGGTTTTATTAGTGCGCAGATAAAGGCGATTTGTGATGAGTATATCGCATCAATAAAAGGCTTAAACGATGTAATGGACGCACGTATGAGATATTTGTTTTATCTTATACAGCTGCAGATAACAGAGGTTGCTCTGCGCCTGCGGGACGAGCTTGCTCAAAGCGGCTTTGTGCCTATAAAATGTGAGCTTGTGATTGATAAATGCGGGGATATTAAACCGCTTGAGTTTTCTTGCGACGGCATTACTTTGCTTGCGCGCGGCAAGATTGACAGGGTAGATGCGTGGGGCGGATATTTAAGAATTGTTGATTACAAAACAGGCAGCAAAAAGTTCAGATTAAGCGATGTGCTTGTTGGACAAAATATGCAGATGCTTTTGTATTTATATACCCTGCTTAAAAGCGATAAATACGGTAATTATGCGCCTGCGGGTATTTTGTATATGACCGCACAACGCAGTAAAAATGAAGATAACAGTCTTACAATGAACGGCTTACTTTGTGAGAACGAAGAGCTTGTAAGACAGATGGAAAGAGAAAATGCAGGGCAGTTTGTACCCAAATTAAAATATACGGCGAGCGGCGCACTTGATAAAAATTCAAGTGCCAGAACGTATATAAAGGAAGAAGATTTTAATCTTGTTTTCAAAAAAATTGATAAGGTTATGGAAGAAATAGCCCACAGATTGGCTTGCGGTGATATTGCGGTATCGCCTACTGACTGTGCGGGAGAGGATGCCTGCGAATACTGCAATTTTAAAGCGGTATGCGGTATTGAAACTGCTCCTCACGAGAATAATGTGAGTGCTTCGGCAGGTAAGGTTATACAAACGTTGGGAGAGGAGCTGGGCAGCAATGAAATTTGAAGATTTTACAAAAAATCAACAAGCGGCAATTACAGCTGACGGCGGCGTGCTTGTAACCGCTTCTGCGGGAAGCGGCAAAACCTCTGTTTTAGTGCAACGTGTAATGAATAAAATTTTAAACAAGGGCGTGCCTATTGACCGGCTGCTTATTGTTACCTTTACAAATGCGGCGGCTGCTGAAATGCGTGAGAGAATAGAAAAAAGTCTGGCACATGCACAGTCGGAAAACCCAAGCAGTAAGCTTATTGCCATGCAAAAGCAGCGTCTTGCTTCGGCGAAAATATGCACGGTAGACTCTTTTTGTATTGACCTTGTGCGGGAAAATTTTGATGCTTTAGGCATAATGCCCGATTTTGCAATTGTTGACCCGAGCAGCGTTGAAGGTCTGCAAAATCAGGCTTTAAGTGAAACTTTGGAGCCGCTGTATGATGAAGATACACCTGAGTTTAGGGTGTTGCTGCAGTCTACGGGTGATAATTACGGGGACGACAGATTAAAAGAATATATTAAAAGAATATATAATTACGCCATAAATATGCCTTTTTATGTTGACTGGCTTAAAAATTGGGACAATTATTATGCCCGGCACAAAACCTTTGCGGGTACCGTTTGGGATGAAACGGTGCTCTGCGAAGCACGAAGAGAGTTTGCAAGAATAAAAAACATTGTCCGTGACGCGTTATATGCTGAGGACATAGATGATTCCCAAAATAAAGATTATAAAGAGAACCTTGAAAACCTGCTTGAAGAAGTAAAGCGTTTAGATGCGCTTTGTGCGGGCAATAACAGCAGGGCGTTGTGTGAAGAGCTTAAGATAAAAAAGACGTTTTTTTATGATCAAAAACGTTCCGCCGCAGCAAAAGCCAACACAAATGCTGTAAAGGAATATAACTGCTTGCTCAATAAAATATCTGAATGGTATGACAGCACAGAATTGACGGTTGATGAACGTTATAAGTTTACGGCGGATATTTCAAGGATGCTTATAGACATTGTGCTGCGGTTTGATAAACGCTTTTTTGAGCTTATGACACAAGCAAATTCGCTTACATTTGCGCAGACCGAACAGCTTGCACTGCAATTGCTTTGCGAAAATACTGAGCAGGGAATTACAACAACAGACAGGGGCTATGAGATTGCCGACGGCTTTGATGAAATAATTGTTGATGAGTATCAGGATACCAATAATTTACAGGATGCCTTGGTTCAGGTTTTATCTAACGACGGCGAAAAGCTTTTTGTTGTTGGTGATGCCAAGCAGAGTATTTACGAATTCCGCGGGACAAACCCTGTAAATTTCACAAACAAGATGGAAGAGGGAAAGCTTTTTAAAATATCTCTCCTTGATAATTTCAGAAGTCATAAAAATATTTGCGTATTTATAAACAAGGTGTTCAATGACCTTATGACTGCGCAAACCAGCAAAATTGAATATAAAGAACAAAAACTTGAACCTTTTGATAAAAATGAAGACAAAGCAGTGTATATCAATATGCACCTTATAAAAGGTGTTAATGCCGACAAGGCTGCGGAAAATGAGGCGGTGTTGATTGCCGATTATATAAAAGGTATAATTGCTCAGCATGATGGCAATATGGGCTATGCGGATTTTACAATTCTTATGCGCAGCAACAAGCGTATGAGTATTTATGCGGACACCTTACAAAAATACGGAGTGCCTGCGTATTGTAATAGGGGAGAATTTTTGCAAAAGCGCGAAGTGCAGCTTGTGCTTTGCTTGCTGTCTGTAATTGATAATCCCACAAGAGATGACCGACTGCTTGCGGTAATGGTGTCGGCATTGTATGGCTTTGACGCAAACCGTCTTGCTGTGTTGCGTCACAGCTATCCCGCACCGAGCATATGGGCAAGCGCAATTCTTGCTGCGCAAAACGGTGAGAGCGATTGCGCCCGGTTGTGTGATAGCATTAAAGAGTACCGCCGACTTTCCCTTGTAAACAAGCTGTCTGATTTTATGGCTGCGCTGTTTGATACATCGGGGCTTGAGGATATTGTAAGAGCTATGCCGGACGGCGCTGTGCGTATTAAAAATCTTGCGGCCTTGCAAAGTATGGCGGCAGAATACATTAAGAATAATGATGGCAGTATATCTGGATTTGTCGATAAGGTTGAGCAGAGTCAAAACTCACAGCAGTCACCGCCTGAAAATGCTGATGTGGTTAAAATCACTACTATGCACAGCTCAAAAGGGCTTGAATTTCCCGTGTGCATAATAGCGGGTGCAACAAGATCTTTTGAGGTTAAGCGCGCAAACGGCTTCAGTGTAAAAAGTACGCTGGGTATTGCATGTGATGCCGTAGGACAAACTTTGTCGCAAAAAATATTATCTCCTGCCAAGGCTGCAATTGATATTAAAAACAGAGACGATAATATTGCCGAAGAATTGCGCCTTATGTATGTGTTTATGACAAGGGCAAAGAAAAAATTGGCAATTTTCGGCGGCTATAACGATATTTCCGAAAAATTAAAAGAGATAAAAACTACGGTTAACAATAACAGCGGCAAGCCCGATGCAAAGCGCGCGGCTTGCTATATGGATTTGATATTGCAGTCATTGGCGGCTGATAATGAAAACGCAATTGACAGGCTTGAAAATATTGCCTTTGGCGGTGCGGAAATTATTGATAATGTTGAATACCGTGTACATACCGAAATCCCTTCGGCAGAAGCAAAGAACATTAATATGCAGACAAAGCCTGATGAAAATGATGTTAATACAGCCGTTATGCAGCTTGAACAAAATTTTGCGTTTGAATATCCTTTTGCAAAAGAAACTATGATACCCGCAAAAATATCGGTGTCAGAACTTGCGCACCAAAGCAATCAGACTGAATACAGCTTTACAACAAAGCCTGCGTTTTTATCCAAAAATCAGCTTACCCCTGCGCAAAGGGGCGTCGCAACCCATATGTTTATGCAGTTTTGCGATTTGCAAAAAGCGCAGAAGGATGCCGACGCAGAGCTTGAACGACTTGTGGAGTATCAGTTTATAACCGAACAGCAGGCGGCTGCGGTAGATATGTCTGCGATAAACGCATTTTTTGGCTCGGCTTTGTATAAGCGTATATGCAATGCCAAAAATTTTTACCGTGAAATAAGGTTTTTGACCAAGGTGTATCCCGACGGTGTCGAAACTACGGATGCCACAGTCTTGCAGGGCGTTGCTGACTGTGTTTTTGAAGAGGACGGCGGCCTTGTGATACTTGATTTTAAAACCGACAGGGTTAGTGGCGAATGCCAAATAATACAAGCATATAAAAAGCAGCTTGAGCTGTACGCACAGGCTTGTCAGAAAACCTTTAATATGCCGGTTAAGGAATGTATTATTTATTCCTTTGTGCTTAAAAAAGCGATAAAATTATAAAAAACGGGGTTCATTTCATTGAACCCCGTTTTTTAATGCAGAGTGCAGAATGAAGAATGCAGAATTAATGTGTGCGCTTTGCGCACGGAAAAATTAAAATAACGGACTAACATTTTTGATAGTCCGTTATTAGTCTTTTATATACTCTGCAATATCTTCAATTCGGCAGTTTAATGCTGCACATAGTTTATCTAATGTCTTTGTTTCAATATTTTCATTTGCTTTTAACCGACGAACAGTTTTGCTATCTATTCCACAGCTTTCTCTTAATGTATAGGTTGAAATGCCCTTGGTTTTCATTGTAGTCCAAAGCTTATCAAAAACTATCATTCATAACCCTCCTTGACAAAATTATTATGGGGGTTATAATACTAAATATTAAGGGGATATAACCCCCATAGGCTTCAGAGGTGATATAATGTCGGTTTGCACATTTTTCGGACATAGGTATACAGGCAGAGCAATAATGCCGAGATTAACGGATGATTTAACCGACTTGATTGAAAATAAGGGAGTTACCATGTTTTATGTTGGGCATCAGGGCTTTTTTGATTCAATGGTGCGCACAGAGCTAAAACGGCTGAAAAGGCTTTATCCGCATATAAATTACTATGTTGCGCTTGCATATCTTGCAAAAAAGAGTGATGATTTTGATTGTACGGATTATTCTGATACGATTTTTCCCGATGCTTTAACAAATACACCGCTCAAATACGCCATTGATAAGCGTAAGCGATTATATTGTATGCTATTGTGAGCATAATGCCGATTTTGGTGCGCCCAGGTACATGAATATGGCCCGTAAAAAAGGATTGACGGTAATAAATTTATATTCAAAATAAAAACACCATAGGCTAAAAATCTTTAGCCTATGGTGTTTTTAGTCTATAACAGTATCGGCTGCATTTGTTTGCCTGCTAAAGCCAGCGCGGCGGCTTGCGGAATTTTTTCAAAATCGCAAACAAGCGATGTGGGTTTACCAGCGGCGTCGTCTTGTGAGAGGGGGGTAAAATAAATGTTTTTTGTGTTGTAAAGCAGCCCTATGTTTCTTGCACAGCCGCTGAGCGCATCGTTTGTGGCAACTGCAAGCAGCACGGGACGGCCGTTTCTAAGGTGCGCTTTTACTGCCATAGTAACGCAGGTGTCGGTAATTCCAAGCGCCAGCTTTGATAATGTATTGCCTGTACAGGGTGCCACAATTATAATATCAAGCAGCTTTTTAGGGCCTATTGGTTCTGCTTTTTCAATGGTGTTTATTATTTTATTTTTGCAAATTTGCTCCACTTGATTAATAAAGTCCTGCGCTTTACCAAAACGTGTATCGGTATTATAAACGGCGGGGGACATAATGGGTATAATATCCATTCCGCTCTGCTTTAGTATTTCAAGCTGGGCTATTGCGCGTTTTAATGTGCAGAAGGAGCCGCAAAGCGCAAAACCCGTTGTTATATTAGTCATATTGTTTTCCCCTTTGTTAAGTGTAACGGGTTATACCCTATATTGCGTGCAAAATGTCATTTACGGTATCTGCAATAAATTCGCCTGCGCTTTTGGGCGCACAGCGTGACGGTAAAGAGGCTTCAAGCTTTACGCACAAATTCTGCTCTTTTGCATATTCTAAATCAATACCGTATGGCGCGCTTGCAAGCTCAATAAATAATGTGTCGCGTTTTGCGTTTCTTAATACCTGTTTGTCTAAAACAGGATAAGGCACTGTGTTGAATACAATGTCAAAATCGTTTATAATTTCCTCAAGCTCAAGCGTATTTACGCAGTTAATGCCAAGACGGCATATTTGTTCAAAATCGCTGTGCTTACGGGCGCTTGCGGTAAGCATGCACTCAAAGCTGAGCAGACGCTTACATAATGCTTTGCCCAGTTTGCCGTAGCCTACAACAAGTACGCGGCTGCCTGTAAGCGAGTAATCGGTATTATTAAATGCCGTTTGTATTGCACCCTCTGCTGTTACGGCAGAGTTTTTACATAAAAAGCCCTCGTTATTGTAATAATCATAATAGTTAGGATAATCAATATTTGTTATTCCGCCAAGCAGAATTTGTTTTCCGTCAAGCTGTGATAAAATATCGCAAAGACTGATGCTTTTATCAAATAACGGCGCATTAAGGGTGATACGGTCACGACTTACTGGCATTGGCAATACTATTGCCTGAGATTTAAGTGCTTGTTCAATTGTGCTGTTCGGTTTTTCGGTGGCAGCGAACAAAACCGTATGTCCGAGATCCGACAGCCTTTTTGCAGCATATAAAAATCGCTTATCTCCGCCTATTACCGAAATTAACATAACATCAGCCTTTCTATTGGTCTTTACCCTAAATGACATTCAATAATATAGTATGATGCGCATTACTTTTGGTTACGGTAATAAATAAAATTAAAATAATGCAAATAAATATAAAAAATTGTTTATTTTTTTACAATTTAGCAATATAATGAATATAGATATTTATTTTTCAGGGTGAGATAATGAAAAACAGCGCAGAAATCGATGCTCTTGTTAAACAGGCAAAAAGTGTGCATATGATAGGTATAGGCGGCTCGGGTATGTGTCCGCTTGCTGAAATAATGCATAAAAAAGGTTATACAGTCTGCGGCTCTGATAATAATGAATCGGACCAGCTAAAAAGACTGCGCGCTCTTGGTATAGACATAAAAATGGGCAACCTTGCCGAAAATTTAGGCGAGTGTGATTTGGTTGTGTATTCTGCGGCAATTTCACAGGATAATCCTGAGCTTGTTTGTGCAAGACAAAAACAAATTCCCACATTAGAGCGCTCAAAGCTTCTGGGTGCGCTGACAAGACACTTTGACAACTGTATAGGCGTTTGCGGAACTCACGGCAAAACCACCGTTTGCGCAATGCTTACGCAAATTTTAATTTTAAATAATCTTGACCCTACGGCAGTAATAGGCGGTAGGCTGCCCCTTACAAACACAAATGGTATTTGCGGTGAGTCGGATATAATGGTGTGTGAGTCCTGCGAGTTCGTGGATACTTTTTTAGAGTTGTCCCCCAATACTGCGGTTTTGCTTAACATTGATAATGACCATCTTGATTATTTTAAAACAATGGAAAATATGTGCGCTTCTTTTACAAAGTTTGTATCAATGGCAAATACGGTTATTGTAAACGGCGACAATACGCTTGCAATGCAGGCGGTAAAGGATGTAAAGGGTGAGATTATAACCTTTGGCTTTGATAAACAACTGAATTATTATGCAGATAATATTGTTAAAGGTTCAAAAGGCTTTATCTTTGATTTGATAAGTAAAGGAAAAGTAATTTGTAATATTGCATTGAATATTCCCGGTAAGCATAATGTTTACAATGCAATGGCGTCAGCTGTTGCGGCACTTATAAACGGAGTTACGCCTCAAGGATTGAAATCGGCGATTGAGAGCTTTGGCGGAGCGGGACGCAGGTTTGAGGTTCTTGGTACTGTAAAGGGCGCTGTACTTGTGGACGACTATGCGCATCACCCGACAGAAATTGCCGCAACCTTACGTGCGGCACGTGAGTATTGCAAGGGCAGGCTTATTGCTGTATTCCAGCCCTTCACCTTTTCGCGAACGGCTTTGCTGTTAGATGAATTTGCCGAGTCTTTAAGCCTTGCGGACAGGGTGGTGCTTACACCCATAATGGGCTCACGCGAGAAAAATGAAGCGGGTATTACATCACAGCACCTAGCAAAGCTTTTGCCTGACTGTGTTTGTGTCGAGAGTTTTGAGGATGTAAAAAAAGAAATATGCTCATATGTGAAGCCGGACGACACGGTAATTACCATGGGCGGCGGAGATATTTACAAAGCGGCATATTTAATGAGGGATTAAAAAATGAAAGAGCTTGGAATTAAAGAAAATATACGCCGAGCGTCACGCTTATTTGCAACACAAATAGGCGTTGCTTTGCTGTCAATAATTGTTTATGTATTCATAACAATGTTTGCGGTATCTGCTTTTTCACAGCAGATGGGATATGAGGTATATATTGAAGCCGAGCAAGGCGGATATGAATATCTTTATTCTCATTATTATGCCGACGGTGAGGATGAAAAACTTGCAAGCTATGATGAAAGCAAGATATATAAGCAGTCTATACGTCTTTTGAGCGATAAAGCAAACACAGCGGTAAAAATAATTGTTCAGATTATTACAGCGGCAATGTTTGTGTATTTGGTTTACGGATATGTTTGGAACAGAGGAAGCGAGGACAGCGCAAGGACAGATTTTGAGCATAAAGAGGGCGATTGTCATTATGGATTTAAACTGGGCCTGCTTGGTACTGTACCGTATTTTGTAATATATCTGCTTGTTATTGCAGAAAAAATAATGGGTACAAGCTTTGCGCTCAGCGCATATAAAATTACAAATTTCAGTATGTTTTATTTAATAGAGCTTGCCTGCAACGGCGCGGCTAACACTGCACAGCTGCCTGTATGGTCATTTTTGCCCTTGCTTGCAATACTTTTTGCACTTCCCTTTGCAAGCTGGTTTGGATATTATATGGGTTTTAAAAATATCAATATGCGTAAGAATTTAGTTTACGGCAAAAATAACGGAGGCAAATAATGGCACTGTTTAAAATGCGAGATTATGAAAAAGAGGGCAGCGGAGTTTCGAAAGACACCCCTACAAAGCGTGGCATTTTTGCTTTTTTTGAAAATTATTTCGAACACTTTTGGCAGCTTTTAACAGTAAACTGCTGGCTAGTATTGTTGAGCATACCTGTAATAAGTTCAGGTCTTGGAAGCGTCGGTACAACATACATAGCAAGGTCGATTATAACAAAGCAGCACTCTTTTGGTACGTCAGACTTTTTTGATTGTGTTAAAAAGAATCTTAAGCAAGGTTTTTTTGCGGGCATAATTAATCTTATAATTACCGCTGTACTTGCTTTTTCTACAGTATATTATGCCGAGGCAATGATAAAAGCCGAAAACACCTTATCATGGGAAACGGTTTGCTTTGGCATTGTGCTGTTTATGCTTATAATATTTCTAATGATGAACTATTATATTTGGACACTTATCATTACTTTTAAATTCAGTTTAAAGCAAGTGTATGTCAACAGCTTTAAGCTTTCGCTTATAGGCTTTAAGAATAATTTAATTATATTTGCGTGTTTACTGCCGTTTTATGCAGTCTTTGCTGCGATTATACTGTTTTTTGGCAATGTGGGTATTGTTATTGCGGCATTTATTATGGTTTGTATTTTTCCGACATTCCGTTTTCTTGTTATTGAGCATAATATCTTTCCGATTATTAAGAAAATAATGATTGACCCGTATTACGAGAAACATCCTGATGAGGATATTGAAAAGCGTAAAAAACTGGGGCTTGATATCCCCAATGATGATAACGGGCAGAAAAGTCTGTTTACAGATACAATATAATAAAAATAAAAACCGCAGCCTGTTATTTACAGACAGCGGTTTTTTATATAAAAGGGGCTTTTCACATCATTTATCGGTACTCTATGGGTTGGACCATGGCAACCGCCGATACTTTGGGAATCCCTATTTTGCGCCCCTAAAATCATAATATGGGCGACTTTTAAAAAGGGTTACTTGCGATGTAAAATAATACCTGCAAAACAACGCTTTAAAGGGTTGATTTTTTTCTGTTTTTGTTATAAAATCTAATAGAATCATTTAAATTATTAATAAAAGGGGGTGAGAAGAAAATGAAAGTGCGCTCGGCAATATTTAACAAAACTGTGTTGGCGGTTGTTGCTATAGTATTGGTGCTTGGCTGTCTTGCGGGCGGAGCAAACTATTATATTGCCCAAAAGACTAAGCAGATTAAGACACATAAGGCAGAGAATGAGCAGCTTAACGGTAAGATTGATGAGCTTAACAAAACAATAGCTGATTTAAACGAAAAGCTTGCCCAAAAGGAAAATGAAAATGCTGCATTACAGCAAAAGGTTAATGAACAGCAGGCTGTAATTGACCAAAAGACTGCTGAAATTGCAAAAATAAATTCACAGCTTGAAAAGGCAAAGCAAAGTATTGTAAAAAATTCTAACCTTGTAAAGCCGGGGGACAGTAAAAACGGAGATAAAGTATGTTATTTGACCTTTGATGACGGTCCCTCGGCCGCAACACCGACACTTTTAAAGCAGCTTGATGCTTTAGGCGTTAAAGCAACATTTTTTGTTGTGAACACCCCGTATCTTGATGATTATCTTGATGATATTTATAACGCGTGTCATGCGATTGCATTGCATTGCAACAGCCACGAATGGAAAAAGGTTTACGCAAGTGCTGACGCTTATTATAACGATTTACAGACAATTGACGACCTTGTTTATAAGTACATAGGTGTACGCACAAAGCTTATACGCTTCCCCGGCGGAAGCAACAACACTGCAAGCAAGAAATATTGCACAGGTATTATGACCGAGATCGCGGCGGGCGTACAGAATAGAGGCTACAGATATTTTGACTGGAACGTTAATTCGGGTGACGCTTCGGGAATAAAATACTCAGCAAAGCAGATTGCAAACAATGTTGTAAAATCTGCTAAAAACAAAAGCAGTATTTGTGTGCTGATGCACGACGCAAAGTCAAAGAAAACTACGGTTGAGGCTTTGCCGTCAATAGTTGAGCAGCTTATAAATATGGGTTATCGCTTTGAGGTTTTAACAGAGGACAGCCCGGGATTTTATCATAAAATTGCAAATTAGATTTGTATAAAAAGCGCAGACCAAAAGAGATAATTTTAAAAGTATAAAAATAAAGTCTTGCAGAAGAAATATTTCTTTTGCAAGACTTTTATGATGTAAATAATTCTTCGGAGTATATTCATGCTCCTATTACAGCAAATTAAAAGAGCCTTTGAGTATTTTTTGTCAAACCTTTTTTATTCCTGCATTGCATCCCAATCTGGCTCTACATAATCATCGGGCATTTTGCGGGCAATGGCAATAGGGGTTTGTTGGTCGGACTGGTCAAGAGGGTTGTCGCCGAACATCTGGCGGGCAAGCTTTAAATCAACCTCTTT
Source organism: uncultured Eubacteriales bacterium (assembly GCA_934489895.1). Taxonomy (GTDB): domain Bacteria; phylum Bacillota; class Clostridia; order Oscillospirales; family Acutalibacteraceae; genus CAKSST01. The sequence goes on along the minus strand of CAKSST010000007.1, from coordinate 18,550 downwards.
GCCTGAGTTGCCTAAAATGTTAAGACCTAAATCGTTAGCATCGAGCATTACAACATAGCAACCTGTGTACTCAGCAAGCTCTTTACAAACCTTGTTGGGCTTTAAGGGTGCCATTTTTGCATATTTGTTGTAAGGGGGAATAACGTATTCGCCGGGTCCGTCAATTGCGCGTGCGCGCATACCTACAACATTGTAAAACACGCCGCGGATGCCAAAAGGCTTCGTCAGTGCAGCGCATATACAGCCAAGGAAGATAAGGGGGAAGCCAATATCCTGCAAAGCAAGCTGCATGGTGTAAGGGCTGCCAAGACCAATGCCGTAGGGTGATTTTGTAACAAACTTTACAAGGAACTTTGCAAGCCAGGAAACCTTTATTTCGTCAATCGGGAAGGCTCTGCCCTGGCTGATGGCAACCATTTTTTCACTCAAGAAAATACCGTCACCCTCTGCCAAATATGGCTTTACGTATTTATCCATTATTTCAAAAAGACTGTCTCCGCTTTTAACCACATGCGTTTTTATGGGGTAGCGGGCAAACTTGCCCTTATCTGTAACGGCAATTAATTTTTTGCCCCTGTTGGGACGTATTGAGGACATATCAGGCAAACTCATTACACCAAATCCTTTGTGTTAAAATTCTTTTGATTTTTACAAAAAATATTTTTATCTTACAAACAATTATTATAATATTTTTTTATATTAATTTCAATATTAAATTGACAAATATATGTGCTTGCGGTAAAATAAATGTGTTAATTTTTGCAAAAACGGAGGCAATTTATCTTGGTTAAATTATCGCCGTCAGTTTTAACGGCTGACTTTTTACGTTTGGAAGAAAGCATGAATAAGCTTAAGGCAGCAGGTGTTGATATGCTTCATCTTGATGTTATGGACGGCTTGTTTGTTCCCAATATGTCTTTTGGTGTGCCAGTTATAAAATCTATAAGAAAGCATACAGATATTCCGCTTGATACCCATCTTATGATTGACCGTCCACACCGTTATATTGAGCAGTTTGCAGAGTGCTCTGATTTGCTTGGCTTTCATTATGAGGCAGGCTCAGATGTTGCAGATACTTTAAAGGCTATCCGCTCTTACGGCATAAAGAGCTGTCTTACCATTAAGCCCTGCACACAGCCGCAGGAGATTTTTAAATATTTAGAGCTTTGTGATATGGTGCTCGTTATGTCGGTTGAGCCGGGCTTTGGCGGACAAAAATTTATGCCTATGGCGCTTGATAAGCTGCGCGCTTTAAAGGCAGAGGTTGCCCGTCAGGGATTACAGGTTGATTTAGAGGTTGACGGCGGCATTAATAATGAAACTGCACCTTTAGCGGTTGAAGCAGGCGCAAATGTGTTGGTTGTAGGAAGCTATCTGTTTGATGCTGAGGATATGACAAAAACCGCAAAAGAGATTAAAGCATTATAAATTTTTAAAAAAAGACCGCAATAGCGAGACTTCCCATAAGGAAGTCTCGCTATTGCGTTTTTTATGCTCCCAAAAGTATATTAGCGCCAATGTATCCCAATACAACAGTTGTTATTGCACAGAAAGTTATAACGGCAGCTTTTAACATAACGGTAAAATCTTGCTTTTTCATTGTACAATGCACCCGTCCTTAATTGTAAGTAATCGGCTTAATTGTATATCGGGCAGTTCGTTATGGGTTATAACAATTACTGTACAGCCTGTTTTATTAAGTTCGGCAAGCTGTCCCATTACAAGGTTGCCGGTTTCGCTGTCTAAATTTCCCGTTGGCTCGTCGGCAAGGATAAGGCGCGGTGCATACACAAGTGCGCGTGCTATAGCGATACGCTGCTGCTGACCGCCTGAAAGCTGGCAGGGAAGATGGTTGGCTCTGTTATCAAGCCCAACGCTTTTTAATGCTTTGTGAGCAAGCTTTAAACTGTTGCTGCGCGAATTACCGCGGTATAACAGAGGTAGAGCAATATTATCTATTGCGCTCAAAGATGGCAATAGATTATAGCTTTGGAAAACAAAGCCGATGTTGCGGTTGCGCAAATCTGACAGCTTGCGGTCACAAAGCAAAGAGGTATCTGTTCCGTTGAGGTAATATTTACCGCTGCTTTGGGTATCAAGACAGCCTAAAATGTTCATAAGTGTACTTTTGCCTGACCCCGAAGCGCCAGTTATTGCAACGAATTCACCGTCTTCGATTTTTATATTTATATTCTTTAAGGCGCATACATCAACATTATGTCCTGTATATGATTTTGAAATATTTTCAAGCTTAATAAGCTCCATTTTTTCACCCCAATTGTATTATTACTGAATAAGTTCAAAATATATGTGAAAAGATATAACTGACAAATTTTTGCGAGGTGTGTTGCTTGCTTAAAATAAATAAACAGGAATATTCACAAATGGTAAAGATTGCATCAAAGCCGTCACCTAAAATACGGGATTTTATCTTTGCATATATTTCGGGCGGTTTTGTGTGCGTAATAGGTCAGCTGCTTTTTGAAGCGTTTATAAACTTTGGATTGGAAGAAATTAATGCCCGCGGGCTTGTTTGTGTATCGCTCATTTTTATTGCGGCTGTGCTTACGGCAATAGGCGTGTTTGACGATATTGCAAGGTTTGCGGGGGCGGGTGTACTTGTGCCTATTACAGGCTTTTCAAATGCCGTGGTTTCGCCTGCAATTGAGTTTAAAAATGAGGGATTTGTGCTGGGTGTCGGCGCAAAAATGTTTGCAATAGCGGGACCTGTTATTGTTTACGGTACGGTCGCCGCGGTACTGTATGGGGTTATTTATTGGATATGCAATTTAATGTAGGGGACGGCGCCCTCGAAATCCCGCAAAAAAGGCTTGACCGAAACGGTCAAGCCTTTTACATTTTATATATTATATTTTGGGCAGCATATTGCGTAGGTGTTAGTCCTGTTCGTTGTTTAAATGTCCTACAAAAATGGTAAACGCTTGAAAACCCGCATTCTTCCGCAATGGCAACAACAGTAAACGGTGTGTCACAAAGCATCTGTTTCGCTTTGCGCATTCTGATGTCCAATATGTATTGTTTCGGTGTAATGTTATAGTGAGCTGAAAACAATTTTCTTAAATACACTTCGCTGATGCCGATTTGTCTTGCAAGGCAGGTGTTTGAAAGTTCGGGACTTTGTATATTTTCGGATATATACTTAATAACGTAATCAAGAGGGGTTTGCTTTTGTGAGTTTGCAGAAGATACTTTATCAAGCAATTCATAAAAATTGCTGTATATCTTAAGGTGATTTTCATTATGTAAAAACAAATCTTTAAGGGTCTCGAAATTCTTAATACAAGCTTGTGGATTATCTAACGGGAGAATTACTATCTCATTACAATTATAATTTCCACATTTGAAATTTACAACCGGAAAAAAACCTTCTTTATCACCCAAAAGAGAGTACGTTCCGCCTTGAGGCAACAAAATGGCATTGTTTTGATTGGATATGTAGCGCTTTCCGTTCATTGTATAGGTAATCTGGCCGCTTGTACAGAGCGATAAACCACAACATGGACGATTTATCATTTGAAATTTTCTTCCCTTTTCCGAACGAACAACGAGAGGCGTTTCTATATTGGTTACAACTAAATTATCTAAAATCCCCATTTTTATCACCAAGGTTATTATACCGAAATCGGCAAAAATATCAATATAATTCTTGAACTTAATATCAAAAATGTTAAAAAGCTATCATTTTTTCTATTGATTGGATACAATCCCGATTTTACAATATAGAAAAAAGGAGGTTTGCTCTATGGATTTTAAAGGTAAAGTAGCTATTTCTACAGGGGCCGCTTCAGGAATGGGGCTTCTTTTTGCACAAAACATTACCGCTCTTGGCGGAAATGTGGTTATGTGTGATGTGAATAACGAAGGGCTTGAAGAAAAGGTTGCTGAAATAAATAAAAAAGGTGTAGGAAAAGCACTCGGTGTACTTTGCGATGTGCGTAATTACGATCAGGTTTGTGCCGCAAGAGATAAAGCTATTGAAGCATTTGGTAGCATCGATATAATGGCAAATTTTGCGGGCGGTACAGCAGTTAGAATGCGAAATGTTGACAGAACAAAATTTCCTGAATTTCCAGATGTCCCGATTGATGTATACGATTGGGGAATTGATGTAAACCTGAAAGGACCTTTTTACTTTGCACACGCAGTACTTAAACAAATGCGTGAACAGAAAAGCGGTCTAATAATAAATATCGGTTCAATAACAGGACAAGAGGGGGATGGCTATGGTATGGATTATTCAACCTCTAAATCCGGTCTAATGTTTGGGCTTACGAAGTCGATTGCACAATATGGCTCCAAGTACGGGATACGTTGTGTTTGCGTGTCTCCCGGACCTGTACTTACGAGGGATGCTATGGCAAATATGCATACACTTTTAGGCAGAGCCGCCGAGCCGCAGGAGATAATTGATTTGATTCTCTTTATCGCTTCGGATAAGGGTCAGTTTATAAACGGTGAAAATATTATGATAGACGGTGGAAGAAATGCCGCAGGCAGGAGCTGCTGATGAATAATAACAGTTTTTTTAATAATGATAAAGCCACCCTTACAGTAATGGTTCAGGCGGATAATCCTGCAAGAATAAAGGAGCTTATGGATAAATCCGCGCCGCAGGGTGCAGAGGCGTTTGGTATTCAGTTTGAGCAGATGGAAAGCCGTTACAGAAATAAAGAAACCTACAAAGACCTCTTTAATCACGTAAATAACAGACCGACCTATGTAACAAATTACCGTTATTCAAAAAACGAGGGTAAAAGCGATGAACAATTAGCCGAGGAATTGCTTGAATTGGCGGATTGCGGCGCCGATTTGTGTGATATGATGGGGGATTATTTCGATAAGCAGCCGGGTGAAATGACCTATAACGAAACCGCAGTGGTGAAACAAAGGAATTTGATTGATAAGCTGCATAAACGCGGTGCTAAAGTGCTTATGTCAACCCATATTCAAAAAGTCACCCCGGCTGACGAGGTGCTTAAAATCGCGCTTTCACACCAAAGCCGCGGTGCCGATATTTCAAAAATAGTGGTAGGCGCCGAGAATATGCAGCAGCAGCTTGAAAACCTGAAAATGATAAATATGCTCAAGGAAAAGCTTGACGTACCGTTCCTTTTTCTTTCGGGGGGAGAATGTAAAATACTAAGGAGAATAGGCGGTGAACTCGGCTGCTGTATGTACCTATGCGTTTGCGAATATGATAATTTTGCCACACCGCTGCAGCCGCTTTTGAAAAAGGTAAAAGCAATAAGAGATAATATGGACTGATTTGAAGGGGAAAACAATGAAAGCAATACTTATAAATGACGACAGATCATTAAGATGGGATAACGTACCTGATCCGATTTTGGGCGTGGACGACTGCCTTATAAAAATTGAGGCGGCGGCGCTCAACCGAGCCGATTTAATGCAGCGCGAGGGCGATTATCCGCCCCCTCCCGGCTGCCCTGACTGGATGGGACTTGAAATAGCAGGTACAATAGTTGAAATAGCCGACGGTGCCAGAAGTAAATCCAACTGGAAAATAGGTGATAAGGTCTGCGCGCTTTTGGGCGGCGGCGGTTATGCCGAATACGCAAACGTCAAGTACGATATGCTTATGCCCGTACCAGAAAACTGTACTATGGTTGAGGCGGCGGCAATGCCCGAAGCATTCGCCACGGCATATTTAAACCTGTTTATAGAGGGTAAAATAAAGGCGGGAAACACCCTTTTGATGAACGCGGGAGCGAGCGGACTTGCGAGCGTTATAATACCCATGGCAAAGGCTTTCGGCGTGAGGGTAATAACAACCGTATTAACAGAAGAAATCGCAAACAACATTAAGCATTTAAACGCAGACCGCGTTGTTGTTACGACTAAAGAGGACATTGCCGCGGTGCTTAAAGAAGAGCTTGAAAGCGGTCACGGCGTTGACGTTGCGATAGACTGCCTCGGCGGCGAGATAATGGGCAAGTGCATACACTACCTCACCCATGGCGCACGCTGGATTATGATAGCGGCTCTTGCAGGGCAGAAAACCGAAATTGACCTTAAAAACATATATGTAAGAAATGTAAGAATAGTAGGCAGTACCCTGCGGTCAAGAACTCCCGCCGTCAAGGCGGAAATTCTTGCTGACCTTGTGCGCGATGTATGGCCTAAGGTGTCGGCAGGAGAAGTAAGACCCACCATATACAAGGTAATGCCTATAACCGAAGCAGAGGCGGCACACGACATACTTTACCGCGGCGAAAATGTGGGCAAAGTGGTTTTAACCGTTAATCGGTAAATGTTTATAAGAAGCGGTAAGCTATGAATTTCAAGGGTAAAACGGCAATAGCAACCGGCGCCGCGTCCGGTATGGGGCTTTTATTCTCGCAAAACTGGGCGGAGCTTGGCGGCAACATTATAATGTGCGATGTCAACGAAACAGCACTTGCGGAAAAAGCTGAAGAAATTAACATTAAGTGTAACGGAAAAGCAATAGGCGTTCCTTGTGATGTGCGCGATTATAGGCAGGTATGCACCGCACGGGATAAGGCCGTAGAGATGTTCGGCAGTATTGATGTAATGTGTAATTTCGCGGGCGGAACGGCTGTGCGTATGCTGAAAGTTGCCCCGGAACTTGAATTTCCGGATATTCCTATTGAGGTTTACGATTGGGGACTTGATGTTAATCTTAAGGGACAGTTTTATTTCGACCATGCCGTTATGAAACAGATGAGAGAGCAGAAAAGCGGACTTATAGTTAACATCGGCTCTATTACAGGTATGGAGGGCGACGGCAGAGGAGTGGATTACCCGACCGCCAAAAGCGGGGCTATGTTCGGGCTGACAAAGTCGCTGGCGCAATACGGTTCAAAATACGGTGTGCGCTGCGTGTGTGTATCTCCGGGACCCGTGCTTACAAGAGAAGCTATGGCTAGTATGCATACCCTTGTCGGCAGAGCTGCCGAGCCGCAGAAAATAATTGACCTTATTCTGTTTATAGCATCTGATAAAGGTCAGTTTATAAACGGTGAAAACATTATGATTGACGGCGGCAGAAACGCCGCGCCGAGAATATGCTGAAAGACCGTAATTGGGGGCGGATTTTAAGATGAACTTGAACAGTACCGAAAAGTTAATTGATAAAATGATTAAAGAAAAGGACTTCGATTCCTACGCCGTTCTTGTAAGCAAGGATGGGCAGGAAAGGTCATTGATGTCCGATAATGTAAACAAGGACACATATTTCGATATTGCAAGTATGGGAAAGGTTCTTGTAACATCTACGCTTATTTTAAATGCGGTGGGTAACGGCAGCCTTTCTCTTGACGACACCTTGGATAAATTTTTTGACAATGTGCCCGATGAGGAAAAATCAATAACAATTAAGCAGCTTCTTACGCATACATCCGGAATTGCAAGATGCCCTATTTTGCCCGAGAGCGTTGCCGGCGGAAACGAAGCGGTTGCAAAACAGATAATAAATAATCCGTTGCTTTTTAAGCCGGGGACGCGTCAGCAATATTCCTGCAACGGAATGATCTTACTCGGTTATATTATTGAAAAAATATACGGTAAAGCCCTTGAAGAGGTCTTTAACGAAAAGATTAAAAAGCCGCTCGGTTACACAAGGAGTAAATTCAATATTGAGCTTGACGAGCCGAATGCCGCCGTTTGCTACCGTACTGAAAACGTCAACGGACTTGCTCACCCCTGGGATGACGAGAATATAAGAATATTGCAAACCTCCGCAGGTTCGGGAGGTCAATTCTTTACGCTCGGTGATATAGACAAATTTATGAAAGCCGTTATGCGGAAAGACTCCGCTTTGTATCCGAAAGAAATATATGATTTGGCGGAAAAAAATTATGTCGGCGATTTAGGAGAAGGCTGGGGACTCGGTTGGCTTATAGTTGACGAAAAATATAATCAAACGGGCAAGCTGTTCCCAATCGGAAGCTGCGGTCATTGCGGTCATACCGGAACTTCTTTGTTTTTTAACCGTAAAGAAAATTTATATGTTATTATTCTTACAAACGCTACAAGATTTGCTAATATGAAGAATAATTTCAAAGGCTATGATTATGGGGTAATAGAAAAAATGCGTGAAGATTTGTATAATGCCATCTATGCCGATTTATCGGAACGGGGAGATCAGTAAAGTATGAAAAACATTAAAAAGTACATTTATGAATTTTTGTTCATAACGGAAGGCTGCTTTTTGCTTGCCGTATCAATAAATGTGTTTTTGCTGCCGAATAATATTTCTGCCGGCGGCATTTCATCTGTCGGGGTAATACTTTACCACTTGTTCAAAATCAGAATTTCAATAACCAATATAGTTTTTAATGCCGTATTGTTTTTCTTCGGATATAAAAGTCTCGGTCGGTACGCTGTTCTTAAAACTGTGTTGGGAACTGTTCTTCTGTCGCTGTTTTTAGAGCTGACAAGCGGTTTTCCGGTATATAAGGAAAATCAGATTATAGCTGCAATTTCAGGCGGAATACTAATGGGCGCAGGCGTCGGTCTTGTGGTAAAGGTAGACGCTTCAACCGGCGGCAGCGATTTTGCCGGACTTATTTTAAAAAAGTTTTTTGGGCATATTCCTCTTGCAAGATTGATAATGATAATTGATTGTGCGGTTGTAATTTTATCGGGAGTAGTTTTTAAAAGCTTTACCATAACTTTCTACTCTGTTATGACATTGTTTGTATCGTCTTTGATTACCGATAAGCTGATAACCTCGGGTGATGAGGCAAAAATGCTTATGATAATTTCGCAGAAAAAAGATGAAATAGCAAAACAGATTCTTGTGAAATACGAGCGGGGTATAACAGGCATCCACAGCGTCGGAATGTATTCTAACATCGAAACCGTTATGCTTATGTGCATTGTTGCCCCGAAAGAACTTCCTAAATATTTAAATATGATAAAAGAGATTGATAAAAAGGCGTTTATAATTATCGGAAACGTGAATGAGGTCATTGGAGAAGGCTTTAAGCAAATTTCTTAGTCGGTCACATCATATTTGAAAGCAGGAGGCTGTAATATGATTTTAAATTATGAGGCTTTGAATTTTACGCAACAAATCTGTTTCAAAGAATAAATTTGTTGAATATTTAAGTGCAATATCACGAAAATATTTTATAGAATTGAGGGAAAATTATATGAAAGCAATTTTAGTAAACGATGACAGAAGTTTAAGATGGGACAATGTGCCCGATCCGATTTTAGGCAATGACGACTGCCTTGTAAAAATTGAAGCGGCGGCGCTGAACCGTGCCGATTTAATGCAGAGAGAGGGGGATTATCCCCCGCCTGCAGGCTGTCCCGAATGGATGGGGCTCGAAATAGCGGGCACCATAGTAGAGATTGCCGACGGTGCTAAAGAAAAATCGAATTGGGAAATTGGCGATAAGGTTTGCGCTTTGCTTGGTGGCGGCGGTTATGCCGAGTATGCCAATGTGAAATACGATATGCTTATGCCCGTTCCAAAAAATTGCTCTATGGTTGAAGCGGCGGCAATACCCGAAGCATTTGCAACAGCATACTTAAATCTCTTTATAGAGGGCGGTATTAAAGAGGGGAACACCCTTTTGATGAACGCAGGCGCAAGCGGTCTTGCAAGCGTTATTATTCCTATGGCTAAGGCATTCGGTGTTAGAGTTATCACCACGGTTTTAACCGATGAAATCGCCGAGAATATAAAGCATTTAAACGCCGACAGAGTGGTTGTAACTACCAAAGAAGACATTGTGAAAGTGCTTAAAGAAGAATTAGAAAGCGGTCACGGAGTTGATGTTGCTATTGACTGCTTGGGTGGTGAAATAATGGGCAAATGTATCCACTTCTTAAAGCATGGCGCACGTTGGATAATGATTGCCGCACTTGCAGGCACAAAAACCGAAATCGACCTTAAAAATATATATGTTCGCAATGTTCGTATTATCGGTTCAACACTTCGCTCTCGCACACCTGAAGTTAAGGCCCAAATTTTAGCCGATCTCGTAAAGAACGTGTGGCCCAAAGTAGAAAGCGGAGAAGTAAAGCCTACTATTTATAAGGTTTTACCGATACAAGACGCAGAAACAGCACACGACATTCTATATAAAGGACAGAATGTTGGTAAGGTTGTTTTAAGAGTTATATAAACGAAAGCGAGGGGGATTCCCCTCGCTTTCGTTATATCCGAGCTTCAATCCAGCTTCAAAATCATTTCCAGAATGCGTTTGGCATTAAGCTCTAAATGTCCACGCTTGAGTCTGCCGTTTTCAAGAGATTGTTTAAGAATCACGGGGTCGCCGCTTGGCATACGGATATCATTACCCGAAAGCACACAATACGTCTGGTCACAGGGTGTGTCCCAGTCGGACGTTACCATACCCTTAAAGCCCCATTCATCACGCAAGATACCTTGAATCTGTTCAAAACCGGTGCAACATCTTCTTCCATTTACAAGATTGTAGCTGCTCATTATGGTCCAGGGTTGTGCTTCTTTAACGCAAATTTCAAACCCACGCAAATAAATTTCACGAAGTGCGCGTTCGGAAACCCGGCTATCGCTGTATTTTCTGTTTGTTTCTTTGTTGTTGCATGCAAAATGCTTTGCGGAAGCAGCGATATTTACGCTTTGAATACCGTTTACCTTCGCAGCAGCAAATTTGCCGGCAATCAGCGGATCCTCGCTGAAATATTCAAAGTTTCTGCCACAAAGAGGATTGCGATGTATGTTAAGCGCAGGTGTAAGCCAGATGGCGAGTCCGTTTTCCTTGGCTTCTAATGCACCGGCTTTGCCTATTTTGTAAGCCAAATCGGGATTCCAGGTGCACGCAAGCAAAGTAGCACAGGGCCAGGCGGTGGTTGCAATGCCAACACCGATATGTAGTCGCACTCCGGCAGGGCCGTCCACAGTCATAACTGCGGGAATGCCAAGCCTTTCAATGCCGCCAAAGCCGTTTGTATTTGCAACCCCTTGGCTGGGAACACCACTCATAAGCTGTATAAGCTCATCATCTGTCATTTGCGAAACAAATTGATCAAGTGTAATTTTTCCGTCAGCTACATCTGCTAATTGGAATGGCTTTACAGATTCGGGAGCATCTTCGTTGTTTGTAAAAGCAAGTACGTCATCATAGCTTTTTATTGGGAATGACGGAAGTTTTTCAAAACTGCCGTCTGATAACATTCTTTTTTCAAGTTTGTTGGGAGCACATTTTTGAGAAACCTGATTTGTTACTACAAAGTTTTTGTCAACGGTATAGCGGTAGTCAGCGGCGGCTAAATTTCGGCAGCTGTTGCCTACATAAAATATATATTCACCTTGTTCTAATACAAATGCCGACATTTTAAGCTTACCAAGGTCATCATAGCTTGCCATATCGGCAACCTTGAACTCAATAATGATATCTTGTTCTTCCCCCGGTGTTAAAAGCTTGGTTTTTTTGAAACCCGCAAGAGAAATTTTACTTTTACCCAAAACTCCCCGGGGAGCGGAAACATAAGCCTGAACAACCTCTTTGCCTGCAAATTCACCTATGTTTTTGACCGTGGTTTTTATTGTGATTTTGTCATCATTTAAGGTGGCAAGCGGCTTGCTAATAGAAAATTCAGTATAAGAAAGACCGTAACCAAAGGGATATACAACCTTTAAACTTGCGCCAGGTATGGTTTCAAAGTAGCGGTAGCCTACATAGATATCTTCAAAGTATTCCACATAGTCGTCACTTTCGTTGAAAGTGTCGGCACTGGGATAATCGGAAAATTCCTTGGCAAAAGTGTCGGTCAGTTTGCCGGACGGGTTTACATCGCCACACAGAATATCGGCTATGGCAAGACCGCCCTCCATACCTGCCTGCCAGGCAAGGAGTGCGCCGTCGATTTTGGGATTGGCCCGAATCCAGGCGGTGTCTACCATACCGCCCACATTTAGAACTACCACAGTGTGAGCAAATTCTCCGGTCACATCCTGTACCAGTTTTTCTTCCATATCCGTTAAGTAGAAATCCCCTTTTTGTGCGCTGCGATCCCAGCCTTCGCCGGAATAGCGGTGGATCACAAGAATGGCTACGTCTGCATTTCTGGCAGCATCGGAAAGCAAATCCTCGGGCACTACAGGCTCGGCGAGGATATCTTTAGTTCCCAGAGTTTCCATGTGGGAGGAAGCATAATCAAAATAAAATTGAGTTAGGGGTTCATAAATGTTGATTTTAGGTGCTTTTTCCACGAATCCCTCATAAAGATTGCGAACATAGGCAGGATATACCTTGCCGCTACCGCCACCGCCCTGGATATACTCCAACGTGCCGGTGCCGAACAGGGCGACCCTGGTTCCTGCTTTCAGGGGCAGCAAGCCGTTGTTTTCCAGCAGCACCATACCCTCGCCTGCAATATTTCTGGACAGGGCAATATGCTCAGGGCAACCGGAGATGCGGGTGCCGTTTTCACCGATATTGGTGGTCAGGTTGTACTTATATCGGTTCCACCGCTCGGCTTTTACGATATCGTGTTGGTGTCTGATATTCATATTTCAGGACCTCCTATTGAATAATCACTTGTATTTTAAGACAATTTATGCTATGATGCAAGAAATAATAACGGATTTTCTGGACAATAAATGCAAATATGGGTGAGAATATGCAGACAATTTTTCGAGAGGTAAAATCCAAAATAATCTTTAGGCAAAGCACAAATCCGGATTTCCCTGCACATGTGCATGATGACATTGAACTGGTCTACACCAAGCATGGTCGGGGAACTGCCTACTGCGACGGCAAAAAATATACCCTGGCGGATGGTACATGGTTCCTTGCATTTCCCAATCAGGTGCATCATTATGTGGACTGTGCAGATGGGGAATACTGGGTGCTAATCATAAAGCCCTTTGATCTGCTGCGGTATGGGCAGATCTTTATGAAGGGTGTACCGGACAGTGCGGTGTACTGTTTTGAAAACGGTCATGATGACGGGCTGGAATCCCTGCTGGAAACTGCTTGCCGAGAGTATGGTCGTGACGGGTATAGCGATGTGATCGCCGCGTATCTAACGGTGATTTTTGGCAAGCTGCTGCCTTTTTTCTCTGTAAAAAAGGTGGGGTTTTCAAGGGAAACGGCACTGAAGATTTTGCAATACTGCACCGCCCATTACAAGGAGGATTTGACGGTGGCGTCTGTTGCAGACAGTCTTGACCTTAGCCGCAGCTGTGTATCCCATATTTTCAGCATCCGTATTTCTATGAACTTTTGTGATTATATAAACTCACTCCGTCTTGCGGAGGCGGAGAAGATTTTAAATAATAAGAACTACACCGTCACAGAGGTCGCCAATATGTCCGGTTTTCCCACCATTCGAACCTTCAACAGGGCTTTTTTGAAGAAGCATGGAATCTCTCCATCTGCCTATCGTAAACATCTGAGCGAATAATAAATCAGTTTGTATAATAAAGCACTATAAATCCACATCTCATAAGAGAATTAAGTCCTAACAGAACACGAAGTGATGGACCTAAGTTGACACAAGCAGAGGGATTTGTGCTGGGTGTTGGCGCAAAAATGTTTGCAATAGCGGGACCTGTTATTGTTTACGGTACGGTCGCCGCGGTACTGTATGGGGTTATTTATTGGATAATTACAATAATGTAAACAAACCGGCTGATGTGCAATTTTGCACATCAGCCGTTTTAACTTATACATAAAAATTACTTTATATGCTTGAAATTTCCAAAGGTTTCGTTTATAAGCTCGTAGAATGAAAAGGTGTCGGGATATTCTGCAATTATCTTTTGAAAATCATTAAGTTGATGCTTGTTAACTACGCAGATAAGCACAGACTTTTTCGTGTGGGTATAGCTGCCTGTGGCTTCAATTTTTGTTGCGCTGTGGCGCAAAATGGCGGAAATTTCTTTTAGAATTTCTTCTGCGTGAGTGGTGATGACCGTAAATTTATAAGCGGTTTTTGTGCCCTTTAAAATATAATTGCCCACAAAGTTTGATATAAAGCAGTAGGTTATGCAAAGGGCAACGGGCTTATAGTCAACACTGTTTGTTGAGTAGACAAACAATGATAGTATGGCAACAATGGCATTAAGAGTAAAAACGACAATAAAAAAATTTGCGGTGGGCTTATTTTTTGTTATATATCTTGATATAACATCGGTTCCGCCTGTAGAAGCGTTGAACTTAAAGCATACCCCGTAAGCCACTCCCGATATAACACCGCTTATTATAACAGGATAAATGGTATCCTGCCCATGGGCATTATATTGAATATAATCCAAATTAAAATTCTGCAAAAGCAAATATGAAAAAGAATATACAAGCGAAAAAATAAGGGTTTTTATAGCAAAGAATTTTTCTATAGCAAAATATGCAAAAATTGAAAGTGGAATATTAATAAGCAGTGACATATAGCTTATGCTGAAGCCTGTTTTGTACTGCACCATTGTTGCAATGCCGTTAAGGCCCGCAGGCGCAAAATTGTTTTGTATAATAAAAACATGGTAGTTGAATGCCAGCAAAACGGCAACGGCAATAACGCCCATGTAAGAAAAAAATGTTCTACTTTTTTTCATAAAAACCACCCCATAATTTGATTATATCAATGAAATAATATATGTCAATCCGCTGCTTGCAGCAAACAGTATAATAATATATAATTATTTAAAAGGGCGGTGAGCATAATGTACAAAACCGTAAATGAATATTACAAAGAAAAGTTTGGTTGTAAAGTTTATAAATTGTCTCTTGACGGCGGCTTTACCTGCCCAAACCGCGACGGTACGCTCGGAACAGGCGGGTGTATATTCTGCTCTGCCGGCGGCAGCGGTGAGTTTGCCGAGAGCGGCTGTGATGATATTTTGCATCAGTTAGAGAGGGCAAAGAAAAGGTTAGAGGGGAAATATAAGGGCGGCAAGTATATTGCATATTTTCAATCCTTTACTAATACTTACGCGCCCATAGAAAAGCTGAAGGATATATACTATAAAGCTATACAGCCCGATTATATCGTTGGCTTGAGTATAGGAACAAGACCGGATTGCTTATCAGGTGAGACGGTACAATTATTGTGCAAAATAAACAAAATAAAGCCTGTAAGCGTTGAGCTTGGTCTGCAAACCGTAAATGAAAAAACTGCGCAGTATATACGGCGCGGTTACAGTACGGAGGTTTATTATGATGCGGTAAAGCGTTTGAAAGCGGCAGATATTGATGTAGTTACCCACATAATCATAGGATTGCCCTTTGAGACAGCCATTGATGCCGTAAACACCGCAAAAAAGGCCGCTGCGGTTGGAACAAACGGGGTGAAATTCCACCTTTTACACGTGCTTAAAAATACCGACCTTGAAAAAGAGTATAACAAAGGTGTGTTTGAATGTTTATCTTTGGAAGAATATGCTGCTGTTTTAAAGCAATGCATTGCAGTGCTGCCCAAAGAGTGCATTGTGCACAGAATAACGGGTGACGGTGCAAAGCGTGATTTAGTTGCACCGCTTTGGTCGGCTGATAAAAAGACGGTGTTAAATTATCTGAACAAATATTTAAATTAATAAACGGCTTGAAAACAAGCCGTTTATTTTTAATTTGAGTATTTATATGCTACTTTACAAGCGCGTATATATGCCTGTGTAAAATACTGCTCTAACGACATCTGGTTGTAGATGTCGTTTTCATGTCTGCAGTCATAGCAAAAGCCTATGTTATCACCGTCAAAGTAATCAAGCGTTTTATAAAGATATTCCGGAGAGTTGATATTCTCAAAGGCTATTTTAACGCTCTTGTCCTTGGCGTATTTTACAACCGGCTTTAATCTGTCGATGCCAAGCTCAAGGGACGGGTTTTGTTTAAACTCGGGATTGACGTTCACGACCAAAATGGGAATACCGAGCAATGAACAGTTTGTGATATTGCGTTTTAAGATCCTCTATGTATTGATCACCGTGTTTATTGTCATTCCATATCTGGTCGCTCAAGGGTATGGTGGAATGAGAGGTCTCCTGTGCGAGCCCTAATTTTTCGGCTTGAGTTTTATAGAGGGAAAGCTTCTCAAGGTCATCGGCGTAAGTGTGTCCGCTGAAAAAATCGTTAAAGCCGACATCTTTTATCATAGGAAACAGATCTTCATAGGTCATACCCGAAAAAACGTCAATATAAATACCTTGTATAAAACGACTCCCTCAAAAGTTAATTAAGCACTGAAAATTTATATGAGGAAAAGGGCTTGAAGAGGCAACATATACTGTCATAGGCAGTGAAATTAAGCCGCACGCGGGTCCCGGCGCTATTGAGGTTGCTTTTTTTAAAAAACAAACGGCAGATAAGCTTTTTTGTTGAGGTAGAGCGGTAATCTATTGATAGTAGAGTTAATATTTTTAACAGTAGGTGGACTGCTGCAAAGTTATATGTTATTGTTAATTTATCCTGTTTGCACAGATAAAAAAGTAAACAGACTTTTATTTAGAAATACTGTCAATTTTTGTTTTAGGGGTTATTTATGACAAAGACAAAAAGCAATCCGCTGCGTTGGGTACGGCTTGATAATGCGGCAAAAATATATCCTGCCGCAAGACGTAAAAACTGGAGTAATGTTTTCAGGCAGTCGGTAACACTTTATGAAGAGGTTGATGCTGTCGTACTTAAATCTGCATTGGATATTACGGTAAAGCGGTTTCCCTCCATTGCGGCAAGACTGCGCAAAGGCGTGTTCTGGTATTATCTGCAGGAGCTTGAGCAGGTGCCTGAGATTTTGCAAGAGCAAAGCTGTCCGCTTGTATTTATGAGCGGGCAAGAAATGCGAAAATGTGCTTTACGCGTTATTGTTTATAAAGAACGTATAGCCGTAGAATTTTTTCATTCTTTAACCGACGGTACAGGCGCCCTTGTTTTTTTAAAAACTCTTACAGCAGAGTATTTAGAGCAAAAATACGGTATTCAAATACCGTGCGAGTACGGTGTGCTTGACAGAACCGAAAAACCGTCATCGCAGGAGCTTGAGGACAGCTTTTTAAAATATGCAAGTAAGGTGCCTTTGAGCCGCAAGGATACAGATGCCTGGCGTATGAAAGGCGAGCCGATAACCGACGGAGTTTTGAAGCTTGTTTGTTTTAAGCTTCCCGTAAAGGAAACGCTGGAGCTTGCGCATAAAAATAATGTTACCTTAACTGTATTTTTAAGCGCTGTAATGATGAGCGCACTTGCAAATTTACAAAAACAAAAGGTTACAAACATACGCAAGCGCAAACCTATAAAGCTGCTGATACCTGTGAATCTGCGTCAGCTTTTTGAAAGTAAATCATTACGTAATTTTGCAATGTACACCGTTCCAGAGCTTGATACAAGGCTGGGTGATTATACCTTTGAAGAAATATGCAATGTGATTAAGCATAAAATGGGTGCAGAAATCACACAAAAGCATATGAGCAGCGTTATTGCAACAAACGTTAATGACGAGCTCAATCCGTTTTTAAGGGTTGTACCGCTTCCAATTAAAAACATTGTTATGAAAGCTGTATTTGACAGAGTGGGGGAGAGAAAATCTTGCTTGACATTATCAAATTTGGGATTGGTAAAACTGCCCGATGTTATGAAACAATACATAAAGCGTGTAGATTTTATTCTTGGTGTTCAGGCGGCGGCACCGTACAACTGCGGTCTAATATCCTATAATGATACCATTTACATAAATTTTATCCGTAATATACATGGCGCTGAACTTGAACGTCACTTTTTTGCAGTTTTGCAGCAAATGGGTCTGCAGATAAGCGTTGAAAGTAATTATAATTAAAAGGTGGGGGCAATATGTTTTGTATAAATTGCGGTGTAAAGCTTGATGTAAGCCAGAAAAAATGTCCGCTTTGCAATACCCTTGTATATCATCCGGATTTTAAGTATGAGCAGGCAGGCGCTTTGTATCCTCCTGACCGTAAGCCTGTATTAAAGGCAAGGCCAAAGGCATTTAACGGTGCAATTATAATAATGTTTTTCATAC
Source organism: uncultured Eubacteriales bacterium (assembly GCA_934489895.1). Taxonomy (GTDB): domain Bacteria; phylum Bacillota; class Clostridia; order Oscillospirales; family Acutalibacteraceae; genus CAKSST01. The sequence continues at coordinate 580 of CAKSST010000007.1, read as the reverse complement.
CCTTGCTTATTACTTTTCTTGCGGATATACAGGCAGATAAAAAGTTGGATTGGTTTGGTATAGTTGCAGGTGCTGTCTTTTTGTTGTATATTATGGCGGCATTGCCGTTGTGGTTTACAAAACCCAACCCCGTAATATTTGTGCCCTGCGATTTTGCAGCGGCTGCTTTATATTTACTTTATATAAATACAGCAACCGGCTCAAACTGGTTTTTATGCTTTGCACTTCCCATAACAGCAGGATTTTGTATTATTGTGTGTACGGTAGTTACACTGCTGCGCTATTTGCGTAAAGGAATACTGTATATTCTGGGCGGTGCGTTTATCGCAACGGGAGTGTTTATGCCGATAACAGAGCTTTTGCTTACAATAACCTTTGGGATTGATTTTTCTGGTTGGTCAATTTATCCTCTTATAGTTCTGATGCTGTTGGGCGGATTACTTATATACCTTGCAATTAATCGCTCGGCAAGAGAAATGATGCAAAGAAAATTTTTTATATAATAAAAAAAGGGGCTGTAAAAAACAGTCTAAAAAATCCGAGATTCACCAAAAGTTGTGAGTCTCGGATGCTTTTTTAC
>CAKSST010000006.1 GCA_934489895.1 uncultured Eubacteriales bacterium | reverse complement strand
GGGTCTGATAGACGCTTTTCTCTTCGGCTCGGTGTCCGAAAACTACTTTGCTTCGGTGATCGACAGTGTTTAAATCAGGCAACGGTAAAACGCAATACGGCTTTATGCACCGACAAAAAACGCATAGACAAATCTTCAAAATGATTTATGGTACGCTGGTCATGGAGAGCGGTACGGTGGTGGACAGCAAGCAGAGCGTATGTCCCGACTGCAGTATGCGGCTTCTCGGCAAAATCCTGTATGACCGCTACCGGGAAAGGCATCTCTACTGTGACCGCTGCGGTACGGTGCTTGCCGCCGACGCAAGATTCTGCCCCCCACTGCGGGCAGTCACTGTACCTGAAAGCTTTTGTCGGCTGAAAGACCCCGCACGGCGGTCTTTCACACAACAATCTGAATGAATATAAGGAGGAAAAGCAATGAAAACCAAAAAGCGAAGTAAAATATTAAGCCTTTTGCTGGCGCTTTCCATGCTCGTCGGCATGGTGCCGTTTTCGGTCATTCCGGCCATGGCCGCCGGCTTCGGCGATGTGCAGGTCACAAGCAGCTATCCCTATGACCCCAACCCCCGGTGGGTGGAGGTCAACAATTCAAGTGGCAATAAAAGGGGAATCAGCTATCTCAAGTCTCTCATGGACACAACCGGTCCCGGCTACAAAGTCAAGTATATCAAGCTCACCAGCGACCTGGAGTATCTGGGCGACGATAACTTCAACCTGACTATGAGCGTCAACGAATGTGTGCATCTGGACCTCAACGGCCACGAGCTCATCTACGGCGTGGACGAAAAAGTGGGGGGGAAACCCTTCATCACGGTGAACGGCGGCAGCGAGCTGCACATCTATGACTCCCAGAACGGCGGCGGCTACATCCACTATGAGGGCAAGCTCACCAGCAAGATCGGTGCCATCCCCCGGGACCTCATTGTAGTCAAAAACGGCGGCAAGCTTTTCGTCAACGGCGGCGAGCTGGAGGCAGGCCGCTCCAAGGAGATTTTCGGTACTTGGAATGAAGACTACCATATCGACAGTAAGCCTAACCGTGACAACTGGGAAGATATCGATATATGGACGGGCAAAATCCGCCATCTTATCGCCGGCGACGCCATCGACCTGCAGCCGGGCAGCCAATGCGTCATCAACGGCGGTGAGTTCTACGGCCGTGGTGACTATGATTGTCATGGTGCTGCCATAAGGGCCTGCGACGCCACCCTCATCATCAACGGCGGCTACTTTAAGGGCAATTCCGGCGCCGACGCCCTGTTGATCGATAATGGAGACAAAACCGGCACCTACATCATCAACGGCGGTGAGTTCGATACCCATAAAAATGACCGCTTGATGCGGAACAATGGTAACGCCCTCTGGGCGAATGACGGCGAGTTCTATTTCGGCATTTACGGCTACGCCATCAAGAATAAACAGAAAGTGACTTTCAACCCCGGCGCCGATGTGGCGATTTCCGGCACCGGCGGCAAAAAAGGCCGCCAGACCATCAAGGTCACTCCCAAGCCCACCGGCGTGAAGCTTACGCCCACGGACTGGGATACCTTCTCTTTCGGCTACAGCGGCCTGGGCTCCAATGAGCGCATCCTTACCCTGGACGCTGCCAGCTACACCCCCCACTACAAGGGGCAGGAGCACTGGCTGAACCAGGACTATAGCAACAATAGCTACTACTATGTGGCGGCCATCTGGCAGATCTTCGACATGGACGGCCAGCCCGTCAGCGAGGAGATCGTCAAAACCGGCAACAGCTTTGATGAACTGGATAAGAGCGTGGATATGCGTACCTTCCAGAGAGTGGAGGGCACCGGCGCGCCCCAGTTGGAAAACGGCCATCAGTATGATGTGCGCTGTCAGCTGATGGAGAGCTGGTTCGGCTATGATAAGAAAGCCGCCGTCCGGATAGATGACACAACGTTCCGGTTCTACGCCTCCAACTTCGACCAGTCCCACATCAAATTCGGCATTACCGGCGTTCGGCAGGACATGAATGCGTCCGAGTTCACTCTGGAGGTCAAGGGTGAGGATATAACCCCGGCCTACAGCACCAGCATTACCGACCGTGGTTACACCTTCGGCTACCAGAGCGGCGATGAGTTTCTGCCTTTGGTGAGTGGCGGATCTGCTTTAGCGGGTGAATGGATCTCCCTCAGCGGGCTGCCCGGGGGAAAACAGACCATCGTGGGCTGTATGGACGGTGTGGATATCACCGGCATACGCCACAGCTTCTATAACCGTCAGGAAGTCTTTGTGATGCCCAACATCCAGTTCAAGCTTACGAACACTGACTACCGGAGCTATACCAACGACCGGATCACCATCCCCGCCAGCGGGCAAACCGTCTGGCTTCGCTCCCCCACCGATGAGCAGCTGGAGGAGATCGGCATGACCTCCTCCAGCGTCCAGTGGGAGATGCTCAACCAAAACACCGGCAAGTGGGAGATTCTCACCGGCAACAATACCCCCGGAATCCAGGAGGGCTGGGGCAACCTGCAGCTGACGGACGGCCGCTCCGGCACCTACCGGGCCAGCGTGGAGTTTAACGGCCAGCGCTGGTATTCCCCCGCCGCCTCGGTGGAGGGCAAGGACTACTCCGCAAGCCAGAAGCTGGAGGTGACCTCCGACTGCCAGTCGATGGAGGTAGACAAGAACAACAGTGCCATCTTCACCTATGCCCCCGTCCACAACAGCGGCGACTGGGGCGTCAGATGGTATCCCGGCGTCATCGTCTATAAGGACAATGTGCCAAAGGCCTTCTATGACGCTATGTATGCCTGGTCGGGGAATGAGAAACTGCCTGACGGCGGCGTTCTTGTCAGCATGAACAAAAACGGCAAAGGCCAGGACCCCACGGATTGCAAGCTCTTCTCAGCCACCGCCATCTTGCGGAACAGGGACGCCATGGTACCCGGCAACTATACCTTCATCCCCTGTGTACAGGTGGAACTGGCCAGCGGTGTCTATGCCCCCGATCTGGTGAAAGCCAACCCCATCAACCTGAGGGTGAATAAGCGGGTCACCAGTATGGATATCGCCATCAACGGTGAGAACCTCACCAACGGCGTGGAGCACACCCAGGACAACGCCCCCGTCTATACCATGAGCGAGTCGGTGAACAAGGTGTCCATCTCCGCCATGAAGAACCCCGGCAACGCCAACATTCCCAGCAGCAATGGCGCCGACATCTCCTGGTCTTCTTCCAACCGCAACATTGCAGAGGTGAAGGGCGGCCAGCTGTACGCCTACAGGCCCGGCACCGTGGTCATCACCATGACCTACAAGGGCAAACTGGTCAACAAGAACGGCGTGCAAGAGACCCTCAATTTCACCCGCCGGATCAAGGTGACCGTTCCCATTGCCGAGGTGAAGTTCGACGAACCCAACTGGAAGAACAGCCTCAACCTGATGTATTCCCAGGTGAAGCTGAATGGTCTTCAGGTCCGCAGCTATAACGGCGAGTGGCAGTCCGGTAATGGCTATGTGGAAAATACCGTGACCCGCATCGCCCGCTACGAGGGCGATTACGGCTGGGACCCCTCCGAGAAGCGGGTACTCTACAACGACAACTACTATATAACATTTTCCATCGAGCCCAAGACGGGCTACCAGTTCCCCCTGCGGGCGATCTCCCTCAGCGGTGAAGGGTTGTATATGGCCAACACTGCCACCCTCCGCACCAACCGTGTGGGATCTAGCGACATGAATACCGCCGACAAGTTTGGCTATTGGGCCTCTGGAGAGTGGAATCCCAACACCCTGCAGACGCCCAGCGTATGCGGCATCGTCATCTCCTATCAGATGGAGCTGCTGCGTGACCCCAACACCGTGTATGTGGATCTCGTTGCCATCGAGACCGCCGAGCCCCGTGAGGGCGACCTGCGCTACGCCGGCGAGGTTCCCGATGATCTGACAGGTTGGCATCCCAATGACGTGATGGGCGTGCGTGTCCTCACCCTCAGCGGCGAGACGACACAGGACGGAAGCCCTCTCCTCGCCAGCAGCAGCAATGTGTTCAAGATCTCCACGCCTCTCCTTGGCTCCGGCACACCCTATACGCCTTTGGCAGACGGTGAGGCCACCAACAACGGCAACTCCTATGAGGGCTTTACTGTGTTCCGTGACGAGGAAAACAATCTCAGCCGTGAAAAGCTGGAAAATGCCCGCTATGAGGCAGCCACCTATGCCCATGAATTGGGGATTTATCTGGCAAATCAGAGCGCTGCCGGCACCAAGTATTACTTCTCTCCGGATGTGCGGGTACTGGTCAACGGCCATGAAGTACAGCTCATCGACAGTCTCGGCAACCCCGGCTACAATGGCGATTCCCTGAAACTCGGCTACTATTTCGTCTCCGATCCCAGACCTTCCCTCATCAACGGCACCATCGAAGGCCTGAATGCACCCGTCACCGGAGCTGTAGCCCAGACCGCCGATGACCTCACCGTCACCGGCAGAGACTCCGCAGGCGAAGCCAGCGACAAGATGTATGTTTCCGGTCTCGTCTGGTTTATCGACGCAAATGAAAACGGAGTATTGGACGAGGGCGAACGGTGCGCTCCAGAAAACGGCTTCACCCAGGACGGCAGATTTATGGGCGGCAAGAAATACAGCGCCTTTGTGACCCTCGCCGTGGAAGCGGAGGACGGCCGCATCAACAATACCGCCTTTACCTTGAAGCTGGACGGCATCGACACGCCGCTGAGCACCTCCCAGGCCCAGGGCGTCTACACCTTCCCAGAAACGGAAATCGTGGGCTACACCGTTTCCGGCACGGCAACGAGCTTTAACAGCGATACCGATGAAGTGATTATTCAGCTCACCGAAAGCGGTGCAGCCGAAGCTTCTTATGAGGCTGTTGTCAAGGGTAACACTGCAAGCTACTCCATCGCAGATGTTCCCGCCGGCACCTACACCATGAAGGTGATGAAGAAAAACCATGTCACAAGAGAGTACACCGTAACGGTTGGCTCTGCGGATGTGACGCAGAATGTGAAGATCCACCTGCTGGGTGATATAGACGGAAACGGTACTGTCACTACTATGGACTTCATGAGAGCAAATTCTCACGCCCGTGGAGTAACTCTTCTAACAGATTATGCGTTAAAATGTGCCGGCGTTGGCTGCACCGATTACATCCACGCAGCTTAAAGTAATACCCGACAAAACAACAGCGTCTCCGGGTGAAACTATCACCTACACCATCATAATGGGGCCTGTATCGGATATGGGTTCTATGCAGATGGTATTGGATATTCCAACAGGTTTGACCTATGTTGAGAATTCCGCAAAACTAACTGACGGTCTCAGAACCACACTTGGATTTGATACAGCAGATTGGACTGAGGTATCAAAAATGGTTAACGGCGTTGCTTCAGCTGCTGACTATGAAAGCGAAACAGACACTGAACTTGCAAAATTTCAGTGTAAAGTGGATGACGGTGCTACAGGCTCATTAGAAGTTGGATTGACAAACCTTGAGTTTGGTTCTTGTCAGACATTTGAGTACCATACTGACAGGTTTTCTGTAGTAAAAACTCCTGTCACCATCACCGCCGCACCGAAGCCGGCGACAGGAATCAGTCTGAACAAAACCGCAACCACCATCTACACAGGCAATACCGAAACTCTGATTGCCACGGTTGAGCCTACCGATACCACTGACACCGTAGTATGGACTTCAAGCAAGGAGTCCGTTGCAACGGTTGACAACACCGGTAAGGTAACTGCGGTAGCCCCCGGCACGGCAACCATTACGGCAAAGGCAGGCGACAAGACCGCCACCTGTACTGTAACGGTAGAAAATGCACCTTGCACACACACAAGCAAGACCCCTGTTCCCGCAAAGGCTTCCACTTGTGAAGAAAAAGGCTGGGACGCTTATTTCAAGTGTGACGACTGCGGTCAGTTGTTCGACAATGCCGGCAATAAGATCGATGCCATTCCCTACCTTCCTCTTGCAGCCCACAGCCTGACACCTGTTGCGGCTAAGGCTGCCACCTGCACCGAAAACGGCAACAATGCATACTACAAGTGCGGTGTCTGCGGCAAGTGGTTTGAGGATGCGACAGCCAATGTAGAGATCACCGATCACAGCAGTGTTGTTCTCACCGCTCTCGGTCACGACTATACCGAGAGAATTGAGGATGCTGCACACAAGAAGGCTACCGCAACCGATTGCCGCAGCCACGATACCTATTGGTATGACTGCACACGCGGCGATCACAACGCCAAGGACGATCCTGCGGCAAGCGATAAGTGGTATGAAAGCACCAACGCAGGCCCTCATAGCTATGATGAGTCCGCTTGGGGCTACAAGAGCGAAAGTGGTCACGCGCATAAGTGCCGCTATGACGACACCCACGACACTCCGGTAGCACATACTCCGGGTGCGGCAGCGACCGAAACCACGCCTCAGACCTGCACAGAGTGCGGCTATATCATTACTCCGGCTTTGGGTCATACTCACAACATGACACCTGTTGCGGCTAAGGCTGCAACCTGCACCGAGAACGGCAACAAGGCATACTATGTTTGCTCCGGCTGCAGCAAGTGGTTTGAGGACGCAACCGGCAATGTGGAGATCACCGACCACGACAGCGTTGTTCTCACCGCTCTCGGTCACGAGTATACCGAGAAGGTTATGGATGACGCACACAAGAAGGATACCGCAGCAGATTGCCGCAGCCACGATACCTATTGGTATGACTGCACACGCGGCGATCACAACGCAAAGGACGATCCTGCGGCAAGCGACAAGTGGTATGAAAGCACCAACGCAGGCTCTCACAGCTATGATGAGTCCGCTTGGGGCTACAAGGGCGCAGACGGTCACGCGCATAAGTGCCGCTATGACGACACCCACGACACCCCGGTAGCACATACTCCGGGTGCGGCAGCGACCGAAACCACGCCTCAGACCTGCACAGAGTGCGGCTATATCATTACTCCGGCTTTGGGTCATACCCACAGCATGACAAAGGTTGACGCAAACCCCGCAAGCTGCACCGAGAAAGGTAACATCGAGTACTATAAGTGCGACGGCTGCGGCAAGCTGTTTGCAGATGCAACCGGCAATGTTGAGCTTACCGCCGATCAGGTAGTTGTTGCTGCAACAGGCCACGATTATGAGTGGAAGATCGACAAGGAAGCTACGGCTACCGAAAAGGGTTCTAAGCATGAGGAATGCAAGAACTGCGGCGACAAGAAGGCTGCCGTTGAAATTCCGGCAACCGGGACTCCGACTACGCCGACTGAGCCGAATAAGCCCGCAGACACAAAATCTCCGCAGACAGGAGATAACAGCAATATGATTCTTTGGATCGCTCTGCTGTTTGTAAGCGGCGGAGTCCTTGCAGGCACGACCCTTTATTCCCGCAAAAGAAAAAGCGTAAAATAAGCACAGAGGATCATACTGCAGACTGATTCTTAAACACCCGAACGCAGGGCGGTGCGGAAGCCATCCGCCACCGCCCTGTTATTTTTTCGGTATTTTTCAGAAGGCGATAAAGCTTTTATCGTCTTCTGAAAGGTATTGAAAGAAATATCTTTTTTGCGGAAGCATCCGCAAAAATAATCTATATATGCGGAAGAAAAACCGCTTAAAGGAGAATGCGCAGTGAGTGATAAAGACAGAGAATACGAAGAAATTATGAAACTGTTTGAACAGAAATATCCCGAAAGCACCAATAGCGACAGGCAAAGACAGCCGCAGAGCCGGTATTCGGCGGATTGCCCCGTATCTCAAAGGACGCCGCAGCAAAGAACCGCAACGGCACAACCGAGCCGACAGACGGTAAATAATCGAACCTATACAAGACAGCATATTCCGCAAAAGCGCCGCACTCCAAAAAAACGCAAACAGCGCCGACTGCTCGGAATATCTGCGGCGGTGCTTGCAATCATACTTCTCGCTGTTCTTATAATTGTCGTAGCAAAATCCTGCAGCAGCGGCGGCGATGTGCCGAAAGGTACCGATGTACTGAACGGTACTGATGTACTGAGCGGCACATGGGATCTTGACGGCATCACGGTATATCAGTTTGATGGAAAAGGCAACGGAGCGCTGAAGCTGCCCGACAACACCTATTCGTTTACATACAAAACGAAAGACAACAGTTTGAGTATAGATTTTGAAAGTGAGTCCGCACAGGATATTACTTACACCTTTACCGTTGAAAATGAAAAACTGCTGCTTGTGAGCACGGAAAAGGACAAAGAAATAACCTATGAGCTGACAAAAACAAACGACGGATAAAACATCACGGAGGACGGTCCATTTGAAAAACAAAACGCAGGGGCAGCTTTGTGATGTGTTTAATGCTCAATATGCTGCTGAATTTACAATATAGATGTTTTAGTGCCGGAGAGAGCATAAGACAATAAAACCATCTTTCCGGCGGAAATGAATTTCATGCTTGCTTTTATTTTGAGGTGATGCGGTATGCAAACTAAAAATCGAATAGACAGTGGTGGAAAGCACCGCAAAGGAATCAAGGGCGCCAAGCTTGTGTAAAAGCAAGTTTGGCGCCCTAACTTTTTGCCTTCGACAAAATACCGTCCCTTTCAACGAGAAAGCAGGCGGTTCGTCAAAAAAAATTACTTAAAGACATTATAAATCCGAGAATGCCGTCGTTCTTATTTTATAGAAAACCATCTGGAGTAGGAGGTGATACCGATGTACAGTGCAGTGCTTTCAGAGGACATACAATACGGATCTTTGCCGTAAAGGGCGGCCGCCCTGCCGTCCTTCGGCGAAAGGGTATATATTATACGGGTAGGAAAGATTGAAAAAAATATATTAAGTTTGTCATATTCATCGATAACTTTTTGATTGTAAATAATATTTTTGGTGCAAACTAATTATGAATAAATTAAAAGGAGAAACACTATGGCAAACAGATTTGTATTGAACGAAACCAGTTATCACGGTAAAGGCGCAATTAATGAAATTGCAACCGAAATTAAAGCAAGGAATTTCAAAAAAGCCTTTGTATGTTCCGACCCGGACCTTGTTAAGCTGGGCATTTCCAAAAAGGTTACCGACATTCTTGAAAAAGAGGGTATTCCTTACGAAATCTACAGCGACATTAAACCCAATCCCACAATTGAGAATGTGCAGTTTGGCGTATATGCTTTCAATAAAAGCGAGGCTGACTGTATTGTGGCAATCGGCGGCGGCTCTTCAATAGACACCGCAAAGGCAATAGGTATTATTGCAGAAAACCCTGACTTTGCAGATGTGCGCAGTCTTGAAGGCGTAGCGCCTACTAAAAATAAATGCACACCAATTATTGCTGTTCCCACAACGGCAGGTACCGCGGCAGAAACAACAATTAATTATGTTATTACCGATGCTGAGAAAAACAGAAAAATGGTTTGTGTTGATGTGCACGATATTCCTGTAGTTGCTGTGATTGACCCTGACATGATGTCATCAATGCCTAAAGGTCTTACCGCTGCAACGGGTATGGATGCGCTTACCCACGCAATTGAGGGTTATATAACCAAAGGCGCTTGGGAAATGAGTGATATGTTCCACATTAAAGCAATAGAAATTATTGCAAAATCTCTGCGCGGAGCAGTTGACGGTACTGATAAGGGAAGGGAAGGAATGGCGCTCGGTCAGTATATTGCAGGCATGGGATTCAGCAACGTAGGACTTGGCATTGTACATTCAATGGCACACCCGCTTGGCGCTCTTTATGATACTCCCCACGGTGTTGCAAACGCTATCATTTTGCCTACCGTAATGGAATATAATGCGGACTGTACAGGTGATAAATACAGAGCCATTGCAAAAGCAATGGGCGTTGAAAATACTGATGAAATGAGTATAGATGCTGCGCGTAAAGCGGCTGTTGATGCCGTAAAACAGCTGTCAGCCGATGTGGGAATTCCCGCTGACCTTAAGAGAATAATAAAGCTTGAAGATATAGATTTCCTTGCACAGTCGGCATTTGATGATGCTTGCCGTCCAGGAAACCCCAGGGATACAAGCGTTGAGGAAATAAAACAGCTTTATCTAAAGCTTCTGTAATTTTTAAAACTTCCGCCGTAAAATACGGCGGAAGTTTTCATATAGATTGACTTAAAACGACATATATGTTATATTTATAATGATATTTTATGCTCAAAAGGAGTGTTTTGATTGAAACTTGTAAGTGTTTATATAAATGCATATAACGCTGAGAAATTTATACTTGAGACTGTAAATTCCGTATTGAATCAAACCTACAAAAATTTGCAGGTTATTGTTGTTGATGACGCCTCTACCGATAAAACCCCTGAAATACTTGCGTCAATAGATGACAGCAGGCTTGAAGTTTACAGGGTTGAGCCTAACGGTAATATTTCCAATGCGCTTAATGTAGGCTTGTCACATATTAAGGGTGAGTATGTTGCACATGACGATGCCGATGATTTGTGGATGCCGGATAAGATTGAAAAACAGGTGGAGTATCTTGAGAATAATCCGCAGTGCGATTTTTGTGTAACCCATGTTGGAATGATTGATGAAAACGGTGATAATGCCGATGAAAAGTATACGCAAATGCGTGATATATATAATATAAGCGGTATGTCTCAAGCAAAGATGTTCCGTTATTTTTATGACCATGCAAACCACATTTGCCATTGCAGCATGCTGGCAAGGGCAGAGCTTATAAAAAAAGTTGGCAAATATGACCTTTCAATGCTTTATTTGCAGGACTTTGATTATTGGATGAGAGTGTTATGCTTTACGCCTATCCATATTATCGAAGAACCGCTTACATTGTACAGAATTCATTCGGGCAACAACAGTCGCATGAATGAAGCAAAATGGACAAGCCATGATACCGAGTATGCACGCTTGATGGAAAAAGCAATAAATCTATTGCCTGCAGATGTTTTCTGTGAAGCCTTTGCCGATAAGCTTAAAATTAAAGGCGAGCATACCCCGGAGGAGATTGAACTTGAAAAAGCCTTTGTTATGATTGACGCCGTTTTGCCGCTGCTTCCTAATAATCATATAGCAATAAATAAGTTTGCAGAACTTTTTAAGCAAGAAAAATATGTAAATCTTGCTGCAGAAAAATTCAGCTTCACAATACATGATTTTTATAAGCTTCAGACTGTTCCTTCATTACATAATGCCAAAAAAGCTGAACAAAAAGAAAAAGAAGCAACGCAAAAAATAGAAACGCTTAATCAAAATGTTGAACAGCTTGAAAAAAATGCAGAAGCGCTTAATCAAAAAATTAGTGAATTAAATAATAAAGAAGAGTATTTAAATGCTGAAATAAAAGATAAAGACAAACGGCTGCAGCAAGCAAATGGCGATATTATCCGTATGAATTATGAGATGAGTGTGCTTTGTCAAAGCCTTGAAGAATATAATAACAGCTTTTTTTGGCGCGCAACTGCGCCTGCAAGAAAGGCTGTGCAAAAATTTAAAAACTATCTTACAAGACATCCGCGCATCTTGGCAATTTTTATATTTATTAAATGTTTCTTAAAACACGGATATCAACAGGCTAAAGAAAAATATATTGCTTTCTTGCCGAAAAATAAGGGAAACAGTATTTTTGAGAGAACATACAAAAGAAAAAAAGCAGAAAGAAAGACGGTTTTTGAAAAAACAATTACCATAAGCATTTTGGTACCGCTTTACAATACTCCAAAGAAGTATCTCGTTGAAATGGTAGAGTCGGTCATGTCACAAACTTATTCTAAATGGGAGCTTTGCCTTGCGGACGGCAGCGATGAAGCGCACTCCTATGTGGGTGACGTTTGCTGTAAGCTTGCAAAAAAGGATAAACGTATTAAGTATAAAAAGCTAGATAAGAATAAAGGAATATCGGATAATACAAATGAATGCATTAAAATTTCAAGCGGAGAATACATCGCTCTTTTTGACCACGACGACTTATTGCATTCGTCCGCGCTTTATGAGGTTATGCAAGCAATATGTGAGAAAGATGCCGATATGGTTTATACTGATGAGGTTACCTTTGAGGGCGATGATATTACTAATATTGTAAATTATGCCTTTAAGCCTGACTATGCACCTGATACTTTGCGCAGCTATAATTATATATGTCATTTTACAGTTTTCAGCCGTGAGCTTATGGAAAAATCGGGCGGCGGCTTTAATAACCGCTTTGACGGCAGTCAGGATTACGATATGGTTCTGCGTTTAACAGAAAATGCAAAAAATATTGTGCATATATCCAAAGCCTTGTATTTCTGGCGCAGTCATGCGGCATCAACGGCCTCATCAATTTCCGCAAAACCGTATATAATTGAGTCCGCCCATAAGGCACTGCAAGAACATCTTGAAAGACAGGGCTTAAAGGGTGAAATACAAGACGGCATTGTACCATCTATTTATAAAATTAAATATGAAATTGATGGCGAGCCCAAAATTTCAATTGTTATACCCAACAAAGACCATACCGATGATTTGAACAAGTGTCTGAATTCAATATTTTATAAATCATCATATAAAAATTATGAGATTATTATTATTGAAAACAACAGCACCGAAGAAGAGACCTTTGCTTATTATGAAAAAATAAAGCATCACGAAAAGGTTCAGGTTGTATATTGGAAAAGAGAGTTTAACTATTCTGCCATTAATAATTTCGGTGTTCAGTACGCTAAAGGCGATTATATATTGCTGCTGAATAATGATGTTGAAGTTATAAATGAAGACTGGCTTGAAGAAATGCTTATGTTTGCGCAGCGCTCTGATGTGGGCGCGGTAGGCGCTAAGCTGTATTACCCTGACGATACCGTTCAGCATGCAGGTGTTATAATAGGAGTCGGCGGTGTTGCCGGACATTCACACAAAAATTTGCCCAGAAGCGGGCACGGTTTTATGGGAAGAGCAAGTATTATTCAAAACCTTAGCGCTTGTACAGCGGCTTGTCTCATGATACCCCGCAAAGTTTATGAAGAGGTAGGCGGACTGGAAGAAGGTTATGCAGTTGCTTTTAACGATGTGGATTTTTGTATGAAAATACGTGATGCGGGTTACCTGATTGTATATACACCTTATGCAGAGCTGTATCATTATGAGTCCAAAAGCCGCGGCTTGGAGGATACACCTCAAAAAGTTGCACGTTTTAATACTGAAATCAACCGGTTTAAATCTCGCTGGGGTAAAGAACTTGAAAAGGGAGACCCTTATTATAATCCAAATTTAACTCTTGCAAGAGAGGATTTCAGCTTGGACATTAAATAAACAACAGCACCTATTAACGATTTAATAGGTGCTGTTTTATGTTTGTTTGACATAAAGCATATGTGTTGCAATTAAATATTTATAAAATTTGCATAATAATGCATAATATTTTGAAAATTGCTTGACATATTACTAAAAACAAGGTATAATCTTTGCATAATTATTCAAATAATATGCATAAATAATATACATGCATTCTTGAGGAGAACTTTATGCCAAAGGTATTTATTGACGGTAAAGCAGGCACTACCGGACTGCGCATATATGAAAGACTTGAAAGCCGCAAGGATATTGAGCTTATTACCTTGAGCGAGGAATTGCGAAAAGATAATGCGGCAAGAAAACAAGCGCTCAACAGTGCAGATATTGTGTTTTTGTGCTTGCCCGATGCTGCGGCAATTGAAGCGGCGGAAATGGTTGAAAATAATAATACCATTATTATTGATACTTCAACCGCTCACCGGACAGATGACAGCTGGTGTTACGGTTTTCCTGAGCTTTTGGGACAAAAAGAGAAAATTTCTGTTTCAAAACGCATTGCAAACCCCGGCTGCCATGCAACAGGCTTTATTTCTCTTATTGCGCCGCTTATACAGCAGGGCATAGTTCCAAAAAGCGCAAAGCTTTCTTGTTTTTCACTTACAGGCTATTCGGGCGGCGGCAAAAAAATGATTGCCGATTATGAAAATAAAAAGTTTAAATCAGAACTTTTGGCACCCCGTACATACGGTTTGCCACAAACGCATAAGCATTTGCCCGAAATTGCAAAAATATGTCAGCTCGAAAACCTGCCCGCTTTTTCTCCTATAGTTTCTTCTTATTATTCAGGCATGGAGGTCGTTATCACTATTTTCGGCGATGAAATAGATGGTGATATTGATAAAATAAAGCAAACCTATAAAGGGTATTATACCGGCAGATTTGTAAAATACGTTGACGGTGCAGATGAAAACGGCTTTATGTCTGCAAGCACTTTCTCGGGCAGAGATGATATGGAAATTTCAGTTTTCGGCAACAAAGACTGCATAACGCTTATATCACGCTTTGATAATCTGGGGAAAGGCGCGTCGGGTGCCGCAATACAAAATATGAATATATTGCTTTCGGTAGATGAAACAAGCGGGCTTAACATCGGAGGATAATTATAATGAATTTAATAAAAGGCGGCGTTTGCGCCGCAAAGGGTTATAGAGCAAGCGGTATTCACTGCGGTATTCGCAAAAATAAAACAAAAAAAGACCTTTCCTTAATATACAGTGAGCAAATTGCGTCTGCGGCAGCGGTTTATACCACAAACCTTGTAAAAGGCGCTCCTCTTACCGTTACAAAGGCGCATCTTGCAAATGGCAAAGCGCAGGCGGTTATCTGCAACAGCGGTAACGCAAATACCTGTAATGCCAACGGTATTGAAATTGCCGAGGGTATGAGTGACCTTACTGCAAAAGAGCTTAATATTTGCGCAGACGATATTGTTGTTGCATCTACAGGTGTTATAGGTCAGCCGCTTGATTTAGAGCCTATTGAAAATGGTATTTCCGCATTGGCAAAGGCATTGTCTAAATATGGCAGTGCAGATGCGGCAGAGGGTATTATGACCACCGATACTGTAATGAAAGAAATTGCTGTAGAGTTTACACTTGGCGGCAAGGTATGCAAGATAGGCGGTATTGCAAAGGGCAGCGGTATGATACATCCAAATATGGCTACAATGCTGGTGTTCATTACCACCGACGCGGCAATTTCAAGCGATATGCTGCAAAAGGCATTATCAAGTGATGTTGCCAATACATTTAATATGATAAGCATTGACGGTGATACATCTACAAATGATATGGTTGCGGTGCTTGCAAACGGCATGGCAGACAATAAGGAGATAACCTCCGACGGTGCTGACTTTGCTGAATTTATGAAAGCGCTTAACACCGTTACCGTACACCTTTGCAGAATGATTGTGTCAGACGGTGAGGGCGCAACAAAAATGCTTGAATGCAGTGTTTGCGGTGCAAAGGATGTTGATACTGCAAAAACCGTTGCAAAAAGTGTTGTTTGTTCAAGCTTGCTCAAAGCCGCAATGTTCGGTGCCGATGCAAACTGGGGCCGTGTGCTTTGCGCAATAGGCTACAGCGGGGCGGATTTAGATGTAAATAAAATAGGAGTTTCCTTTAAAAGCAACAAAGGTGAAATTGTTGTTTGCCAAAACGGTGCAGGCGTAGATTTCTCTGAAGAAAAAGCAAAAGAAATTCTGCTTGAAAAGGAAATTGAAATTGCGGTTACCTTGGGTGACGGCGACGCGCGCTCTTCAGCCTGGGGTTGTGACCTTACTTACGATTATGTAAAAATCAACGGTGATTACCGTACTTAAAATTCGGAGCCGGAGGATATAAAAAATGGATAATCATTTTTCAAACGCCGAAAGGGCAGAGATTTTAACACAGGCCTTGCCGTATATAAAACGGTATACCGGCAAGATTGTTGTTATAAAATACGGCGGTAACGCTATGGTGAATGAACAATTAAAGCAGCAAGTTATGGAGGATATTACTCTTTTATGGCTTATTGGTGTTAAAGTTGTTCTTGTTCACGGCGGCGGACCTGAGATAAGCGAACTGATGAACAAGCTCGGCAAAAAGGCAGAGTTTGTTGACGGCTTACGTGTTACTGATAAAGAAACCATAGATATTGTACAGATGGTGCTTGCGGGTAAGGTTAATAAAACTCTTGTAAACCTGCTTGAAATGTACGGCGGTAAGGCAATGGGTATTTCAGGTATGGACGGCAGACTTATTGAGGCAAAGTCTAAGGATAAGCGCCTGGGCTATGTGGGCGAAATCACAAAAATTAATATACACCCCGTAAACGATTTGCTTGAAAAAGGCTATATTCCTGTTATATCAACCGTAGGATGTGATAATGACGGTAACACATATAATATTAACGGCGATACTGCGGCGGCATACATTGCAGGCGCATTAGGTGCCGAAAGACTGTTTATGATGACCGATATCGCGGGCATTTTGCGTGATAAGGATGCCCCGTCAACCCTTATTCCTGAAATTACAATTTCCGAAGCTCGAAAGCTGTATGACGAGGGTGTGATTTCGGGCGGTATGATACCCAAGGTTAATTGCTGTATTGACGCAATAAATAAAGGTGTTAAAAATGTTATTATTATGGACGGCAGAGTTCCTCATTCGATTCTGATGGAACTGCTTACCGACGAAGGCGCAGGTACGATGGTTACCGGAGGCAAAAAATGAACAATGTAATTGAGCGGGATAAGAAATACGTTGCAGGTACATACAACCGTTTTCCCGTTAATATTGTAAAAGGCAAAGGCTCAGTATTGTATGACGAAAACAATAAACGTTATATTGATATGGGCTCGGGAATAGGTGTAACAAGCTTTGGTATATCTGATGATGAGTGGGTGGCTGCTGTAACAGCACAGCTTAACGCTGTTCAGCATACCTCAAACCTGTATTATACCTCCCCTTGTACTGAGCTTGCTGAAATGCTCTGCACAAGAACGGGTATGAAAAAAGTGTTTTTTAGCAACTCGGGCGCAGAGGCTAATGAGTGCGCAATCAAGGTTGCAAGAAAATATGCTGCCAAAAAAAAGGGAAAAGAATATTCTGTTATAGTTACCTTGCGTAACAGCTTCCACGGCAGGACTCTTACAACTCTTGCAGCAACGGGACAGGACCATTTTCATGAGCTGTTTCAGCCCTTGACACCCGGCTTTTGTCATATTGATGTAGAAAAAAATATTTATGAATTACCGGCAGCAGCTGCCAATAAAAAAATAGCTGCCGTAATGATTGAGTGTGTGCAGGGTGAGGGCGGCGTTAATAAACTGCCTGAAGAGTTTGTAAAACAGCTTGCCGATTACTGCATACAGCAGGACATTTTGTTGATAGTTGATGAGGTACAAACCGGTAACGGCCGTACAGGTAAGCTTTACAGTTATATGAATTACGGTATTGAGCCCGATATTATCACCACGGCAAAGGGACTTGGCGGAGGACTGCCGATAGGCGCAACTATGCTTTGCGAAAAGGTGCAAAATGTTCTCGGCTTTGGAGACCACGGTTCAACCTATGGCGGTAACCCCGTTGCTTGCGCAGGCGCTGTAAACGTAATATCCCGTATTGATGATGCCTTTTTGGAAGAGGTAAATAAAAAAAGTGAGTATATTTTTAGCGAGCTTTGCGGGCATGAGGGTATTGAATCGGTCAGCGGGATGGGCTTGATGATAGGAATTAAAACGATAAAACCCGCAGGTGAAATAATTAAAAAATGTATTGAAAAAGGCGTTTTATGTCTTGCTGCAAAGGATAAAGTAAGACTGCTGCCTGCGCTTAATATTCCTATGGATGTTTTAAGTGAAGCTATTGAAATTATAAAAGCAGTTTGTGCGGAATAGAGGGCATTTAATATGGATTTGAAAAATAAACATTTTTTAAAGCTGCTTGATTTTACGCCAGAGGAAATTGACGGCCTTTTAAATCTCGCAGCAGAGTTAAAGGATAAGAAAAAGAAGGGCATTGCTCACAGATATTGCGACGGTAAAAGCATAGCTCTTATTTTTGAAAAGACAAGTACACGTACCCGTTGTGCCTTTGAGGTTGCGGCGGCTGACCTTGGTATGCACCCCGTTTATCTTGACTCGTCAGGCTCACAGATAGGCAAAAAGGAGAGCATTGCCGATACCGCATGCGTAATAGGCAGAATGTTTGACGGTATTGAATACCGCGGCTTCGGACAGGAAATTGTTGAGGAGCTGGCTGCAAACGCAGGCGTTCCCGTTTGGAACGGTCTTACAAATGAGTTTCATCCCACCCAGATTATTGCCGACTTTTTGACAATAAAGGAGCACTTTGGTGAGCTCAAAGGCAAAAAGCTTGTCTATATGGGTGATGCCCGTTATAATATGGGCAACTCCCTTATGGTTGGTTGTGCAAAAATGGGTATGCACTTTGTTGCCTGTGCACCTAAAAAATATTTTCCGAACAGTGAATTGGTTGAAACCTGTCAGGCAATTGCGAAAGATACGGGCGCAATCTTAGAGTTCTGTGAAGACCCCATGGCAGCCACCAAAGGCGCGGATGTTATTTATACTGACGTTTGGGTCTCGATGGGTGAGCCTGACAGCGTATGGCAGGAAAGAATAAATGATTTGATGCCTTATCAGGTTAACAAAAAACTTATGGATAACGCAGGCGCACAGTGCCGATTTATGCATTGTCTGCCCGCATTTCACGATTTGAATACAACCATAGGCAAACAAATATATGAAAAGTTCGGCATTGACTGTATGGAGGTTACCGACGAGGTATTTGAAAGTGAGCAGTCAATAGTATTTGATGAGGCAGAAAACCGTATGCACACAATTAAAGCTGTAATGTTAGCAACATTGTAGATAAATAATAAATAGCATTTACAAAAAGGAAGATTGCTGCAATCTTCCTTTTTTGCAGCATATTTAGCGGACATTTCGTTGACAGCTTTTTTTAACTGTGATATAACTATTTTGTAATCTCTTTAATTTGGGGATGAGTTTATGAGTAAATCAATCATTATGGATGAAATTGCTATTAAACGTGCGCTTGCAAGAATTTCACACGAAATTATTGAAAAAAATAAGGGCGCGCAGAATTTATGTCTGCTTGGTGTAAAACGACGCGGTATTCCGATGGCGCACCTGCTTGCCGAAAATATTGAAAAGTTTGAGGGCGTGCGTGTGCCGGTAGGCTTTTTGGATGTTACAAAGCACCGTGACGATTTATCCGATGCCGCAAAGGAGGAGCTGGCAGGTGACTGCCATTTTCCCTGTGATATTGAGAATATGCGCGTAATAATTGTTGATGATGTTTTGTTTACGGGAAGAACCACAAGGGCGGCTATGGAGTCGGTTTTTGCATACGGCAGACCTCGTTCAATACAGTTTGCTGTTTTGATTGACCGCGGTCATAGGGAGCTTCCCATAAGGGCAGATTATGTCGGCAAAAACGTGCCCACCTCAAGAAGTGAAACGGTATCGGTTTTGGTTTATGACTATGATGGTGAAAATGCTGTGTACATAGGCGAAAATAATTGAAATTTTATCACTAATTTTTCGCTTTTTCATGTTGACAGTTAAACATCGCCGTGATATAATCTATAAAACGAATCTTTAAGGTGGCACAGTGAGGCCGGCAAGGTTGAGTAATATATTTTTGCGGGAGTATTATATATTCCGCAGGCTGTTTTTGTATAACTTAAACCTTGTAAATTAACAAGGTTTTTTTAATAAATACAGGAGGATATTATATAATGAAGCCGTTACAAAGAAAAATTAAATTTGTTATGCCTCAATATCTTTCCTGTGCTGCTTTGCCAAAAGCGGAGTTGTCTCGTTTAAATAACAATGTCCAATATTGTGTTTTTCCCGGCTTGTGCGATGTGCATGTGCATTTTCGTGAGCCGGGTTTTTCATATAAAGAAACGATATATAGCGGCTCTTGTGCCGCGGCTGCGGGAGGTTATACCGCAGTTTGCACAATGCCAAACCTGAACCCCGTGCCCGATACTAAAGAGCACCTTGATATACAGCAAAAAATAATTGATGATACTGCCTGCATTGCGGTTTATCCATACGCCTCAATTACTGCAAATCAAAAAGGTGAAACACTTTCAGATATGGAAGCGATGGCAAACGGCTGCATTGCTTTTTCGGATGACGGCAAGGGCATACAAACAGCTGCTCTTATGGAGCAGGCAATGCTAAAAGCCAAAACTCTGGGTAAAATTATAGTTGCACACTGTGAAGATAACTCTTTGCTTTGCGGCGGTTATATTCACGACGGCGGATATGCAAAAGTGCATAACCACAAGGGTATATGCAGCGAAAGCGAATGGGGCCCCATAAAGCGAGATTTAGAGCTTGCTAAAAAAACAGGCTGTAAATACCACGTGTGCCACATTTCCTGCAAGGAAAGCGTTGAGCTTATACGCAAGGCCAAAGCCGACGGGATAGACGTCACCTGCGAAACGGCACCGCACTATTTAATATTAACAGATAATGATCTGCAAGAGCACGGCAGGTTTAAAATGAATCCCCCGCTTAGAAGCGAGGCTGATAGAATAGCTCTTATTGAGGGCATATGCGACGGTACCATTGATATGATAGCGACTGACCACGCGCCCCACAGCGATGAGGAAAAAGCAAAGGGCTTGCCGGGCAGCGCTTTTGGCATAGTTGGTATTGAAAATGCTTTTGCGTTGATGTACACACACTTTGTTAAAAAGGGGAAAATTACGCTTGAACGTCTTATTGAGTTAATGGCAATAAACCCGCGCGAAAGGTTTAGTATTCCTTTGGGAGAAGATTACACTGTTTGGGATTTGAATAAGCAAGTAACAATTGACCCCGAAAAGTTTGTATCAAAAGGCAAAGCAACGCCGTTTGAAGGATATAAAGTTTACGGCGAATGTATATTGACGGTATATAACGGTAAAACAGTTTATGATTGCAAGGATGGATGTAAAAAATGGCAAAGCGTACAGATATTAAAAAGGTTCTTATAATAGGCTCCGGCCCTATTGTTATAGGTCAGGCGGCAGAGTTTGACTATGCAGGCACACAGGCATGCCTTGCATTGAAGGAAGAAGGCTACGAGGTTATTCTGTGCAACTCTAACCCCGCTACCATTATGACCGATACATCTATTGCAGATAAGGTTTATATGGAACCGCTTACACTTGAATATGTTGCAAAAATTTTGCGTTACGAGCGCCCTGACGCCATTGTTCCCGGCATAGGCGGACAAACAGGCCTTAATCTTGCTATTCAGCTTGAGAAAAAAGGCATATTGAAAGAGTGTGGCGTTGAACTGCTTGGCACCTCAAGTGAAAGTATTGAGCGCGCTGAGGACCGCGAACTGTTTAAGGAAATGTGCCAGTCAATAGGAGAGCCTGTTATCCCGTCAGAAATCACCTATTCGCTTGAAGAAGCAAAAGAAGCAGCAAAGAGAATAGGCTATCCTGTTGTTTTGCGCCCCGCATTTACTCTGGGCGGCACAGGCGGCGGCTTTGCCAACAACGAAAATGAATTGATTGAAATAGGCACAAACGCTTTTAAGCTTTCGCCTGTTCATCAAGTGCTTATTGAAAAAAGCGTTAAAGGCTATAAGGAAATTGAGTTTGAGGTTATGCGTGACTCTAACGACAAAGCCATCACCATCTGCGGTATGGAAAACGTAGACCCCGTCGGTGTTCATACAGGTGACTCTATTGTTGTTGCTCCTATTTTGTCACTTAACGACCGCGATCTCAAAATGCTTAACGACAGTGCTATTAAGATTATTAGGGAATTGAAAATTGAGGGTGGCTGTAATGTTCAGTTTGCGCTCAATCCCAACTCAAGCGAATACTTTCTTATCGAAGTTAATCCCCGCGTTTCCCGTTCTTCTGCTCTGGCAAGTAAGGCCAGCGGATACCCAATAGCCCGCGTAACCGCAAAAATAGCTGTGGGAATGGCTCTTGAGGATATCCCTATTGCAGGCGGTACAGCGGCTATTGAGCCTAGCCTTGACTACATTGTTGCAAAATTCCCGCGTTTTCCCTTTGATAAGTTTGCAACAGCACCCAACACTCTTGGTACGCAAATGAAGGCAACAGGTGAGGTGATGGGCATTGGCTCAACCTTGGAAGAGTGCTTTTTGAAATCTGTTCGTTCACTTGAAACGGGCGTTTACCATTTTCACCTTGCAAAGTTTGATGATTATACAGATAAAGAGCTGTTTGATTATCTTGCAGAATATAAGGACAATAACATATATGCAATTTTTGAGCTGATACGCCGCGGCATATCTACAGTAACCTTGCATGAGGTTACCAAAATAACCGAGCTGTTTTTAGAATCCTTTGAAAAAATTGTTGCTATGGAAAAGTCGCTTGCGGACAATATCAACGATATTGAAACCTTAAAGCAGGCAAAAATTTTGGGCTTCTCGGATAAATATATTGCAAAGCTCTGGAATGCCCAGGAAATTGATATTTACAAAACACGCAAATTAAACGGTATTACCCCTATATTTAAAATGGTAGATACCTTGCATACAGGTGCATATATCGCTTATCTATATTCTTCATACACAGGCAAAAACGCATCGCGTCTTACTGATAAAAAGAAGATTGTTGTTCTCGGCGCAGGTCCTATCCGCATAGGTCAGGGTGTTGAGTTTGACTATTCAACCGTACATGCCGTGCAGACCATACGCCGCGCGGGCTATGAGTCAATAATTATTAATAATAACCCCGAAACCGTTTCTACTGACTACACCACAGCCGACAAGCTATATTTTGAACCCCTCACTACCGAGGATGTGATGGCTATTATCGACTTTGAGCAGCCGCAGGGTGTCGTAGCATCTTTGGGCGGTCAGACGGCAATTAACCTTGCGCAGCCGCTTATGGACCGCGGTGTTGAAATTATAGGTACCGACTGTGCGGCAATTGAGCGTGCAGAAAACCGCGACAGCTTTGAAAAAATACTGTCCGAGCTTAATATTCCTCAGCCCAAGGGCAAAGCAGTTACAAAAATTGAAGACGGTGTCGCCGCAGCAAAAGAAATTGGCTATCCCGTTTTGGTGCGCCCATCATTTGTTCTGGGCGGCAGGGCAATGCAGATTGTTGCTAACGAAGAACAGCTTCGGCATTACCTTAAAACCGCTGTTGAAATTGATGCGGATAAACCCGTTTTGGTTGATAAATACATTATGGGTAAAGAAGTTGAGGTTGACGCAATTTGTGACGGACACGATGTATTTGTTGCCGGTATTATGGAGCTTGTTGAGCGTACAGGTATCCACTCGGGCGACTCTATAAGCATTTACCCCTCATTTTCAATTTCAGATAAGGTTAAGGGCACTATTCTTGAGTATACTAAAAAGCTTGGACTTGGTATTGGTATAGTAGGTCTTTACAACATTCAGTTTATTGTTGACGACAAAGACGATGTTTATATTATTGAGGTTAATCCACGATCTTCAAGAACGGTACCGTTCTTGTCAAAGGCTACAGGCTATTCATTGGCAGATATTGCAACCGAGGTAATACTTGGCAAAACCTTAAAAGAGCAGGGCATATTCTCAATTTATCCTAATGAGAAAAAGCGTTATTATGTAAAGGTTCCGGTTTTCTCATTTAATAAAATCAAGGGACTTGATGCGTATCTTTCACCTGAAATGAAATCTACAGGCGAAGCCATAGGTTATGACGATAAGCTTAACCGCGCATTGTATAAAGCCTTGCAGGCGGGCGGTACACATATGCAGAACTACGGTACTGTTTTTATAACGGTTGCTGATAGAGATAAGGCTGAAGCTTTGCCGCTTATTAAACGTTTCTATAACTTAGGATTTAATATTGAAGCTACTGAGGGTACTGCAAAATTCTTAAAAGAAAACGGTATCCGTACCCGAGTGCTGGGAAAAATCAGCGATGGCAGTCAAGAAATTCCCGACTCAATCCGTCAGGGCCATATTGCCTATATTATTAATACAAGCAATGTTGGCTCGGGCACTCATATGAGTGACGGTCACGAAATTCGCCGTCTTGCAACCGAAAATAACGCAACTATATTCACGTCACTTGATACAGTACGTGTATTACTGGATGTTCTGGAAGAAACAACATTAACAATATCAACAATTGACGCATAAGGATTGTTTTATGAAAGACAGTATTTTAACCGTAACCGAAAATATCAAACTGACGCAGGATGTTTATAGAATGAAATTACAGGGCGATGTGAGCGATATTACCGCCCCCGGTCAGTTTGTAAACATTAAGCTTGACGGGTTATATTTGCGCCGTCCCATTTCGGTATGCGATAAGGACAGCGATACTGTTACAATTGTTTATAAAACCGTAGGCAAGGGCACAAAACAGATGCCAACTCTTACAGCAGGCAAAGAGCTTGCTGTATTAACTGGGCTCGGCAATGGCTATGATACAAGTGTATCAGGCAAAAATCCCATTTTACTCGGCGGCGGCGTTGGCGTGCCGCCAATGTATATGCTTGCTAAAAAATTAATCAACGAAGGAAAACAGGTTTCGGTAATTTTAGGCTTTAATACTAAGTCGGAAATTTTTTATGAGCAGGAGTTTAAAGCCTTAGGATGCTCAGTTACAGTAACGACGGTTGACGGTTCTTACGGCACAAAAGGCTTTGTGATTGATGCTTTACCGAAAGATTACAGTTATTTTTATACCTGTGGACCTGAGCTTATGTTAAAAGCTGTATATAAGGCAGCAAATACCGGCGGCCAGTTAAGCTTTGAGGAGCGCATGGGCTGCGGCTTTGGCGCTTGCATGGGCTGCAGCTGTAAAACCGTTACGGGCTACAAGCGTATATGCAAGGACGGTCCCGTGCTTTGTAAGGAGGAAATATTATGGGCAGATTAAGTGTAAATCTTTGCGGTATAGAGCTTGATAACCCTGTTATTCCCGCTTCGGGCACTTTTGGCTTCGGCTATGAGTTTGCAGAGCTTTATGATATAAACTGCCTTGGCACATTTTCCTTTAAGGGCACAACAAAAGAGGCGCGTTTTGGCAACCCTACACCCCGTATTGCAGAGTGCAGCAGCGGGCTTATAAATGCGGTGGGGCTTCAGAACCCAGGTGTTGACAAGGTTATATCAGAAGAGCTGCCCAAACTTAAAAAATGTTTTAATAAGCCTGTTATGGCAAATGTAAGCGGTTTTTCGCTGGAGGAATACGCATATACCTGCGAGCAGATTGATAAGCAGGAGCAGGTGGGCTGGATAGAGGTTAATATCAGTTGTCCTAACGTACACGGCGGCGGTATGGCTTTCGGTACGGACAAGGATGCGGCGGCAAGTGTTGTAAAGGCAGTAAAGGCTGTTACAATAAAGCCTGTAATAATCAAGCTTTCACCAAATGTTACCGATATAACCGCTATAGCCAAGGCTTGTGAGGATGCAGGCGCAGATGCTATAAGTCTTATAAATACCTTGCTTGGTATGCGTATAAATTTAAAAACAAAAAAACCCGTAATTGCCAATAAGATGGGCGGATTTTCAGGTCCTGCCATTTTCCCTGTGGCATTGCGTATGGTTTATCAGGTGGCTAATACCGTCAAAATACCGGTTATAGGTATGGGAGGTGTGTCATCAGCAGAGGACGTTGTAGAAATGATGCTGGCGGGCGCCACTGCTGTAGAGGTGGGAGCCGCTAACCTGAGGGACCCTTTTGCCTGCCGCGATATTATAAAAGATTTACCGAATGTTATGGATAAATACGGTATAGACGATTTAAAGGATATAATCGGAGGAGTAAAATAAGTATGGGTAAGGACGTAATCATTGCTTGTGACTTTGCAAGCGCTGAGCAGACTTTTGAATTTTTGGACAAGTTTACCGATGTTAAACCCTTTGTTAAAATCGGTATGGAGCTGTTTTATGCCGCAGGCCCCGAAATTATTAAAGAGATAAAGCGCCGCGGACATAAAATTTTTTTGGATTTAAAGCTGCACGATATTCCCAATACAGTTAAAAAAGCAATGGCAGTTTTATCAAACCTTGATGTTGATATCTGCAACCTTCATGCAGGCGGTACTTGCAGAATGATGGAGGCGGCTCTTGAGGGCCTTACCCGTGCGGACGGCAATCGCCCCTTGCTTATTGCTGTTACCCAGCTTACTTCTACCGACCAGCAGGCAATGGAAGATGACCTGCTAATACACGAACCTATTGATAAAGTTGTTATGCACTATGCACTCAATGCCAAAAAAGCAGGACTTGACGGCGTTGTGTGTTCACCCCTTGAAGCAGGAAAGGTACACGATACTTGCGGTAAGGAGTTTTTAACAATCACTCCCGGAGTTCGCTTTGCCGATGGTGATAAAGGAGATCAAAAGCGCGTTATGACACCTTCGGATGCCAAGGCTATAGGCTCTGACTATATTGTCGTAGGCAGACCCATTACAGCGGTGGCTGACCCTGTTGAAGCTTACTTGCGCTGTATAAATGACTTTGTAGATTAAGGAGATAAAAATTTATGGAACTCAAAGAGCTTATTGCAAAAGATTTGCTTAAAATTAAAGCGGTATTCTTCCGGCCCGAAGAGCCATTTACCTGGGCAAGCGGCATCAAAAGCCCTGTTTATTGTGATAACCGTTTAACTTTAACCTCTGTTGAGGTAAGAAATGATATTGAAAACGGTCTTGCTCAGCTTATAAAAGAAAATTATCCTAATGCAGAGGCGCTTATGGGTACATCTACCGCAGGTATTGCTCATGCCGCAATTACAGGTCATATTATGGGACTGCCTATGGGATATGTTCGCTCAGGCGCTAAGGACCACGGCAGACAAAATCAGATTGAAGGCAAATTGGAAAAAGGCCAAAAGGTTGTCGTTGTTGAAGACCTTATTTCCACAGGCGGTAGTGTTATTGAGGTTGTAAACGTTCTGCGTGAGGCGGGCGCCGAGGTTTTGGGAATTGTTTCAATCTTTACCTACGGTATGAAAAAAGGCCTTGACCGTCTTAATGAGACAAACGTAAAAAACATTTCACTCACAAACTTTGACTGTGTTGCCAAGGCTGCAGCAAAAGAGGGTTATATTAAGGAAGAGGATATTGAGCGTCTTATTGCTTTTAGAAATAACCCGGCTGACGAGAGCTGGATAGGAGCATAGTAATGAGAAGTGTAATTGATATTCTTGACCTTACAGTTGATGAAGTAAACGGTTTAATGCAAACCGCTTTGGATATTATTGATAATCCGGATAAGTATTCGCGAATATGTAAGGGCAAAAAGCTTGCCACCTTGTTTTTTGAGCCCTCCACCAGAACAAGACTCAGCTTTGAAGCTGCGATGCATGAGCTTGGCGGCTCAGTGCTTTCGATGCCGGGTGCATCTTTATCCTCTGCGGCAAAGGGCGAAAGTGTAGCAGATACTTCAAAGGTTGTAAGTTGCTATGCAGATATTATTGCAATGCGTCACCCTAAAGAAGGCGCAGCGCTTGTTGCAGCAAAAAACGCAAAAATACCCGTTATTAATGCAGGTGACGGAGGCCATTGCCATCCCACGCAGACTCTTGCTGACCTGCTTACAATTTACCGCGAAAAAGCGGGCGGTTTTGACGGCTTGACTGTCGGTTTTTGCGGCGACTTGAAATTCGGCAGAACAGTGCACTCGCTTATTGCCGCACTTTCAAGATATAATAATGTAAAATTTGTACTTATTTCACCCGATGAGTTAAAACTGCCTGAATATATCAAGCGTGACATGTTAGAAAAAAATAATATGGAATATGTTGAAACCGCATCGCTTGACGATGTTATAGGTACACTTGATATTCTTTATATGACACGTGTTCAGGGTGAACGATTTGCAGACCGGGCTGAATATGAGCGCCTGCGTGACAGCTATATTCTTACAGTAGAAAAAATGAAAAACGCAAAGCCGGACTGTTGCGTATTGCACCCGCTTCCCCGTGTAAATGAAATAAGTGTTAAAATAGATGATGATCCGCGCGCTTGCTACTTTAAGCAGGTGCTTAACGGTAAATATATGCGTATGGCTTTAATATTAAAACTGCTTGAAGCCGCAAAGACAGACACCAAAAACAACACTTTTATTGACGGTGAGTACAATAAATTTGTATGTAAAAATCCCCATTGCATAACTTCCTGTGAGCAGGAGCTTGCTCAATGTTTTAAGAAAACCGAAAATTCATATAAGTGTGTTTATTGCGAAGCCGCGCTTAATGAAGAACATAATATATAAAGGAGAACGGCAATATGGCAAAACTTATTAACGAACCTTCACATACCTTTAATGAATATCTGCTGATTCCGGGATACTCATCTGAGGAGTGCATACCATCAAAGGTAAGCCTCAAAACTCCGCTTGTAAAATATAAAAAGGGTGAAGAACCAGCAATTGCACTTAACATACCGCTTGTTTCTGCTATAATGCAGTCGGTATCGGGTGACAAGCTTGCAATAGCCCTTGCAACCGAGGGCGGCATATCCTTTATTTACGGCTCACAAACCATTGAAGAAGAAGCCGCAATGGTAAAGCGCGCAAAATCTTATAAAGCGGGCTTTGTAAAAAGTGATTCAAACATTCGTCCGGACAGCACTCTGGCAGACATAATTGAGCTCACCCAGAAAACAGGACATTCCACAATTGCCGTAACCGAGGACGGTACGGCAGACGGTAAACTGCTCGGTATTGTTACAGGACGCGACTATAGGATAAGCCGTATGTCTCTTGACCAGAAGGTTGAAACCTTTATGACCCCCTTTGAAAAGCTTATCTGGGCAAAAGAGGGGACAACCTTAAAGGAAGCAAATGATATTATTTGGGACCACAAGCTTAATCAGCTGCCTATTATCAGTGATGACGGTAAGCTGTGTTATATGGTTTTCCGTAAGGACTATGATAAGCATAAGCAAAATCCCAATGAGCTTCTTGATGAAAAAAAGAGATATGTTGTAGGTGCAGGTATTAATACAAGAGATTACGCCGAGCGTGTACCCGCTCTTGTTGAAGCAGGTGCAGATGTGCTTTGTATTGACTCTTCAGAAGGCTTTTCTGAGTGGCAGAAGCGCACAATTGCCTGGATACGCGAAAAATACGGCGATACCGTAAAGGTTGGTGCAGGTAATGTTGTTGATGCTGACGGCTTTCGCTTCTTGGCAGATTGCGGCGCTGACTTTATTAAGGTTGGTATCGGCGGCGGCTCAATCTGTATTACAAGAGAAACAAAGGGTATAGGCAGAGGACAGGCAACTGCGCTTATTGAGGTTTGCACAGAGCGCGACCGTTACTTTGAGGAAACGGGCGTTTACATTCCCGTTTGCTCTGACGGCGGTATCGTTTATGACCACCATATTACCTTGGCGCTTGCTATGGGTGCAGATTTTGTTATGCTTGGCAGATATTTTGCCCGTTTTGATGAAAGCCCCACAAATAAGATAAGCATCAACGGTACATATTATAAAGAGTATTGGGGTGAGGGCTCTGCCCGTGCCCGCAACTGGCAGCGCTATGATATGGGCGGCGATAAAAAACTTTCCTTTGAGGAGGGTGTTGATTCTTATGTGCCCTATGCAGGCAGCCTTAAGGATAATGTTGCAGTATCACTCTCAAAGGTCAAATCAACAATGTGTAATTGCGGTGCGTTAAGCATACCTGAGCTTCAGAAAAAAGCAAAGCTCACCTTGGTGTCGGCCACCAGCATTGTTGAGGGCGGCGCTCACGACGTTATTCAAAAGGACAAAAACTCTGCAATAAAATAGTAAAATATTGTCGGTCTAAAAGATTGACAAAAGTATGCAGAGTCTGTTATTATAATTAATGTATTTTAAATACCGTTTTTTGCAACTGACGGATAACCGCGGAACACCGCGATGAAGCAAAAAATGTATATGCCGACCGTCTGGGCACACCTGAACTTTTAAAATAAGGTCCAAGTGTGCCCTTTTATATTTTCTTAAATTCTTTAATGAGGTATTGTTATGAAAAAAGTTGGTATTGTAATGGGAAGCGACAGTGATTTGCCCATTGTTCAAAAAGCAATCGATGTATTAAAAAGCTTTGAAATTCCATATGAGGCACATATTTTTTCGGCGCACAGAACTCCTGCGCAGGCAAGGGATTTTGCAATAAATGCCCGCGCTAATGGCTTTGCTGCAATAATTGCTGCGGCAGGTATGGCGGCTCACCTTGCAGGAGCAATTGCCGCAAATACCACACTGCCTGTTATAGGAATACCCTGTAAGTCACAGGCGCTTGACGGCATGGACGCTCTGCTTTCAACCGTACAGATGCCCACAGGCATTCCCGTTGCAGCCGTTGCAATAAACGGTGCAGCAAACGCGGCGCTTATTTGTGCACAGATAATTGCGGTTGAGGATGAGGCTCTGGCACAAATGCTTGACGAAAAGCGTGCGGCAGATGCAAAAAAAGTTTTGGAAAAAGATGCGCACATTGCATCTCAACTTTAATAAAGACAAAAAATAATATAAAGGAAGTATGAGTAATGAGTAAGCTTGTTTACACAGGAAAAACAAAGAATGTTTATGCATTGGATAACGGCAATTATTTGCTTAAATTCAAGGATGACTGCACAGGTAAAGATGGCGTATTTGATCCGGGCGAAAACTCAGTCGGTCTTACCATTGACGGTGTGGGCGATGTAAATCTGCGTATGTCAATATATTTCTTTGAAAAGGTTAACGCAGCAGGCATAAAAACGCATTATGTTAATGCTGACCTTGAGAACACCACTATGGAGGTTCTTCCCGCAAAGGTTTTTGGTAAAGGTCTTGAGGTTATCTGCCGTTATAAAGCAGTTGGCAGCTTCCTCCGCCGCTACAGCGACTATATTGAAGAGGGAGCAGACCTGCCCGCATATGTGGAAACCACCTTCAAAAATGATGAAAAGGGTGATCCCCTGGTTACAAAGGACGGTCTTGTTGCATTGGGCGTTATGACTGCAAAGCAGTATAACGATATTAAGGAAATGACACAGAAAATTACAAAGATTGTTGCTGACGATTTAAAAGAAAAAGGCCTTGTGCTTTATGATATTAAGTTTGAATTCGGCTATGATGCAAACGGTGATGTAATGCTTATTGATGAAATTGCATCAGGCAATATGCGTGTTTATAAAGACGGGCAGTATATTGACCCAATGACTCTCTCAGAGTTATTCTTCGCTTAAAATATTTTTATTTCAACCTCGGAGGGAAACAATGGGAGGATTTTTCGGTATAGTTTCAAAACAGGACTGTCTTATGGACGTGTTTTTCGGTGTTGACTATCATTCACACTTAGGTACACGCCGCGGCGGTATTGCGGCATATGATAAAGAAATGGGCTTGCAAAGGGAAATTCATAATATTGAAAACGCACCTTTTCGAACAAAATTTGAACATGTTTTTGATGATATGCGAGGCACATCTGCAATAGGCTGTATAAGCGATTCTGATCCGCAGCCGCTTATTATCCGTTCAAATTTAGGCATATTTGCAATCTGTATGACCGGCAGAATTAATAATGCAGAAGAGCTTATAGAGCGTTATTTATCAAAGTGCGGTCATTTTGGCGCTATGACAGCAGGTAAAATCAACAGCACTGATTTGCTTGCATCACTTATCAGTCAAAAGGATAATTTTGCAGATGGCATAAAGTTTGCACACGAGGTTATTGACGGTACAGCATCTATTCTTATATTGAAAAATGACGGAACATTGATTGCCTCCCGTGATCGTTTTGGCAGACTGCCTGTTGAAATAGGAAAGAACGAAGACGGCTATGCAGTGTCGTTTGAGTCATTTGCATATCAGAAATTCGGCTACGAAAACGTAAAAGAATTAGGACCGGGTGAGATTGTACAGCTTACTGCCGACACTATGACTCAGCTTGCGGCGCCCGGCAGTCAAAAGCGTGTTTGTGCTTTTTTGTGGAGCTATTACGGATATCCGACATCTACTTATGAGGGTGTAAACGTTGAGGAAATGCGCTACCGTAACGGCGAGCTTATGGCACAGCAGGATATAGACAATAAAACCGCGCAGGACCTTGATTATGTCGGAGGTGTGCCTGATTCAGGAACACCCCACGCAATAGGCTATTCAAATAAAAGCGGCAAGCACTTTGCACGTGCTTTTATAAAATACACGCCCACCTGGTCACGCAGCTTTATGTCAAGAAAGCAGTCTGATCGCAATAAAGTTGCCAAAATGAAGCAAATTCCCGTCAAGGAGCTTATAAAAGATAAAAAACTGCTTTTTGTGGACGACTCAATTGTTCGCGGCACACAACTGCAAGAAACGGTTGATTTTTTATATGAAAACGGTGCAAAGGCGGTGCATATGCGTTCTGCCTGTCCGCCCATTATGTACGGTTGCAAATATCTTAATTTTTCCCGCAATACAAGCGATATGGATTTAATTGCCCGCAGGGTTATTATGGAGCTTGAGGGAGAAGAGGGGTTTAAATATATTGACGAGTATACAGACGGTGAAACTCAGCGCGGTAAAAATTTAAGGAAATATATTTGCGATAATTTTCATTTTTCTTCATTGGAGTTTCAGTCTTTAGAAAATGTGGTTAAGGCAATAGGAATAAAGCCATGTGAGCTTTGCACTTATTGCTGGAACGGAAAGGAATAAAGTTTTATGCATAATTCTCGTTCAGATGTTTACGCAGCAGCGGGTGTTGATATAACAGCAGGCTATAAGGCTGTTGAGTTGATGAAACAGCATATAGCCAAAACAATAACAAATGGTGTTTGTTCTGACGTGGGCGGCTTTGGAGGCTTGTTTGAGCTTGACCTTACAGGCATTTCAAAGCCTGTGCTTGTAAGCGGCACTGACGGCGTTGGTACAAAATTGAAGCTTGCGTTTTTAATGGACAAGCACGATACAGTAGGTATTGACTGTGTTGCTATGTGCGTTAATGACATTATTTGCAGCGGTGCAAAGCCCTTGTTCTTCCTTGATTACATTGCCTGCGGCAAAAACGAGCCTGAAAAAATATCGGATATCGTTAAAGGTGTTTGCGAGGGCTGTGTTCAGTCAGGCGCGGCACTTATCGGCGGAGAAACAGCAGAAATGCCCGGCTTTTATCCCGTAGATGAGTATGACCTTGCAGGCTACTGCACGGGCGTTGTTGATAAGGATAAAATTATCAATAATAAGGAAATAAATGAGGGCGATGTTGTTATCGCATTACCCTCATCAGGTGTACACTCAAACGGCTTTTCGCTGGTGCGTAAGGTGTTTGATGTTGAAAATTCAGATATTAAATCACCAGTAGAAGAGCTTGGCGGCAAATCGATAGGCGAAACTCTGCTTACTCCTACAAAAATTTATGTTAAGGCAATACTTGACCTTATTGAAAATGTTAAGGTAAAGGCTGTCTCCCATATTACAGGCGGCGGATTTTATGAGAATATTCCGCGCAGTATTCCCGATGGTTTCTGTGCAAATATTGACCGTTCAGCCGTTCGTGTGTTACCTATTTTTGAGCTAATTGCAAAATATGGCAATATATGCGAACGTGATATGTTCAATACCTTTAATATGGGTGTGGGCATGAGCGTTGTTGTACCTAAAGAGGAGGCCGATAAGGCGCTCGAGATACTTAAAGCCAATGGCCACGACGCATATATAATCGGAGAGATTATAAAGTCGGACGAAAAGATTGTAATTTGCTAAGGAGTTTGCTTATGGCAGATAAAAAAGCAAAAATTGCCGTTTTAGTTTCCGGCGGCGGTACAAATTTACAGGCTGTCATTGATGCTCAGAATAACGGCATTATAAAAAGCGGTAAAGTAGAGCTTGTTGTTTCTAATAACGCTTCGGCTTACGCTCTTGAAAGGGCGGCAAAGGCGGGCATCAAGTCTGTTACAATCACCAAAAAGGAATGTGATGGCAATCAGGCGTTATTTGAACAGCGCATCATAGAACAACTTGACAGTAATGATATAGACTTTATTGTGCTTGCGGGATTTATGTCTGTTTTAAGCAAAAGCTTTACCTCCCGTTACGAAAAGCGCATTATTAATGTGCATCCGTCTTTGATACCGTCTTTTTGCGGAGTAGGATTTTACGGCTTAAAGGTGCACGAGGCTGCACTGCAAAAGGGTGTTAAGGTTACAGGCGCTACGGTGCACTTTGTAAACGAAATACCTGACGGCGGTGAAATTATCTTTCAAAAAGCCGTAGAGGTTATGGAAAACGATACTCCGGAAATCTTACAAAAAAGGGTAATGGAGCAGGCAGAGTGGATAATATTGCCTGCGGCTGTTGAAAAAATTTCTTCAGAGCTTATCTCAAAATAAGAAAGGAAAAACAAACGGTGGATATTTATAAAATTAATGATATAGCAAAGCTTATCGAGGGCAACTCTTATGTAGGACGCGGAATTGTTATAGGTAAAACCGCAGATGCTAAAAATGCGGTAGCAGCTTATTTTATTATGGGCCGCAGTGCAAACTCTCGTAACCGTATTTTTGCAGAAAAAGACGGTTCGGTGTATACTGAGCCCTTTGATGCTTCAAAGGTTGAGGATCCCAGCCTTATTATTTATGCGGCAATCCGTCAGTTTGAAAATAATTTAATTGTTACAAACGGTGATCAGACCGATACCATTTATGATGGTCTTGCTGACGGTAAGGTTTTTGATGTTTCGCTCACCGCTCGTCAGTTTGAGCCTGACGAGCCCAACCTTACACCCCGTATCAGCGGTATGCTCACTTTCGCTAACGGCGACTTTACATATAAAATGAGCATTCTTAAAAGCATTGATGCCGAAGGCAGCGATTGTGCAAGATACACCTTTGATTATCCCGCAAAGGCAGGCATGGGCCACTTTATTCACACCTATGTCTGTGACGGCAATCCCATTCCAACTTTCCAGGGTGAGCCCGAGCGTGTAGCAATTGATAATGATATTGATGTGTTTACAAATAAACTTTGGAATGCGTTGGACGAAAATAACAAAATTTCTCTGTATGTAAGATATACTGACATTGCAACAGGTGAGACACAAAACAGAATGATTAATATAAATAAGGAGTAGCGCTTAAAATGAAAGAGTTTGAATTGAAATACGGCTGTAACCCCAATCAGAAGCCCGCAAGAATTTATATGCAGGACGGCAGTGAGCTTCCTATCAAAATTTTGTGCGGACGCCCCGGTTACATAAACTTTTTAGACGCATTTAACTCTTGGCAGCTTGTTAAGGAATTAAAGGAAGCCTTGGGTCTTCCTGCTGTAACATCCTTTAAGCACGTAAGCCCTACCTCTGCGGCGGTGGGTATCAAACTGTCAGATACTCTTAAAAAGGCTTGCTTCGTTGACGATATAGAGAACCTTGACGAGTCACCCTTGGCTTGCGCTTATGCACGCGCACGCGGTACCGACAGAATGTGCTCCTTCGGTGACTGGGTTGCATTGTCAGATGTTTGTGACGTAACAACTGCACGGCTTATCAAGCGTGAGGTATCAGACGGTGTTATTGCCCCCGGATATGAGCCTGAAGCATTGGAAATTTTAAAATCCAAGCGCAAGGGCAACTACAACATTGTTGAAATTGACCCTGAATATGTTCCCGCACAGCAGGAATGTAAGCAGGTTTACGGCATAACCTTTGAGCAGGGAAGAAACAATTTTAAAATTGATAACCAACTGCTTTCAAACCTTGTGACAAAGAATAAGGAATTGCCGGACAGCGCGGCAAGAGATTTGATTATTGCACTTATTACATTAAAATATACACAGTCCAACTCGGTTTGCTATGCAGTTGACGGACAGGCAATAGGCGTGGGAGCAGGACAGCAGTCGCGTATTCACTGTACCCGTCTTGCAGGCACAAAGGCTGATACCTGGTTCTTGCGTCAGGCAGATAAGGTTATAAATCTGCCATTTAAAGCAGAGCTTGGCAGACCTGACCGCGATAATGTTATTGACGGTTATATAAATCAGAACGAGGAAGATGTTTGCGCTGACGGCAACTGGCAAAAATATTTTACCATCCGGCCTGAACCGTTTATAGCAGAGGAGCAAAAAGCATACCTTGCCACAAGGCATAATGTTGCGTTGGGTTCTGACGCATTTTTCCCATTTAGTGATAATATTGAGCGCGCCTTTAAGAGCGGCGTTAAGTATATTGCACAGCCCGGCGGTTCTATCCGCGATGATCTGGTAATTGAGTGCTGCGATAAGTACGGTATGGTTATGGCATTTACAGGAATGCGCTTATTCCACCATTAATAACATCTGAAAGGAAAAAGAACTGATATGAAACTGTTGGTAGTAGGTGGCGGCGGACGCGAGCATACCATTATAAAAAAGCTTAAAGAAAACAAAAATGTAACTGAAATTTTTGCTTTGCCCGGTAACGGCGGTATTGCAAAGGATGCCGTTTGTGTAGATATAAAGGCTACCGACATTGAGGGAATTGTTAGCTTTGCTGTAGAGAATAAAATTGATTATGCTGTTGTAGCACCTGACGACCCGTTGGTTTTAGGCTGTGTGGATGCTTTGAATGAAAAAGGCATTGCTTGCTTTGGACCAAATGCTGCTGCTGCAATAATTGAGGGCAGCAAGGTTTTTTCTAAAAACTTAATGAAAAAGTACAATATACCCACTGCAAGCTATGAGGTATTCAGAAACACAAACGATGCGCTACGCTATCTTGAAACCGCACCTATTCCCATCGTAGTTAAGGCTGACGGTTTGGCATTAGGTAAGGGCGTTATTATTGCCAATACCCGCGATGAAGCTAAAGCGGCTGTTAAATCTATCATGGAGGATAAGCAGTTTGGTAAAAGCGGCGACCAAATTGTTATTGAAGATTTCTTAACAGGTCCTGAGGTTTCTGTGCTTGCATTTACTGACGGTAAAACCATTAAGCCAATGGTTTCTTCAATGGATCATAAACGTATAGGAGAAGGTGATACAGGACTTAATACGGGCGGTATGGGCACAGTTGCCCCTAACCCGTATTACACCGACTCGGTTGCAAAGGAATGTATGGAAACAATCTTTTTGCCAACCGTTAATGCGATGAACGCTGAGGGACGCACATTTAAGGGATGCCTTTACTTCGGCTTGATGTTAACACCGAATGGCCCCAAGGTTATTGAGTATAATTGCCGCTTTGGTGACCCCGAAACACAGGTTGTCTTGCCCCTGCTTGAGAGTGATTTACTTGAAATTATGCAGGCAGTTACAAATGAAACCCTTGATACCTGCGAGGTTAAGTTTGTAAATAAGAGCGCCGCATGCGTAATAATGGCATCAAAGGGTTATCCCGAAAAATATGAAAAAGGCTATAAAATTGATATTCCCGAAAGCATCGAAGACTCTGTTTATGTTGCAGGTGCTGCATTAAAAGACGGCAACCTTGTAACCTCGGGCGGACGCGTGCTCGGTGTTACTGCAACAGCAGATACTTTAAAGGAAGCATTGGATGCGGCTTATAAAAAAGTTAAAACCGTTAAGTTTGACAATGCCTGCTACCGTAAGGATATAGGCGCAAAAGCCCTGAAAGCTATGGAGGTATAATCAGTGGTTTACCGTATATTTGTTGAAAAGAAAAAAGAACAGGCGCAGGAAGCAAAAACGTTGCTTTCTGATATTAACAGCCTGCTTGGTATAAAAAGTGTGACCGGTGTGCGCGTAATAAACCGCTACGATGCGGAAAACATTACGTCTGAACTGTTTGATTACGCGGTTAAAACCGTTTTTTCAGAGCCTCAGCTTGATGATGCCGCCACAGAGGTTAACTTTGGTGACGCCGTTGCTTTTGCAGTTGAGTATCTGCCAGGTCAGTTTGACCAGCGTGCTGATTCTGCCGCACAGTGTATCCAGATAATCTCAAAAGGTGAACGCCCCACAGTCCGTTCAGCAAAGGTTTATGCTTTGTACGGAAATGTGAGCGATGCCCAGTTTGCAGAGATTAAAAAATATGTTATTAACCCTGTTGAAGCGCGCGAGGCAGCAATGGAAAAGCCAGATACGCTTCAAACCAAGTATGATATTCCTACAACCGTTAAAACACTTGACGGCTTTTTAGAGCTTGGCAGAGCAGGACTTGAAAAGTTTGTTAAAGACTACGGCCTTGCAATGGATGCTGACGATATTGCTTTTTGTCAAGAATATTTTAAAAGTGAGCAGCGCAATCCAACTATTACCGAAATCCGTATGATAGATACATACTGGTCAGACCATTGCCGTCATACGACATTCCTGACGGTTATTGACAGTGTTAAGTTTGAGGACGCATTGTTGCAGGATACATATAATGAATATCTTGCCACCAGAAAAGCTTTGGGCAGAACAAAGCCCGTTTGCCTTATGGATATTGCAACCATTGCGGTTAAGGCGCTGAAAAAACAGGGCAGGCTGGATAAGCTTGACGAATCAGAGGAGATTAACGCCTGCACAGTTAAAATTGACGTTGAGGTTGACGGCAAAACTGAGCCCTGGCTGCTGCTCTTTAAAAATGAAACTCATAACCACCCCACCGAGATTGAGCCTTTCGGCGGTGCGGCAACCTGCATAGGCGGTGCTATACGCGACCCGCTTTCAGGCCGTTCCTATGTTTACGGCGCAATGCGTGTTACCGGCGCAGCAGACCCGACAATTCCTGTGGCTGATACCATTCCCGGCAAGCTGCCCCAGCGCAAACTCGTTACAACTGCCGCCGCAGGTTATTCTTCCTACGGCAACCAGATTGGTCTTGCAACAGGCATTGTTGACGAAATCTATCACCCCGGTTACGCCGCAAAGCATATGGAAATCGGCGCGGTAATTGCAGCTGCTCCTGCTGAGAATGTGCGCCGTGAGGTACCCGCGCCCGGCGATGTTGTTATACTTCTGGGCGGCAGTACAGGACGTGACGGTATAGGTGGTGCAACAGGCTCTTCTAAAGCACATAATGCGCAGTCGGTTGAAACCTGCGGTGCAGAGGTGCAAAAGGGTAACGCTCCCGAAGAGCGCAAACTGCAAAGACTTTTCCGCAATAAAACCGCTTGCCGTATGATAAAGCGCTGCAATGACTTTGGCGCAGGCGGCGTGTCTGTTGCTATTGGTGAGCTGGCTGATGGTCTTGTTATTGACCTAAACGCTGTGCCTAAAAAATATGAAGGACTTGACGGAACCGAGCTCGCTATATCAGAATCGCAGGAGCGTATGGCGGTTGTTATCGAAAAGCATAATATTGATGCTTTCTTAGCGCTTGCAAACGAAGAAAACTTGCAGGCTTGTCCCGTCGCAGAAGTCACTGCCGAGCCTCGTCTGGTTATGAACTGGAACGGCCAAAAAATTGTTGACATCAGCCGTGAGTTCTTGAATTCAAACGGTGCAGATAAGCATATTTCAATCGCACCCGCAAAACCTGCTTTAAAGGACAAGGAAATTACAGGCGGTTTTGCTGATAATATGCTAAAGATTGCTTGCGACCTTAACACCTGCTCAAAGCGCGGCCTTAGTGAGCGCTTTGACTCCACTATTGGCGCAGGTACAGTACTGATGCCCTTTGGCGGTAAAAATCAGTTAACTCCCATTCAGGCAATGGTGCATAAAATAAGCGTTGAAAAACAGCACACCAACGATTGCTCATTAATGGCTTGGGGCTATAACCCTTTTATTACAGAGCAAAGCCCTTACCACGGCGCATACCTGGCTGTAGCGGAATCGGTGTCAAAACTTATTGCCTCGGGTGCAGCTTTTGAGGATGTATATCTTACATTCCAGGAATACTTTGAAAAGCCCGGCACAGATGCAAAGCGTTGGGGCAAACCCCTTGCTGCATTGCTTGGTGCCTTTAAAGCACAGATGGATTTAGGCATTGGTGCCATCGGCGGCAAGGACTCAATGAGCGGCTCGTTTGAAAATTTGGATGTTCCGCCCACATTGGTTTCTTTTGCCGTCACCACCGAAAAAACTGAAAACATTGTAACACCTGAATTTAAGAGTGCAGGTAATAAAGTTGTATTGCTTGCACCTGAAATTGATAAAAACGGTTTGCCCGTTGCACAGTCTCTGCTTGATGTGTTTGCTAAGGTGACCGAATTACAACGCTCCGGCAAAGCGGTCGCCTGCTACACATTGGGCCTTGGCGGCATTGGCGAGGCTGTTATGAAGATGGCTTTCGGTAACGGGCTTGGCTTTGCTTTTAGTGAAAACATTGCTCTTGGCAATATTTTCGGCTACGGATATGGCAGCTTCCTGCTTGAAGTAACCGATAATCCAAGCGTTGGCAATATAATAGGTACGGTTACAAATGAGCCTTGCTTTACTTACGGCGACGAAAGTGTTTTGTATAACGATGTGCTTTGCGCATACGAGAGTAAACTTGAGAGCGTTTACAACTGTAATATTAAAGATGCCGATGTAAAGGTTAAAAATTTCAGCTTTAAAGCAGATTGCTATACGGCACCCGCGGTCAAAACAGCAAAACCTAAGGTGCTTATTCCCGTATTCCCCGGTACTAACTGTGAGTTTGACAGTGCCAAGGCAGTACGTGACGCAGGCGCTGAGCCTGAAATTATGGTTATAAACAATCTGTCCCCAACCGGTATAGCCGCATCGGTTGATAAGTTTGCAAATGAGTTAAAGCAGGCGCAAATGGTATTTATTCCCGGCGGCTTCTCAGGCGGAGATGAGCCTGACGGCAGCGGTAAGTTTATAACAGCTTTCTTCCGCAACGCAGCGGTTAAAGAAGAGGTTACAAATCTGCTTGAAAAACGTGATGGCCTTATGTGCGGTATTTGTAACGGATTCCAGGCGCTTATAAAGCTTGGCCTTGTACCTTACGGCAAAATTATTGATACCGATGAAAACTGTCCTACCCTTACTTTTAATACTATTGCGCGTCACCAGTCACGCATAGTGCGCACACGCATTGCTTCCAATAAATCGCCCTGGCTGCATTTAATGAATGTAGGCGATATTGTAAGCGTGCCCGTCTCTCACGGTGAGGGTCGTTTCTTTGCAAGTGATGAGCTGATACAGCAGCTTGCCCAAAACGGTCAGATTGCAACCCAGTATGTCGACCTTGACGGCAACGCTACTGCTGATGTACACTTTAATCCCAACGGTTCAATGTATGCCATTGAGGGTATTACATCACCTGATGGCAGAGTGTTTGGTAAAATGGGACACAGTGAGCGTGTTGGCAACGGTCTTTACAAAAATGTGCCGGGTAATTACGAGATCAGAATGTTTGAAGCGGCAGTTAAATATTTCAAATAAATGCAGAATGATGAATGCAGAATTAATGTGTTTTGCATAAGCAAAACAAAAAAATAATATATATAATGTAACGGGCGAGCAATGCTCGCCCGTAAATGTACAATCCGTGCGCTGTGCGCACACATTACCTTTTCACTTTTTGATTAAAAAAGGGGTACCTTTTTTAT
Source organism: uncultured Eubacteriales bacterium (assembly GCA_934489895.1). Taxonomy (GTDB): domain Bacteria; phylum Bacillota; class Clostridia; order Oscillospirales; family Acutalibacteraceae; genus CAKSST01. The sequence continues at coordinate 37,470 of CAKSST010000006.1, read as the reverse complement.
GCAACAGCTTGTCATTGATATGATGAACCGATTCGGATATTTCGGCATATCCTTGCTGATTATGGTGGAAAATCTTTTTCCGCCGATACCGTCAGAGGTTATTCTAACATTTGGTGGATTTATGACTATCCAGAGTGAGCTTAATATTATTGCTGTTATTGTTTATTCTACTATAGGCTCGGTTGCGGGCGCAATAATACTTTATCTGCTTGGCAGACTGCTTAATGCTGACAGATTAGGGATGCTGGTTGATAAATACGGCAGATTTCTGCATTTAAAGCGTGAAAATATCCAAAAGGCGCAGGTGTGGTTTACAAAACGCGGTTCAACCGCTGTGCTTTTGTGCCGCTTTGTACCCATAGTGCGCAGCCTTATATCAATACCTGCGGGTATGGCGAAAATGGACTTTACATTATTTATGATATATACAGTTATAGGTACGGTTATTTGGAATGCCGTTCTGGTATGTCTTGGAGCTGCTGCAGGGAATAATTGGGAAGCTATTGTAAGCATATTTAAAAAGTACTCCAAAGTAGCAGTATTAGTGCTTTTTGTTGTAATTATCATCTGTGTTTTTAATAAAATTCGTAAAAATAAACAAAAAAGTCAATAAAAAATGATTGACTTTTTAAAACAAAAAGAGTATTATATAGTTGATGTATAAAAGTGGCATCATATTATCTACTGCATACCCAGACTTTTTAATGAAAAAATTTGTTAAACAAAGGGGAAAGAGTCGTGAAGTACTTAAAGAAAACAACTGCATTATTACTTTCAGTGTTGCTTTTGTTCTCAGCAACGGTAACTGGCTTTACCGTTAGCGCTGCCGGCAATACTGCAACCATTACTGCAGCTGATGTGACTGTTGAAGCAGGCGGAACTGTTGATGTTCCCATTACTATTGAAACAACAGGTCTTGCAGCTGCAATCTTTACTGTAACCGCTGATAATGTACTTACTGTTAACAGTGCTACAGTCGGTACAGGTTTTACAGAGGTTTACACAGACGCTTACGATAACACTTATACCTTTTCTGTTACAGCAGCAGGTAATGAGAATGTTACGGGCACAGTTACGGTTGTAACACTTAACGTTACAGTTCCTGCAAAAGCTAATGAAGCAATTGCTATCACCGTTTCTGATGCAACAGCTTCTGATATTGACGAGACTGATGTTGTTGTATCAACTGTTGACGGTTCTGTAGCAATTTCTTCTCCTCAATGTGAGCATGATTGGGTAGTGGTTAGTGCAACACCTGCTGAAGGTACCGGAACATCTGCATCTGATCAGGTAACAACAAAGGCCGGTTCTGTTAAACTTACCTGCTCAAAATGCGGTGAAACTCTAATAAAAGACGTTCAGTATTACGGCAGAACAAAGGCTATGAACGCAAACGCTCTTTATGAGTCTGCAATTTCTCTTGAATTTAATGCAAGAAAAGACAGAATGGAAGAAAAGGGAACATACACTCAGGCTTTCATTCGCTTTGAACACATACTCCCTGACGCTTCAGAAAAAATTACATATCAGAGCTATGACGAAGGATATGATACCACTAAAACAGCACAGAACCGTGCATGTAGAACATGGGCATATGCTGTTAAAGCAATGCAATTAACAGAGGAAATTACTACAAATGTTTTCGTTGAGATTGACGGCGTTTGGTACAGCGGTGAGTCATTAAGTTTCAGTGTTCGCTCATATGCCGATCAGATTCTTCCTTCTGTTACAACCGAAGAGAAAACATTGGTAGTTAATATGTTGAGATACGGTGCAAGAATGCAGACATTCAAAGGTTACAATACAGAAAACCTTGCTGATGCAAATCTTGCTGCTGAGTTCGCTTCATTAATTACAGAAACAGCACCTACAATTGAAGGTACATATTCAACAAATACAGAAATCGGTAATGACTGTCTCCAAATCTTATCTGCATATTCATTGTTTATGGATTCAAGGACAGAGGTTCGCTTGCGCGTAAGATCAGACAGATATACTGCTCAGCCTGCAAAGAATGACTTTGTTATTGAAGCAAATTGGACTTCTGCAAAAGGTACTCAAATGACCGAAAAATATTACAATGAAGTTATTGTAGGCGAAGGAGATAACACCTATACACAGGATAGCCAGTCATTAAATGCAGGCCGTTGGGAGTTCTATTTTGCAGGATGCCCTGCTTATGACTTCCGTCAGGTTATAACATTTAAAATTTATGATCCTGAGGACCAGATTGATGTAAGCAACCAGTTCAGTGCAAGCTTTGAGCAACTCATTTCTGCAGGTATTACAAAGGGTACATTCGTTGGTAACGAGTTGGCAATGTATCAGGCAATGATGAACTACTCTGACGCAGCTAGAGCATATTTTGCAAATAATGCCAAATAGTTGCTTATTGCAACTTTCGATATCGATATCAAAATATAGAAAAGAGGAAAACAAATGAAAGCATTTTTCGAAATGTTTATAGTAGACGCTAATGATATCATTACTGCAAGTGGTAACACCTGTATTGAAGATTCAGCTGGTTCAGAGACATGTTGCGAAGGCGACGATAACTGCTAATCACATTTCGTCAAACTATAATTAAAGAAGTGGCTGTTACGGTCACTTCTTTAATTATATACCATCAAAAGACAAGAAAATAGGTGTAGAAATGAAAACAATACTTTCCCATAATGTGATTATGGATGATGTAGTAGGAAAACAAGCTATTAAATACGATAAAGAGTATCGTTTAATAGCTTTTTCACATATAACTAAAAACGATAACACTTATTTGATATACAACACTTTAACAAAAGAATTAATTGCGTTAGATGATGAAGAAAATGAAATACTTAAAGCCGGAAATTACGATTTAAAAAGCGAATTTATTTGTGAATTAATTAAAAAATGGTTTTTAGTTCCCACGGATTTTAATGAGTTTAAGCTATGTGACCAAATTGCCAAGATTGCTAAAAGTATTGAGTCAAAGCTTGGTATTTGGTTTTATAATATTTTTACAACTACTGCTTGTAATGCAAGATGCTTTTATTGCTTTGAGGCGGGTACAAAGCCTAAAACAATGACTTTAGAAACTGCTGAAAAAGTTGCAGACTATATTATTAAAAATAGAATTGAAAGAGAAATTACTCTCCATTGGTTTGGCGGAGAACCCTTGTGTAATACAAAGGTAATCGACTTAATTTGTGACAAAGTTAATGCTCATAGTACAAGTTTTAGATCGGTTATAGTTACTAACGGATATTTGCTCGATAAAGAATTGATTAAAAAAGCCAAAAACAGGTGGAATGTAAAATATGTTCAAATTACTCTTGATGGTATGGGAGATACGTATAACCGTGTAAAAAATTATGTCAATCCGGTTGGAAACCCTTTTGAAAAAGTAATTAACAATATTGGCCTGTTAATTAAAAATGAGATATTTGTATCCGTAAGAATGAATATGGATTTATATAATGAAAAAGAGTTATATGCATTGACCGATTTGCTTGTTGAGCGCTTTGGACCTTCAAGATATATCGAAATCAACACAAATATTATTTATGAAGATGTCGGCTTTGTTCCTACAAAACGTAACGATAAAGAGCGTGAAGAGCTTCAAAGTAAGTTCTTTAAGTTGGTAAAGTATCAAGAAGATGTAAAAATGATAAGGCGAAAATTTTTACCAAGAAAAATCCGCACAGGCAGATGCTCGGCAGATTCATACCATGCTGTGCAAATATTACCGTGCGGAGAATTGGGTAACTGTGAGCATTATCCTGATAAATATTTTTACGGTACTATATTTAATGATGAGCCCCGTCAGCTGTGGACTGATTACGCTGAGCGTTTAGATATTTGCAAAACCTGTGCTTACTATCCCGAGTGCTTTATATTAAAAAGATGTAACACAAAGCAATGCTCTGACTTCAGGAAAAAGCGGATTTTACAAGAGTTAGACAGGAATGTGCAATATACATACGAGGTAATGTTAAGACAAGCAACAAAATAATATTTTAGCTTTTATAATTTTAAGGAGTTTGTATGTATAAAATTGCTGATTTTGTTTTTGAATTTGGCTTCAGGCATTTTAATTTCAGAACAAATTCTTTAGAGTATAAAGTTCCCGATACAGAAGCTTGTGCAGTTTTTACCTGCTCTGAAGAGGAAAAAGAAATTGCCCGAAACGGTGATGAGAGCATTAAAAAAAATGAAATGGAATTTTTGATTTTACATCGTAAACTTGCCGAATGGCTCCCGTTACATAACGCCTTTGTTTTACATTGCGCCTGCTTTGATGTAAACGGCACAGGCGTTGCTTTTGCCGCACAAAGCGGCACGGGAAAGTCAACCCATATGATGCTTTGGCAAAAGCTTTTAGGCGATAAAATGACTATAGTTAACGGGGACAAGCCTATAGTACGTTTTTTTGATGAAGAGCCCAATCTCCAGTATGCCTACGGCACACCTTGGATGGGGAAAGAACAGCTTGGATGCAATATGCGCACACCCTTAAAGCACATCTGTTTTATAACCCGCAGTGAGACCAACAGCACGAAGCCGTTGACCAAGGCAGAGGGCCTGCCGCGCATTATGAACCAGGTTTATATGCCGAAAGATCCCGCAGCGTTGTCTGCAACTTTAAAGCTTATAAATCGCTTGCTTGACAGCGTGCAGCTTTGGGAGATACGGTGTAATATGGAGCTTGATGCAGCAAAAATTGCGTATTCAGCTCTGTTCGGCGAACAGGCTGAATAAATGCAAAATTGAAAATGCAAAATTGCGGTGTTCCGCGAAAGCGGAACGAATTGTAAATAAACGGGCGAGCATTGCTCGCCCGTTTATTTATATTCCGTGCGCGTGGTGCACACCGAAATTTTACATTTTACACTTTGCATTTTAAAAACAGATGGATATTATCCGCCTGTTTTTATTATTATTGATTTTTTCTCTTGAATATATTAAAATGATATTGGTGATACAAATGGAATTGCCAAAACGTAAAAACGTACGCCTTAAAAATTATGATTACAATTTGCCCGGTGCATATTTTATAACGATTTGTATGAAACATAAAAAACCTATGCTATGGGATAATGTATGGGCGGATATCATCCGCCCGCAAAACATACCATTATCACAAATCGGAAAAATTGTTGAGAATGGAATATTACAGATACCGCAACATTACAATAACATAACGGTTGATAAATATTGTATTATGCCTGACCACGTACATTTGATTATATCGATAAATGCAAATGCAGACGGGCGGCAGATTGCCGCCCATACGATATCAAATGTTGTAGGACAGATGAAACGATGGGTTTCGTTGCAAACGGGTCGATCTATTTAGCAGAAATCGTTTATTGATCGCATTATACGTAACGAAAAAGGTTATAAAACGGTTTGGGAATACATCGAAAACAACCCGTTAAAATTAGATTTTGCATACGACAATATAGATTTTATGAGTTTTTAATTTTGTCATTAATGTAGGGGAGGATACCATCCTCCCGCGTATATATTCCGTTTTGCCTATGGCAAAACACATTAATTTTGCATTTTCAATTTTGCATTTAATAAAACCGGAGGTTTTTTATTATGAAACTAAATACCGAATTTATCGTAAACGAGATTGCGGACAGCTTTGTTGCCGTGCCTATGGGCGGCAACGCAAACGACAATAACTGCATTATTAAGGTTAATGATGTTGGTGCAGCTATTTTGGAAGCTTTGAAGGAAGAAACAAACATTGAAGCCATTGCCGATGTGCTTTGCTCAAAGTTTGAGGGAACACGCGAAGAAGCCGTTGAAACCACAACCGAGTTTGTTGAAAATCTTAAAAAAGCAGGCTTTATTGAATAATGTCAGAGCAAATGAAAGCTGATTTTGAGGGGGTTAACTCTTCTCAAAGGTTAGGCAATAATACGGCTGATATTTTACAAAATTTCGGCTTTGCTTTGGTAAGCTTTTTCGGCAGAAGCATGTACCCTATGTTGCGCTATGAAACGGATAAGGTACTAATTGAGCAGGTCAAAAGACCGCTACGCAAATATGATATTGTGCTTTATCCTGATGAACGCGGCAAATTTGTTTTGCATAGAATAATTAAAATTAACAACGGCAAATATATTATCCGCGGTGATAATAATTTGTTTTATGAGTACGGCATTACTGACAGCAAAATTATAGGCGTGCTCAAAGGCTTTTACCGCGGCAAAAAATATATCGATTGCGAAACAAACAAAGGGTATAAGCTGTATGTTTTTGTAATAACACATACTTTCGCTTTCAGATATTTATGGGTAAAACATTTGCGACCGTTTGCATCAAAAATTAAACACACACTTTTTAAATAATCAGATACCGACTGATGTTTATAAAGAAAAAATGTCTAATAAGTGTGTATTAACGTATGCTATTTACGCTTTTGCATTATGATATGTTGCTTTATTGCAACGCAAAAAAGAAAGGAAACGGCAATGAAAACTAAGCTTTTTATCAGTTTATTTTCTTCTATAATATGCTTGTGCTTATTGTTTTCTATATTAACCGTTTGCGCTCAAAACGATTTTACAATAACCGTCGGTACACTTGATGAAAATTTAAATGTTAACGCGGGCGACGAAATTGTTGTGCCTGTATATCTCAGCGGCAATGTCGGCGTGTATTCATATGCGTTAAAATATACCTTTGATCCAAGCATTTTAGAGCTTCAGGATGATATGATGAAGCAAAACGGTAAGGGCGACTACAAGTGCCTTATAAACGATTTTACAATTAATAATCAAGCAAGCAGTGTAATAATTGTATCTCTTGCCGGTGGCAGCAGTGATGTCACAAAAAACGGTGTTATTACTTATTTGTTTTTTAAGGTTAAACAAACCGCTAAAAGCGGATTTTGCAATATAAGTGTAGAGTATAAAGACGGTAACGTTTGCAACTGGGCGGCAAAACCTTTGTATCCTGCAAAGGTGAACGGCGGTGTATATGTACATTCCAATAACAGTGACTCTGACATTTTGAGCGGTACACAAGGTACAAGCTCATACCAGACGTCAAGCGTGAGCACAAGCAGTCGACCTATTGGATATGTACCGCCGGATACCGTGCCCGATACGGCGTCTGATTATTACAGCAACGCAAGCAGTAATCCCGTTGAACACACATCGTCTGATACTGTGCCCGATACAAAGTCTGATTATTCCGGCTCTGCAGCGGAAAACACGCAAAGCAGTACTAATCAAAGCTCGTCAGCAGTGTTGTCAAGCGGTGAAATAGAGGTAGAAAACGGCGTAATCAGTCGTAACACTTTGATTGCAATAATAATTGCAGGTATTGCGGTAATAGCGGGCGCGGTTGTTTCATTTATTTATTCTAATAAGAAATAAATCAAAACAAGCATTAAATAATTAACCAGCTATTAGTTTTTCGTTTGTAAAATAGCTTGCAACAGCGTAACACCATATTTTGCATTTAAAAAAGGGGAAGATAATAATGAATAAAAAAACCTTAATTATCATCATCACGGCAGTCTTGGCTGTTGTCCTTGCGGCTGTAGCAGTATTCTTCATAACACAAAAAACTGCTGACAAAGGCGATGGCAACTCAAGCGGAAATTCAAGCATTACAAGTTCAAATCAGGTAATAGAAGGCGGTACAGTTGAGATTGGACAGGTTGAAACTACTGCTGATAATGAATTTAAGATTGAAGTTAAAATAGCCGAAAACCCCGGCATCGCAGGCTATGATTTTGAATTTGCTTTTGACAACAAGGCTTTCAGCTTTGTAAAATGCGAAAACAACTTGATTGCACCATTGAATGCTACTGAAACGGCTGACGGCATACTTGCTGTTATAGGTGTTGAAAACGGGGATGTAAAGGATAACGGCACTTTGTTTACGCTTGTGTTCAAGACAAATAAAGATGCAGTAGCAGGCGAATACGAATTGAAAACCACTAAAGCAGAATTTGCAAATTGGGACGAGATAACAGTTAAATCACAAATATCCGCAGGAAAAATTACAGTAAAATAGAAAGATGGGAGAAGCCTTTCTCCCATCTTTTTTGTTTTAAATTTATAAAGCTGCAAAAAACATTTAAAAAAGCACAAAATATGAGGTAAAAATTGTAAAAATGCACTTGATTATGCACCTAAAATCCACTATAATGATATATGATAGATAAAATTTGTACATCTGTCATATTTTACTGAAAGAAGGAGCTTTAATGTTTGGCGTTGAAATTACTGATTACGATAAAAAGGTTTATGAAGAACAGCTTAAAAACTTTTTGCCTGACAATATAGTTGATATACATATTCACCTTTGGGAGCCGGGCACAAAAATCGCTACTGAAGAAAACACCAAGGGTATGCAGAACTGGGCAGAAATTGTTGCACAGGATTGCACTTATGAAGATCTTGAGCAATCCTATGTTCAGATGTTTCCCGATAAAAAGGTAAAAGCTGTGCTTATGACCGACCCTGTTGCTGTGCTGCACAAAGAAAATAAATATGTAATTGAAAAAGCAAAAGCAAACAATTTACCTGCTTTTTATTGCACTACATACGCTTCTACTGCGGATGAGATAAGAAAGGCTGTTTTAGAAGACGGCTTTTGCGGTATAAAGCCGTATCTTAACAATTGTCCTGAATATATACCCGCTGACGAAGTTCGCATTTACGACTTTTTGCCGCCTGAGCACTTAGAGGTTTGCAATGAGTTGGGCGCAATTATAATGCTGCACATTCCGCGCTCAAAAAGGCTTCGCGACCCTGTTAACCTTGCGCAGATGAAGGAAATTGATGAAAAATATCCTAACGCAAAGGTTATATATGCCCACATAGGCAGGGCCTATTGCGATGAGGATTTCGGCAACGGCTTTGAGGTTTTGGCAAGCCTTAAAAACTGTTATGTTGATTTTACTGCCAACACTCACGTAAACGCTATGATAGAAGCAGTTAAGGCGGTGGGAACTAAACGTTTAATGTTTGGCTCTGACATGCCGATTACCAAAATGAGAATGTATCGTATTTGTGAAAACGGAACTTACATAAATGTTGTACCGCGCGGTATGTACGGCGATGTTTCTGATGACCCGCATATGCGCGAAACAGACGAAACCGATATTACGAGCTTTATGTATGAAGAACTGCTTGCGTTTAAAGAGTGCGCAAAAAAGTTGAATCTTTCAAAGCAGGATGTTGAAGACATTATGTGCAACAACGCTTGCAAGTTGTTTGGCATAAAATTTTAATTAAACGGAGAATAAAAATGTACGTCATAGGTCTAGATGTAGGTACAACAGGTGTTAAAGCTATTGTTTGTGATAAATGCGGAAAAGTTTACGGCACGGGTTATAAAGAATACGGCATACAGACAAAGGGCAACGGCATAGTTGAGCAGAACGCTTACGATTGGACCGCATCTGCCGTGGCTGCCATCACTCAGGCTGTTGAGGATTGCGATAAGGATAAAGTGGTTGCAATATCACTTTCAACACAGGGTGCAAGTATGCTGGCAGTTGACAGCAATTTCCGTCCGCTTTGCAATGTTATAACCTGGATGGATACCCGCGCAGAAGAGCAGTCGCAGTATCTTATTGATACCTTGGGCGATGAAAATATTTACCATAAAGCAGGCTGGCGTATGGACGCATCCATTGATGCACCGAAAATTCTCTGGTTAAAACAAAATGAACCCGGTGTATTTAACAACGCAGCAAGCTTTGTTTCTACATTAGAATATTTGAACTACTTCCTTACAGGAAACAACGTATCAGACCCTACAAACAGCGCTATACGCGGTCTTGTGGATATAAATGAAAGCAAATGGGATAAGCCTATGCTTGACGCTTTGGGCATTACTGAGGCACAGTTGCCCATGCTTTTGCCTACGGGCGCAAAGGTCGGTACCTTAACTGAGGCTGCTGCTAAAGCGTTAGGACTTTCGCAGAGCGTTGCCGTTTATAACGGTGCGCACGACCAATACTGCGCATCACTGGGAAGCGGTGCGGTAGCAAACGGCGATATGTTACTTGCAACAGGTACAACCTGGGTTGTATTTGCGGTTGCAGATAAATTGCTTTATACAGAAAATCATATTGCCCCGGGTATACATCCCGTTAAGGGACTGTACGGTGCAATGGCGTCTTTAGTAAGCGCAGGCTCAGCACTTAAGTGGATAAAGGGTGTTATTGGTGAGTCTTATGCAGATATAGATGCAGGTGCGGCTATCAGACGTGAGTCAGCAAAGGATATACTTTTTGCACCCTTTGTTGCAGGAGCGGGTTTCCCGCATACAGAAAAACTTAGTGCTTGCGTTTCAGGCTTTACAATTAACAATGATAAGTATGATTTAGCGCTTGCTCTTATGGAAGGCGTTGCTTTTGAAGCAAGAACTGTTCTGGAAGAGTTTGAAAAGAACGGCACCTCTATTAAACATTTGTATATGGCGGGCAGAGCCGCATACAGTGACGTATGGCGCTCAATTGTGCGTGATATAACAGGATGTGAGATTTTCCTTACCGAAACTGAGGATACAGGCTGTATGGGCGCTGCGGCTATTGCGGCGGCAGGATGCGGTATGTATGACGATTTGTACAGCGCAGTAAGGGGAATGGTACGTCTTTCAAAATCTGAAAAGGCTGACCCCCAGCAGCACGCCTTCTATAACGAAAAATATACTAGATATTTAAATCAGATTGAAAAACTTTCAAAATAAGGGGCGTAAAAATGAAAGCAGAAGCATTAAAACAAGCAAAAAATGCTTATGAGATAGAAATTGAATGTTTGCAGCAAATGCGTGAGCATTTTAATGAAGAAGCATTTGCAAATGCAGTTCACTTGCTTGCAAATGCGCAGCGTATAGGCACAACAGGCTGCGGACATTCGGGTATAATTTGTCAGCACATGGCACACCTGCTTTGCTGTATTGAAAGACCTGCAAGGTTTATTTCGCCTTCGGAGGCAGTACACGGTGCTACGGGCTTTTTGCAGGAGGGCGATGTTTGCATTTTTGCTTCCCGCGGCGGTAAGACAAAGGAGCTTTTGCCTATAATCGATATCTGCAAGGCAAAGGGAGTAAAAATTATTTCGGTTACCGAAAATATGGATTCACCCCTGGCACAGCAGGCTGATGTTGTTTTGAAGCAGCACGTTAATATGGAAACAGATAAATATAATTCACAAGGAACTACATCAACAACAGCGCTTTGTATGATTTTTCACTCATTGCAGACGGCCTTGATTGAAGAGACTGACTACAAAAATGAACAGTTTGCGCTTATTCATCCGGGCGGAGCCGTAGGCGAGCGTCTGAATTCAAATAAGAAATAAAAAATTGAAATGTTGGAGGAATTTTACTATGGAGTTCAAAATGGTACAAAAAGAGTTAGAGTTACAGTCACGCGGTTGGATACCCACTTTTCACGATGTGTCCAAAGAGGTTATTGAGATCGTTAAGGCATCAGGTATCACAAACGGTACAGTTTGCATTGCTTCTCACCACACAACCTGCTCTGTTATGATTCAGGAATGCTCACATGATATTGATTCTTTTGATATTGAATATCTGCAGCACGACCTTCTTGACATTATGCGCAAGATGATCCCTGACTTTGCAGAAGAGCATCAGTATCGTCACCCTGGCCCCATCCACACCCAGTTTGGCCGTTATGTTGACGAGCCCGGCGATTTTACCAGCATGAACACAGACGGCCATTTGCGCAGCGTATTCTTTGGCAGAAGCGAAACAATGACCATTAAAGACGGCGAATTAGACGGCGGTGAGTTTGCTCACATCTACTTTGTTGACTGGGACCACGTACGTGCACGCCGCAGACAGCTTAACATTACTGTTATGGGTACTTGCGATGATATCGGTGACAGAAAGTGGAACAACGGCGAGGTTATAAACACTCTCCGCAAATACACCGATGAAGAAAAAGCATACGATGAGCATTACACCCTTCAGCAGAAGAGATAAGGATTTTACATAATGAAAAGACAAATAAGAACTCCCTATTTTGAAATAGGCACAAAGAACTATATTTACGGCGATAAAGTACTTGAGTATGCAAAGGCAGCAGATGCCGCAGCAGAAAAGTACGATATTGATGTTTTATTTATTACTCCTGCGGTTGAAATCCGCAGAGTTGTAGAGAACACAAAGCACCTTATAGTTTTGGCACCTTATATGGATACACTCCGTCCCGGTCGCGGTATGGCTGATATTTTGCCCGAAGGTTTAAAGGCCGCAGGCGCAGAGGGCGTTGTTGTTAACCATTGTGAAAAACCAATGTCACTGCCTCAGATTAAGGCGGTTATTGACCGTGCAAATGAGCTTGACTTTTTGGTATTTGCCTGTGCTGATACTGTTGCAGAGGCAAAGGCTATTGCACAACTTCATCCCGATATTATCAATCCCGAGCCTACAGAGCTTATCGGCGGCAGCGGCGGCGGTGTAAGCGATATGGGCTATGTAAAGGAATGTATCAAAGAAATTAAGAGTATTTATTCTGATATCCTTGTTGAGCAGGCCGCAGGAATCACCAACGGTCAGCAGGTATATGACTTTATTATGGCAGGTTCAGAAGCAGCAGGCGCGGCTTCAGGCATTATGAATGCCGAAGACCCGCTGGCAATGATCGATGAAATGATTGCCGCAACCCGCCGTGCAGCTGATGATTTGAAAAAGTTAGAAAAATAATAGGAGAAGATTTATGGTTTACAGAGAAGCTATAAAGCTGCAGTCTAACGATAAGGTTTGCACTTTTCACAATGTTACTGCACAGACTAAAGAGATCGTAGAGCGCTCCGGTATCAAAAACGGCATTGTTGTTGTTTATTCACACCATACAACCTGCAGTGTTATTACTCAGGAAGCTGCATTTGATATGTCTATGACAGGTCTTGAAACCTTACAGCAGGACTTGGTTGAGGTTTTTGAAAACATTATTCCTACCTGCCGCAAGGAAGGTATGTATCTGCATCCCGGTCCGAAAGCATTAAAGTTTGCTGAGGAGCACGATGAGGACGCAAGAGGCTGTCACAACACAGATGCACACTTACGTTCTTCCATCATCGGCCGTAATGTAACAATTGTTATGGCTGACGGTGAAATGGACCTTGGTGAGTTTGGTTATATTTACTTTATTGACTTTGACCAAACCAGAGCAAGACAGCGTACCGTTCAGGTTATGATTATCGGTGAATAATTGTTAAGGAGAGCTGTATAATGGACAACGAAAAGATGCTGCTTGATTACATAGATTCACATCAGGACGAACTATACAAGCTTCTTTCCGATATGCTGAAATTTGACACTCAAAACTTTAATTCTTACGGTCTTGAGCTTGAAGGGCAGCAGTTTTTGATGGATTATTGCAAGCAAAACGGTTACGATGCCGAGATGTACGATCTTACCGATGTGCCCGGCTTTACAGAGCATTCGGACTATCTGCCTGACCGCGGCGCAGATAAGCGCCCCAATGTTGCCGTTACATTTAAGGGTGAGGATAATACAAGGCGCATTATGATGGCGGCTCATATGGATACCGAGCTTATCGGTGATGAATCACGATGGAGCGTAGGCGCACTCAGCGGTGCTATCAAAGACGGTAAAATTTTCGGCAGAGGTGCCGGTGATGACAAGGGCGGTATTGCTGCTGCATTGTTTGCTGCACGCGCTTTTGCAGAATGCGGCATAACACCTCCCGTTGAGATTAATGTTACATCCTATACCGACGAAGAAAGCGGCGGCGGTAATGGCGCTTTGGCTTCCTGCCTCAAGCATCCGTCTGATGTATATATAAATCTTGATGCTGCACACCTTGAGGTATGGCCATGGACAATAGGCGGTGTTTGCGCTAAGGCAATTGTACGCCGTAAGGAGCTTTCCTCTTCTTCGCAGGATGTGTTTGATTCTTTAAATGTTGTTGTTCAGCACCTGAAAGTGCTTGGCAAGAAGATGTATGACCAGATGGGCAAAACTGTTTACAACGGCTCTGACGAGCAGCATGACGCTTTGCGTTTAGAGAATGTTCGTATTAATGGTTCTGTACACGAAATCGGCGAGCTTGATTTTGGATTGTACAGCCTATCTTCGCACGAGGAGATAAAAAAAGAGTTTGAGGAAATGACCAAGAGCATCAATAAGGAAATAGAGCAGTATAATTGTACATTTGACGGCTTTATTCCTATTACAAGATATTTCCACCCGCTTATTTCCGAAAGCATTTCTGCAGAGGCAAAGGCTTTTGGTGATGCATTAAGTGAAGTTACAGGCAAGCCTACAAAATATGCAGGCGGATGCATGTCTGATCTTTCACTTTACGGAAAATTCGGCGGCGGTGTTGCGTTTAACTCAGGTATATTCCGCAAGTTCCATGAGTATGGTGGTGCACACCAGATTGACGAGTATGTTGAGTGCGAGGAATTACTTGCATTGACAAAAGCGTTGGCATTATTTATTGCCCGCTATAAATAAATCAAAAAGGAGAAATTATTATGTCAGAATTTAAATTTAAGCCGGCACCGTGGCTGCCTTGCAGCGACGATGTTGAAATGTTGGAGCGCGTAAGAAATATTAAGCGCGAGGACATGGAGTATGTAAACGAAAACGGTTATGAGGTTAAGGTTGTTATGGACCCCACATTTCATATGGTTATGGATATGTTTACAAGAATATATGAGAGCGATAAGCTTGATAAGCCTTTCACAATGATTTGTCCTAACCAGTGGCCTGATGCATATTCAGCAGTTGCTAATATGATAAACAGATATAACATCAACTGCCGCAACGTTCACGCTTTTGCAATGGATGAGTGGGCAGATGAAAACGGCAACGTTGCACCTCTTACCTTTGGTGCAGGTCTTGGTTACTCATTTATGTACCACTTCTATTACCAGATCCGTGAGGATCTTCGTCCCCCCGTTGAGCAGTGGCACACCATTAATAATGACAATGTTAACATTTACTCTGACCTTATTGAAGAGGCAGGTAAAGGCGGCGCTGACGTATGCTACTCTGCAACAGGCTGGCCGGGTCATACCGCATTTATTGACCCCCGCACGAAAGAGTTCCACGCAGAAACTTTAGAAGAGTTTTTAACCTTAGGTTCACGTATTGTAACAACAACTCCACTTACTATTTGTGAAAACTCTTTATTTGGTCCTATGGGTGCTTCAGGTGATGTTTGGAATGTTCCTTATATGTCTGCTACTATCGGTCCCAGAGATATTGCAAATGCACGTGACCATTTTGAACTTCATAACTTACTTAACAATACTAACGGTGATACCTGGCAACGTATGATTTCCAGAATTCAGCTGTACGGACCTATCTCAATGGAATGTCCCGCATCAATTACAAGACTCTTTAAGGGTATTTGCTATGTAAGTGAAGCCATTGCAAAGCCTTTTGGTCTTTGGGAGTTCGGCAGACCTTTCAGCGATCTTTAATAAATAAATTAAAAGAACAAACTCAAAATTCTGAGTTTGTTCTTTTTTTTATTCCAGAATGGGCTCAATAGTCGCCAAAAAGTATTCGGTTATTTGCTCGGGCGTTTGGCTCATTTTATTTTTAATCCACCAGCTGACTGTTTCAACAAAGGAAGAGGAAATGTGGTTAACAAGGTAATCGGACGGTAGTGCTGATTTTTTAAGCAAGCCTTTATTGGCATACTGTGATATAACCAGCGTTTTTAAATTGCTTTTGAAATATCGCAGGAAAATCTCATTATTTTCTGAGGACAAAAGCTGCAAAATGTTCCAGTCATTTTCTTGCAGGTGTCTTAAAAGATGTAAAAAGACCGAATCTTCAGCGCTGCTGCTGCAATGAAAATGCGCATGGGGGAGGCCCGTAGCTGTATCAACTATATGACCGAACAGCTCTTCACACAGGTCTTTTAACAAATAGTCCTTAGTTTCAAAGTGAGCGTAAAAGGTGGTTCGGCCTATATTTGCTTCATCAATAATATCCTGCACAGATATCTGGTTATATCCTTTTTTGGTAAGTAGGGTTGTAAAAGCCTTAAAAATTGCGTCGCGTGTTTTTTTCTGTCGTCTATCCATAAAATGCTCCTTTATTGAACAAAATAACAAAAATGTTCATTAACGTACAATATAAAAAAATTGATTATCGCAAATATGCTTATTAATTTGTATAATAAATATACAGAACATATTGTTTTGTAACAAACATATTATACGATGTTTTGAATTTCAAGTCAACAAAGGAGCTGCGATATGTTAAATAAAATTAAATGGCTGCTTAGCGGAATACCTGCTGTTGTAATAGGCGGTATATTTATTGTTTTAAGCTTTGTTTTTTTAAGAACAGATGTAAAGCTGCCGGTTGATCCTGCATGGATAACCGTTGCCATAAACGGCATACCTTTGGTACAGTTTGCTATATACAGACTTATACACAACAAGGGTATATCAAAAATTTCATCTTCATTGCTTATATCTATTGCTATGATAGCGGCAATTATCATAGGAGACCTGTTTGCAGCGGGCGAGGTTGCGTTTATTATGGCGCTTGGTGAGATTTTAGAGGACTTTACAACCGGCAGAGCAAAAAAAGGTCTTAAAAAGCTCATAAGTCTTGCACCCACAACCGCAAGAAAAATTTGCGATGGCAACGAGCAGATCATTGACGCAAAAGACGTCAGCAAGGGTGATGTTATACGCGTTTTGCCGGGTGAGACAATTGCAGTTGACGGTGTTATTATAAACGGGCAGACCACAGTTGACCAGTCTGTTATGACGGGAGAGAGTATTCCTGTTGATAAAACGGTGGGCGATGAGGTGTACGGCGGTACAATTAACTGCTTCGGCGCTGTTGATATAAAGGCGGCAAAGATAGGCGAAGACAGCTCTTTGCAAAAGCTTATAAGAATGGTACAGGAGGCGCAAAACAAACGCGCACCTATGGCAAGAATTGCCGATAAAAGTGCAAGCTGGCTTGTACCTGTGGCTTTGGTTGTTGCCGTTATAACCTTGCTTGTAACAAGGGATATTGTAAGAGCAGTTACTGTTTTGGTTGTATTCTGTCCTTGTGCTTTGGTGCTTGCTACACCTACGGCTATTATGGCGGCTATAGGTCAGGCAACAAAGCAGGGCGTTATCATTAAATCGGGTGAGGCGCTTGAAAAAATGGGCAGGGTGGATACCGTTGCTTTTGATAAAACAGGTACATTAACCTACGGCAAGTTAGAGGTGTGCGATGTAATTGCTTTTGGCGGCAGGACAGAAGAGGAGCTTTTATCTCTTGCTGTTGCTGCCGAAGCAAAAAGCGAGCATCCTTTGGGTAAAGCAATTGTTGCATTTGCAAAAAGTACAAATATTGAAATATTAGAGTCACAGCACTTTGAAATTACTGCGGGCAAGGGTGTTGGCGCTAAAATTGGCGGCAGTAAAATACTTTGCGGCAATGAAAGCTATCTGAAAGAGCGGTCAATAACACTTGAAAATCAGGTACTGCAAAAGCTGAATGTTTTGCGACATCAGGGAAAAGTCTCTGTAATTGTTGTAAAAGATATTGAGTGCATAGGCATAATTGCTTTGAGTGATGTTATACGCGATAATGCCGCAAAAGCTGTAGAAATACTTAAAGGTATGAAAACGGATGTGGTTTTTCTTACGGGTGATAATAAGCTTACTGCTGATTACTTTGCAAAGCAGGTAGGAATAAAAAATGTATATGCCCAACTGCTTCCTGAGCAGAAGGTTGAAAAACTGAAAGAGTTGGACAAAGCCGGTAAAAAAGTATGTATGATAGGCGACGGTGTTAATGATGCGCCTGCACTAAAAACGGCAAGCGTTGGAATTGCAATGGGCAGTATGGGAAGCGATATTGCGATTGAAGCTGCTGATATTGCTTTGATGAGCGATGATATTTCTAAATTGCCTTATCTCAAAAAGCTGTCAAATGCTACAGTAAAAACAATAAAATTCAGCATTTCACTTTCAATAGCAATAAACATACTTGCGGTTATACTGTCTGTTCTGGGTGCACTTAATCCCACAACAGGAGCACTGGTGCACAATGCGGGCTCTTGCTTTGTTGTATTTATAGCCGCTTTGTTATATGACAGAAAATTTAAATAGGTAATATAATTAAAAGACAATCGCTGTAGATTTTTTAAAACTATGGCGGTTGTTTTTTATGTTGTAAAATTAGCATATTTAAACAAGACGCCGGTCTCTGCATTTTATATAATTTATACTCATTTTCTACAAAACAATACAAATTACGCCAAAATATTGACAAATTGTTAATAAAATGATATAGTCTTATTATATACAAGCATATACGCTTGATATTGAAAACAGAATATGTTTTGATAGAGGCGCGGGGAACATTAGTAACAGCTAAAAGGGGAACTCAATTTCCGTCACCTTGCTGTGAAAGGGGACCTCGCCGAAATAAAAAAGTGTATTGAGCCTTTTTTGTTGGAGTTTACGGAAAATATCCGTAGCTTTGTCACAGTATCGTGGAGCGCTATCGAACCGATATGTAAATTATGGTCGTTTTGCTTTACGATAGGCAAAACGGTCTTTTTTATTATCAGACTGTATTCAAGTATTTTGGAGGAAAAATTATGAAGACAAAAAACATTGTGTCAAAAGTGCTTATAGTTATTTTTATAGTGGCTTTTAGTGCGGTTTGCGCATTAACAGGCAGCATTTCAAGCCCTGTAGGAACATTATGGTCACTTTTCCCGCCGGTAGTGGCAATCGGTCTTGCTTTAATTACTAAGGAAGTGTATTTTTCACTTTTTGTTGGTATTGTTGCAGGCGGTCTTCTGGCATCAGGCTTTAAACCGCTTAATACAGTTGATAAAATAATTAACGACGGTTTAATTTCATCAGTTTCAGGTACAGCAGGTATATTTATATTCCTTATTGTTCTTGGCATGATTGTTGCACTGCTTAACAATGCAGGCGGTTCACAGGCTTTTGGTAACTGGGCAGCAAAGCACGTTAAGGGCAGAGTAGGTGCGACAATTGCCACATTTGTCTTTGGTGTTCTTATCTTTATTGATGACTATTTTAACTGCCTTACAGTTGGTGCAGTTATGCGCCCTGTAACCGATAACGCTAAAATTTCACGAGCAAAGCTTTCATATCTTATTGATGCTACTGCAGCACCTATTTGCATGATTGCTCCCATTTCTTCCTGGGCAGCAGCCGTTTCTGAATATGTGCCGGAGGGACAGGACGGTCTGTCGCTCTTTATTCAGGCTATTCCTTACAACTTCTACTCATTATTAACATTTGTTTTCATTATTGCAATCACACTTATGAAGTTTGATTACGGTCCGATGCGTTTGCACGAGAAGAATGCACTTAACGGCGACCTTTTCACTTTCGGCGGTGAGGTTAAGGATGAGGACGAGGTTGAGTATGATAAGGAAGAGGTTCTTGACAAGTCGCACGCTCGAGTTATAGACCTTGTTTTGCCCATAGTTGTGCTTATTGTTATCTGCGTTTTCGCATTGTATTATGTTGGCCAGAGCGGCGGACTTAATGTTGCCGAAGCTTTTGGTAACACCGATGCAACAGTAGCATTACCTTGGGGCGGCCTTATTGCACTGATTGTAATAATGATTTACTTTATTGCAAGAAGACTTGTTACCTTTAAACAGGCCATGGCTTGCATTCCCAAGGGATTCAACGCTATGGTGCCCGCAATTCTTATATTAACAATGGCAACATCACTGAAAAATATGACAGGCTTACTTGAGTCTGATACTTTTGTTAAAGGTACTCTTGCAAATGCCGGCAACCTTAACAACTTCTTGCCCGCAATTATTTTTGTTGTTGCTTGCCTTATTTCTTTTGCAACAGGTACATCATGGGGTACTTTCGGTATTCTTATTCCGATTGTCCTTGCAATATTCCCTGTTGGCAGCGCGCTCGGTACAATCGGCATGTCTGCTTGCCTTGCAGGTTCTGTTTGCGGCGACCACTGTTCACCCATTTCCGATACAACAATTATGTCATCGGCAGGCGCACAGTGCGACCACATTAATCATGTTTCCACACAGTTGCCTTATGCAATTACAGTTGCTGCCATTAGCCTTGTAACATATATTATAGCAGGCTTTGTACAAAACTGGATGATTGTACTGCCCATAGGCGTATTACTTACACTTGCAACCTTGTTTACTCTTAAAACAGCAAACAGAAAGGCAGCATAAGTATAAAATATAATAAAACGCCGCGAGAATTAATTCTCGCGGCGTTTTTGATTACAACACTTTATATATTATAATATCAAAATCTTCAAGTGGCTCAAATGCGGTGAGAGATATGGCATAATTGTCAAAAAGCTTTGTGTGAGAGTAAATGGCACATCCGTCAATTGTATGTAAGCTGTTGTCAAAGGGTAAAACACAAAAACTGTTAAGCGGCAATTGTAAACCCTTGCCAATAGCTTTTATAATGCTTTCCTTGCGTGTCCACAGCATATAAAAGCGTTCGTTAGGGTTTTGCTCCATCCATTCAATCTCATCATCGCAGAAGCAGTTAGCGGCGGTTTTGGGATTATGCTTATTAATTAGCTCAATATCAATGCCGACAGGGCAGGACGCAGTGCAAAGCACCGCCCATTCACCGCTGTGGGAAATATTGAATTCCTGACATTTGGTTGACGGCTTGCCGTGTGCATTTACAGTTATTTGGTCATCAGACGTAATATTGCAGTATTTTCGCAGCATCAGCCCTGCAGCAATACAGCGCAGTCGGTCAGCTTCAAAGCGATAGCGTAAAGCTTTGCTTTTGCGCGCAGTGGTTATAAGAGAAAGAGCTGTTTCCTGCTCTGCACGTATATCATTAATATTTATAGCATAAACAGAAATGTTTTGCATAATTTTTATTTTTCCAGCAGGTAAAGAATATCATCCATTGTGCGAATGCCAACGGAGGATTCGGTTAAATTGCCGTCCTTGAAAATAAGCAGGGTAGGGATGGTGTTTATGTCAAAACGCATAGCAAGCTCAGGCTGGTCGTCAACGTTAACCTTGCAAACCTTGTACTTATCGCCGTATTCATTTGCAATTTGTTCAATTGTGGGGGCAAGCATCATACACGGACCGCACCAGGTTGCCCAAAAATCCACTAAAACGGGTAGGTCAGACGCAAAAACTTCAGTATCAAAATTTTCTTTTGTTAATATAGTTTCGTACATATAAATAACTCCTGTCTATTTTTCTTTATAATACAGCATACAGTGGCAGTAGCCCTCAAAATCAGGGTCAGCAATTTGTTCTTTAAACTCCTTACACATACATTTGTATTCTTCTGTTTTGGTAAGACGGCAGGGACAGTATCCACCGCGCTTTTTAAGGCCTTCGCGTATGCGTGCAACCGTTGCGGCATCTTCATTTAAGCGTATTTTCACAAATATCATTCCTTTGTCAGATGGTATTAATATAATAACACAGAATTATTATGGTTTCAATGCATTTATATATACTTTATACGTAAGCTTTATTATACTTTTTTGGAAAATCGATCATTGATTTGGTACCTTTTGACCGGCCGTCCCAAAAGCAAATAACGAAATCAGCTGCTTATGCCATCTGTTCATTACGGATAGGTACTGCCGCTTTGCCGTATTTTTCCCGATCGGCAGGATATTTTTCAACCTCAAATCCGTTTTGAGCGGCATATTTTTTTACCTATTTTATCCGCACCGCTGCAACAGCCCGAAACAAAAACAGGGGTATGTTCCTTTCTTATGTTCTTAATACAAAAGTCAATATATTCCTTTGCGGTTTGGTAATCGTTAAAATCTCTGCATTCTTCATTTAATATACGGTGACTGCTAATATAACAAGAGCCTTGTCAAAAACGACTTGATTTTTTAAAAATCAAGTCGTTTTTGTTGTTAATCATGAAATTCCTTTTCGGACTTTAATATTTTGCCGCTTTCGGCGTTGATGTCATACTTATACTCGTAACCGCCCGATTTAAACTCGATTTCATAATGCTTTACGGCATCGTCGTTGTCAAGCTCGATCTCATAGGCGGCAATCTTGTCGGCGGTCAGATTTGCATGCTGCAGAGCAATTGATTTTGCCTCGTCCTTGGTTTTAAGGGTAGAGTTTGCAGCGGTCTGCTGTGTATTTTTATCATCCTTTTCCGCCTTGATTATATCGCCGTTCCGGGCATTGATATCATACTCATATTCACTGTTGTCGGCAATAAATTCGATCTCATAGGATGCAACGCCGTCATTATGATCATATTCTGTTTTTAAAAAATTTGCGTCTTTTTCTTCAACACCTGCATGCTGCAGAGCAATTGTTTTTGCCTCGTCGACAGAAATGCTTTCGCTCGACGTCGCGGGTGTGCTTGACTGAGGTTCGTCAATTACGTCGTTTTGAAATGATGATGTTCCGTTTTGCGCAGAGCTTGATGACGGGTTGTTTTGTGCGGCGCAAGCGGTAAGCGCAAAACACAGTATTGCTGTAACGAAAATTAAAAATATGCTTTTTTTCATTGCTTTTTCTCCTTTTAAAATATAAAACTAAGGAAAGCCTGTTTGATACTTTAGGCCGTCCTTGGTTTTATTTTTTGTGGATTGGCCGAGAAACATCATTTTTTTAAAAAATATATAGTCGGTCAAAGCTTTATTCTAAATTTTAACCCATCATTATATGGGAAATAACATCCAGCACTTTTTGGTAACAGCCTCCGCAGCCTGTTGAGCAATGGGTTACCTCCTGTACTGATTTAAAAGCTTTTTCTACATCTTCAAAATGCTCGTGTGCGTGAAGAGCCTGTTCAATATCACTGAAGCTTACCTGCTTGCAGTTACATACCATATAGTTTTGCATAATATTACCTCGTTTTTATGATCGATAGAAAAAATTTATTAAAGCACAAGACTGGGTGCATTGTAAACACGCGCCGCAAGTTCCTGATCTAAAAGATAAAGGCTTTTGGGATCGTCGCCAAACAGCTTATATTTATTTACAAGCTTATCGGCATTTTCCTCTTCTTCAAGTTGTTCTTTAACAAACCAGTCAAGGAACTGCATTGTGCGGAAATCCTTTACGCTGTAGGCAGCATCATATATATTGTGAATAAGACTTGTCACATAGCGCTCGTGCTTTGCGCCTGCAAGCAGGGGGTCGATATGGCTGTCAAATTCTTCGGTGGGCTTATCAATGGGTTTAAGTTCAACCTTTATACTGTTGCTTTGCAAATACTTAAGGAAAAGCAAAGCATGGTCGCGCTCCTCCTGAGCCTGAATGGTGTACCAGTTGCCAAAGCCGTCCAAATCATTATCTATAAAATAATTTGCAATGTCTAAGTAAAGCTACGCACTGTAAAATTCTTTATTTATTTGGTCGTTTAAAAGCTCAATTACTTTTTTGTCTAACATAACATTTTCTTCTTTTAAAAATGGGGCGGGAGAGTTCTCTTCCCGCCCCATTTAAGTATTATTTGAAATATCTTTCGAGTAAGCCCTGAAATGCTCTGCCGTGGCGGGCTTCGTCACGAGCCATTTCATGAACGGTATCGTGGATAGCGTCAAGATTTAATTTCTTAGCCATTTTTGCAAGGTCAAATTTACCTGCGGTTGCACCGTTTTCAGCCTCTACTCGCATTTCGAGGTTCTTTTTGGTGCTGTTTGTAACAACCTCACCCAAAAGTTCAGCAAATTTTGCTGCGTGCTCTGCCTCTTCATATGCTGCTTTTTCCCAATAAAGACCAATCTCGGGATAGCCTTCTCTGTGTGCTACTCTTGCCATTGCAAGATACATACCCACTTCACTGCATTCGCCGTTGAAGTTTGCACGAAGACCCTCTTTAACCTCTTCGGGGGCATCTGCTGCAATGCCTAAAATATGTTCTGCAGCCCAATTCATACCTTCTTCCTTAACCTCAACAAACTTATCTGCGGGGGCTTTGCAAATGGGGCACTTTTCGGGTGCTGCGTCACCAACAACAATTTCTCCGCACACTGAACATCTGAACTTTTTCATAAAATTTTTCCTCCAAATAATTATAATTTATTTTTTAAACAATTTTTACAGTAACCATAAAATAATATGCATTCTCTGTTTACTTTACAACCAAGCTGATTTTCTGCAAACTGGTTTATGAGAAGCTTATTTTCAAAGAAAACATCACTGACATTTTTGCAGTCGGTACAGTAAAAATGTGCATGGTCTTTAACGCGGGCGTCATAATGTATAGTGCCGTCACCTGCATCAATTGGAATGATGTCACCGTTTTCAATCAACTGTGAAATGTTACGGTAAACAGTACCAAGACTGATATTGGGAATTTGCATGCGAGCGCGCTCATAAATCCAATTTGCAGTGGGGTGGCAGGTAGTTTCCTTTAAAACATTAAGTATTACGTCTCTGCGGGTTGAGCGGCGTTTCATAACAAATCTCCTAAACAATAATGATTACTGTTATTATTATAATACGATTTATTTTGTTTGTCAAGTGTTTTTTATGTAAAAAAGGAAAAGTTTTCAAAAAATAAAACGCACAGTATTTTTCTGTGCGTTTTTTAATACTTTATTGTGTTGCAGGCGGTGTATCTTGTGTGGTTGTCTGTGATGAAACAGATGAGATTAATTTTTCTTCGGGTGTTATTCCAAATATTTCCGGGAAGGTGTTTTCGTAAATAAACCTATAATAATCGGTATTAAGGATAAGCGAAGAAACAGTAATTTTATTTTTAACCGCCTTGATTGCTGTTTCAAGATAGTCGGGTTTCAGAGTGGATGGGTCCACAAGGTAGGTTGCTTCACCGGTTGAGGAGTTAAACATAAGCTTGTCTGTTATAAAGCTCTGATCGCTTAAAATTACCAATTTGGTGCTGTCTGAGAAAATGTCGGTACCAACAAGTAAACGTGAGTCATATTTCATACCAAACAGGTTGAGAATGGTGGGCAGAATGTCAACGCTACAGCAGTAATCATCAACGTAAACGGGATGCTCCATATCACCGCTCCAGCATATAAATGAGTTTTTGTATTTCTCAAAAGCGGTATCAATCTCTTTGCCGGCAAGCTCGTTGTATTCTTCATCAGTAAGACCGTAAGGATAATGGTCGTTTGTAAGGACAATTACGGTATCGTCGGCAATACCTTTTTCCTCGAGTCTGCCCATTAAATATTCAAGAGCATATTCAAGCTCTAAGTTGCAGGCAATATATGCTTGTACAGCTTCACTGTAGGGTAGGTCTTTAACCTTATCATAGTTACGGATGCACATGGGGTTGGTGGTAAAGTTGTATTTGTAGTGACCGCTGAAGGTCATATAATACGCGTGGAACTGCTCCTGGTCAATGTAATCATCAATTGACTGCTGCATCATTTCAAGGTCAGATGTGGGCCAGGAGGTAGTGAACTCCATACCATCGCCTGCAGATTTAAAGGTGCTGTAGCCCATATTGGGGTGGGTGTCCTCTCGGCTGTAATAGTTACCTTTGTAGTTGTGGTAGGCGTAGGATTTTATATTGTTCTGTTCAAACATTCTGCCAAGGCAGTAGGGCAGATAATTGTCAGAAGAGAATTTAAAGCTGCCGTTGCTTTTGCTTCTTGCAAAATCGGGGAAAATACCCATACACAGAGTATATTCACCGTTGGTGGTGTTGTTGGGATAGCAGTTATAGAAATTGTTGAACACAAAGCCCTCAGTTGAAAGCTTGTAAAGCGTAGGGGTGAGCTGGGGATCGATGACATGAGGGGAGAAAGACTCACAGCAAAGAACGATTAAGTTTTTATTCTTGAACATACCTGTGTATTTGTTGGTTTTGGTGCCTGTTTTTGTGGCAAGGTAATTGTTAAGGGTTAAAATACTGCTGTTTGTGGTTTTCTTATTAAGGGCTTCAAAATTAATTTCTTCAATAATGTTGTATTTTGATATGGGGTTGGGAGTGGGATCGGTTTGGGATGGGGTATCGTTGGGGTCGTTATTTTCAATAATCTCCATATCGATATCTTTGCCGGTTATAATATAGGTGAGCTCAAGCCTCATTGTAGTAATGATTCCAAAGTTCTTTGCGCTGCGGTCTGTATCTGTATCCGTACCGAAATAAACATTATAAGCAGAATATGGTTTTGTGCCGCCTATAAACAGACAAAGCAGACAGATAATATGCAAAACAAAAACGGCAATTAAAGAATAAAGCTTTAAGTTAGGCTTGCGTTTATCAAGGTTAATTACTTTGAATTTTAAAAGCACAGCAAATACGGGCAAGGGCAAAGCAAACAAAAGGGCAAGCCAGATATTTTCAATTATCTCAGCAGAAAGCTGAGCCCAAAAGCCTGTGATGGCCTGACCGCCCTGTTGAAAAAGGAATACCGAAAGATAAGAGCCGAATATCTGCGAGTAGAAAAACTGAACTATAAAAATAATGTACAGCAACGCTAAGGCTATCCAGGATAAAATAAGGTTAACTTTGCGTGAGAAGAGGTTACATATTAAAAATATTAATGTGCCAATGGGTAAAGAAAAACCAATAAGATAAGGCAGCCTTGAATAAAAGCCGTTATTGATTATAAAGTGCAGCAAGCATTCAAAAAACAAAACGGTAAGCACAAAAAATAAAAATGTGGGAAGAGCGTGTTTTATATCGCAAAAGCGGTCTGTTTTTTGCTCTTCCGCGGAAGTATCTTTATTTGCTTTAAAACCGAACACTAAAAAACCAACCTTTCGTTTTAAAAACAATAATATATTTAGTCGATAACATAGTAATTATATCTTATTTAATAGTTTTTTTCAATATCTTAATTGTAAATAATACTAATTGACGAAATGGCGTATATGGTTTATAATATCAGTACATTAATTCGAGGTGAAAATACATATGAAAATTCTTGCTACCGGAGGCGCAGGTTACATAGGCAGCCATTCCTGCGTTGCTTTTTTAGAAGCAGGCCACGAGGTTATTGTTGCTGATAATTATAATAACAGCAGTCCTGAGGCTGTAAAGCGTGTTGAGCAGATTACAGGAAAAACAATAAAGATATATGAGGGAAATGTCTGTGATAAGGAATTTCTTAGAAAGATTTTCGTCGAAAACGATATTGATGTTGCTGTGCATTACGCAGGATATAAGGCTGTAGGCGAGTCGGCAAGAAAACCGCTTGAATATTACGATAACAATCTTAACAGTACTTTAAGCTTACTATATGTAATGCGTGAGTTTGAGGTAAAGCGTGTTGTTTTCAGTTCGTCTGCAACCGTTTACGGCACAGTAAAGAAAATGCCGCTTACAGAGAACAGTCCTATAGGTGCAATTAATCCTTACGGCAGAACAAAACTGTTTATTGAAGAAATAATGCGTGACCTTGCAGCATCTGACGCAGAGTGGTCAATTGCTCTGCTTCGTTACTTTAACCCGATAGGCGCACACGAAAGCGGCCTTATAGGTGAGGACCCCAAGGGTATTCCCAATAATTTAATGCCTTACATTGCGCAGGTTGCAATCGGCAAGTTAGAGCGCCTTAATGTTTTTGGTAATGACTACAATACCGTAGACGGTACAGGTGTGCGTGATTACATTCACGTTATGGACCTTGGCCGCGGTCATGAAAAAGCGGTTGAGTATGTTATGAAGCATACAGGCTGCGAAGCAATAAATCTTGGTACAGGCAGAGGCTACAGCGTGCTTGAATTGAAAGACGCGTTTGAGCGGGCAAGCGGTATTGAGATACCTTTTGTAATTGCTCCACGACGTCCCGGCGATACAGACGAAGTTTACGCTGACCCGAAAAAAGCGGAAGAGCTTTTGGGTTGGAAAGCAGAAAAGTCGGTTGACGAAATGTGTGCTGATACTTGGCGTTGGCAAAAGAATAATCCTAACGGATATAATTAAAAAACAAGGCAAGCTAAAACGCTAACGCCACATAAGGGAGTAATTTCAAAATATATCAAAATACAACTTTATGGGCGTTGCAAAGGCAAACGGCACAAAAAGACAGCGTAGAAGTCAAATTTATTTAAAGCTAAAAAATGTATTGACATTCTTCTATGTGACATATATAATAACATATAGATAATTATCTATGGGATGTGATTTTAAGAGATGGACGAAAGAAGAACTGCAGCAATCTTCAAAGCATTTTGTGATGAAAACCGTATTAGAATTATAAATCTACTGCGTTCAGGGGAAAAATGTGCTTGCAAGCTGTTGGAGGAAATCAATGTAACACAGCCCACGCTGTCGCACCATATGAAAATTCTTTGCGATTCCGGTGTGGTTGTCGGGCGCAAAGAGGGAAAATGGACGCACTATTCCATTTCAGAAAAAGGTGTGGAGCAGGCAAAAGAATGTTTGCGGCAGTTGACAATCCTTGATGTTGAATATGAAAGCAAGTCGTGCTGTGAAAAGTAAGAAAGTTTAAACATTGCTTTTTCGCACGGCTTATATTCGGAATTACAAATAGATATATTTCAATATAACTATATGAAAGGGCCTTTTTATGGAAGCATTCAAAAGCGGTTGGGACTTTCTTCAAAACGAAGTCCTCGGCATGGGTTGGCTGAGCAGGTTCATATCAACTATATTGAACGCCTGAGGTTTAGATACTGCAAGCAGAGTAGGCGGCAGCATTCAATTCTTTATTTACGATACCATAAAAATTATGGTACTGCTCGGCGTGTTGATTTTTATTATTTCGTATATTCAAAGCTATTTTCCACCCGAAAGAACAAAAAAGATACTCGGCAGATTTCACGGAATATGGGCAAATATCATTGCCGCATTACTTGGTACGGTAACACCGTTCTGTTCGTGTTCCTCTATTCCACTGTTTATTGGATTTACAAGTGCAGGTTTGCCGCTTGGCGTTACATTATCCTTTTTGATTTCTTCACCAATGGTTGACCTCGGCAGTCTTGTTCTTCTTATGAGTATTTTCGGTTGGAAAGTTGCAATTATATATGTTGTACTTGGTATGGTGATTGCTGTTGTTGGCGGTATGCTTATTGAAAAACTACATCTTGAAAATCAAGTAGAGGAGTTTATTCGCAATGGTCATTCGGTTGACGTTCCGCAGGAAGAATTACATTTCAAAGACCGTATGAAATATGCTTGCGAACAGGTCGTTTCAACAGCCAAAAAGGTTGCGCCTTATGTGTTAATCGGTGTCGGTATCGGTGCAGTTATTCACAACTGGATACCCGAAGATTTCATTGTGAAAGTGCTTGGCAACAATAATACATTTGGTGTAATTCTTGCTACGATTGCCGGCGTACCGATGTACGCAGACATTTTCGGCATAATCCCGATTGCAGAAGCCTTACTTGCAAAGGGCGCTTTGCTCGGTGTTGTCCTTTCCTTTATGATGGGCGTAACTACCCTTTCTCTCCCGTCAATGATTATGCTTCGCAAAGCGGTTAAGCCAAAACTGCTCGGCATTTTCATTGCAATATGCACAGTCGGTATTATCGTTGTAGGTTATTTTTTCAACGCAATACAATATTTAATTGTTTAATTTTAGGAGGTTATCGTTATGGCATTATTTAATTTCGAAAATAAAAAAGAAGAAAAGAAAACACCTGCCCCGGCTTACAGTTGTGGCTGTCCGAAAGGTGAAGCAGAAGAAGTCAGCAATGATTGCTGCCCTGAAGCAGAGAATGGAATTTGCTGTATCAAGGTGTTAGGCGCAGGCTGTAAATCCTGCCATGAACAGTATGAAAACGCTAAACAGGCGGTAAAGGATATGGGACTTTCCGTAGAGGTGGAATACATTACTGATATGCAGAAAGTAATGGAATACGGTGTTATGAGTATGCCATCCCTTGTTGTCAATGAAACGGTTGTTGCTATGGGCAAAGTGTTAAAAGTAAATGAAGTCGTGGATTTATTACAAAAATTAGAACTTTAAGAATGAAAAAAGATAGCAGAAATGTCGCATACCGTAACAATCAGTGAAACTGTCCGTACAGCTTCCAAAGATAATAAAAAAAGGTGTAGCACTCTTTTAAGTGTTACACCTTTTTAACTGATGAAAAACTTCCTCATTCGGCGTTGCCAAAAAGCTTGCCTTGTTTTTTTAGTTTGATAAGAGAGAATATCAATCTGTGCGCTTTAGCACATAATTAAAAAATGCTGCTGATATGCTAATATATTATTACATTGTAGGGGAGAGCAATTGCACTCCCACTATTATATTTATTTTTCAAGTTCAGCAATTTTATTTATTCTATTCTGATGGCGTTCGCCATGCGAGAAATCAGTATCAATAAATAAGTCGGCAAGCTCGTAGGCTGTGCCGGGACCTATGACCCTGCCGCCCAGACAAAGAATATTTGAGTCATTATGCAGGCGGGTATATTTTACTGAAAAATGGTCGCTGCATACAGCGGCACGTATGCCTTTGATTTTGTTTGCCGCAATTGACATGCCGATACCGGTGCCGCAAACTAATATGCCGCGGTCACATTTTCCTGAAAGAACAGCCTCGGCAACAACTTTTGCCATATCGGGATAATCGATAGGGGCAAGCTCGTAAATGCCGAAATCTTCACATTCAATATTGCGTTTTGAAAGGTGAGAAACAAGCTCATTTTTTATTTCAAAACCGCCGTGGTCACAACCGATTGCAATCTTCATAATTAGTTATCTCCTTTTTCTTTAAGCTCCCGCTCTGCCTGTGACATACGCAGATAAACGGGAAACAGGTTTTGCGCTGATACAGGGTTATAATTTGCCGCGGCTTCCATAGCGACACCTGCTGCGTGCTGATATAAAAGCTCAGGAACGGGTAGGGTAAGGCGACTTTTATCAATAGCCGTTTTACTGTAAAAAAGCTTTGCACCGTCACCCGTTAATATTATATTGCCCGAAAGAGAGTTTAAAGCATCTTCAATTTCAGCTATAGATGCTGCGCGGTCTTCGCAAACGCGGGTTACTATGCCGTTTTTGCAGGTAAATACCGCGTTATAAAACTGGTCGCGCCGTGCGTCCATTAATGCGCAAACAGTGCCCTCAAAGCAAGCAAAACGGCGAGACATTGCGGCAAGGGTTGAAACCGCAACACAGGGTTTATTCTGCGGCTGTGCCAAGCCCTTTACAGCTGCAAGGCCAATGCGAACCCCTGTAAATGAGCCCGGACCGCAGGCTATTGCAAAGGCGTCAATATCTGCTAATGTGAGCATTGCGCTTTTCAGCACGCTGTCTGCCATAGGCACAAGTGTCTGGGAATGGGTAAGCTTAACATTCGTAAAGCCTGTAGCTAAAAGTGAACCGTCTTCCCATATGGCACAGGAGGCAGGACCTGCTGAGCATTCAAAAGCTAATATTTTCATTAAAACTCACCTTTACAGAGGGTAATTTTGCGGGTGGTGTCATCAATTCTTTCGATGTTGATAAACAGTGCATCGTTGGGAATGGCGGCTTTTACGTTTTCGCTCCACTCAACAAGCAGAATGCCGCCCTGTTCAAGATAATCAAAAAAACCTGTAGAATAAAGGTCTTCCCAATGGCTGACGCGGTACATATCAAAATGATATAAATTTAATCTGCCGCCTAAGTATTCATTAACAAGGGAAAAAGTGGGGGAGGTAACCTCACCTGTATAACCCATACCGCGAGCAATTCCGCGTATAAAGCATGTTTTACCCATACCCATTGAACCTAAAAAGGCAACGGTTGTGCCGCCTTCAAGTGTTTTTGCAAGCTGTTCTCCTAAAGCTTCGGTTTCTTTTTCACTTTTTGTGATATATTCCTTAATCATTAAAAAAGCCCCGTTATTGTTCCATCAAGTGAAACATCAATATTATTTGCGGCAGGCACTTTGGGCAAGCCGGGCATTGTCATTATATTACCGGCAAGTGCTACAACAAAGCCTGCGCCGTTGGATAGATTAACATCCTTGATGGTTATTCTAAAATTTTGCGGTCTGCCAAGCAAAGCGGCATTATCAGAAAGTGAATACTGTGTTTTTGCAATGCAGACAGGCATATTTTTTGCCATTTCTTCAATAAGAGCAATATTTTTATTTGCGGAAGGCAGGTAATCAACACCGTCTGCGCCGTAAATATTTTTGGCTATTGCTTCAATTTTTTCTTTTATAGAAAGTTTCGCATCATATATATATTTGAAATCGGAAGGTTTTTCGCAAGCTTCAACAACAGCGTTTGCAAGCTCAATACCGCCGTCGCCGCCCTTTGCAAATACATCGGACAGAGCAAACTGCGCGCCAAGATTGCGGCAATGCTGTGCAATTAAATCAAGCTCCGCATCAGTATCGGTGCCGAAGCGGTTGATTGCAACCACAACGGGAACACCGTATTTTTTCATATTATCAACATGAGCGCTTAAGTTTACAAGACCAAGCTTCAATGCGTCGAGGTTTTCTTTTGAAGTATCTTCCTTTTTAATGCCGCCGTTATATTTAAGTGCTCGCGCGGTGGCAACAATTACTATTGCAGACGGCGCAAGCCCTGCTATACGGCATTTGATATCAAGAAATTTTTCAGCGCCGAGGTCTGAGCCGAAGCCAGCTTCTGTAATACAATAATCAGCGCATTTTAATGCTAATTTTGTTGCGCGTATAGAGTTACAGCCGTGCGCAATATTTGCAAAGGGACCGCCGTGCATAAATACGGGAGTACCCTCAAGGGTTTGTACAAGGTTGGGCTTTATTGCGTCCTTGAGCAAGACGGCAAGTGAGCCCTCAGCATCAAGGTTTTTTGCAAAAACGGGTGTGCCGTCAGTTTTATATGCCACAAGGATATTGCCAAGCCTTTGTTTTAAATCACCAAGGTCTTTGCAAAGGCAAAGGATAGCCATAATTTCACTTGCAACGGTTATAACAAAGCCGTCCTGTCTTACGGTGCCGTTTGCTCTGCCGCCAAGGGCAATAATCGTTTCACGCAGAGCGCGGTCGTTAATATCAAGACAGCGCTTTATTACAACCCTGCCTGTATCAATACCTAAAGCGTTGCCCTGATGGATATGGTTATCAATCAGAGCGCAAAGCAGGTTGTTTGCAGAGGTGATAGCGTGCATATCTCCGGTAAAATGCAGGTTAATATCCTCCATGGGAATAGCCTGTGAATATCCGCCGCCTGCGGCGCCGCCTTTTATACCGAAAACCGGACCGAGTGACGGCTCACGCAGTGCAATAACAGCACTTTTGCCTATTTTTTTCATTGCCTGTCCCAAGCCGACGGTGGTGGTGGTTTTGCCTTCACCTGCTGGGGTGGGGTTTATGGCGGTAACAAGCACAAGCTTACCGTCCGCTTTAGTTGAAACGCTTTTTATGTAATCTTCACTTATTTTGGCTTTATATTTACCGTAAAGTTCTAAATTATCCGCATCGATACCTAAGTCGGCCGCAACATCGGCTATAAGACGGGGGGTAACGCTGCGCGCAATTTCAATATCAGTAAGCATAGAATAATACTCCTAAAATAATATTTATTACATTATAACATAAATTGTTATATTAATAAAGTACAAAATTTTAGTGCTCTTTATTAATGAACTTTGTTATGGCGGTACGCTGTACTTTCATAGCACCAACGGGACAAAATTTCTGACAGCAGAAGCAGCGTATACATTTTTTGCGGTTAATAACCGCTTTTTTATTCTTAATTTTTATTGCTTTTGCAGAACAAATTTCAGCACATTTGCCGCAACCGATACACTCTGTTTGTTCAAGCTGCAGGCGGTTTTGCAAAAAAGGTTCTTGTAAGAAAACCCACAAAGCAAGGCATAAAGTTGCCCTTGCTGCTAAAGCGGATATCCTTATTATCGGTTACAAGCTTAAAGTCTTACATTACAAAGCAATCAATATCGCCGTCAACCATAATTTTATCAGCACTGTCGGGTGCAAGACCGCGTTTTGCAGCAGCTGCAAGAGTGGGTACGTTATCGTAGGGAATGTTTATGATTTTTGTGCAGGCTAAATCTAACTTATAAGGGGAAGCCGCGCAAAGCAGGGCGCCTATATGGCGGGGAGTACCCTTTGTGGGACCGTTGCCCTCCATACCGTCAACAAATGTGTAAACAGGCTTAAAATACTCGTTAAGGTCAACAAGCATATCTGCAAAGGCGGGGTGGTTTGGAAAGCGCATATGATACTCGGGCTTGAAGATGCCGGTGATGGCGCCGAACATATTCTTAACAGCGGCAGACATACCCATCATACCGTGTGTTTTCAGCTTGCAAAAGTTTATTATTGCATCGCAGTTATCAAGATAAGCGGTATATTCAAAATCTTTTAAAACAGCGGCATCGGTAAACTTGGCTTTTTTCTGCGAAAAATCAAAATTAAGCTCTCCGCCGCAATCAAGCACTGCGTTTATGCCGCAAAGGGAATATACTTTGCGCAAAAATACAGCGTTATAAAGACCGCCGGGGCTATCACCTATAACAACGCTTGCGCCACGCGCAATAAGCTCCTTTGTCAAAGCGCAAAGCAACTGCGGATGAGTGGTAGCAGCGGCTTCGGGCTTAAATAACGTTACAAGGTTTGCTTTTATAACAATTTTCATGCCCGGCTGTACAAAACTTAAAGCGTCTGATTTTTAGATTATCTCGCGCATAGCGGCCGTTACAGTTTGCTCTTTATAGTCGGGGCAGGGTACTATAAATACATCTGACATAAATAGTTCTTCCTAATTAAAAATACAGCGACCGCCTTTATAAAATATAATTGCGGTCGCTGACAATAATGGCATATATTAGTTGTTAGAAGGCATATGCTGTTTTAATGATGCGCGGGTTTTTCTAACCTCTGCTAAGTTTGCGGTAAGGCCTTCATCTGTACGACGCATAATATCGTCAACAAAGTCTTGAGCGGCTTTGCGCATTTCTCGGCTCTTGGTCTGAGCATTGGTAATAATCTCCTGAGCCTTTTGCTGTGCTCTTACGGTTATTTCTTCCTGAGCAACGATAGCCTTTGCGCGCTCTTCAGCGGTGCGAATAATACTGTCAGCCTCGCGGCGTGCGTTTGTGATAATGTCAGCACGGTCAGCAACAATGCTTCTTGCTTGTTTTACCTCTGCGGGCATATTAAGACGGATTTCGTCAACAACATTACGTAATTTTTCAACATCGATAACTGTCTTTTTGCCGGGAATTTTAATACCGCTGTCCATTATTTCGTCTAATTGCTCCAATAATTCGTCAATAGTCATCATTATTTTTCAACCTTTCTGTGTAATCTATTTGTTATTTCATCCTGAATGCAAGCGGGCACAAAGTCCGAAATATTGCCGCCGTGTGACGCAACCTCGCGCACAACGCTCGAGCTTAAGTACATATACTTAGCGTTTGTGGTTAAAAAGATCGTTTCAACATCGGGATTAAGTTGTTTATTGGTAAGCGCCATCTGGAACTCATACTCAAAGTCGGACATGGCGCGCAGACCTTTTACAATGGCACTTGCGTTTACCTTTGAGGCGTAATCAGCAAGCAGTCCTTCGTAATAGTCTATGGAAACATTGTCAATCTCTGCCGTAGCGGTTTTTAAAAAATTAATACGCTCTTCAACTGTAAAGCTTTGTTTTGTTTTGCTTTTGTTGGGTAAAATAACTACAATCAAACGGTCAAACATCTTGGCGGCACGGCTTATAATATCAAGGTGGCCTACTGTTACGGGGTCAAAACTGCCGGGACAAATGGCGATAGATTGTTTCATTATTCCTTTGCCTGCTTTCTTAAAACGGTAAGGGTTATTTTACCGTATTTATAGCTTTTTATTGTATAGATGTCGTTGGGCGGGGTTACTGTTTCGTCAGTACCGTGCTCACAAACAATTATGCCGTAAGGACTTAATATTTTATCAACGCCGTTTATTGCGCGCTGTAAAATTGCGGTGTTATAAGGCGGGTCGAGAAATATAACATCAAAGGTATCGCTGCAGCCCTGTAAAAATAAGGCATAGTCAGAACAAATCAGCTTTGCTTTGTCGCTAAGGCGGGTGTGCTCAAGATTTTTTTTGGCAAGATCAATGCTCTTGCGTGCAGAATCGACAAAAACCGCATTTTGCGCGCCGCGGCTTAATGCTTCAATACCCAGTTGACCTGAGCCTGCAAAAAGGTCAAGCACGCGAGAGCCTTCAATGTCAAATTGAATAATATTAAAAATAGACTCTTTAACTTTATCTGTTGTAGGGCGTACATCCATACCTTCTGGGGATAAAAGCTTAATGCCGCGCGCAGAACCTGTAATAACTCTCATAATATTCCACCTTATTTATATATATTATCTCTCGAAATGAGCCTAATGTCAACAAAAACTTACAACTATTAAAAAAGAATAATATAAAAATTTGATGACATTATAAAAATATTGTTGCCAATAAGCACAAAAAGTGCTTGATTTTTTTGATATGTGCAAGTATAATGTTACTCGAGCGAGCCGAGATGATAAGTTTTGGCACGCATTTATATTGTGTATGGAGAGATGGCTGAGCTGGCCTAAGGCGCACGATTGGAAATCGTGTAGGCGTTAATAACGTCTCGAGGGTTCGAATCCCTCTCTCTCCGCCATATAAAGACACCATTGAAATCTGAACCCTCAAGTTCAGACTCAATGGTGTTTTTATTATAAAACCCAGTATTTATGCGGCTTTTCGAAGTCGCATTTTCTTTTTGCCAGCTGGACTAAAAACAGAAAAACTGAAATTCGGCAATTAGAAGATTAAAAAGCAAACCTTTTCGAACCTATCAGTCTATCTGCACGTGTCTCATAAATCCCCTAATTTCAAGGCGTATTCCTCTTCCTTTTGTTCGGGAGTCTTGTATTGCAGTTTCCTGTGCGGACGTTTTGTATTGTAGAAAATTATGTACTTGTCCACCGCACTTCGGAAGTCTGCTTCTGAACGATACTTCGTGCGATACAATTCCTCGCGCTTCAAGGAAGCAAAGAACGATTCCATTACAGAATTGTCGTACGGCACGTGAGCCCGTGAAAAAGAGTGCGTGATGTGCAGTGACCGCATATAGTCGTTCATCGCTTTGGAACGGTAGTTACCGCTACGATCGGTGTGGAAGATCAAACTTGAATCCGGTTGGCGTGCTTTATAAGCGATCTGAAAAGTCGATTTTACAAGCTGCGTGCTGTTGGTCTTTCCAATTTTATAACCCACGACCATACGGGAGAACAGGTCGATAATCACGCAAATATAATAAGCGTTTTCGCCGTACTTAAAATAGGTAACATCACTAACCCACACTTCGTTCGGTTTGCACGTGTCAAACTCTTGGTTAAGGTGGTTTTTGTATTTGCGGCCTTCGTCCTCGTATAATTTCTTCGCCGACTGACGAATGCTGACTAACCCCATATCACGCATAAGCGTGCGCACCATTTCGTTACTGACTTTGAATCCTTCACTTTTCATAACTGCCGCAATTTTGGCAGCACCAAAAATCTGATTGCTTTCGTCGTAGATCTCCTGTATGCGAAGCCGTAGTTCTTCACGGCGTTTCGCATACCACGTGTTGTCTTTCTTATTGCGGAGAACGTGGTTGTAAAA
>CAKSST010000005.1 GCA_934489895.1 uncultured Eubacteriales bacterium | reverse complement strand
AAACCTTGTTTTTTCTTCCTGTTTTACCCATAAAAATATGCACCTCCAAAAGTATCTAACTTTTGGGGTGCATATCATTAATTGCCGTCTGTTTTTCTTTATAAGTGCAAAATATTAAATGAAAGTGGTACTATTGCTTTTATTATTAGTACTTGTTTTTTAATGCCAATTGACATATAATGTTGTGTGCAAATAATGTAAATCGCAGGAGCGATGTAATGAGAAAAGCAAACTCAATGGATATGTGCAACGGCCCGTTGTTTAAAAAGATTATTCTTTATACTGTGCCGATAATACTTGCAAGTATTTTGCAGCTGTTTTTTAACGCAGCCGACCTTGTTGTTGTAGGACGTTATTCGGGAAGTGTATCGGTTGCGGCGGTTGGTGCTACTGGCGCAATTATAAACCTTACGGTTTGCCTGTTTATAGGACTGTCGCTCGGCGCGGGAGTTGTGGTTGCGCAGGGCTTTGGTGCAAAAAATTCACAGCAGGTTGAAAGCGCAGTGCACAGCTCAATGCTTATTGCACTTGTAGGCGGTGTAGTGCTAACCCTTATAGGCGTATTCAGCTCACGCTGGCTTTTGCAGCTTATGGGTACGCCAGGTGATGTTATAGGGCTTTCCGTAACCTATATGCAGATATATTTTTGCGGCATTATTCCCATGCTGATTTATAACTTTGGCTCGGCAATACTGCGTGCGGTAGGGGATACTAAAAGCCCGCTTGCTTATTTATCGGTTGCGGGTATAATCAATGTTGTGCTTAATATATTTTTTGTCAGAAATCTTCATTTAGGCGTTGCGGGTGTTGCGCTCGCAACCACAATATCCCAAACCGTATCTGCAGTACTTGTCATTATAAGCCTTATGAGCCGTACGGATGATTGCCGTCTTGAAATAAAACGTTTGCGTTTTTCAAAAAGAACGGTAGGAAAGATTATACAAATTGGCGTTCCGTCAGGCATTCAGAGTGCAATGTTTTCAATAGCAAACGTGTTGATTCAGTCGTCAGTAAACTCGCTTGGCGGTGTTGTTATTGCAGGAGAGGCTGCGGCAAAGAATATTGAAGGTTTCCTATATGTTTCAATGAATGCTTTCCACCAGACCTCAATGAATTTTGCGGGACAAAATATAGGCGCAGGTAAGCTTTCAAGGGTTAAAAAAACGCTTGGTATATGCGCGGCGTCAGCCACTGTGCTTTCTGTAATGTTGAGCGTTGTAACAAACCTTTTTGGAAGGCGGCTGCTGTCATTGTACATTGTGGACTCTCCTGAGGCAATAGATTACGGTATGCTACGTATAGTCTACACAACGACATTATATTTTCTTTGTGCGTTAATGGAGGTGCTTACGGGTACTCTGCGCGGAATGGGCGCATCGTTAACGCCGATGCTGATTTCTGTTTTTGGTATATGCGGTGTACGCATTATATGGGTTTATACATTTTTCCGCACGTCACATACCTTGCAGAGCCTTAGCATATCCTACCCTGTATCCTGGTTTGTAACTTCGGTTTTACAGTTTGCCGCGTTTATGTATGTTATAAAAAAATATGAAAATCGGTTAAAAACATAAAAATGATATTACCCAAAAAGAAAACCGACAAAAATAAAAAAATTGTGATACCGTATGGAAGGGGTCGCCATTTCTATACGGCCGACAATGTTCTTGAGCGGTTAAAATGTAATATAAGAAAACAAAGATTTTTGCACGTCCATATCATCCATGACCAAAACGATAATTTAACAATTTGAAATTACATTGATACAAACCCTGCAAAAAGGCATGAGGATTGTTTTGAAAATTTAAAACCGCACCTGCAAAAATATCTTTGCAGGTGCGGTTTTATTTTTTATTCCTCTACATTAAATATGCTGTTTACACGGTGCTTTGTATCAAAAATATAATTGTATTGAATTTTTTTGTAGTTTTCCAGCAATGTAGTGTAAGGGCTGTTTGCTGACCAGCTGTATGCTACATTGTTGCTGTCTATATAGCCAGCCGTACTTATTACGGGTAAGGTTTTTGATAGCTCAAGCAGGTATTGGTTGTATTTTGGCATCTTAACACCTGCAACGTCAAGCAGCAGTGAAGAAAGGTAGTTGCTGCTTAATTTTTCAACATACTGCTCTTCAATATCATAGTTTGCCCAAATAATAAAGGGAACGCTGTAGAGCTCAATTTCCTCAGCGGTGGTAAGCGAATAGCGTGATTTGCCCATTATATCCTCATAAAAGCCTTGTTCTATTGATGGCTGATGGTCACCGAACATACAAATGATTACGGGTTGTTTTACCTTTTTAAAGTATTTTATCAAATCCTCAAAGGCTTTGTCTGTAGCCTTTATAAGTGACAGGTATTGGTTTGTTTTGGGATAAGTTTTTTCAAGGCTGGTGACATACACATCCTCTTCAAAGTTTGAGTATGTGCCGCCGTAACTACCGTGATTTTGCATTGTAACATTGAAAAGGAAAAATGGGTTTGATTTATCGCGGTTTTTGTACTGCTGAATAACATAGTTAAAATTACATTCATCACTTACATATTGGCGTATAAGCTTATTGTTGTCCTCGCCGTAGTACTCGTTCACTGCACTGATGAAAATCTCCTTTGCAGTGCCGTTTGTACGGCTTAAAATATCGGGGGCAATAACCGAGGTTATG
This sequence comes from uncultured Eubacteriales bacterium, assembly GCA_934489895.1. GTDB lineage: Bacteria > Bacillota > Clostridia > Oscillospirales > Acutalibacteraceae > CAKSST01. The sequence goes on along the minus strand of CAKSST010000005.1, from coordinate 106,312 downwards.
CTGTCAAACCTTGAAAATCCGAAATAATTATACACATTCGGTCTGTTCCAGCCGCTTGCAAAATATGGGTGGAAAGCAAGATTTGAATATCGGCTTTGAGTAAGAACAGAAACCAATGACGGCATAGTGTCCTTTATATATAGCGTGTAGGCGTTACTGCCCGACGGATAAAAAGACATTGTGCAGCCTGTTAAAAATTCAAACTCTGTATTAGAAGTGCCTGAGCCTATGACGGGAGTAATCAGGTTGCCCTTAACGGTGTTTTCGGTAAGTGAGCGGTAAAAGGGAAGATAATCAACATTTGTCTCAAAATCACCCACTGTGGAAAGGCACGAAAAGGACTCGTTCATTATACATATAATATCGGGGATTTTCGAGTCGGCCGTTTGCTCTTCGTCTGTGTCTGTGGACACGTTTTGCTCAAGGTAATCTTCAATAATATTGTCAACCCTGTCGGCATCATAGCCCGAGGGTGCGCTTACGTAAATATATTTAAGGTTAAGGAAAAAACTAAGCACAACACCGTCATTTTTATAACCGCGGGTCTGGTTCCAAAAATCAGGCTTAAGATTTATTTTTGCAAAAGCATCAGTTGTGAAAAATACTATTAAAATTGAAGCGAAAACAGCAAGGCATGAACAGCGCGCAATTATTTTTACAGGCAGCTTCAGCTTTGGGGTTTTGTATTTTAAGGCAACCACAATTATAAATGCAAGCAATATGGTTGCAATTACTACATTATAGGACGGGGTGTAGTCATACGTACCCGCAACATTTTTTGCTGTTCCTACACTTGCAAAATCAATAGGCAAAAAGGGTGTTCCGCGGAAAAGCTTTACGTAATAGTTGGCAAGCGCCAAAACGTATAAGATTATGTTTGTGGTTATAACCGATACTCTTATATTGCCGCAAAGTCCGTAAATAAAAGCACAGATAAGAATATCCAAAATATAGCCGTAAATAAAGGCGTGATAATACATATTAAAAACAAAAATGCCGTTTAAGCACTCTGTCAATGTCATTGTTACAAAAGGCATTAAAGCGGCTATTACCCAAGGCAATATCGCCTGGAGCTTTTTGTTTTGTGAGGGCTTAACTAAGCATAGCAAGCCTATAATTAATGCGGCGGGAATGCATAAAAAGAATAAAAGAGGTCCGTATTTAAAGCCAACACAAAAGAACTGCTTATAGCTGAATAAAACAAAAAGTAAAAGTGCAGCGCACAAACTTGATGCAAATATAATATGCTGTTTTTTTGTGTTAATTAAATTTGAAATTTTCACAATAAAACTCCTATAATAAATCTAAACAATAATAACTCATTTTAAATTTGGCCATAATATTATAACAGATTTGTCAAGTGTTTGTTGACTTTTATGTTAAAAAAGAAAAAATTATGTAAAAAAACATTATTTTGCAGTTTACTTATTTATTGCTGTGTGATATTATATACAAGTAATATTATGCTTTTTGGAGGTATAACAAATGGGACTTAACAAACTTTCCGCTATGTCTAACAAGTACGGAAGCAATCCCGACTATGTTTTAGCAGGCGGAGGCAACACGTCCTACAAGGACGATACTTATTTATATGTAAAAGGCTCCGGTACATCATTGGCTACGATTAAGCCTGAAGATTTTGTTATTATGGAGCGTGCCGGTATTTACGATATGATGGACAAGGAATACCCCGCTGACGATAAAGAGCGCGAGCGTCTTGCTTTAGAAAATATGATGGCTGCACGTCATTTATCACAGCTTTCAAAACGCCCCAGCGTTGAAACACCCTTACACAATCTTTTTGAGTACAAATTTGTTCTGCATGTTCATCCCGCACTTGTAAACGGTCTTACCTGCGGTAAGAACGGTGAGGCTGTATGCCGTGAGCTTTTTGGTGATGAGGCCGTATGGGTTGGCATTACAAGACCCGGCTATGTGCTTGCAAGCATTTGTAAAGATGCTTTGGATGCTTACAAAGCTAAAAACGGCAAATGTGCAAACCTTTTGTTCTTACAGAATCATGGTATATTCATTGCGGCGGACACTACTGAAGAGATTGACACTATTGCCGAAAAGGTTATGAAGACCTTGGAGAGCAAGCTTATAAAAACTCCCGATTTCAGTGTTTGCGAATTTGATGCAGACAAAGCAGCAGCTATTGCTCCTGCAATACGTGCGCTGTTTGACGGCAGCAAGCCTTCAACAGTATTATTTGAAGCAAACAGTCAGGTATGCGACTTTGTTGCAAGCGAGGAAGCTTTTGCGCCCCTGAAAAAGCCCTTCTCGCCTGACCATATTGTTTACTGCAAAGCTTTCTGGCTGTTCGTTCCTGCTTGTGATGATATAGAAGAGCAGTACAATGTATTAAAAGAAAAATATGATGCTTTTGTTGCTGCTAACGGGTATAAGCCCAAGGTAGTTGCGGTTGAAAAGCTGGGCCTGTTTATTTGCGGCGCATCTGTTAAGGAAGCAAACATTGTTAAGAGCGTTGCTCTTGACGCTGTAAAAATTGCTGTTTATTCAGAGTCCTTTGGCGGCCCATTGCCCATGACTGATGAACTTATTGATTTTATTGTTAACTGGGAAACCGAAAGTTACCGTTCAAAAGTTTCTCTTGCTGCAGGTGCTGCAAAGCGTCTAGAGGGCAAGGTTTCTGTTGTAACAGGCAGTGCACAAGGCTTTGGTAAGGGTATTGCTACTGCAATGGCAGAGCAGGGCGCTTACCTTGTTATTGCTGACTTGAATATTGACGGCGCGCAGGCTTGCGCAGAAGAGCTTAATGAAAAATACGGTGCAGGTACAGCTATTGCTGTAAAAGCAAACGTTTCCGATGAGGAATCTGTTAAGGCTATGATGCGTGAAACAGTTCTTGCTTTCGGCGGCTGTGATGTATTTGTAAGCAACGCAGGTATCGCAAAGGCTGGCAGCTTAGAGGAAATGACAAAGTCAACATTTGAGCTTGTAACCGCAATTAACTATACGGGCTATTTCCTTTGCACCAAATATGCTTCCCGCGTAATGAAAATACAAAACCGTTTTGCACCTGATTATATGATGGATATTATTACAATCAACTCAAAATCAGGTCTTTCAGGTTCAAACAAAAACTTTGCTTATTCGGGCAGTAAGTTCGGGGGGATTGGTCTTACACAGTCCTTTGCTTTGGAGCTTGTTCCCTTTAATATTAAGGTTAACGCAGTTTGCCCCGGTAACCTGCTTGACGGTCCTTTGTGGTCTGACCCGGAAAAAGGCTTATTTATTCAGTATCTTAATGCAGGCAAAGTCCCCGGCGCTAAAACAGTATCAGACGTAAGACGCTTCTATGAGTCTAAGGTTCCGATGAACCGCGGCTGCCGCGAGCCTGACGTTGCACGCGCTATTATGTATATTATTGAGCAGGAATATGAAACCGGTCAGGCTATCCCTGTAACCGGCGGACAGGAAATGCTTAAATAACGGAGGGGAAAATGAGGTCTGATATTCATATTGAAAAGCTTAATGCCCCCACCGCACAAGAGCGCTTGGAAGCATTAAGCGAATTAAAGGGAATGTATGACGCAGGCGAGCTTGAAATGCCCGTTTCTTGCGGTAACGTTAACAACCACATTCACACTACATACTCTTTCTCGCCCTATTCTCCTACAAAGGCGGCATACCTTGCGTGGCTTAACGGTCTTACCACAGCTGGTATTATGGACCACGACAGCGTTTCGGGCTGCCTTGAGTTTGTTGAGGCGGGTAAGATATTGGGTATTGCTACCACAATAGGTATGGAGTGCCGCGTAAAAGTTAGAAAGTTTGAAGACCGCAGACTTAACAATCCCGACCAGGATGGCGTAGCTTACTGCACCATTCATGGTATCCCGCACCAGTCATTACCTATTATTGAAAGCTTTATAAGCCCCTTGCGTGAAAAACGTAATATACGTAATCGCAAGATGGTTGATAATCTTAACGCATTGCTTGCAAAGGGCGATATCTGTATCGACTTTGATAAAGATGTTGCACCTCTTTCAAATAATCATGAGGGCGGCAGCGTTACGGAAAGGCACCTGCTTTTTGCTGTGGCGCACAAAATTATTGAGCGTTTCGGTCAGGGCAAGGCAACGGCTGATTTTGTTGAAAACGGCTTTGGAATTAAGCTTTCGGAAAAACAACGCAAAATGCTTGAGGATACCGAGTATCCATATTACGCTTATGACCTGCTTGGCATTCTGAAGAGTGACCTTGTAGAAAAGTTCTATATTCCCGCAACAGACGAATGCGCGGATGTTGCTGATTATATTGAGGTTTGCCGTAAAGCGGGTGCTGTGTCTGCTTATGCTTACCTTGGCGACGTTGGCGACTCGGTAACAGGTGATAAAAAGACTCAAAAGTTTGAGGACGATTATCTTGATGAGCTGATTGATTATGTTAAGGAAATTGGCTTTAATGCCATCACATATATGCCAAGCCGCAACACATTGCCTCAACTTGAGAGAGTAATGGCGCTTTGCCGCAACCACGGCTTGTTCCAAATAAGCGGTGAGGATATTAACTCTCCCCGTCAGTCCTTTAAGAATGATAAGGTTGCATCCGAACCCTTTAAACATCTTGTAACAGCAACTTGGGCGCTTATAGGTCACGAAATATCCGGTACAAACGATATTGAGAGCGGTATGTTCTCAGACACAACATGTAAAAACTACCCTGATATGAATGAAAGGGTAAATAAATACGCAGAGATAGGAAAGGGTATATAATATTATGAAAACAAAAGCAGTTAGACTTTATGGCGTTAACGATATGCGCCTTGAAGAGTTTGAACTTCCCGCAATCAAAGACGACGAAATTCTTGCAAAAATAGTTTCCGACAGCATTTGTATGTCAACCTACAAGGCTGCAATTCAGGGCTCTGCTCACAAGCGTGTTCCTGCTGACATTGCAGAAAATCCCGTTATCACAGGACATGAGTTCTGCGGCGAGATTATTGAAATCGGTGCAAAATGGCAGGGTAAATATAAGGTTGGTCAGAAATTCTCAATGCAGACAGCATTCAACGACCCCAAAAACATTTATGCTGCTCCCGGTTACTCTTTTCAGTATATCGGCGGCGACGCAACCTACGTTATAATCCCCGCTATCGCTATGGAAAGAAACTGTCTTATCGATTACAGCGGAGAGGCATTCTATCTTGGCTCTTTGGCTGAGCCTGTAAGCTGTATTGTAGGCGGTTTTCATGTTAACTATCACACCTGTGCAGGCAGCTATGTTCACACAATGGGTATTGTTGAGGGCGGAAAAATGGCTCTGCTTGCGGGCGTTGGTCCTATGGGTCTTGGCGCTATCGACTATGCTATCCACTGTGACCGCAAGCCTTCCTTGCTTGTTGTAACAGATATTGACGATGCACGTCTTGAGCGCGCAGCTTCAATTTACACTGTCGAAGAAGCAAAGAAAAACGGCGTTGAGCTTGTTTATGTAAATACCAAGAACTGCGAAGACCCTGTTGCAACTCTGCGTGAGATTTCCGGAGGCACAGGTTATGACGATGTTTATGTTTATGCTCCTGTTGCTCCTGTTGTTGAGCAGGGTGTTGCTATTATGGGATATGATTCCTGCCTTAATTTCTTTGCAGGTCCTTCAGACCCAAACTTCTCAGCAACATTCAACTTCTACAACATTCACTATATGGCAGCTCATGTTGCAGGTAACAGCGGCGGTAATACCGATGACCTTATTGAAGCATTGGATATGATGTCAAAAGGTCTGCTTAACCCCTCCGCAATGATTACACATGTTGGCGGTCTTGACAGTGTTGTTGACACAACCCTTAATCTCCCCAAAATCCCGGGAGGCAAAAAGCTTGTTTATACACACATTTCAATGCCCCTTACTGCTATTGCAGATTTTGAGGAAAAAGGTAAGACCGATCCTTTGTTTGCTGAGCTTGATAAGATTATTAAAGCGCATAACGGCCTGTGGAACCTTGAAGCAGAAAAATATCTGCTTGCAAATGCAAAAAATATCTAGTTAAGCGTAATATTAAAAGCGTTTACAGCTACACAGATTTTTTGAGTAGCCGTAAACGCTTTTTTTATTGCAAAAATATAACCTTAAGCCCTTGACATATTATGCCGATAAGAGTATAATTAACACGAATTGTTATTTTTTCACAAAAATTAACATTTTGCAAAAAGAGGTGTGGGAAATGAGTTCAAACCGCAGAGAGCAGATATTGGAATTGCTGCGTAAAAACGGTACGGTTATGCTTAAGAAACTTGAGCAGATATTTCCCGATGTTTCAAGCATGACATTGCGCAGGGATATAGAGTATCTTGAAAGCACAGGCGAAGCAGTAAAAATAAAGGGCGGTATACGCTCGGTTAAAAGCTTTGGCAGTGCGGATACAGAGCCTATTTATGCGCAACGCATTTTACAAAACAGCGCGGAAAAAGAAAAAATTGCCGCAATGGCCGTTAACTATGTTGAAACCCGCCGCTCAATATTTATTGATTCGGGAACAACAGCGCTGTCACTGGCAAAGAAACTGCCCGGAACGAACCTTTTTATTGTTACCAGCAGCCCCCATGTTGCTTTGGAAATTTCAAAGCAGTCTGCACCTACTGTTAACCTTATAGGCGGTTTGCTTAATCGAAATAACGCTTCAGTTTCAGGATTGCAGTCGCTTGAATTTGTTAAGGATTATAACTTTGATATTGCATTTATGGTGGCATCGGCTTTTTCAGCTGAAAGCGGCTTTACCTGCGGCAGCTACAGTGAGTGTGAGCTCAAAAAACTTATTGTTGAAAAAGCAAACCTTACAATAGTAATGGTTGACTCAAGCAAATTTAATCACAGAATGCCCTTTACATTTGCAGGGCTGGATGGTATTGACATCCTTATTACCGATACCAAACCTGATGAGCATATTCTGAGCAAGGCCCAAGAATATGGCGTTACGGTGAGATATGAATAACAAATAAAAAGTTTTTTAACTTTTAAGGAGGAAAAATTATGGCAACACCAATTATGATGCCTAACGTAGGCATCTCGGTTGAGAGTTGTATCTTGACCGAATGGCACAAGAAGAAAGGCGAAAGGGTAGAAGCAGGCGAAGTGCTTTTTACCTATGAAACTGACAAGACCACTGTTGATGAACCCGCAGAGGTTGGAGGCATCATCCTTGAACAGTTTTTCAGCGAGGGTGATGATGTTCCCGTTATGACAAACGTTTGCGTTATCGGCGAAGAGGGAGAAAGTTTTGCTGAATTTGCTCCCGCAGGTGTTACTGAAGAAGCTCCTGCTGAGGCTCCCGCAGTTGAAGCTGCTCCCGCTGCACCTGCTGCAGAAGCTGCTCCCGCTGCATCCGCTGACGGATTTATAAAAATTTCTCCCAGAGCGCGTGCTTTGGCCGCCAAAACAGGCATAGATGCATCTCTTGCCACTCCTACCGGTGCAGAAGGCAGAATTGTTGAGGCTGATGTTCGCGCATTGGCAGATAAAGGCGTTGCAGCTGCTCCTGCTGCTACTGCTGCCGCTGCTGTTGCACCTGCTGCTCCCGTTGCAGAGTACACAGACGAGAAGTTCAGCGGTATCCGCCGCGCAATTTCAAAATCTATGAAGACTTCACTTTCTACAATTCCTCAGCTTACACACACCATTACTTTTGACGCTACCGAAATTATGGCATTGCGTAAAAAGCTCAAGGCTAATGCAGAGGTACTCGGTCTTAGCAACATAACACTTAACGACATTATTCTTTATGCCGTTTCACGTGTGCTTGCAAAACCCGAGCATAAGGCTTTGAATGCTAATATGATTGACGACGACAATATCCGTTATTTCCACAGCGTAAACCTTGGTGTTGCTATTGATACAGACCGCGGTCTTATGGTTCCCACCATTTTCAATGCTGACAAGAAATCTCTTGACGAGATTGCAGCAGAGTCTAAAGCGCTTGCAGCAGCCTGCAAGAAGGGTGATATTGCTCCCGATATGCTTAAGGGCGGCACATTCACAATTTCTAACTTAGGATCTTTCGGCATTGAAAGCTTTACTCCCGTTATCAATCCTCCCCAGACAGGTATTTTGGGTGTTAACGGTATTACAACACGCGTAAAGGAAACTGAAAACGGCATTGCTACCTATCCTGCAATGGGTCTGTCCTTGACATACGACCACAGAGCAGTTGACGGTGCTCCCGCATCACGCTTCCTTGTTGATCTTAAGAACAGCCTGCAGAATTTTTCTGTTCTGCTTTGCAAATAAGGAGTAATTAATAATGGAAATGTTTGATCTTATTGTATTGGGCGGCGGTCCTGCCGGCTACAATGCAGCAGAGCGCGCAGCTGACGGCGGACTCAAAACCTGCGTTATTGAAAAGCGCGCACTCGGCGGTGTTTGCCTTAACGAAGGTTGCATACCCTCAAAAGCTTTGCTTTATTGCGCAAAGGTTTTTGATTATGCTAAAAACGCATCACACTACGGTGTCACTGTAAAAGATGCTTCTATTGACCAGAATGCTGTTATTGACCGTAAAGAAGGCGTTGTAAAAGCCCTTGTTTCCGGTATCGGTATGGCGTTGAAAAAGAGAAAGGTTACCGTTGTTAATGCTGAGGGTATGATAAAAGCAAAAACAAAGGACGGCTTTGTTTTAGAGGCTGACGGTAAGGAATACTGCGGTAAGAACCTGCTTTTAGCAACCGGCTCCGCTCCTGTTATCCCCGGTATCCCCGGCTTGCGTGAGGGTGTTGAAAGCGGCTTTGTTATGACAAACCGTGAGGTGCTTTCTCTCAGAGAAATCCCCGAAAACCTTGTTGTTATAGGCGGCGGTGTTATCGGTCTTGAAATGGCATCTTACTATAACTCTGTAGGTGCAAAGGTTACAGTTGTAGAAATGCTTGACCATATTGCAGGTAATACTGACAGCGATATTTCAAAGATTTTGATGAACAACTATGCTAAAAAAGGCATTGAGTTCAAGCTCGGCTATAAGGTTACTGAGGTTAAAGACGGCGTAGTTTGCGCCGAGGATCCGGATGGCAAGCCTGTTGAGTTCCCCGCAAACAAGGTGCTTTGCTCAATCGGCAGACGTGCAGTAACACAGGGCTATGGCCTTGAAAACCTTAATCCTGTTATGGAGCGCGGTGCAGTTGTTACAGACGAGCAGATGCGCACAAGCGTTTCAGGCCTTTATGCCGCAGGTGACGTAAACGGTAAATCAATGCTGGCACATACTGCATACCGCGAGGGTGAGGTTGCTGTTAACACAATTCTCGGTAAAAAAGACCGTATGCGTTACGACGCTATCCCCAGCGTTATTTATACCAATCCCGAGGTTGGCTGTGTAGGTGAAACCGAGCAGTCTGCAAAAGCAAAGGGTCTTAACTTTGAGTGTGTAAACCTCACGATGAAGTTCAGCGGCCGTTATCTTGCAGAAACACCTGACGGTGACGGTATTTGCAAGGTAATTATTGATAAAGAGCATCACAGAATTCTCGGCGTTCATATGATTACACAGTACGCATCTGAGATTATCTACGGTGCAGCAATAATGGTTGAAACCGAAATGCGTCTTAACAACTTAAAAGAGATTGTTTTCCCGCATCCCTCGGTAAGCGAAGTTATCAGAGAAGCTTTCTTTGAAGCATAAAATATAGGAGGAAATTAATTATGCCTAAGTCACAATATGTTGATCCTAAAAAGCAATTTGAAAAACGCACAATCAAATTCAAGGATGTTAAGGTTTGCGATTACGACAAGACAATCAAGGATGAAATGAAAAATTTCTCCAAAGAAGATTTTCTTGCTATCTATGCAGATATGGTTGCCATCCGTGAATTTGAAAGCATGTTGATGGAAATCAAAACAAAGGGTAACTACAACCAGAAAGAGTTTACTTATCCCGGTCCTGCTCACCTTGCATTAGGTGAAGAGTCCAGCGCTGTTGGTGAGGCATTCCTTTTAGGCGTTGACGATTTTGTTTTCGGCTCACACCGTAGCCACCACGAAGTTATTGCAAAAGCTATGTCTGCTATCCGCAAGCTGCCAGATGACAAGCTTGAGCAGATTATGAGAGAGTTTAATAACGGCGTTAACTACGAAACCATTAAAAAACATTCAAAAACTACCGATATTAAAGAACTTGCAAGAGAATTTTTTATTTACGGTATTATGTGTGAGCTATTTGCTAAGGATTGCGGTTTTTCACGCGGTCTCGGCGGTTCAATGCACGCATTCTTCCTGCCTTTTGGTATTTTCCCGAACAACGCCATAGTTGGCGGCAGCGGACCTATTGCTGCAGGTGCTGCTCTGTTCAAAAAATGTAACCAGAAGCCCGGTGTAGTAATTGCTAACCTGGGTGACGGTTCTGCAGCACGCGGTCCTGTTCTTGAGTCACTTAACTTTGCCGCTATGGACCAGTACACTCAGCTTTGGGAGGACGGCTACAAAGGCGGCCTACCCATTATCTTCAACTTCAGCAATAACTCCTACGGAATGGGCGGTCAGACCAAGGGCGAAACCATGGCTTATGATGACCTTGTTCGTCTTGGCGTTACTACTCCCAGCCAGATGCACTGCGAACGTGTAAACGGTTGGAATCCACTTGCAGTTATTGATGCTTACAGACGTAAGCTTGAACTCATTAAAGAGGGTAAAGGCCCTGTTCTCTTGGACGTTGTTACCTATCGTATGAGCGGCCACTCAACATCAGATATCAGTTCCTACCGTACACAAGAGGAAATTGATGACTGGTATTCATATGATCCGTTGGTTATTTATCCCAAGCAGTTGGTTGAAGCCGGCGTTGCAACTCAAAAAGAGGTTGACGAGATTCTTGCCTTGGGTAACGACCGTAACAGACGCATGTTTATGCTTGCTGCTGATTTAGAAATTTCTCCTTATACTGATTATGAGAAACACCCCGATAACATTGAAAAATTAATGTTCTCTAACCTTAGTGTTGAAAAGATGGAAGACCGTCCTTGCGATGTTAGGATGGCTAAAGAGGATAACGAGCGTGTTAAGAAAATTAAGACACAGATTCGTTACGCTTATGACAAGAACGGCAAGCCCGTACCCAAGTTAAAACAGTACAATATCCGTGACGGTATCTTTGAGGCAATTTTTGATAAGTTCTATACCGACCCGACACTTATCACCTACGGTGAGGACGTTCGTGACTGGAACGGAGCTTTCGCTGTTTACCGCGGTATGACAGAAGCTCTACCTTATCACAGACTGTTCAATGCTCCTATTTCTGAGTCTGCTATCGTTGGCAGCGCTGTTGGTTACGGTATGGCCGGCGGACGTGTTATTGTTGAATTGATGTACTGCGACTTTATCGGTTGCGCAGGTGATGAAATATTCAACCAGATGTCCAAATGGCAGTCAATGAGCGCAGGCGGTTTGAAAATGCCGGTTGTATTGCGTGTTTCTGTCGGAAGCAAATACGGCGCACAGCACTCACAGGATTGGACATCGCTTTGTGCACACATTCCCGGTCTTAAGGTTGTATTCCCTGTAACTCCTTACGATGCTAAGGGTATGATGAATACTGCTCTTAACGGTACTGATCCTGTTGTATTCTTTGAAAGCCAGAGAATTTACGGTGAAGGCGAGCAGTTTGTTAAGGAAGGCGTACCCGAGGGTTATTATGAAATACCTTACGGTGAACCTGCTATCCGCAAGGAAGGTAAGGATGTTACAATTCTTACCATTGGTGCTACACTTTATCGTGCAATGGAAGCTTGCAAGATGCTTGAAGAAAAATACGGCATCAGTGCAGAACTTATCGATGCTCGCAGCGTTGTTCCCTTCAACTATGATAAGGTAATCGAGTCTGTTAAGAAGACAGGTAAGATCCTTCTTGCCAGCGATGCTTGCACAAGAGGCAACATCCTTAATGATATGGCTCAGAACATTACACAGATGGCATTTGATTATCTTGATGCACCTCCTGTTGTACTCGGTGCTAAGAACTGGATCACTCCTCCTTATGAGTTTGATAAAGAGTTCTTCCCGCAACCCGAATGGTTCCTTGATGCTATCAATGATAAGCTTATTCCTCTTAAAGGCCATGTAAATACACAGAGCTTTAACTCTGTAGAACTTGCACGCAAGAGCAAACTTGGCGTTTAATTTCCTAACCGTATAAAAATGAAGGGCTGTCCTACAATATATTTGCAGGACAGCCCTTATGCTGATTATTTTAAAGGAGTATTTTATGAAGGTTATTGTTCACAAACATACCCGTCCGTCATTTAATCTGGCGGTTGAAGAATATCTGTTAAAGCAGACGAATGATGAGGTTTTTATGCTTTGGCGTAATGACCGCTCTGTCATAGTGGGCAGAAACCAGAATACGCATGCCGAAATTAATGAGGAATTTATAAAACAGAACAATATTCCGGTAATACGCCGCCAGACAGGCGGTGGAGCGGTTTTTCACGATTTGGGCAACTTGAACTATACATTTATTACCCGCTCAAAAGACCGTTTTAATGATTATACTTATTTTTCCGAGGTTGTATTAAAAACGCTTGAAACTATAGGTATTAATGCCGAGCTTTCGGGCAGAAACGATATGCTGATAGACGGCAAAAAATTCTCGGGCAACGCGCAGTGCGCTTTCGGCAACGCTGTAATGCACCATGGTACCTTAATGTTCGGTGCCGATGTTTCCAGCCTTTCGGACGCATTAAAGGTAAATCCGCTTAAAATTAAAAGCAAGGGTATTGCCTCGGTAAGAAGTAGGGTTACGAATATATCCGACCATCTTACGCAGCCTATGAGCATTGAACAGTTTACAAATAAACTAAAAATGACGGTGCTGTCAACCTTTCCCGATGCAAAGGAGTACGAATTGACAGCAGAGGATATTGTCGCAATAAAAAAGCTTGAAAAAGAAAAGTATGCAACTTACGAATGGAATTTTGGCTTTAAGCAGGAATATACAGTAAAAAAAGAGGCTCGCCTTGAGGGCGGTACAGTTTCGGTTTGTTTGCAAATAAATGATAATAAAATTGAAACGGTAAAAATATACGGTGACTATTTTGGAATAAAAGATATTGCCGAAATAGAAGACGCACTTTACGGCACGGAGTATACACCTTCTGCAGTCAAAGCACGTCTAAAAGGTTTTACTATTAATGATTATATGTGTAATGTAACACAGCAGGAGCTTTGTGAGCTTATAGTATAATTATTGCTCCGTAATAACGCCGGAGCTATCCGCACCGCCCACTGTTGACAGGGCGGTGTTTTTTATTTCAAAATCAAACCATAGCTCTCTGCTGGGGAAATCATCGATAATAAAGCGGTAGGTGCCCTCATTTGATAAGTCAAAGGCGTTAAGATGATATCGTTCTATATGTGTACTCTTTGGGTTTAATATGACGGCTATTGAGTGAAAGTACAGCTCATCAACAGCACAGCTTATCATTTTGTCATTTTTTATGCGATAAATGTTAAATTCCATTCCAAATGTTTTTTCCTGACTTGAGTTATTTATCCATTCAACGTCAAAGTAAGGGTTATCGCCGTCCAAAACTGCTTCAACAAGGCGGATAGACACACCGTTATCAGACAGCCTGTTTTCTATGACTGTTACATTGCCTACAGCTTTATTGTAAGACGGCTCTTTGCTTACAGGGTCTGTCAAAAAGCATACTGCGGTAGCGGTACATAAAACTATTGCAACTATAATTATCCAGAAAGCAGGCTTTTTATAATTGAGCACAGCTTTAATTCTGCCTTTAACGCCAACCTCGCCAAAGGCAAGGGGACAGGCGGCAATATTTGTGCGTTTTATACTGCAGCAAAGCAAGGCAGAGGCGTAAGCCTTTAGCGCGGCGGTATCCATATTCTGTACAGCCTTTTGGTCGCAGGCTTTTTCGATGTCACGGCAGAGCAAAATGTATGCCACCCATACAAGCGGGTCAAACCAATAAACGCAAAGCAATAAATAGCCTGTAAGCTTTGTTATATGGTCACCTCTTTTAAGGTGAGCATTTTCGTGCTTTATAACATAATCAAGGCTTTGCTCGTCGAGTGCTGAGGGTAAGTATATTTTAGGCTTTATAATGCCGAATATAAAGGGTGTATCAATATTGTCACAATAATATATGTTGTCGCGGTATAAAACCGAAGCCCTTACCTTTATGCGCAGACTTATATAAGATACGGCGCAGTGTAAAAGCATAACGGCAATGCCCGCAAGCCAAATGATCGAACCTATAAAAAGATATATTTGCAACGGGTTGGCGCTTGTCAAGATGTCGGGTGCAAAGCTGTCGTATATAATGGGGTTGACCGCATTGTCAACAATAGACAAACCGCTGTTGACGGCGGGAGTGCTTGTAAGCTCAATAGCCTGCGGAATAACCTCGGTGCTCGGTATAAGGCTTAATATGCTTTGTATTGAAAAGGGCATAACAAGGCGCAGTCCTACGATGCACCACATAAGACAGTGTATCCATTTGGGTGTTTTTGTTAAAATGAATCGCAATATTATAACGGCAATAACAAGCCAGCCTGCATTAAGGCTCATATTTAATGCTTTTATAAATAAATCTGTCATATAATAACTCCTTTTTCTATAAGGAATCAATCATATCCTTAATTTCTTTAATTTCCTTGTCGGTAAGCGTTTTGCGCTTTGCAAAAGCTGCAATAAAGGCGGGAAGAGAGCCACTAAAATTGCTTTCAACAAAGTTCTGGCTTTGTATTGAATAAAAGTCTTCCTTTGATATAAGCACGCTTACAATGCTGTTTTTTGTCTTGAAAATGCCGCGCTCACATAGTTTTTTTAATACAGTATAGGTTGTTGTACGCTTCCAGTTCAATTTCTGCTCGCACAATTTTACAAGCTCTTTGGTTGTAAGCGGTCCGTTCTGCCATATTATATCGGCAAAGCGGGCTTCAACTGCACCTAATTTCATTTCATCCAAAACAATCACCTCGTAAAACGGATTGTCTACAATAAATAGACTAATTATAGTCTATCATCAATAGACAACTTTGTCAAGAAAAAATAAAATGGAACAGTTATTGTTCCATTATTTTTATATTTAATTTGTTACATCGCCGTTGCCGCTGACGGGGATTGCATCACCTAAATATGTCGGTTCGGGCTTTAATATACATGTTGCAAAATCTTTAACGCGGGCAAGCACTTCACGCGCGTCGCGCGCCGACTGACCTGCGTAGGTGTGATAATCACTTGATACACCATGGTTTTCAAGACCGAATTTTTGCGCTATGTAAAGTGCACGGTATAAATGGTACTCTTGCGTTACAACAATTATATTGTCAGCATCAAAAATTTCGTTTGCCCGGTAGATACTTTCGTATGTGGAAAAGCCTGCGTGGTCGATAAAAATATCCTCAGAGGGTACACCCGCATCAATGGCGTAGTTTTTCATTGTGTGGACTTCGTCATACTCTTCTGTGCCGTGGTCGCCGCTCATTATAATTTTGGGTGCGGCGCCTGCTTTGTACAGCTCAACGGCGCGGTCAAGGCGGTCGCGAAGCATAGCGCTGGGTGTTCCGTCAGGTTTTACCTGACATCCAAGTACAATTATACAGTCGACATCGGAAAGTTTTGTTGCTTGTTTAGCAGTAATAATATTTTTGCTTGCAACACCTTTTACATAAAGGTTAATGCCAGTAATTGCCAAAACGCATACAAGTGTTATGCTTAATACTGAAATAATTAATGCTCTAAATACTCTTTTAATACGTTTCATGTTTTATCCTTTAAACAATATCAATTTGCACAGCCTTCATAGCGTTAAGCGCTGTGTTGTGGCTTTGCGGCGAAACGCCCGCGCAGCAGGCAGAGTCAACAGCAATTTTTGTTTCGGGAAAGGCGGCTTTTAAGATCATAGCATTAGATATAACGCAGATATCGGTGCAAAGTCCGCATAGGGTAATTTTTTCGGGACAGGCGTCAATGCGTTTAATGATATCGGGCAAATCGGTGCTGCCGAAGGTGGCTTTGTTTACAATGTTATCCTTAACAAAGGGTAAAAGAGCGTCGCAAATCTGCCATCCGTCAGTGTTCACAATACAATGCTCAACGGGCAAATTCTTACCCTCTTGTGTTTTAAGGTAATCGGTTGCGTGTGTATCACGCGTAAAAAGAATATGGCCGTCGAAGCTTTTTACTTTGGCTACAACATTGTCTACTGTTTTTTTAGCTTCAGCTGTGCCCAGAGAGCCGTAAATAAAATCATTCTGCATATCAACAACAATTAAAAAATTCATAATATTTTCTCCCCAAAATATAATATTTACACATATATTATAGTGCCCGCAATCACTAAAATAATAATAACATATATTACGGCCGATTAATAGCATTATTTTAAAAAACTGTGTTTTTAAAATAGACTGACAATCAAAGGAGGACTGTGGTAAAATATAAATATCTTATATTTACCCATATTACATAATTAAAAATAAAATAGGAAAGGTGTTTGTGATGAAAAAATCTATCAGAATTCTCAGTGTACTTTTATGCATTGCAATGCTTATTTGCTGCTTTGCAGGCTGCGGTGCCAAAAAAGACGGGGAAAAAGTTTGGGTTGTTGCAACCGATACAGTTTTCAAACCCTTTGAGTATACCGATGCAAACGGTAACTTTGTAGGTATTGATGTTGACATTCTTGCTGCTGTTGCTGAAGACCAGGGCTTTAAGTATGAGCTTAACAGCTTAGGCTGGTACGCAGCTATTGCTGCTTGCCAGGCAGGTCAGTCAGATGCAATGATCGCCGGTGCTTCCATTACTGATGAGCGTAAAAATACCGGCTGGATTTTCTCCGACGGTTATTACACCGCAACTCAGTGTATGGCTGTTGCTGCCGATGCAGACATTGATTCTTTTGATGATCTCAAGGGTAAGCAGGTTGCTGTAAAGACTGCAACACAGGGTGCTGCATATGCAGAAAGCTTTAAAGACCGGTACGGCTTTACAATTACTTACCTTGAAGATTCTCCCACAATGTATCAGACAGTTCTCGGAGGCCAGTCAGTTGCTTGCTTTGAGGATACTCCCATTATGGCAGCTTCTATCAAAGACGGTTACCTCGCACTCAAAATAGTTGACGGCAGCGAAAATGACGGTTCACCCTACGGTGTTGCTATTCACAAGGCAGACCGTCAGGAGTTCCTTGATTTGTTCAATGCAGGTCTTAAGAACATTAAAGAAAACGGTAAGTACGACGCTATTATCGAAAAGTATCTCGGTAAATAAGATTTAATAATTTTAATTCGTGAAAATAACGGAACACCGCCGTAAACGGTGTTCCGTTATTTTGTGAAAGGGGCTTTTCCCGATGGTAACCATTATCACAGGATACGGTAAATTATTGCTTGCTGCAATGGGTCAGACGTTATTGCTGGCGTTATGCGGTTTGTTTTTGCATGTATTCTGGGACTTATTTTCGGAATGATGAGTGTGTTAAAAAGCCGCGTTTGCCGCTTTATTTACACCTTATTTGTTGATATTATTCGCGGCGTACCAATAATTGTTCTGGCTTTCTTTGTTTTCTTCGGTGTACCTTATTTTTTCCAGAATATTATTAATACACTTATAACGCTGACGGCTTTAACAGCAGGTACAATATGTCTTGCTCTTAACTGCGGCGCATATATGGCTGAAATTATCCGTGCGGGTATTCAATCGGTGGACAAGGGTCAGATGGATGCTGCACGCAGTCTTGGTATGTCATACTGGCATTCTATGTTCAAGGTAGTACTACCGCAGGCTATTAAAACAATGATACCAAGTATTATAAACCTGTTTATAGTAACCTTAAAGGATACATCAATTCTTTCGGTTATCGGTTTTCCCGAGTTGGTTAACAGCGCAAAAAATGTTGTTGCCATCACTTTTAAGTCTTTCCAGACCTGGCTTATTGTTGCAATTATGTACTTAATTGTTATTACAATACTGTCTAAAGTTGCCAAGATGATAGAAAGGAAAATGAACCGTGGCCGCGAACAAGGATAAGGTTAAAATACATATTACCGATTTAGAAAGGGTTTTTGATAGCAAGGATGTAGTTTTGCGTGGCGTATCACTTGATGTTTATGATGGTGAAGTACTTGTTGTTATCGGTCCTTCGGGTTGCGGTAAGTCAACACTCCTTCGCTGCATCAACAGACTTGTTGACAAAACCAAAGGCACAATTGTGGTTGACGGACAGGATTTATATGACCACAAGGTTGATATAAATAAAGCAAGAGAAAATATTGGTATGGTTTTCCAGCATTTTAATTTATTCAACAATAAAAATGTAATTGACAACTTAACTCTTGATCCGCTTGACCGTAAAATTGCCTCGAAGGAAGAGATTGTTGCCCGTGCAACAAAACAGCTTGAAAGGGTTGGCTTGCTTGATAAAGCATATGCCTATCCGTCACAGCTTTCGGGCGGACAGAAGCAGCGTGTTGCAATTGCACGTGCGCTTACAATGAATCCCGACATTACTATAATCTGTTAACATCGGAAAATCTGTACCCTTACCTTGCGGACATCGAGGAACAGGCACAAACAATGTTTTCACAGCTTGTCAAATCACTGACCGAAAAGGAAAATGTTACAGAAAAACTGAAAGCTAATAACCCTATGCTATGGGTGCGAAGGATGAACAACATTCGTAACAGAGCGATGAAAATTGTGAATATCGAGGTAATTTTTGTATGAGAAAAATCGTAATAATCACAATGATATTGACTTTTATTTTTGGCATGGCAGGCTGTACTGCCCATAGTGAGCCTGGCAAAAATGCGGTTGTTAGTTCATCGAGTAATGCCGTATTTGACATAGCGCAAGCGGAAGAATTGTCCGAGAAAACCATAAACGAAACCGCTGATAAAAGTACCTTTGCGGAAGAAACAACACAGACGACTACCGCTGAAACCGGTACAGAAAAGGTGCCAAATGAGCCGATTTTTTCTCAAACAATAACAGCAAATACCGAGCCAAAGCAAGATACTCATACGCAAACAGAACCGCCCAAAAGCGAAAAATCTGAGCCTGAAATCACAACAAATACTGTTTCGGAAGTCACGACAGCAGTTGAACAAATTGAAGAATTCGATATCAACTATTGGATTTCTTACGCACAAAATCATGCTCAAAGTATTGGCTTTACTCTCGATGAAACAGCCACTGAATGTTGGGACAATCCAATATCCGCTAATGCAAACAACAAAAATATGGACGCAGATATTGAAAGTAGATTGAACAGATACAAGAATATTGAGGAATTTACATCGGTGTGGATATGGGCAGAAAAATTATCCGATACACAGTATGAAATCTATATCGGATACGCATAAAAAAATGAGCACGGATTGCAGAAATACTCTGTTGTCCGTGCCTATTTTTTGTTTGATATTTACTTTTGAATGTAAAAACTGTCTTAGGTAAAAGGTGTGTGCAATCTTAGCGAGCAGACCGGTTGGATAACCAAACGGTAATCTGCCCGCTTTCTGCACATACTGAGCGAGCAGACCGTTTATGGACAGATTGTCCAAAACGGTGCTGTCGCTCGTGCTTTCAGCGAGCAGTGTATTTATGGATACATTCCATAAATACCTCGTTAGGGAGACCCCCTAAGACCTGATGGTATATTACAGTGAGTTCATTATATTAAGCAAGCTCTGATAACTGTCAACATCGTGATACTTTACCTTGCTCGTGGACATTTCGTTGAACAGCTTCTTTGCACAAGAGATTTTTGCCTGCTCAATGGGTCTTAATTCAAGGCTTTCCATTGTACCTTTGGTTTCGGCAACAAAGAAAATATGCTTGACCTTACCCTCATAGAAAGCGATTGCCCGGTCAGGCGAGTAGTTACCCACCGGAGTAGGAATTTGGAATGTTCTCGGAAGCTTAGCGTAAACGCATACTTCTTCGGCTGCGTCCAAATCCTCGGCAAATTTTCTCTCAATACTCTTTTCGGCAGAACCGTCGGTAAATACATAATCCTGAATAGCTTTCTTTGCGAGGAACGCCTTATCAAAGCTCTGTGTATTCTTTTCGGCGGTAAAGATAGTGCTGTCGTATTCGCCCTCAATAGTATCGTATGGCTGACGAATACGAATCCGAGCAGAAAGAACTTGCCGTAAAGGTTGCCGAATGTGAAAAACAGTTGGTTGAATTGCAGAAACAGAGTGTAGATATGAAGATGTTGTATCAGGGACTTTCGGAATTTACAGAGATGAAAGAACTGACGCCATTAGTTGTGAATAAACTCATTGAACGCATTGAAATCCACAACAATGAAAAGAAACATTCACACAACAATGTAAAAGTAGGCATCTACTTTACCGCTATCGGTTTGTTTGACATTCCCACAGAACAGGAGCTGTTAAAAGCGGTTGAAGAAATCAAAAACCGCAAACAACTCACGGATAAATCCGCATAAAGAAAGGGTGTAACCCCGTATTACCGAGGTTACACCACTATTTCTAAAATACTTCCTTATTAACCCGGGGCAATTTCTTCCGTTTTTTTGTATGTGTTTTAAACATAAACTACAATCTAATTATGTATGCATTATTTTGCAGCTTTATTCGGTTTTATAACAATCGATAAAGTGATATGCATAAGGCCATTTTAAGCAAAATAAAACTGCCCAAATGTCCGTTATGGACATTTGGGCAGTGTACTTTAAGTAAAGCCTATATTAACTTAAATTATTCAGCTTCAGCACCGGAATACTGTGCGCCAAGCTTTGAAATTGTGCCATCTTCTAACATTTTATTAACGGTAGCGTTAATTTTGTTAAGAAGCTCGGTATTTCCCTT
The DNA here is from genome assembly GCA_934489895.1 of uncultured Eubacteriales bacterium. Lineage (GTDB taxonomy): Bacteria > Bacillota > Clostridia > Oscillospirales > Acutalibacteraceae > CAKSST01. The sequence goes on along the minus strand of CAKSST010000005.1, from coordinate 85,507 downwards.
TTTAACAGCGATTGCATATTCCTCTGACTCAAAAGCTTCAGGGTCTTTAACAATCTTTAAGCCTTCGTTTTGTGCTAAATACTCGTCGGCTGTTGCAGAGTCAATAACAAATACGTCGGCCTTGCCGTTTACAAGCTCTAACACAGCTTCGGTACCTTTTTTGAATGCTTCGTACTCATAACCCATTTTTTTTACGCAAACCTCACCGGTATAGCCCTGAACAACAACGATGTTCTTGCCTTTGAGGTCATCAGAAGAAGAAATGGTAGAATCCTCTTTTACGAGCATAACCTGTGTTGCGGTGTAGTATGGAGTAGAGAAGTCAACTTTCTCAAGTCTTTCAGCAATTACGGTCATACCTGCGATAGCTGCATCAATCTGGCCGTTCTGAAGAGCAATAAGCAATGAGTCAAATTCCATATTGGAAATTTTGGCTGTCATATTGTTGTCTTCGGCAATCTTTTTTGCGATTGCGATGTCGATACCGTCAAAATTGTCAATTACGCCGCCCTGTGCGTTAACAAACTCAAAGGGAGGGAATTCAGCATTGGTACCGAATACGATTTTTGCTGCTGTGTCTGTGTCTGTGTCTGTGTCCTTATTTTTTGTGCCGCAAGCTGCAAAGCAAGTAGCAAGCATTGCAAGCGCAAGAATTAGGGCTGCGATTTTCATGATTTTTTTCATTTTTATTTTCTCCTTTTAAAAAAATTTATTATTTTAATTTGGGTACTTTTGTTTTAAAGCACCTTACTTAAAAACTGTTTTGTGCGCTCGTGCTGGGGATTGCCAAATAAATCCTGCGGCTTGCCCTGTTCGACAATAACGCCTTGGTCCATAAACAATACCCTTGAGCCAACCTCTTTTGCAAAGCCCATTTCGTGAGTAACAACAATCATTGTCATACCGCTTTTTGCAAGATCCTTCATAACATCGAGCACTTCGCCGACCATTTCGGGATCAAGTGCGGATGTAGGCTCGTCAAACAGCATAATTTCAGGTTCCATCGCAAGCGCGCGGGCAATGGCAACACGCTGCTTCTGTCCGCCCGAAAGCTGTGAAGGATATGTGTCGGCTTTGTCAAGAAGCCCTATAATTTTAAGCAGCTCATGAGCTTTTTTATCTGCCTGCTCTTTAGTCATTATTTTAAGCTTTATAGGAGCAAGGGTTATGTTGTCCTTAACGGTAAGGTGTGGAAAAAGGTTAAAATGCTGGAACACCATACCCATTTTTTGTCTTATCTTATTTACATCTATTTTATGGGTATTTATTTGTACATTATCAACGTAAATTTCACCCTTATTAGGTGTTTCAAGCAAATTTAAGCAGCGCAAAAATGTACTTTTACCTGAGCCCGAGGGACCGATAACAACAACAACCTCGCCCTTGTGAATTTCTTCATTTATACCGCAGAGAACTTCTAATTTATCAAAAGTTTTGTGTAAGTTATTAACCTTTATCATAAAGCAGTCCTCCTTTTCATCTCTTTTCAGATTTGCGCAGGCATGCCTCTAATTTGCCGAGGCAGATTGTTAAGGTCTTTATAAGTACAAAGTAAATTATTGCAGTACCTATAAGCGGCATAAATGCCTCAAAGGTATCGCTTTTAATAAAGTCACCCGCTTTTTGTATATCCATAAGACCAACATAACCTACAATGGCGGTTTCTTTAATCAAGGTAATAAACTCATTACAAAGGGCAGGGAAGATATTTTTTATTGCCTGAGGGGCAATTATGTAGCTCATAGTTTGGAATGCGTTAAGACCTAATGAACGGCTGGCTTCTGTCTGGCCCTTGTCAATAGATAAAATACCCGCGCGTATTGTTTCTGAAACATAAGCGCCTGAGTTAATACCGAAAGCAATAGAGGCAATTATCCATTTTTCAATATTTGCGGTAGCAAACACAACAAAGTAAATAATCAAAAGCTGTGTAACAGATGGAGTACCTCTGATTATATCTGTATAAACCTTACCGATTGCGCGAATACATTTTTTTCTGGAAAGACTGCATAAAGCAATTATAAATCCTATAATAAGACCAATGCAAATTGAAAGCAGGGAAACCTTAATGGTAACGCCTATACCGTCAAGCAAAAGTGTATAACGTGCGTTTTTAATAAAGCACTTATAAAAGGTGGCGGCAATATCTTCCCACCACACAGAAAACCATTCCATATGAAATATCCTTTCAAGCATATATAAAAAAATTAACCATTATTCATAAAATACCAAAAAAATTGCAATTTGTCAACCACTTTTTGCAAATTTATGCATGATTTTGCATAAGAGAACAAACCAATACTGAAAAAATGCTAAAAAAACAGATTTGTAAAGAGGATGTTCAACTTACAGATTCGGTACCAATAATAATTAAGGCAGAAAAATTGCTCCAAAATAGCACAGTGAAATTATAAAATATTAATAAAAAAAACAAGCTTAATTTTGCCGGTTTTATATTTTTTATATTGACATTTGTAACAACAGATGGTACTATGCAAACAATGTTACAAAAGTAACATACAACATATAGCAAAGATGGTGATGTTTATGTGGAGAAAAACAGAAAACCCCAGTGTAAAATGGATATCAACCAAAAAAGTAAATGGCGATGAATGGGTAACATATACCAAAAAATTTATTTTCGAAAAGGATGTAAAATCAGCTCTTTTCCGTTTTGAAACCGACTGTACCTGTGCGGTTTTTGTAAACGGTGAGTTTATTATAAGCGGTACAGGTCGTCTGCCTGAGCGTGTAAACTGCCATGAGGTTACCTCAAAAATTGTAAAAGGCGAAAATGAACTTAAACTTGTTTTAGGCTCTCAGTATTATCAGGAGTGCGGTATTGAATTTAAAGACCGTCGTGGCTTCTGGCTTAACTCTGCCGCTTTTGAGCTGTGTGTTGAGTATGTTGACGGTACAAAGCAGGTTATTGAAACTGACTCGTCCTGGGAAGCAGATACCGGCGAAGAAATAAAGCCTGCAAAAGAAACTATGCGTGTAACTCCCGCAGAGTATGATATGTTTTGGAAGAACGCTGCACTTTGGGTTGAACCCCAGCTCCATAAAAAGCCGATTGCTCCCGAGGTAGAAAAGGTTGCAGGTAAAGCATATGTTGATTATGCAACCGCACCTGCCCCTCAGTTTGTTTACCCCGAGGGTATTGTTGAAACCAATATGATTGAAAAAGACAGCGTTCTTGTAAGCAATCCCGAAAAGAAGGATGAAGCTCCTTATGTTATGTTTGATTTCGGCAGACTTGTTGTTGGTTTTACAGATTTTGATTATAATGTTTCTGCAGATACAAATGTTGTACTAATACATGATTTTTCTGAAAGTGTTAAAGATTTTGACCCTGAGTCAAAATGGAGATATAAGCTTAAAAAGATTTCAGTTGATCAGGTTTTAAAAGCCGACGAGAGCAATTCTATAGTTTTGCGCCGCCGTGCTTTCAGATATTTAAAAATGGTATTTAACAAAGAATGCGAAGCTGTAAGCCTTAAAAATGTTAAGGTTCGCCCTTGTATGTTCCCTGCATATCAGCACGGTTGGTTTAACTGTTCTGATGATATGCTTAATACCGCTTGGGAGGTAGGTAAATACACCCTGCAGGTTAACAAACAACAGGAGTATGAAAGCTGCCCCCGTAATGAGATGCAGTTTTTCTCAGGCGACGGCATATTAGATGCTTTGGTTGACTGGTATGCCTTTGGTGAAGCCGACCTTATGAACGCTTCTTTGGCAATTAAGCATGACGAAACCTGCACGGGTGTTACTTTTACTAATAAGTTCAATAAAAACGTTCACCAGTGGGACTATTTTGGTTGGCGTGTGGTTTGTATTTACAACCATTACAAAGCAACAGGTGATTTGGAATTTGTTAAACGCTATTTTGAAGAGGGCAAAAACATTGTTGAGTGGTATATTGAAAGATGCGACTACAATAATCTAATTTTCCAAAAACCTTGCTTTGCATCTTCTTTTAATTTTGTACTCGGTCAGGTTGACTGGAATTGCTCTGACGGCAGACTTGGAGAAAAGCCTTATCTTAACGCATTGTTTTATGCAAGCCTTGTTCAGATGGCTGAAATGGCACAGGCTATAGGCAAAAAGAAATTAGCAAAAAATTGGAAAGCCAAGGCAAAGCTTGTAAAGGATGCTATTAACGAGCGCTTATGGAGCGAGCAAGAGCAGAGCTACATGGATGAGTTTGATGACTATATTGCTCAGGATACAAATATAATTCCCATATTTTTCGGTGTTGCAGATGAGCAGCGCGCAAAGGCTGCTTTAAAAACAATGAAAGAAAAGCTGTGGTCACCATACGGTTCAACCATTCTTGACAGACCTTCAAAACAGGCACGTGGCGGTAATGCTACAATTTCTCCCTTAATGTGCACATACGAAGCAAAAATGCGCTTTGAGTACGGTATGCCTGACGACGCATTAGAATTAGTGCGCCGCACATGGGGTACAATGCTTAAAAAAGGTGCACATACCTTCTGGGAGTTTTCCGATAACAATGATACGGGTAAGTGGGAAATTCCCTCACACGCCTGGTCAAGCGGCTGTACATATTTGCTAAGTGCATATGTTATGGGCATCAGAGCAACACAGCCTGATTATAAGGCGATGATTTTTGAGCCGCAGCCCTGCGATTTGACACACTTTAACGGCGTTGTACCTACTTCACACGGTCTTATTGCTGCTTCTTATGAGCAAAAGGACGGCAAAAACGTATTTACCCTTGCTGTTCCTAAAGATATTAAGGTTGAGTACAAACTGCCCGAAAACAGCGAAATTGAAATTATAAAGTATTAATGTAAGGGAAAATGCCAGAGTGTCTTATATGATGCTTTGGCATTTTTTAAAATTAGTTTTAATTAATTGACTTTTAAATTTTGTTGCTGTATAACATAAGTAATAAAACTGTGCGATGTGCTTTTGAGGAGATGACCGCCGTGTCAACGTATAGGAATAAAGTTAATATAGATATGGTACACGGTCCGTTATTCAGCAACGTTGTGCGTTATACAATACCTATTATTATAACCGGCGTTTTGCAGTTGCTGTTCAATGCGGCCGATTTAATTATTATAGGCCGTTTTCGCGGAAGTGATTCGGTTGCTGCAGTTGGCGCAACAGGTGCGCTAACAAATTTGTTTGTTAACCTGTTTATCGGCATCTCAACAGGTGTGAGTGTTGTGGTTGCAAATGCTGTTGGCGCAAAAAATAAGGAAAGCGTGAGTAAGCTTGTACATACCGCAATGCCTATAGCCTTGATAGGCGGTGTTGTTTTGTCTTTTGCGGGTATTGTGTTTTGTGAGCCTTTGCTGACATTGATGGATACACCGCCCACAATTTTACCAAAATCTGCGCTTTATATGAAAATATATTTCGGCGGTATTATTTTTAGTTTGATTTACAACTTTGGCGCTGCCATTTTGCGCGCGGTAGGAGATACCAAAAGTCCCTTTATATTTCTTACAATTGGCGGTGTGGCCAATGTGATACTTAATATTCTTTTCGTCACCGTATTCGGTATGTATGTTGATGGTGTTGCAATTGCAACCGTTGTATCACAGGCGATTGCGGCTGTTTTGGTTGTAATTCGCATTATGCGTTCTAATGAAGTGTGGAAGTTTGATGCCCGCAAAATGAAAATTGATATTGTGTCGCTTAAGCGAATTTTAAATATCGGTATTCCTGCGGGAATACAAAGTATGGTTTTTTCTTTTTCAAACGTTATTATTCAGTCGGCGGGAAATACCTTTGGCGCTTCTGCGGTTGCGGGTATTGCGGCGGCAAGTAATATTGAGGGATTTGTGTACATAACAATGAACGCTTTCTACCAGACTATGCTTAACTTTACGGGGCAGAATGTAGGAGCGGGAAATATACAAAGGATAGGCAAAATTTTACGCATAAATATTTTGACCATGTTTTCTGTTGCAATAATGCTTGGAGGGTCAGCTTATATTTTTGCAAGGCAGCTGCTTGGTATATATATTACAGATGACCCTGCGGCAATTGAGGTTGGTGTAACCCGAATGACTTTTGTATGCCTGCCGTATTTTATTTGCGGTATTATGGAAATTTGCGCAGGCGCGGTGCGCGGTATGGGGAATTCAATTGCGGCAATGCTTACATCAATTATAAGTGTGTGCGGCATACGTATTGTGTGGATATATACCATATTCCAGATGCCGCAATTTCATTCACTTGAAAGCCTTTATGTATCATATCTTATCTCATGGACAGCCTGCATAATAGGGCATTTAATTTTCTACAGAATTACATACAAAAAACTAAAAAGAAGATTAAAAACAGTATAAAAAAATGACAGCCAAAGGCTGTCATTTTTATTTTATCTAAACATCTTAAGCGCTTTAAACAGCAGTGCCACTATAGCGCTTAAAGCAAGGGCAATAGCTACAATTATCAAAAAGCCGTAAGGGTTCTGAGCAAAAGGCATACCGCCTAATTGCAGGTTCATACCGTAGGCGCTGAATATCATTGTTGGTATGGACATTACAATGGTTATTACGGCAAGTATTTTCATTACTATGTTAAGGTTGTTTGATATAACCGATGCAAAGGCGTCCATTGTTCCGCTTAAAATACCGCTGTATATGTTAGCCATTTCTATTGCCTGACGGTTTTCAACAATAACATCCTCAAGCAGATCAGCATCATCGGGGTATTTTTTTATATTTTCAAGACGCATTAATTTTTCAAGCACGACCTCATTTGAACGAAGCGCGGTTGTAAAGTAAACAAGGCTTTTTTCAAGCTTTAAAAGTTCAATAAGCTCTTGGTTACGGGTGGATTTATGCAGCTGTGTTTCAACCTCTTCGCTTTTGCGGTCAATTACGCGAAGATACAGCAGGTAAAAAGAAGAAATTTTATGAAGCAATTGAAAGATAAAGCGGGATTTCATATTAGTGTGGAAATCCTTTACTTTGCCTCTGGTAAATTGGTGCAATATGGGAGTATCCTGACTGCAAACGGTAATTACGACGTCATTTACTGTAATGATAGAAAGAGGAAGCGTATTGTAAAGCTCTTTCTCGTCTGTAAATGCTTCAACTATGGGTATATTCACCAATATCATTGTATAATTTTCATCTGTTTCAATACGGGAACGCTCGTCAATATCAAGCGCGGCTTTGATTGCATCAGGGTCTATGTTATGTGCTGTTGAGATTTTTGCAATTTCATCTTCGTTTGGTGCAATCATAGATATCCAACATCCGTTCTGCTGGTCCTGTATGGATACGGGTTTGCCGTTTTGAGTGATGTAATAGTTAACCATTTTATCAAAACCTTTCTACGCAAACATAAAGCAGCAGCGTATGAAAAGGCTTTGCATTTATGTTCACGGCAATATTGAATTTTTGTCTTTACTGTGATAACTCGCGGGGTCGGGATTCATACCGTGTGATTCCTTTCTTTTTTTATGAAAAACAGCATAACCGTTACGGCTATGCTGTTTTAATATGACAAATGCTTCTTAAATTAGATCTCAGCAAAATACTTAATGGTACGAACCATCTGGCTGGTGTAGGAGTTCTCGTTGTCATACCATGAAACAACCTGAACTTCATACAGACCGTTGCCGAGGTCGATCACCATTGTCTGAGTAGCGTCAAACAGTGAGCCGTATTTTATACCGATGATATCGGAAGAAACAAGCTCTTCCTCGGTGTAACCGAAAGACTCACTTGCAGCAGCCTTCATAGCAGCATTTACACCTTCAACAGTAACGTTCTCTCCCTTAACTACTGCAACAAGAATTGTTGTAGAGCCGGTAGGAACGGGAACACGCTGCGCAGAACCGATAAGCTTACCGTTGAGCTCGGGGATAACAAGGCCGATGGCCTTTGCAGCGCCTGTGGAGTTAGGAACAATATTAACAGCAGCTGCACGTGCACGACGGAGATCGCCTTTTCTGTGGGGACCGTCAAGAACCATCTGGTCACCGGTATAAGCGTGGATTGTAGACATGATACCTGACTGAATAGCTGCATACTCGTTAAGAGCTTTAGCCATAGGAGCTAAGCAGTTTGTGGTGCAGGAAGCAGCAGAGATGATTTTGTCATCAGGTGTAAGAACCTTCTCGTTTACGCCGTAAACGATTGTGGGAAGGTCGTTGCCTGAAGGTGCAGAAATAACTACCTTTTTAGCACCTGCATCGATGTGAGCCTGTGACTTTGCTTTTGAGGTGTAGAAACCTGTGCACTCAAGAACAACATCAACACCTATCTCTCCCCAGGGGAGATCCTTAGCATCTTTCATAGCATAGATTTTGATTCTCTTGCCGTCAACAACGATAGCGTCTTCCTCTGCATAAACAGTGTCGGCTTTTTCATAGCGACCCTGAGCTGAGTCATACTTAAGAAGATGAGCCAGCATCTTTGCATCAGTTAAGTCATTGATAGCAACAATTTCATAGCCTTCAGCGCCGAACATCTGACGGAAGGCGAGACGACCGATACGGCCGAATCCGTTAATAGCAACTTTTACCATTTATAAAATCCTCCTTAAAAATATGTTAAATATATTTTAACTCTATTTGTCAGATTTTTCAAGAACTTTATTTATTTTTTATATAAAAAATGGATTTTTGTGCAAATAATATTAAAAAGGAAGCGAAAATCATGAATTATTATCCGTCAAAATGCGAAATTTATTCGAATTTGCTTAAAAAACATATAATGAAAAAAATTAAGTCAACACAAAAAAATGATAATATTATTAAAAAACTTGTAAAAGTAAAAATTCTAGAGGCTCTATTTTCACCATTATATATGGAAGCCACAGATATAAGGCGGTTTATAGAAGATTTATTTATGAGAATAAAAGCGGTTTGTGTTGCTGACAAAAAACATATTGGGTTGGCGGTCAAGGGTACCGGCAGTTTTTATATTGACCGCAGATTGCTAACCTATATTATTTTAGAGCTTGCCGCAAACGGCAGCGAAATAATTGTTAAAATTACCCCTTTGGGATTAATAATTTGCGGCAAATTTTCAGTGAATTCCAATTTGGAATTGCTTTTTAAAAAGTGTTGGGCGGTTAGAATTAAAAGAAATAATACAATCGGTATTGCTCTCAAATATGCAAGCGTTACTGATATAAACAATTTTTGCGGAGTTATTGAAAGCCTTGAAAATGAATTTTCACCTGAGTATTTATGGCTGTAAAAAAGAGTGCGGCAAAGTATTTTGCCGCACTCTTTTTTTTGCAACCGGGTCTGTAAGCCGGGTTCTGTCGTGAACGGTCATCTTTCTTGGCGAAAAATTACTCTTACGCTCCAGCCACTCTTCAAGGCACGCCGAGCAGACGTATTGCCTTTGTCAGTGTTGCACCGGATAGAGTTTACAGGACCGCAAAGTTTCCAGTGCGGCCGGTGAGCTCTTACCTCGCCTTTCCACCCTTACCGCAAAATGCGGCGGTATATCTCTGTTGCACTTTTCCTGAGGTCGCCCTCGGCGGCTGTTAGCCGTTATCCTGCTCTACGGTGCCCGGACTTTCCTCAGATTGCCTTGCGGCAATCCGCGACCGTTTAACCCACTTGCAAATAAAGTATAGCATTTTTATAAGAATAATTCAATAGTAACCTAAAATTAGCAACAGAATAATATGTACCAAGCATAATTTGTTTTGGAGGCAATTTTTATGATAAAATTAAGCAAATTACCTATGTTTTTTCTGGGTGCGCTGTCAAAGGACGGCTTTTCTTCAGATTTTTGTAATGTATATGATGCTTATGACGGCTGGAATGTATACATATTGAAGGGCGGTCCCGGAACAGGAAAATCAACACTGATGAAAAGCCTTGCGGCCGAAGCGGTAAAAAACAAGTGCGAAGTGTTGCTTTGCCCTTGCAGCAGTGACCCGAATTCTCTTGATGCGGTAATATTGCCCAATATGAAATGCGTGGTTATGGACGGAACAGCTCCCCACGTGGTTGAGCCTCAGTTTCCCATTGTGTGTGAACAAATAATAAATTTAGGTGAATGTGCAAACAGCAAGGTTTTGCAGGCCCGCAGGGCAGAGGTGCTTACCCTTTGTGAAGAAAAGACGGCATATACAAACAGAGCAAAAAGATATATATCAGCCGCGGCAGAGCTTTTGGCTGATGCGTATAAAACCCAATGGTTTTGCACAGATATGCAAAAGGTGGAACGTACAGCACACCGCCTTGTCAAAGAGTATATTACCGCATCAGGACAAAAGAAGGGTAAACGCCTTGGCTGCAGGCTGCGTGCGATTACTCCGCTTGGAATGATGTACCACAAAAGCACTCCGCAAAAGCTTTGTACAAATACAATTGTTATTGCTGATGAATACGGCGCAGCGGCAAACCGACTGTTGTCTGTTATTGAAAATGAGGCAATTAATAGCGGCTGCGATGTTATAACGGCAGTTGACCCGATTTTTCACGATATGCGCATTGATGCCGTTATGTTACCGCAACAGCAAATTGCCTTCTGTTGTGAAAACAGATATATGCATCCGAATACCGAAAACCGCCGCATACATTCCCGCAGATTTACAGATGTTAAAGCTTTGCAGTTGCATCGCGCAAGACTTAGTTTTGATAAAAAAACTGCAGATGATATGCTGCGTGAAGCGGCGGCTTCTATGGCGATAGCAAGTGAGATACATTCAAAAATAGAAAAATACTATGTGAACGTTATGGATTTTTCACGTATATCGCAAATATCCCAAAACCTGAATGAAAGTATATTTACAAAAAAAAATAATAATAATAAAAGCATTGACAAAACCTAAAAATAAACATATATTATATATGATATTGAAAAAGTGAATGTCAATTTGCTTTGTAATTTTGGGAGGATTAATTGTGATACTTGAGAAAATTATAAAAATTGTATCTGAGCAATTGGATATTGATGCAGAAACTATTTCAGCAGACACTAATCTTATCGAAGACCTCGGCGTTGACTCTCTTGATATTGTTGAAATGTTTATGGAAGTTCAGGATGAGTTTGATGTTGAGATTCCTGATGAGGATGTTGACAGCATAAAAACCTTGGGTGATATGGCTGATTACATTGCAAAAGCAAAATAAACAATTAAATTAAAACAAAAAAATGACCGTTCTTTTCACGGTCATTTTTTGTTTTATTATAACAAATTTTTTCTTAATTCTTCGTCCGATAAAGCACTAAGGTAAGCGGGGGGGATATCAAGCATTGTTTTGCAACCGCAAACGCCTTGCATCTTCATGCGATATGCCGCGCGTGCGCATGCGACAATAACACTTGCCGTAAATTCCGGATTAGAGTCAAGCTTTAAACTGTACTCAATAATATGGGTGTTTTCGCTCTGCCAGCCGGTTTTGCCTGAACGGATAACAAAACCGCCGTGAGGAATACCGCTGTGGTCGCGCTTTAACTCTTCGGCTGAAATAAAATGCACGGTGGTATCATAATCGGCAAAATAGTTGGGCATTGTTATTATTTCATTTTCGATTTTTGCTTTATCAGCACCCTCGGCTGCAACAACAAAGCATTCACGCAAATGCTTCTGGCGGGTAGTGAGCTCAGGGTTTGAGCCGCTTCTTACTGACTGTAAGGCTGAGTCTATCGGGATGGTATACTGTTTTGCGTCAACAACACCGTCAATACGGCGTATTGCATCTGAATGGCCCTGGCTTACACCTTTACCCCAGAAAGTGTAATCCTTACCGTCAGGAAGAATTGTGCCGGCATAAAGGCGGTTAAGAGAGAACATACCGGGGTCCCAACCACAAGATATTACTGCAATGTTGTTTGCGCTTTTTGCCGCAGAATCAACTGCTTCAAAATGTTCGGGTATTTTAGCGTGGGTGTCAAAGCTGTCAACAACATTAAAATACTTTGCATATTCAGGTGTTTGAACAGGCAGGTCGGTTGCGCTTCCGCCGCAAAGGATTAAAATATCAATTTTCTCCTTCATTTCAATGGCTTTATCAACATGTAAAACGGGAACACCCTCAGTTAGAATATTAACACTTTCGGGAGAACGGCGGGTAAAAACAGCAACAAGCTCCATATCGGTGTTTTGCTTTATGGCACATTCAATGCCTTTGCCTAAATTTCCGTAACCCATTATTCCGATTTTAATACACATAAAAATCTCCCTTTCATAATTTAAAAGTACTATAATAATATAGTACTTACAAATTAATTAGTCAAGGTTTACATATAAAATCCCCTATAAGCTCTGCTTAAAACAGAGCCCATAGGGGATAATTATAAAAGGCAAAGATAAAATATATTTTATGCAATCTTGTTGCAGTTGTCGTTACCTACAATAACAGAGTATGTGCATCCGCAATGGGAACAGCGGGAAACCTTGCGCCTGAAAGCACGCTGTATGCGCGCGGCAATGCGGCGCTCAAAGCGCACAAACTTTTCTTCATTAAAGAAGCCCCAGATTATAAAACCGCCTGCAGCGAACTCAGCAACAGTTAATAAAACATTAGTAAATACCATAATTTCCTCCTCGCGAACATTTGTTCGTCTTACGTATTTTAATATACAGTAACTGAAGTTATTTGTCAAGTGTTTTTTTGCAATTACTTTATGTTTTTATTTTATCAGGCGATGTGTACAATAAAAAGGACAGAAACATCTGCTGTTTTACTAAATATGTTATTGATATTTCCGAATATTATAAGTATAATTAGTATTGGTATTTTACATATAGATACGAAGGAGTGTATTTATGGATTTCCGTCAGTTCGGCGAACAGATTGAAGGTAAAAAAATAGCTATGTGCGGTATTGGTATAAGCAATACTCCTTTAATACTTCAGTTTCTGGAAAAAGGTGCGAAGGTTATTGCTTGCGACCGACGCAGCCGCGAAGATATTGGACCGCAGGCAGATGTGCTTGAAAAGGCCGGGGCAAAGCTTCGCTTGGGTGAGGACTACCTTAAAAATCTTGAGGTTGATATTATTTTCCGTACCCCGGGTATGAGTTTTTATTTGCCTGAGCTTTGTGAAGCGAGAAAAAACGGTATAGCTGTTACTTCTGAGATGGAAGTGTTTTTTGATTTATGTCCTGCAACAATTATAGCGATTACAGGCTCAGACGGTAAAACCACCACAACTACCCTTATTGCCGAGATGCTTAAGGCTGAAGGCAAAACGGTGCATCTTGGAGGAAATATAGGAAGGCCGTTATTGCCAGATGTTGAAAAAATGAAGCCTGAGGATTTTGCGGTTGTTGAGCTTTCTTCTTTCCAGCTTATTTCAATGCGTAAAAGTCCTGATATTTGTGTTGTAACAAATGTTGCGCCCAATCATCTTGATATCCATAAGGATATGCAGGAGTATATTGATGCAAAGCGCAATATATTACTGCATCAGAATGCTTTTTCGCGTACGGTATTGAATAAGGATAATGAGATCACTGAGTCGTTTAAAAAAGATGTTCGCGGTCAGCAGATGTCTTTTAGTATGACGGGCAAAGTTAAAAACGGCGCCTGGCTTGACGAGAGCGGTACATTGCATATGTCTTACCGCGGTATTGATGTGCCTATAATCAACCGTAAGGATATACGCATTTTGGGTGACCATAATATCGAAAACTATCTTGCAGCAATATCTGCCGTATGGGGTTATGTCGGCGTTGACTCAATAAAAAAGGTTGCGGCTGAATTTGCCGGCGTTGAGCATCGAATAGAGTTTGTAAGAGAAAAAGACGGCGTAAAGTATTATAATGACTCTATCGCTTCAAGCCCCACACGTACAATTGCGGGATTAAAATCCTTTGACCAGAAGGTTATACTTATTGCGGGCGGATATGATAAGCATATTCCCTTTGAACCTTTGGCGCCTTATGTATCAGAAAAGGTAAAGCTTTTGATTTTATGCGGTCCTACTGCAAATGCAATAGCTGATGCAGTAAAATCTTACGAAAAATATGACGGCAGTCCCGAAATTGTTTTTACGCAGAATCTTGCCGAGTCTGTACAGGTTGCGCACGACCGCGCACAGCAGGGTGATATTGTGACCCTTTCGCCAGCCTGTGCAAGTTTTGACGCTTTTCCGAACTTTGCGCAGCGCGGTAAGTTTTTTAAAGAAATGGTGAATAAATTATGATAAAGGATATGCTTGCAGAGCTTTCGGCCGCTTGTGGTCTGGGCCATATAACAGAAGCACTAGATACGGCCTGCGGTTATCTTGGCAAACATATGGAAATAAAGCAGCTCTACGGCAACTGTGCCGTAGGCCTGTTAAAGGGTGAAAGTGACAAAACAATAATGCTTGAAGCCCACTGTGATGAGGTAGGTTTTATTGTTAAGTGTGTTGATGATAAAGGCTTTATAAAGGTTGATTCTATTGGCAGGATTGATGCACGTCTTTTGCCCTCAAAGCCTGTAACAATTCACTCAAAGCAAAAAATAAAAGGTGTGTTTGGCAGTATACCGCCCCATCTTAAAGGCGAGGACGGCAAGCCGTTTGATTTGGATTCACTTTTTATTGATACAGGTCTTGGAACAAAAACAAAAGAAACAGTGTCAGCAGGTGATGTTGTTTCTTTTTATTCGCCTGCTCAGGCAATGGGCAAAACTGTTGTTTGCGGTAAGTCACTTGACAACCGTGCGGGTGTTGCAGCGCTTATAAGAACAGCTGAGTTGCTTGAAAATAAAGAGCTGCCTTATAATGTTTGTTTTTTATTAAGCTGGAATGAAGAGATAGGATTGCGCGGAGCAAAAACGGCGGCATATGAGTTAAAGCCTGACTGCGCTGTTGCTGTAGATGTAAGCTTTGGCAATATGCCGGGGGTGTCGGCAGACAAGACACGCAAACTTGGCAGCGGTACAATGATTGGTATTTCACCCATACTGTCCCGTAAAGTTACGGATAAACTTTTTGAGCTTGCAGATAATTTTGAAATTAAGCATACCGAAGAGGTTATGGCGGGCGCAACGGGAACCGATGCTGACGTTATAACCGCAACCGGTGCCGGAATACCTTGCGGTCTTTTATCCATACCCTTGCGTAGTATGCACAGCTGTTATGAGACGGTTGATGCAAGAGATATTGAAGCAACAGCACAGCTTCTTTGTCAGTTTGCTTTGAGCGGAGGTGCTTTGGATGCTTAAGCTTTTGAAACAATTATGTAACATAAACGGTCCTTCAGGCGCTGAAGATATGGTACGGGAATTTGTTATAAAACAGCTTGAGGGTTATGCAGAGCTTTGTGTAACACCTCTGGGCTCGGTTATTGCTAAAAAGAAGAGGGGACCAAAACCGCAAAAAAACATTATGTTAGATGCTCATATTGACGAGGTCGGTCTTATTATTACCAGTATTACAGAGGATGGCTTTGTCCGCTTTGACTGTGTGGGAGGTATTGAACCTGCCGTTATGGCATCGGCAAAGGTTGATGTAAACGGCATTTGCGGTGTTGTTATGTCAAAGCCTGTACATTTTCTTAGCAAGGACGAGCTTTCAAAACCACTTTCAATGGCTGATTTGTATATTGATTTCGGCACAGAAAACAAAGAAGAAACTTTAAAACTTGTGAAACCGGGCGATACGGGAATCTTCTGTGGAGAATTTGTGCTGTTTGGTGAATGTGTTAGTGCCAAAGCACTTGACGACCGTGTGGGTACAGCAATTATTATTGATATGTTAAAGGACGACAGTCTGCCAATATTTACGGCTTCTTTCTCTGTTCAGGAGGAAATAGGGCAGGGTGGCGCAAAAACAAGCGCATTTATAATTGAACCCGACGGCGCAATTGTTTTGGAAGGAACAACTGCTTGTGATGTTGCAGATATTGCACCGAAAAATCAGGTTTGTGTTCTTGGATGCGGTCCTGCCGTTTCATTTATGGACCGATTAACGCTTTATGATGACAAGCTGTTTAATTTTGCTATAAACAGCGGTCTTAAATGTCAGCCCAAAGCGGCTGTGTCAGGTGGTAATGACTCCGGTGTTATTCATACATCGCTGGGCGGTGTACCTACAGTATCAATTTCTGTACCTTGCAGATATATACACTCACCGTCAAATGTATGTAATGTAAATGATATTATTGATACAAGAGTACTTGCGGCAAAAATGCTTGAAGAAATGGCTTGCGGTGAATTGCTTAAATGATTGTACAAATTGAAAAACCGCCCGTTTTTGAAGAAATAGTTTGTCCGGAACAGATAAGGATACTTGCAACCCATAAGGCATATTGCGGTATGCAGGGGTATGCCTTATATGAACAAAATGACGGGCAAAAAAGCGTAATAATCAGCTGCCTTGATAAAACGGCGGTTCTGTATGGAGAAACTTCTGATGCGGCAGAGCTTAAGGCGTTTTTACAGCTTATGAGCACAGATGTTTTTTGCAATGCGCGGCTTGCGCATCAGCTTGATATTACGGTACATAAGCAAGTTAATATTATGAAAAGATGCGGCACAAATGAAAATGCAGTTTTGGAAGAATATCCGCCATTTACTACAAAACAGCTCCACGATGCTTTAAAGCAAGGTGAGGATGGGGATATTAAAGCGGGCGAGTACGAACCCTTTGCGGCAGATTTTTCTTTGCGTTGGCGAAGAAAAGCGGCATACGGTGTGCTGCTTGAGGATAAGGCTTGCGTTTTAAGCTTTAACGTTTTAGATAATGACGCCTTTATTAACGGTGTGGCTGTCAGAAAAAAATTGCGTGGCACAGGGCTTGGAAAACAAGCGGTTATGCTGTTTTGCGAGAAACTTGGGCAACGCAACGTATATGTTGGATGCACTGACAGAGTTATAGGCTTTTATAAAAGTATGGGATTTGAAAAAGTAGGTGTCGCGGTTTACGGCGCACCGCAGTAGGAGATATTATGGGTGGATTTTTTGATTTCAGTGCAAAGCTGTTAGAGGCAGATAAAAAGGCGCTTAAATGTTGTAAGGAGGTGTTCGGCCACATTGATGAAATCGCTGAATACAATCAACAAAAAATGCTTAAAGCATTCATTAAAAATAAGGTGCGTGAAGCGCATTTTGCAGGGACAACAGGCTACGGCTACGGAGATGTTGGCAGAGATAACCTTGAACGTGTGCTTGCTGACTGCTTTGGTACAGAGGACAGCCTTATAAGGCATAATTTTATGTCGGGAACGCATACCTTGACGGTTGCGCTGTTTGGCGTTTTACGTCCGGGCATGAAGGTACTGTGCGTTACGGGACCAACCTATGATACCTTGATTGGCGTTATAGGGAAGGATAGACAGGCAGACGGCTCTTTAAGGGATTTTGGCATTGATTGGGAAACGCTGAATTTAAAAGCTGACGGCAGTGTTGATATTGATACTGCCTGCAATATATTGAAAAAAGATAAGTTTTCAGCAGTTTATATCCAACGCTCGCGCGGATATTCCCTGCGCCCGTCACTGACTGCGCAGCAGGTGGATGATATTGCACTGAGGGTTAAACAAATTAATCCTGAAATATATGTAATTGTTGATAATTGCTACGGTGAGTTTACCTGTAGAGCTGAGCCCACAAAGGCAGACCTTATTGCAGGTTCTTTAATTAAAAATCCCGGCGGCGGAATTGCCTCCACAGGCGGTTATATTGCCGGTAGAAAAGATTTGATTGAAAAATGCGCAAACCGACTTACGGCACCGGGCGTCGGCAAGGAAATCGGCGCAACTCTCGGTCACTCGCGTGAGCTGTATATGGGACTTTTTGCCGCACCGCACGTTACTGCACAGGCGCTTAAAACGGCCGTTTATGCCGCGGCGCTTTTCGAACTTTTCGGATACGGTGCAACACCGCGTTATAATGAAGAACGCGCAGATATTATTCAATGCTTATTGCTTGAAAACAGCAAATCCTTGATTGTTTTTTGTCAGGGAATACAGTCGGGCTCTCCTGTTGACAGTGATGCCATCCCTGAACCATGGGATATGCCCGGATATGATGATAAGATAATTATGGCGGCAGGCACATTTACGCTTGGCGCTTCGGCAGAGCTTTCGGCCGATGCACCTTTGCGTGAACCGTATGCCGTATGGTGTCAGGGCGGTACGGTTTTTGAGGCTTCCCATATTGGTATTCTTTGTGCAGCGCAGAATTTAATTGATAAGGGCTTGCTGAAAAACTTATAATTGACCGTGTTGTATATTTGTAGTAAAATAATTTTGTTGCAGCAAAGGGAGGTTATAATGTGGAAAAAATATTTAACGAAAGTGTTATTAATATGTTGCCCTTGACAAAGGGTATAATCGTATCCTTTTGCAATCCTAAAACAGGTGCTGTAAACGGCTATAAAATGGTGGGTTTTGAGGACGGACGTGTAAGCAATATCACACAGGAAATATATCTTTTCGAAAAGTTTGGAAGCGAATTTGAGCATTTTGAGCATGTTATTAAAAAAATTGATAATCCTATAACCTGCTTTGCGGCGCATCTTTCAAACGGCGAACTTATAGTGCTGTCAAAATGCGGCGATGCAACATTGTTTGACACTGATGCAGGTGTAAAATGGCGGGGAAAGCTTACTTTGGGAAATGCAAGACCCACAGGTCTTACCGTTGTGGGCAGAAAGCTTTGGGTTGCTTACAGTGACGCAAATGCAATTGTCAGATACAATGCTTTAACAATGAAAAGTGAGCTGCGTATCGGCGGAGGGGAACATCCTGCTTTTTTTGCGCCTGAGGGTATGTGGCTTGCAAATAATCGTATGACAATATGCTGTGCGGGTGATAAAAAGCTTTGCAGAATAGACCTTGACAGTTTTGATATGGAGGAGCTTGCAAGCTTTGATGAGCCTATATATCAGTATTTCAATATAGCCGGATACGAGCTTGTAAGGCTTCAATCAGGTATATACCTTATATAAAAACAGGGTTGAAAATAATAATAATATAAAATATAATATAACGTAAATCGTTACAGAACGGGGATTAGTAATAATGGCTAAGGAAAAGTTAGTTAGCTCCATTACCTCAATGGAGGACGATTTTGCCAAATGGTACACCGATGTTGTACTTAAGGCAGAACTTATAGATTATACAAGCGTTAAGGGTTGTATGGTTATACGTCCTTACGGTTATGCAATATGGGAAAATATTCAGTCTGTGCTTAACAGAATGTTTGCAGAAACAGGACACGAAAATGTGTATATGCCTATGTTCATACCTGAAAGTTTGCTCCAAAAGGAAAAGGACCACGTTGAAGGATTTGCTCCCGAGGTTGCATGGGTTACTCACGGCGGCAGTGAAAAGTTAGAGGAGCGTATGTGTGTACGCCCCACATCTGAAACACTTTTCTGCGACCATTATAAAAATATAATCCAGTCCTACCGTGATTTACCTAAGTTGTATAATCAGTGGTGCTCGGTAGTGCGTTGGGAAAAAACAACCCGTCCTTTCTTGCGCTCAAGGGAGTTCTTGTGGCAGGAGGGTCACACCATTCATGCAACCGCCGAGGAGGCAAGAGAAGAGACTGTACGTATGCTTAACGTTTATGCTCAGTTTATGGAAGAGTATCTTGCAATGCCGGTGGTTAAAGGTGTTAAAACAGAAAAAGAGCGCTTTGCAGGCGCAGAAGACACCTATGCAGTTGAAGCCTTAATGCATGACGGTAAGGCTTTGCAGGCAGGTACATCACATTACTTCGGTGATGGCTTTGCAAAGGCATTTGATATTACTTATGCGGACAAGGATAACAAGCTTGTTCATCCTTTCCAGACCTCTTGGGGTGTTACAACTCGTCTTATCGGCGCAATCATTATGACTCACGGTGATGACAGTGGCTTGATACTGCCGCCTAAGATTGCTCCCAAGCAATTGGTAGTCGTTCCTATTGCATCACATAAAGATGGCGTAACCGAAAAGGCGCAGGAAGTGTTTGAGCGCGCAAAGGCAGTATGCCGCGCAACAATAGATATTTCTGACCAGTCGCCCGGCTGGAAATTTGCTGAATATGAAATGAAGGGTGTTCCGCTCCGTCTTGAGATTGGCCCCCGTGATATTGAAAATAACAACTGTGTGCTTGTAAGACGTGATAACGGAGAAAAGACCGTTGTAAATCTTGACAATCTTGAAAATGAGATTACCGCAATGCTTGATGATATACATAATAATATGTATCAGAAAGCATTGGAGCGCAGAGAGGCTATGACCTATGAAGTACACAGCCTCGAAGAAATGATTGAGGTTGCCAACACAAAACCCGGATTTATAAAGGCTATGTGGTGCGGATGCAGAGAATGTGAGGACGCATTAAAGGAAAAAGCAGGTGTTACATCACGCTGTGCGCCGCTTGACCAACAGGGCGCTGAGGGTGTTTGCGTACATTGCGGCAAGCCCGCAACAAAGCTGCTTTACTGGGGTAAAGCGTATTGATGCGGAGGATAAATAGAATTGAATATTAAAAGAATTACAGCAGTTGTGTTTTGCTTTGCTATAACACTGGCCATGTGCTGTGCAGGCTTTTGGGTAATTGCTGAAAACTCATCTTCCAATCTTAATGATTCACAAAGCAACTCTCAAGAGAGCAAAACTGATGGCAATGGAGAAAGCTCATCAAGTTCTTCTTCAAAGGTACAATCAAGCAGCAAGGTGTCGTCAGGCTCTGTTCTTGTAGAGTTTTCTTCATCGTCGGAAAAACAGGGAAGTACATCGTCTGAGGCTACTAAAACAAGCTCACAAAATAAAAGCTCTTCCCAGAAGATATCTTCTTCATCAACGGCTGAGTCATCAAGCAAGGTGAAAGTTTCGTCCCAAAATCCTGTATCTTCAACCGTAAGTGAATTATCTTCTTCCCAAACACAAAAAACAGCAAAGAAAAACATATTAAGCGTTTCTGATATAGTTAAAGGTTTGATAATTATACCTATACTGCTTATGATAGCCGCCGTTGTAACGCTTATATTGGTTAACCAAAAAGGCTGGCTTGAGGGTATAATTGAGAAAAAATGTAAAAATAATACCAAAAAGCATTAATATAACTGTAAACATTTTCTTGACAAAATAAATTGTATTATATATAATGTACTTTGTGACTTTGGGGTGGTTATTTGATTCTGGACTTAAAATCAGTATTTCGTGAAAAGGGTTCCAGTATCCCATTGGATTACGCTTTGGATTTTAGCGGTGAAACTTTGAAGGGTGATAGTCCGCTGAAAACTCCGGTTACCGTAAACGGAACAATTGGCAACCGTGCGGGCGTAGTCAGTATGCAGGCAGATGTGACAGTTGAGTATAGCGCACCTTGTGATAGGTGTGCGGCAGACTGCACCAGAATCTATATTATAAAAATTGATAGGATTTTGGTGGACGAACTGTCCAATCAGGCTGATGACGACAAGCTTTTGCTTGAAGATATGAAGCTTGATCTCTACCAATCCTGCTTTGAAGAGATTGTTCTTAACCTACCCATCAAACATTTATGTGATGATTCCTGCAAAGGCATTTGCCCAAGCTGCGGCAAAAACCTTAATGATGGTCCTTGTGGCTGCAGCGAGGAATAGTGTCAAAAACTTTGCAATATTAAAGGGAGGTGCCCTGCATGGCAGTACCGAAGAGAAAAACATCAAAAGCAAGACGCGATAAAAGACGTTCAAACCTTTGGAAGCTTGAAGCTCCTACGCTGGTTAAATGCTCACGTTGCGGTGAATATACAAGACCGCACCGCCTTTGCACCGCCTGCGGCTATTACGGTGACCGTCAGGTAGTTAAGGCAGAAGAAAAATAATTTTAACCTGCTACGGCAGAGGAGTTCAATCCTCTGCCTTTTTCATTGTGAAAAGGAGGTACAAAATGTCTGTAGTGATAAAATCTGTGATAAAAAGAAGTCAAGCGTATAAAGCGGGTATAAGAGCAAAGGATACGCTTGTTTGCGTAGACGATAACGAAATTAACGACGTGCTTGATTATCGTTTTTTTGCTGACGGTGAGAACTGTACGTTTGAACTTGAACGTGACGGATTAAGGTACTTTGCAGATATTGATTGTACCGAAGATGCGGGTCTCGAATTTGATACCTACCTTATGGACAAACACCGCCGCTGTCAGAATAACTGTATTTTCTGTTTTATTGACCAGATGCCTAAGGGTATGCGTGAAAGCCTGTATTTTAAGGATGACGATTCGCGTCTTTCCTTTTTATTTGGCAACTATGTTACGTTGACAAACTTGACCGAAAAAGAAGTTGACCGAATAATAAAAATGCACATATCGCCTGTAAATATTTCGGTGCATACCACTAACCCTGAATTGCGTGTTAAAATGATGCGTAACAAAAATGCGGGCGAAGCTTTAAAAATTATAGACAGGCTTAATAATGCAGGTATAAGTATGAACTGTCAGATTGTTGCTTGCCCCGGTATAAACGATGGGCCTGAGCTTATACGCTCACTGTCTGATCTTGCAAAATTAGACTGTGTGGAATGTGTAGCTGTTGTGCCTGTGGGCATTACAAAGTACCGTAAGGGATTAACGGAGTTAAAGCAGTATGATAAGCAAGCAGCGGCACAGATAATTGATATTGTTGACAACTTTTTTGACGGCACAAAACGTAGATTTTATGCTGCTGATGAGTTTTATTTGCTTGCTGACAGAAAAATTCCCGACGCTGAGTTTTACGGCGAGTTTTTGCAGCTTGAAAACGGCGTGGGGCTTTGCTCGCTTACTGAAAGCGAAGCAAAAGCGCAGCTTAGTATAGTAAAACCGCCTAAAAGGGCAAGAAAAGTGGCCATTGTTACGGGTGTTGCCGCGGCAGGTATTATTACAAATATAGTTGACAGCGCAAAAAGTAAATGGCATAATCTTGAGTGTGAGGTCTATCCTATAGTCAATGACCATTTTGGGCATACCATAACGGTTGCGGGTCTTGTTACGGGTAAAGATATTATCAACCAATTAAAAAAGAAAATGCTTCCTAAGGAGTTACTTATTCCTGCATGTATGCTGCGTGAGGGTAACGGTTTGTTTTTGGATGATGTATCAGTCAAAGATGTTGAGAAAGCATTAAATGTAAAAATTACTATAGTAGAACAAAACGGCACAGCATTAATAAACGCATTGTGCGGCAAAACAAAGAAAACGGAGAAATAACAATGACAAAACCAATTGTTGCGGTTGTAGGACGCCCGAATGTAGGAAAATCTACACTGTTTAACAAGTTAATAGGTCAGCGTCTTTCCATCGTTGATGACGCGCCGGGTGTAACCCGTGACCGTATTTACGGCGATGTAGAATGGCGAGGACAAAAGGTTATGATGATAGATACCGGCGGCATCGAGCCCGATACCGATGATATTATATTGTCTAAAATGCGCTCGCAGGCGCAGTTGGCAATTGAGTCTGCGCAGGTAATAATTTTTGTTACTGATGTAAGGTCAGGAATTACCGCGGCGGATAGTGATATTGCTGTTATGTTGCGCAAAAGCGGAAAGCCTGTAGTATTGTGTGTAAATAAGTGTGACGGCATAGGACAAGCCCCTGCTGAGCTGTATGAGTTTTACAATCTCGGCCTCGGTGACCCTATAGCAGTATCGTCTGTTCACGGTCACGGTACGGGTGATTTGATGGATGAGGTTTATTCTCATATAGATGCAAGCTTTTTTGAAGAGGAAGAAGATGATGTTATAAAGGTTGCCGTAATAGGCAAGCCCAATGCGGGTAAATCTTCTCTTGTAAATAAAATTTCAGGCGAGGACAGGGTAATTGTTTCTGATATTGCGGGCACTACGCGTGACGCAATTGATACAGCTGTTAAAAATGAGTACGGCAATTTCAATTTTATTGATACTGCGGGACTGCGCCGTAAAAGCAGGGTAGACGATAATATTGAAAAATACAGTGTTCTGCGTGCCAATATGGCAATTGAGCGTTCTGATGTGTGTGTAATTATGCTGGACGCTACCGAAGGCTTTACCGAGCAAGATTCAAAGGTTGCGGGTCTTGCGCTTGAACAGGGTAAGGGATGTATAATTGCTGTAAATAAATGGGATTTAGTTGAAAAAAATGGTAATACTATGGATAAATACCGCAAACAGCTTATGAAGGATTTTTCCTTTATGTCCTTTACTCCCATTATATTTATCTCTGCAAAAACGGGACAGAGAATTGACAGGCTGTTTGAGCTTATAAAATATGTATATAATCAGAATACAATGCGTATTTCAACAGGCATGCTTAACGATTTGTTGGCTGACGCTACTGCAAAAACACAGCCGCCTACCGATAAAGGCAAACGCTTGCGCATATATTATATTACCCAAGCATCAACCAAGCCACCAACATTTGTATGTTTCTGCAATAAAGCAGAACTGTTTCATTTTTCATATCAGAGATACATTGAAAACTGTATCCGTTCAGCATTCGGTCTAGAGGGTACGCCTGTAAGGTTTATTATCAGAGAGCGTAGCAGTGACTCAAAATAAAAAAGGAGATTAAATAATGTTGTATGCAATAATTGCCGTTGTGGCAGCATATTTACTCGGCAGTATTAGCTTTGCTGTTCTTTTTGGAAAATGGTTTATAAATAAGGATGTACGCAGCTACGGCAGCGGCAATGCGGGTATGACAAATGTTATGCGCGTTGCGGGTGTTATTCCGGGACTTCTTACCTTTGTTTGCGATGCTCTTAAAAGCGTTGTTTCCTGCTTTATAGGCTATAAGCTTTTTGGACTTGCAAACCCTGATATTGCTATTTACGGCGCCTGGGGCTGCGGTATTGTTTGCCTTTTGGGTCATATTTTTCCGCTGTATTTTGACTTTAAGGGCGGGAAAGGAGTCGCATCGGGTCTTGGCGTGCTTATTTATTGCTGTCCCTTGGCGGCGGCAATCTGCCTTGTTGCATTTGCAATACTGTTTATTTGCACACGTATAATTTCAATTTCCTCACTGGTTGCGGTTGTCACAGCGCTTATAACAGCGTTTATACAGTTTAAATTACCCGAGTCGGATTGGGTGCTGTTTTTGCTGGTGCTGTCGGTGGGAGTACTTATAATAATAAAACATAAGGATAATATTAAACGCTTGATAAAAGGCGAAGAAAAAAAGTTAAAAGTGAAATAAAACAAGAAGCCCGCAAGCTTTAAGCTTGCGGGCTTCTAATACAGCTATACAAAAAGTTAATTAAACAGCTCTCGTAACCTTACCGGAACGAAGGCAACGGGTGCAAACATTGATATGTTTGGGAGAACCGTTAACAATAGCCTTAACACGTTTTACGTTGGGTTTCCAAGTGCGGTTTGAACGGCGATGAGAGTGGGAAACCTTAATGCCGAAAGTAACTTCCTTGCTGCAGATATCACATTTTGCCATGCGTCTGCACCTCCTTTTATAGTCAATAGCAAAAGATATAATAACAGAAAATATCGCTAATTTCAAGTTTTTTTTAAAAAAATATTAATTATATTTTATTACGGATGCAGGAATACTTGAATAACAGTGTAAAAGATGTTAATATACAGATGTATTATTTTGCAAAATAAGGAAGATGTTATGATAAAAGCAGTATTGTTTGACCTTGACGGCACAATAGCAAATTCACTTGAAGACCTGGCAGACAGTGCAAATTTTGTTTTAACTCAAAACGGATATCCTACTCATAAGACTGAATGCTTTAAAATGTTTGTGGGTGACGGAATAACGAAATTGATTGAACGAGTTTTGCCTGATATCGCAAGAAGTGCTGAGAATATACATAAGCTTAAAACGCAGTTTTTAGCTTACTACAGTGAACATTACTGTGATAAAACAAAACCATATAAAAATGTGCCCGAGCTGTTGGCGCAGTTAAAGCAAAAAGGGATTAAAATTGCTGTTGTAACAAATAAGGCACAGGAAATGGCAGATGCCGTAGTCAATAAACTGTACGGAAAAGACTTTTGTGCGGTTTACGGTCAGCGTGATAATATGCCCACGAAGCCCGACCCTGCTTTAGCACATTTGGCTATGAGGGAACTGGGCGTTACCCCTAATGAATGTATTTTTGTCGGTGACTCGGGTGTGGATATAAAATGTGCCCAAAACAGCGGCGCTTATCCTGTGGGTGTGCTGTGGGGCTTCAGAAATAAAGAGGAAATTAAGGCGGCAGGTGCTAAAATAGTTATTACACAGCCTGCACAGCTGCTTGAATTAATATAAAATATAAGGAGCAGTTAATATGAAAAGGGAAGATTATATTTCTTGGGACGAATATTTTATGGGTGTTGCCATGCTTTCAGCACAGCGCAGCAAAGACCCGTCAACACAAGTGGGCGCTTGTATTGTCAGCCGGGAGAATAAAATTATGTCGGTGGGCTACAACGGTATGCCGCGCTGCTGTGACGATGATGAGTTCCCTTGGGAGCGTGAGGGCGGTGAGCTTGATACAAAATATCTGTTTGTCTGCCACGCAGAGCTCAACGCAATTTTAAACTACGGCTCGGGCAGCCTTAATGGTGCCAGGGTTTATGTATCGCTTTTTCCTTGTAATGAGTGTGCAAAAGCAATCATCCAGTCAGGGATATCTGAAATAGTGTATATGAGCGATAAATACAGCAACACCGCCGCAACCATAGCATCAAAAAAAATGCTTGATTCCGCCGGTGTCAAGTACAGAGAGTATAAGCCAACAGGCAAAAAAATTGAAATTAATCTTTAATATCGTAATCAAAAAGCTCTTTTGCAAACCAACATTCTTTAACCTTAAACACTCGCCCGTTAAGATAATCAAGCTGACCGGCGGGTGTTTTAAATTCAAACCCCAAAAGGTATGAATAAAGCGCCTGACGTTTATAGCCCAATGATTTTGCGTCTCCCGTTTTGCCATATTTGCCGTCACCGAGCAGAGGGTGACCTGCTGCTGCCATCTGCGCCCTTATCTGATGGGTGCGTCCAGTAAGAATGGTAACATCCAAAAGGCTGAGATTGTCTTTTGATTTTATAACCTTATAATGCGTTACCGACTGAGCCGCTCCGATACTTGCGCGGTTTTTAATATATACGTGATTGTTTTGGGCGTCTTTAAGTAAATAATCGAAAAGGGTATCCTCGCGCTTTTTGGGTGTGCCGTGAACAACCGCCAGATATTTTTTGCAAAGCTCACGTGATTTAATTTTTTCGCAAAGAATACGTAATGCCTCAGCATTTTTTGCCGCTATAACAATTCCGCCTGTATTGCGGTCAATGCGGTTTGCAAGGGCAGGGCGGAAGCTGTTTTCTTTTGCGGGGTCAAATTCGCCCTTTTTGTATAAATAACGCTGTATGCGAGCGATTAAAGTGTCGCGGTATTCGCGGTCGTCTGGGTGTACAAGCAAACCTTGCGGCTTATCAATAAGTATAATATTTTCGTCCTCATATACAACGTTAAGATTTTTTGAAGCATGCAAAAAATCATATTCAGGTTCTTTTCTTACAAAAAACTCATCGGGGATGTACATCTCCACAACGCTGCCTTCGGCAAGACGGGTACCTGCTTCGCAACGCTTGCGATCGAGCTTTATGTATTTTTTGCGGATGTATTTGTGCATAAGCGCGGCAGGCAGGGCAGGAGCGGCTTTAGATATAAAACGGTCTATACGCTGTCCGGCGTCATTTTTCCCTATGACAAAACTCTTCATATTTTACACCTTTAAAATACCTTGTAAAATCTTTCGCTGGTTGCTAAGGATAAATATGTATCATTTGCGATAATAATGTGGTCAATAAGCTTAATACCCAAGTGTGAAAGAGCAAGACGCACCTCTCTTGTTACGGTTAAATCCTCCATTGACGGCAAAGCAAGACCGCCGGGGTGATTGTGCGCCAAAGCAACCGTGGTAGCACCGCTGCGCAGTGCCTTATCGGCAATTGTTTTTATACTGACGCTGGCAGAATTTACATCGCCCTGTGCCAGGGTTTCCATACGGATTACCTGACCGTTCTCGCTAATCAAAAGGAGAGATATAATCTCTTTTTCATATCCTGTATAAAGTGAATGTATATACGGAGCAATATCTTTGATTGATGAAAAAACCTTTTTGCCCTTTGATGAACGGCTGGTATATGCGCGTGCTATAGGCATTATCATTTTAATAAGTACAGCAGAATTTCTTGTAATTTTGCCGTACTTTACAAGGTCATCAACATCGGCGTCCATAACACCCGAAAGCGAACCGAAGGTGTTTATAAGACGGTGCGCAATATTATTGGTGTCTTGGCGGGGTATTGTAAGGGTAAGTAAATATTCGATAATTTCGTGGTCAGGAATGGAATCGTTTATGCCGCTTGCAATCAAACGGTTGCGAAGTCTTTCTCTATGACCGTAGTGCAGGTTTATTTGTTCGTTGTTTTCGGTCGACATAATATCACTTCTTAATGTAAATATTAATAAATATTAATACTATTATAATACAAAATTTTGATATTTAAAAGAGTTAAAGTAAAAAATATTTTTATTTTCTTATTGACAAAGTATGTAAAAGTGAATATAATATAATAAACTTAATATTTAAACCGTTGAAGCGGAGATAACGGCAATAATGCCTTTACAGAGAGTCCAACATAGCTGAAAGTTGGGCAAGAAACAAGTTGTCAAATGGACCGCGGAGGGTGCAGTCAAATGTGTCTTTTCACAAAGTATTCTGCAACGTGTTGGCATACGTAAGTTGTCGGGGATATGTTGGTATCTTGCTAAGCGCATGGGTAATACCGTGAATCAAGGTGGCACCGCGGATAATGTTTATATTATTCGTCCTTGACAGTATTGTATTTTACTGTCAAGGACGTTTTTTGTTTAATAAAGCCTTTAAAATATATAAACTTAAGGGGTCTTATATATGTTTTTACTAACTAAACGATGGCGCCGGGTAGTGCGACGCAAAACTGTGAAATAAAAAATAATTACCCATACGGAGGATAATCCTATGAAAAATCAAAAAATACCTTATAAAATTTATCTCAATGAAAACGAAATGCCTAAAGCATGGTATAACCTGCGTGCCGATATGAAGCAAAAACCGGCACCGCTGTTAAATCCTGCAACACATCAGACGATGAAAGCAGAAGAACTCTCAGGCGTATTCTGCAAAGAGTTGGTTATGCAGGAGTTGGATAACGATACAGCATATTTTGAAATTCCCGAAGAGATTTTAAATTTCTATAAGATGTATCGTCCCTCACCTTTAGTGCGAGCATATTGCCTGGAGGAAAAGCTTGATACTCCCGCAAAGATATATTATAAATTTGAAGGTAACAATACCAGCGGTAGCCACAAGCTTAATTCTGCTATCGCTCAGGCATATTACGCCAAAAAGCAGGGACTTAAAGGTGTAACCACCGAAACAGGAGCGGGTCAATGGGGTACAGCTCTTTCTATGGCTTGCTCTTACTTTGATCTTGACTGCAAGGTGTATATGGTAAAATGCTCCTATGAGCAAAAGCCGTTTCGCCGGGAGGTTATGCGCACCTACGGCGCATCTGTAACACCGTCACCGTCAATGGAAACCGAAGTCGGCAAGAAAATTCTTGAAGAACACCCCGGTACAACGGGAAGCCTTGGTTGTGCTATTTCCGAAGCAGTGGAAAAAGCGGTTACAAGTGACGGCTACCGCTATGTATTGGGCAGCGTACTCAATCAGGTACTTTTACATCAGTCGGTTATAGGTCTTGAAACAAAAATTGCTCTTGATAAGTACGGTATCAAGCCTGATATCATTATAGGATGCGCAGGCGGCGGTTCTAACCTGGGCGGTCTTATCGCACCTTTTATGGGTGAAAAGCTGCGCGGAAAAGCCGATTATCGCATTATTGCGGTTGAGCCCGCGTCCTGTCCCAGCTTTACAAGGGGAGTATATGCTTATGATTTTTGCGATACCGGTATGGTTTGTCCGCTTGCCAAAATGTATACATTAGGCAGTGACTTTATTCCATCCGCTAACCATGCTGGCGGCCTGCGCTACCACGGTATGAGTTCCACGCTCTCAGAGCTTTATGATCAGGGACTTATGGAAGCTACAAGCGTAAAGCAGACCGATGTGTTTGAAGCTGCCGAATATTTTGCAAGGGTAGAGGGCATATTGCCCGCGCCCGAAAGTTCTCACGCAATTCGCGTTGCAATTGATGAAGCTCTTAAATGCAAGGAGACCGGCGAAGAAAAAACTATTGTGTTCGGTCTTACAGGAACAGGATATTTTGATATGATAGCTTATGAAAAATTCCACGATGGTAATATGGACGATTATATTCCTACCGATGATGAGCTTGCTGTTTATAGAGCAAGACTTCCTAAAGTGGATTGACTATAAAGCTGCAAAAAGGCACTGCGAAGGCATCGTACCCTTAAGGACAGTGACTTAAAGGTGCGAGCATTGTGAAGGGCAAGAGAATTGAGAGAAGTTTTTACGCTTCTCTCTTTTTTCTTGCCATTTTTCTGTTTATAGCGGTACATTCGACTCTTTTGCTGCCTTTGAGTACAATTGTTATAGAAACTCAAAGGAGGTTGCAACATGCGAGATAAGAAGTATTACATAGCGTTGGATGACTTTGAACGGCGGGTGGTTGTGAACTGCCTGAATGAAATGCGGAACAGCCTAATCGCCAACGGCAAGTACACCGATGCAGAGGATGAGGTTTTACTGAAAATCATTGAAGCAAAACAAAAGAAATTCAAGGTAGTCTACAAGGAGGCGTGAGTTTATGAAAAAGCATAATTATGATGAAAAAACCGGTATCAGCTATACTCTGCAAGGCGATTATTATTTGCCTGACATTGCCATATCCACTGAGGAACAACAGCCTGTCGGTTTATGGGGTCAGCGATACGCACGATATCTAAAACAGCACCATAAGGTTTTGTATATGAGTTTGCTAACAAGCGGTAAGCTGAATGGTTACCTTGTTGACATTGACAAGCAGGCAGAAGAAATGTTTTCTCGTCTGGTAAAACAGATGGCAGAGCGTGAGGGTGTAACCGAAACACTCAAAGCAGAAAATCAAATGGAGCGGGTTGGTCGGATGAACAATATCCGCAGCATAGCCACAGAAATTGTAAACAATAATTTGATTTACACTTTTTAATTTCATCGGTGAAAAGCAGAAATTCTTTTCGTTGTTTGCTATCTATGGCGCCAAAGTTTAACAATATATATTCCGTTAAATAACAATATATTGCTAAAGACCGTCAAGTCTCCTTTGACTCTGACGGTCTTTATTTTTCGTTGTGATAGTTGTGATAAATGTTTGTCTAATAATGCGGTGCTTACACCATCCGGCTTTTCCACATTCGTGGCAAGTTAATTTTCTTTTTGTCAATGCATACGATAACTTTACGAAATGTTGATGAAATCAAAGAAGATTATTATGACAATATTTTATGCTTTATAGGGATGATGTATATAAATGCGATTTTTAGATAAAGTCCCAAATGTGAGAAATAAACACATAAAAACCTTATGAACAATTAGATAATATAACTTGAGATTATAACAGTAAAATGGTAAGAAAGCAAAATTTGTTCTTGACAATTATTTTAATTATAATATAATTACAATGAGGTAATAGAGTGCCATATAGCGAACAATAAATCGTACTTTGAAAAAGGTGTTAATAATGGGGCGTTTTAATTTTAAAAAAAATCTTGAACTGATGATAAAGGATAAAATATACAGAGAAATAACCTTTGATGATTTTAATGCCGCGATTGCCGAAAATCTAGATCGAGATTTTGAGAATTTGAGGGGATTTAGAGAGGCTGTTTTGCTCTCAACTGCGGATATAATTCAAAACAAGTCTGATTTATCGGACCACGAAGTGAAAAAAATGTTGACCGTTGTGCTTATGCGAGTTGCTACTATGACTGACGCAGATTTTGAAAAGCATATAATCATGGCAGAAAATCTATCTGTCGGAGCTTGAGTTTTTGTAAAAAATACTCCCCATTTTGACGGGGAGTATTTTAAAAAGGGTAGTGTTAAATTTTTATTATGCATTAGGTTCGGTTACTATGTATTTAATTCCAATATCTTCTAATAGGTTTTTCCACGTGTATATGTCAACGCAGTTTTCGCACATTAAAACGGCAACGTTTTCGGCGTAAGCAAAGTCTGTTTCAGGCAAAAGACAGCTTTCAACATAAATTTTTTTGTCGGATGTTGTCTCCTTAAGGCTAATCAAAGTGTTACCGCCTTTGTAGAGTAAGGAGTAGGTTAATGTTTTTTCGCTTTGCAGATTTTCAAGTTTGCTGAAATGATGCGATATCTCAAATTTTTTTATTTCCCACATAAATTATTATCCTTTTTACTTTATTTTTTGCACTTTGCATAAATATTTTAACTTAAATAGCAAAACTTGTCAGGATACTAGGGTGATATTTTTTAAAAATTTTAGGTAAACAATTTTTTTTATCAAAAAAAAATTAAAATAGAAAAAAATTTTTATTTACTTTCATGATTTTACAGGAGAAATTTTTTTCTTTTTTTTTACAAAAAAGTAGAAAAATATTTCCGAGGGGTTTACTAGGTAAAGAGAGGTATTTTTATATGAATGACGGAAAACAAAGAGTGGAACAGGCAATTCGATTTTCAAAAATCTGGTGGAAATCACGCGCCGACGCGGCAAAATCACAGGAATATATGGCTTTGGGACTCGGAGTTTCAAAAAAGACCATTCAAAATTGGGAAAAAGGAATCGCTTCCCCCAATCTGTATCAGGCAGTCAGATGGTTCGAGCTACTGGAACTTAATCCTATGCATTACTTTCTTGAATTCTTCTACCCTTGTATTTTTGACGAGAACGAAAACGATGAGGCAAATAAAGACTTAGAGGAAGCGCTGATTTGTTTGATTAAAAATTCTTCAAACATTGAGAAGAAACAGCTATTATACATTATATCTGGCAATCATGGTAGCTTTTGGTATGCTCTGCTTCAGCTTTTAACGGCTCATTGCCATACAAGCATGCAATCAAGGGCGGCGACAGCTCGGCTTATTTTAGACAATTATGAAATAGAAAACAAAAATAATAAGTTGGTTTGTCCTGAAGATATTTTACCAGACATAGGAGTTTTAATTCAGGCTATTTCCAAGGGCAAAATTGCGGCCATGGAAAACAATAATTGTTATTTTATTCCTAAGGAAGATGATGGTGAAGATCAAGCGATAAAGTAACGGATAATTTAAAGTGTACCCCAAAATTCAGATAAAAATAAATATTAAATCGCTTATAAATGAGTCCGGGATTTGTACCGGACTCATTCCTTATAGTTTGCAGTTTTTCGAGTGTTTTCTTAAAGAAAAAACAAATTGATTTATACGAATAATTGGCGTATAATAAGCATAGTTAAAGGGGCGGGAATATGCCTGATAAGCTTATTTTACATTCAAGCTATAAGCCGAAAGGCGACCAACCACAAGCTATTGAAAAATTAACCGAAGGTATCAAAAACGGTTTAAAAGAGCAGGTTTTGCTGGGTGTGACCGGCTCGGGCAAGACCTTTACTATGGCAAATATTATCGCGAATGTAAACCGCCCGACATTAGTTCTCGCTCACAATAAAACACTCGCCGTACAGCTTTGCTCGGAGTTCCGCGAATTCTTCCCGGAAAATGCGGTGGAATATTTTGTTTCCTAATATAAGTTTCGCACCCAAAACCGTGACAAAATACCGTTTTTAGTGGCTTTTCAACACAAATAACACGTAATAACACTATATAAACCAAATGAATTTGTGACCTAAATTCGTGTAATTGCCTATTCACCAACTTTTCGAGCGAATTTTAAGTGAATTTATAGAGAGAAAACTACAGAAAATAATTGAAAAAGATAGGAGTGAGAACGTGCCGGATACGTTTATTTTACATTCGAAATACAAGCCGACAGGTGATCAGCCTGAAGCTATAAAGAAGTTAACCGAAGGTATCAAAAACGGCTTAAAAGAGCAGGTTTTGCTGGGTGTGACCGGCTCGGGCAAGACCTTTACTATGGCAAATATTATCGCGAATGTAAACCGCCCGACATTAGTTCTCGCTCACAATAAAACACTCGCCGCACAGCTTTGCTCGGAGTTCCGCGAATTCTTCCCGGAAAATGCGGTGGAATATTTTGTTTCCTATTACGACTATTATCAGCCCGAAGCGTATATACCGGGAACTGATACTTATATTGAAAAGGATTCATCAATAAATGATGAAATTGATAAATTGAGGCACTCTGCTACCTGCGCTCTGTCAGAGCGCCGTGATGTTATTATTGTTGCAAGCATTTCCTGTATTTATAGCCTTGGTAACCCTATAGATTACCGCAGTATGGTTATTTCACTGCGTTGCGGTATGCATATGGAGCGGGACAGGCTGCTTCGCCGACTTGTTGATTTGCAGTACGAACGTAACGATGTCAATTTTACGCGTAATAAATTCCGCGTGCGCGGTGACGTTGTTGAGGTTTATCCCGCCTATGCAAACGAAACCGCTTTGCGCATAGAGTTTTTTGGTGATGAAATTGACCGTTTAAGTGAAATAAATGTGGTAACGGGCAAAGCAAAATTGACCGTACCGCATGTTGCAATATATCCTGCGTCGCATTATATTGTTCCGCCTGATAAAATGACAGATGCTATCGATGAAATCCGCGCCGAAATGGAGGAGCAGGTAAAATTGTTCACAGAGCAGGGTAAGCTGATTGAAGCACAGCGTATACGTCAGCGTACGGAATACGATATTGAAATGCTGCGCGAGATTGGTACCTGTAAAGGTGTTGAAAACTATTCCCGAGTGCTTTCACGCCGTCCGCCCGGCAGTAAGCCGTTTACGCTTATTGATTATTTTCCTGACGATTTTGTATTGTTTGTGGATGAGTCACACGTTTCGTTGCCTCAGGCGCGCGGTATGTACGGCGGCGATAAGGCAAGAAAGAAAAATCTTGTAGATTACGGCTTTCGATTGCCAAGCGCTTATGATAATCGTCCCTTGGATTTTGATGAGTTTTACAGTAAAATCAATCAGGCTGTATTTGTTTCTGCCACCCCCGGTATGTTAGAGCAGAGTAAGGCTGCTCAAACGGTTGAGCAGGTGATACGTCCTACAGGGCTTGTTGACCCGCAGATTATTGTAAAGCCCGTTGAGGGACAAATTGATGATTTAATATCGCAGATTAATATACGCACCGCAAAGAACGAGCGTGTACTCGTGACCACTTTAACCAAAAAAATGGCAGAAGCCTTAACCGACTTTTTAGCAGAAGCCAATATTAAGGTGCGTTATATGCATCACGGTATTGATACGGTTGAGCGTATGGAAATAATACGTGACTTACGTCAAGGTAAGTTTGATGTGCTTGTCGGTATAAACCTGCTGCGTGAGGGACTTGACTTGCCTGAGGTATCCCTTGTGGCAATACTTGATGCAGACAAGGAAGGCTTTTTGCGCAGCGGTACCTCGCTTATACAAACAATAGGCCGTGCGGCAAGAAATGCTCAGGGCTGTGTTATAATGTATGCCGATACCGTAACGCCTTCTATGGAATATGCCATAACCGAGACCGAACGCAGACGCACTATTCAGCAGGCGTATAATAAACAAAACGGTATAGTACCCAAAACCGTTATCAAGGAAATACACGATGTTATCGGTATGGGTAAAAAGGTTGACGACGCGTCTGATTCAAAGCTTTCAAAAAAAGACAGGGAAGAGCTTATTACAAGGCTTTCCAAGCAAATGAAGCAGGCGGCAGCTATGTTGGAATTTGAGCAAGCGGCGTACCTGCGTGACAGAATAGCAAAATTAAAAGAGGGAAAACAATAAAAATGGCGCTTGATAAGATTACTGTAAGAGGTGCAAGAGAGCACAACCTTAAAAATATTGATATAGATATCCCGCGTGACAAGTTTGTGGTGTTTACAGGTCTTTCGGGCTCGGGCAAGTCTTCTCTTGCCTTTGACACCATTTATGCAGAGGGCCAGCGCCGCTATGTTGAGTCGCTTTCCTCTTACGCAAGAATGTTTTTGGGACAGATGGAAAAGCCCGATGTTGATTTGATTGAGGGCTTGTCACCCGCAATATCAATAGACCAGAAAACCACCTCTAAAAATCCGCGTTCAACAGTGGGTACAGTTACGGAGATATATGACTATCTGCGATTGCTTTTTGCAAGAATCGGTATCCCTCATTGCCCCGTTTGCGGCAAAGAAATTTCAGGACAGTCTGTTGACCAGATTGTTGACAGAGTGTGCGAGCTGGACGAGGGAACAAGGCTACAGATACTTGCACCCGTTGTTATAAACCGCAAAGGCGAGCACAAAAAAGAGCTAGAGGCGGCTGAAAAATCAGGATATGTCCGCGTGCGTGTTGACGGCATTATATATGATTTGTCTGAAGAAATAAAACCAGAAAAAAACAAAAAACATACTGTAGAGGTTGTTGTGGACAGGCTTGTACTGTCTGGTTCTGTAAAATCAAGACTGAGCGACAGTATTGAAACGGCAACAAATCTTTCGGGCGGACTTTTAACGGTTGTTACCGATAATGCAGGGGAATTGCATTTTTCAAAAAACTATGCCTGCGAAGAGCACGGAATAAGCATACCTGATCTTTCGCCTACTATGTTTTCCTTTAACAATCCTATGGGCGCTTGTCCAACCTGCAGCGGTATTGGATTTTTGTTAAAGGTTGAAGAAACTCTTGTTATTCCCGACCCGTCTCTTTCCTTGCCGCAGGGCGCCATTCATGCGATGGGCTGGAGCTGCGGCGGCAGCTGGAACGGCGAAAAGCATGACTCGCTTGCTCTGATGCAGTTTAAGGGTCTTGCAAAGCATTACGGATTTGATATTGATACACCTTATAAGGATTTGCCGCAAGATATAAAAGATATTATTTTATACGGCTCTAAAGGTGAAAAAATAAAGTTTTCCCGCAACTCTGATTGGGGCGGCGGAGAATATTATGCCGAGTTTGAGGGCGTAATAAACAATCTTGAACGTCGTTACAAAGAAACTACAAGTGAATTTTCCCGTCACGAGATTGAGCAGAAGATGGCAGAGCATAACTGCCCCACCTGCCGCGGCGGAAGACTTAAAAAAGAAATAATGGCGGTAACCGTAGGCGGCAAAAATATAAAACAGGTTAGTGATTTGGCGGTTGATGACGCAATTTTGTTTTTTGAAAACCTTGAGCTTTCAAGCAGTCACCGCAAAATTGCTGAGCCTATTATAAAAGAGATAAATTCGCGCTTGCAGTTTTTAAAAAATGTAGGTCTTGATTATCTTACAATGTCCCGTTCTTCAGGCACCCTTTCGGGCGGTGAAAGTCAGCGTATAAGGCTGGCAACCCAGATAGGATCTTCGCTTATGGGCGTTGTGTATATTCTTGACGAGCCAAGTATAGGCTTGCATCAGCGCGATAACAGCAAGCTGCTTAAAACCCTGTGCCAGCTTCGTGATTTGGGTAATACAGTTATTGTTGTGGAGCATGATGAAGACACAATGCGTACAGCGGACTATATTGTTGATATAGGTCCAGGTGCCGGCATTCACGGCGGAAAAGTGGTTTGCGCAGGAACATTGCAGGATATTGAAAACTGCAAAGAGTCCATTACAGGTGATTATCTTACAGGACGCAAAGCGGTTGAGGTGCCCGCAAAACGCAGGCAGGGCAACGGTAAAAGTATAATAATACACGGCGCCCGTCAGCATAATTTAAAAAATATAGATGTTGAAATACCCTTGGGCAAGTTTGTTTGTGTAACAGGTGTTTCGGGCTCGGGTAAATCATCGCTTGTTAATGATGTTTTGTACAGTAAGCTTGCGGTTAAGCTTAACGGAGCACGGCATATTCAGGGAGATTGCGACGGTATAGACGGCATTGAAAATGCTGATAAGGTTATTGATATAAACCAAGCGCCCATTGGCAGAACACCGCGCTCAAACGCTGCCACATACACAGGTGTGTTCAATGATATAAGAGAGTTGTTTGCACAAACAAAGGATGCAAAAGCAAAGGGATATAACGCAGGACGCTTTTCCTTTAACGTGCGCGGCGGCAGATGCGAAACTTGTGAGGGCGATGGTATAATAAAAATAGAAATGCACTTTTTGCCTGATATTTACATTCCTTGTGAGGTTTGCGGTGGCAAGAGGTACAACCGTGAAACTCTTAACGTAAAATATAAAGGCAAAAATATTTATGAGGTGCTTGAGATGACCGTTGAAGAAGCGCTAAGCTTTTTTGGCGGCATCCCCAAAATACAGCGCCGTTTACAGACCTTGTTTGATGTCGGTCTGGGGTATATTAAATTGGGTCAGCCTGCAACAACCCTTTCGGGCGGTGAAGCGCAGAGAGTAAAACTTGCAACTGAGCTTTCAAAACGCAGTACAGGCAAGACGGTTTATATTCTTGATGAACCTACAACCGGCTTACATTCTGCCGATGTTCACAGACTTATAAATGTTTTGAATTTGCTTGTTGATGCAGGCAATACTGTGGTGGTTATAGAACACAATCTTGATGTTATAAAATCTGCCGACCATATTATTGATTTGGGTCCTGAGGGCGGCGACAAGGGCGGCAAGTTGGTTTGCACAGGTACACCTGAACAGGTGGCAAAGTGTAAAAAGTCATATACGGGACAATTTTTAAAGGAAATACTTTAACTATTTACACATTATTAACTACTGTGTTCAAATTTTGGGCTAAAATATATAAAAACATTATTGGAGAACTGCCGTGTTTGGATATGTGCGGGCATCAAAGCCTGAGCTTAAGGTAAAAGAATATGAAATGTACAAAGCGGTTTACTGCTCTTTGTGTCGTTTTTTGGGGAAAGAGTACGGTTTTGCTGCACGTTTAATGTTAAGTTATGATTTTACTTTTTTGGCTTTGCTTATAATGTCACAGCAGGAGGGCTTTGCGGGAACCGAGCACAAGGCTTGTGTTTGCAATTTTTTGAAAAAATGTACTTATTGTAAAGATTGCAACAGCAGTATGGAGCTGCCCGCAGCCGCACTGGTAATACTCACCAAGCACAAAATTGATGATAATATAAAGGATGAGCGGGGAATAAAGCGGTTTGGCTATATGTTAACAAAGCCGTTTTTTGCTCCTTCCTATAAAAAGGCAGCAAAAAAATATCCCGCCGTTGCCGATGCCGCACAAGAGTATATGCAAAAGCAATCGGCTCTGGAAGCGAAAAACTGTAAAGACTTAGACCTTGCCGCAGCTCCGTCGGGTGAGTTTTTGGCAAAACTGTTTGCGCATAACTCTTACGGTGATGACCGTGTCCTTTATGAGCTTGGCGAAAAAATCGGCAGATGGGTATATATAATGGATGCAGTTTGTGACTTTAAAGAAGATACTAAAAAAGGCAGATACAATCCGCTTAGCGACAGCGAGGATTGTCAAAGCAGGGCGAGGGCAAATTTAGCTTTTTGCATAACCCGTGCAAGAGCGGCATTTGAGCTGTTAGATATTAAAAAATTTAAGGATATTTTAGGTAATATTCTTTATGTGGGATTAGAGGATACTATGGAAAAGGAGCTAACCGAAATATGAAAGATCCTTATTCAATTTTAGGCGTGTCACGCAACGCAAGTGACGACGAGGTAAAAAAAGCATACAGGGAGCTTGCAAAAAAGTATCATCCCGATAATTATGCGGATAACCCGTTATCAGACCTAGCGGGAGAAAAAATGCGTGAGATTAATGCGGCATATGATCAGATAGTTAATGAAAGAAAGCACCGGGGTAATTCTTACAATACAAATTATAACAATGCAAATTCACCCTTTGCGGATATTCGTTCTTTAATTTCGCAGAACAAAATTGAGCAGGCGCAGGAGCTGCTTGACGGCGTTGCAGTAGGCAACCGTAATGCCG
The DNA here is from genome assembly GCA_934489895.1 of uncultured Eubacteriales bacterium. GTDB lineage: Bacteria > Bacillota > Clostridia > Oscillospirales > Acutalibacteraceae > CAKSST01. The sequence continues at coordinate 45,718 of CAKSST010000005.1, read as the reverse complement.
AATGGTATTTTCTTAACGGTACTGTTCAATATAAACGCGGCTGGATAGATCAGGCTTATACCAGCTTTGCGGCGGCTTGCCGTATGGACCCAACAAATCCTGAGTATCGCGAGGCGTTTGCCCGTATTCAAAGTCAAAATAGTTATGGAAATAATCCGTACCGTTCAAATGGCAATATGGGCGGAAGTTGTAATTCTTGTGATGTTTGCACATCGCTTTACTGTGCAGACTGTTGTTGTGAATGTATGGGCGGAGATTTTATTCGCTGTTGTTAAATTGGTGTAGGAGTGATTTTGGTGAAACCGGTTAAATCAATTACTTTTTGTGCGGCTATTGCTGCGCTTTCAAGTGTTGTTATGTTGGCTTCATACATTCCTTATATTACTTATGCAAGCGCGGCGCTTGCGGGCGTTTTGTTTGTGGTTCCTGTTATAGAGCTTTCAAAAACAAAGGCTTTTTTAACCTTTTTGGTTACAGCGGTTTTTGCGCTGCTGTTTGCCGAGCCTTATTCCAAGGTGCTTTTTGTTTGTTTTTTGGGGTATTATCCCATTTTGAAAGCGGTTATAGAAAAAATAAAAAACACAGCTTTGTGCGTGGCATTTAAACATTTGTGCTTTAATGCCGCGGCAGCGCTGTCTTTTTTTATGTTAAACTTTGCCGTATCAATACCTTTTAAGGAAACAGAACTCTCAAATATTTATATTTTAGGCGCAGTTTTGGTTGCAAATGTTGTATTTTTGTTGTACGATTATGGTATAAACGGTGTGGTACAGTTTTATATGACACGTTTGCATCCTACAGTTTACGGTATGTTGAAAGGAAACCGCCGATGAAAAAAAGATTAGTTGTAATAGGCGGTGGAGCTGCAGGTTTAATGGCGGCAGCTACTGCGGCACAAAACGGCGCCGATACAATCGTTTTAGAAAAAATGCCGCGCTGTGCTCGTAAGATAATGATAACGGGCAAGGGCAGATGCAACCTTACAAACAATACCGATGTAAACGGATTGATGTCGGCGGTGCGTACTAACGGCAAGTTTTTATACTCTGCTTTCAATAACTTTACCGCGAAGGATACAATGGAATTTTTTGAAAATGCAGGAGTTCCGCTTAAAACCGAAAGGGGCAACAGGGTTTTCCCGGTATCAGATAAGGCAGTTGATGTTGTTGATGCTCTAGTCGGATTTGTTAAAATGAGCGGTGTAAAAATTTTAAATGAAAGCGCGGTAGAAATTAAGACACAAAACGGACGAGTGACTGCCGTTATTTGTCAAAGCGGCAGAGAAATTGTGGCAGACAGCGTTATTCTTGCAACGGGCGGCAAATCTTATCCGCTTACAGGCTCAACGGGTGACGGCTATGAAATAGCACAAAAGCTTGGACATACTGTGGTTGAGCCCAAGGCTTCACTTGTAGGTGTTGAAACCCGCGAAAGTTTTTGCGCAAGCCTTGCGGGACTGTCTTTAAAAAATGTTGATGTCACATTAACAAAGCAAGGCTCAAAAAAGGCGGTATTCTGTGACCGCGGAGAAATGCTGTTTACCCACAGCGGCGTATCGGGTCCGCTTGTTTTGAGTGCATCGGCATACATAAAAGATTTAAATTGCAGATGGGAAATAGTAATTGATTTGAAACCCGCGCTTGACCATAAAAAGTTGGATGATCGTGTGCTGCGTGATTTTGCAAAGTTTTCAAATAAAAAGCTTTGCAACGCTCTGGTTGAATTATTGCCTAAAAGTATGATACCTGTAATAATAAAAATTGCGGGATTGGATGAGAATATAACAGTTAATAAAATAAGCAAGGAGCAGCGAGGCGCCCTTGTTGATACAATAAAAGAATTAAAGCTTACCGTAAAAAAGCTTCGCCCTATTGAAGAGGCAATAATAACCGCGGGAGGTATAGCTGTAAAGGAAATATGTCCGTCCAATATGCAGTCGCGTTTGATTTCGGGACTGTTTTTTGCGGGGGAAATAATTGATGTTGACGCCTGCACAGGCGGATACAATTTACAAATAGCTTTTTCAACCGGTCGTCTTGCCGGTCAGAATGTTTGAAAGTATAAATGGTGTTAAAAATGATATCAATTGCAATAGACGGACCTGCAGGTGCAGGCAAAAGCACATTATCGCGCAAAGTGGCAGCCAAAATCGGCTTTCGGTATGTTGATACAGGTGCAATTTACAGAATGGTAGCTGTAAAAATATTAAGAAGCGGTCTTACTGCCGATAATGCCGACAAAATAGAGCAAATGCTTAAAAACACAGTTGTGGATATTGAGTATGATGACAACATGCAGATTATGATGCTCGACGGGGAGGATGTAACAGACCTTATTCGTACTGAAGATGTTTCAATGATGGCATCAAAATCTTCTGCGCTGCCTTGTGTACGTGCTTTTTTGCTTGAAATGCAAAGGGAAATGGCAAAAAAGTTTAATGTTGTAATGGACGGCAGAGATATAGGCACAGTAGTACTGCCTAATGCAAACATTAAAATTTTCCTGACCGCATCACCCGAAAGCCGCGCTAAAAGAAGATATGAAGAGCTGGTACAAAAGGGTGTACAGACAAATTATGAAGATGTATATCAGGATATGCTAAAGCGTGACCATAATGATTCAAATAGGGCAATAGCGCCATTAAAGCCTGCCGATGATGCAATTATTCTTGATACCTCGGGAAACACCTTTGAGCAGTCGCTTGAGCTGCTTGTTAAAACGGTAAAGGAAAGAATGTAAATGTTAACTGCATATAAAATTATAAGAATTATTGTTCTGGCGGTAAGCAGAGTTATTTTCAGATATCGCGATATAGATTTTGATAAAATACCGCAAAACGGAAGGGCTGTTATATGCTGCAATCATACATCTGCTTGGGATGCGGTTATGCTTGCAGTTTGCTGTAAAAACAGACAAATCTGCTTTATGGCAAAAAAAGAGCTTTTTAATAATAAAATTTTGGGATATCTTTTTTACAAGGCAGGCTCTTTCCCTGTGGACAGGGACGGCAATGATTTCGGTGCAATAAAAAAAGCACAGAACGTTTTGAAAAATGAAGGGTTGCTTTGTATTTTTCCAGAAGGCACACGCTCCAAAACGGGTGAGATTCAGCAGGGTAAAGCAGGCGCCGCGCTTATTGCTGTTGGAACAAAATCACCTATTGTTCCCATTTCAATATACCGTGAAGGCAATGCAAAGCTTTTTTCAAAAACAACTATACGCTGCGGCGATGTAATACCTTACGAAACCTTAAAAGAAATAAAAAAGAGTGATGCTGGGCTGCAGGGAACAATAGACTATGTAATGGAGCGCATTAAAATCCTTTGGGAGATGAAGCATTGAAAATAATACTCGCAAAAACCGCTGGCTTTTGCTTTGGTGTTAACCGTGCCGTACAAACGGTGTATGATTTGCTTGACAGCGGAAAAGAGGTTTGTACATTAGGCCCCATTATTCACAACCCTCAGCTTGTTGAAGAATTACAGCAAAATGGTGTGCGCACCGTTGAAGAACCCGAGCAGGTTGGTAAGGACCAAACGCTTGTTATACGTTCGCACGGCGTAGGCGCCGATGTGTATGAAAAAGCAAAGAGGCTTGGGGTTGAAATAGTTGATGCAACCTGTCCGTTTGTAGCTAAAATACATAAGATTGTTGCGGCTGCAAAAGGCAGTGTTTTAATTGCAGGCGACAAAAACCATAAAGAAGTTATAGGTATAATGGGACATTGTAAGGATGAAGTATATGTCTTTGCCGATGACACAGAACTGCAAAATTTGCTAAAAAATCATCCAAATCTTCAAAAAGATGAGCTTACAGTGGTCTGTCAGACTACAATAAACGCAAAAATATGGGAAAAATCTCAAAAAATCGTAAAAAAAGTATGTACAAATGCAAATCTTTTTGATACAATATGTAATGCTACCTCAGCAAGGCAGAGCGAAGCAATGGAGTTGTCAGACGTTTGCGATGCTATGATTGTTGTGGGTGGACGTCACAGTTCCAATACAGTAAAGCTGTATGATATCTGCAAAGCATGTTGTGATAAAACCGTTTTGGTTGAAACGGCGGCTGAGCTGGATGTTGATACCTTTAAGGTGTGTGAATGCGTTGGCGTTGTAGCGGGTGCATCAACTCCCGCTGCGATAATAAAGGAGGTTACAAAAACCATGTCGGAAAATTTGCAGGCGGTTGAGGAACAGTTGGAGGAAAAAGAAACTGTTACTAAAACTTTTGAGGAAATGACAGATGAGGAAGCAATGGAAGCTTCCCTCAGCAATTTGACAGATAACCAGAAGGTTAAGGGCACTGTCCTTAGTGTTAATTCAACTGAAGTACAGGTTGATATTGGCAGAGGCCTTGCAGGTTACATCACAGCTGCAGAGTTCTCTAATGATCCTACAATTAATCTTGTAGAGGAAGTTAAGGCGGGTGACGTGCTTGACCTGATCATTATGCGTACTAATGACCAGGAAGGAACGGTTATGCTTTCAAAGCGTCGTTTTGATGCAATTGCCGGCTGGGATAAGATAGTAGAGGCCGAAAAATCCGGTGAGATTCTTGAGGGTGTTGTTACTGAGATTGTAGGCGGCGGTGTAGTCGTTGCAACAAACGCAGCAAGAGTATTTGTTCCCGCTTCCCACGCAACCATCTCACGTGATGAACCTATTGAACAGCTTAAAAATAAAAAGGTTTCCTTTAAGATTCTTAAGGCTGAACAGCGCGGACGTCGTCGCAGAGCAGTAGGTTCTATAAGACTTGTGCTTCGTGATGAGTTGCGCGCAGAACGCGCAAAGCTTTGGGAGACCATTGCTGTGGGCGACAGATACACAGGTAAAGTTAAGTCAATCACAGGCTACGGTGCATTCGTTGACCTTGGCGGTGTTGACGGTATGGTACATATCTCAGAACTGTCTTGGTCACGCATTAAGCATCCGTCAGAGGTTGTTTGCGTGGGTGATACCATTGAAGTTTACGTAAAGGCTCTTGATAAAGACGCTAAGAAAATTTCTCTTGGCTATAAAAAGCCTGAGGACAATCCGTGGCTTAAGTTCACAGAGAACAATAATGTTGGCGATGTTATCAACGTAACAATTGTAAACGTTACACCTTATGGTGCTTTTGCACGTATTCTTCCCGGTGTTGACGGTCTTATCCACATTTCTCAGATTGCTAATAAGCACATTGAGAAACCGCAGGATGAGCTTTCTGTTGGCGATAAGGTCGATGTTAAAATCATCGGTATTGATGAAGAGAAAAAGCGCATAAGCCTCTCAATCCGCGCACTTGATTCCGAAGCTCCTGCTGAGGAAACAACAGAAGAAGCTCCCGTAGAGGAAGCTGTAGAAGCACCCACAGAAGAAGCAGCTGAATAATAAAATTAAAAGTGAGCCTTTTGGCTCACTTTTTTATTTTCTACATATTTTTCCTCTTTACTTTTTTGTTTTGCGGTGATATAATATCACAACAGAAAAAGAACAAATGTTCTCGGAGGAAATATGGAGCCTGTTATTTTACACTGTGACCTTAACACTTTTTTTGTTTCGGTCGCATGTCTTGACAACCCCACAATAAGAAATTTGCCTGTTGCTGTTTGCGGTAATATTGAAGAACGGCACGGTATTGTTTTGGCAAAAAATCCTGCCGCAGCAGCTTGCAATATCAAAACGGGGGAGGTCATATGGAAAGCGCGCCAAAAATGCCCCGAGCTTGTAACAGTTCCACCCAACTATAACCGATATAAGACCGTATCGCAGGCGGCACGCTCAATATACGGCGACTTTACTGATATTGTTGAGCCGTTTGGTATTGACGAATGCTGGCTTGATGTTGGTGCAAGTGCATTGCTGTTTGGCGACGGAGAGCATATTGCCAAAGAAATAAGCACACGTATAAAGCGTGAGCTGGGTGTTACAATCTCTGTTGGGGTAAGCTTTAATAAGGTGTTTGCAAAGTTTGGCTCTGATTATAAAAAGCCTGATGCAGTAACAGTTATCGGCAGGCAGGATGTAAAAAATATAATATGGCCGCAGCGTGTTAACCAGCTTATCGGTATAGGCCCAAGCACGGTAAGGCGGCTTGCCGATATGGGTGTGTTTACGGTTGGAGACCTTGCAAAATGTGATGTTAATATATTAAAACTTCGGTTTGGTAAAAACGGTGAACAGCTTTATAAAATAGCAAACGGTAACTGCAGCGATATTAACTTTGGCTTTCACACAATGGAAACTCCTAAAAGCATCGGCAGGTCGGTAACCTGTGTGCAGGACATAACCGATATGCAAATATTGTTTAATGTGCTTATTGTACTTGCGGAAGATGTTGCGCGTCAGCTTCGGGAAAAAGGTCTGTATGCAGGCGGGGTAGTACTTCACGTGCGTGACTGTAACCTTGTGGTAAGAGAGTTCGGCGAAAAACTGCCGCGTCCTGTAAGACTGTCAAAAGATCTAGCCGATAAGGCGATTGACTTATTTATAAAAAATTGCGATTTTTCTTATCCTTTCCGCTCGGTAGGAGTGAGGGTCACGCATCTGACAAACGAGCCTGACGGCTGGCAGACCGATATTTTCAGCGATATAAAAAAGGACATCCGAAGGGATGCCCTTGAAGCTAAAATGTTTGATATAAGAAAACGCTTTGGTGAAAACAGCATAATGAGATGCTGTGTGTTGAAAAAAGAGGACCGCTTGTGCCCCGATTACGAGAAGGGCGGCAAGCCCTGCAGCTTTGGTTATATTTAAGCCTGCGTTTTTCTGAATTTCATATAATCTTCAAGAATAATAACAGCGGCAACAGTATCAACAACCTCTTTGCGCTTTTTGCCGCGCGTATCGGTATAGTTTAAGTAAGTATGGGCGCTTACTGTTGTGCAACGCTCATCCCAAAGTACTGTTTTTATACCGCTGGCTTCCTGCAAGCGCTCGGCAACGGCGGCACATTCCTGCGCTTTAAAGCCCTCACTGCCATCCATATTTTTGGGGTATCCCACAACAATAAGCTCTGCTTTTTCGTTTTTTGCTGTTTCGCAAAGCTTTTCTATAAGCACTTCTCGGCGGCGCTCTGTGATAACGCCCCGGGGGAAAGCAAAGCTTTCGCTTTTATCGCTAACGGCAACGCCTGTGCGGACGTCGCCCACGTCAACTGACAATATAATCAAAATAAAAAACTCCGTTTCAAAACAACCTTTAATGCCATAATTATACATTATACAAATAATAAATGCAAGTAAGGACAATAAAACAAAAAAGGCTTGACATTTGATTTTGATAATGGTATAGTAGTAAAGCCGCTTATTGTGGGCAGATATGAAGTTGCGCCTTTGCGCACGCCTGACAGTAGCGAGACTCGAAAACAAGGCAGGTGCCGAAGAAAGATGTATGCAATTATAGAAACAGGCGGAAAACAGTACCGTGTACAGAGCGGTGACGTTATTTTCGTTGAGAAGCTGGACGCTGAGCAGGATGCTGAAGTAGTATTTGACAAGGTTATTGCTGTAAGCAACGGTAAAACTTTAAAGGTTGGTAAGCCTTACGTTAAAGATGCTTCTGTTACCGCAGTAGTTCTTAAGCAGGGGAAGGGTAAGAAGATCAACGTTTTCACCTACAAGCCCAAGAAGAGCAGCTCGCGCAAGCTGGGCCACAGACAGCCCTACACAAAGGTACAAATTAACACTATTGCTTAATTTAAACAATGACAAAAGTAGTTTTCTTTAAGCAAAACGGTAGCATTACCGGTTTTTCGGTTGACGGACACAGTACTGTGTCAGCGGCTGACAATGACGGCAAGCTTGTATGTGCGGCGGTTTCGTCGTCGGCATATATGGCAGCAAACACTGTTACTGAGGTAGTGGGAGCTAAGGCCGATATTACTTTGGACGATGCTAAAATGATTGTAAAAATACAGTCAAAACAGCAGGAATGTCAGACAGTATTAAAAGGATTTTACATCCACATTGAGCAGTTAAGTCAACAATATCCGGACAATCTTGCAATTATTATGGAGGTATAACAAAATGTTAAAGATAAACATTCAGTTATTTGCTCACAAAAAAGGTATGGGTTCCACCAAGAACGGACGTGACAGCAACTCTAAGCGTCTGGGTCTTAAGCGTGCTGACGGTCAGTTTGTTTTAGCTGGCAACATCATTGTTCGCCAGAGAGGAACGCACTTTCATCCCGGCAACAATGTAGGCCGTGGTTCTGATGACACACTTTTCGCTTTAATTGACGGTAAGGTTAAGTTTGAGCGTTTAGGCCGTGACAGAAAACAGGTTAGCATTTACGCTGTTGAGCAATAAGCTTTATTAAATTAAATAAGAATTATTAAACGGGTTGCCTTACAGTTTTGTAAGACGGCCCGTTTTTGTGAAATAATAAGGGTAGGGTAACAAAAATAATACGGACCTGCCTAAAATGGCGGAATTTCGGCGCCTTTCAGCAATTCGGTCTCTTGATTGGCTGTCGGATTACCGAGTATTTTAACAAAGGATGAGCGAAAATTTGCCTTTTTAAAAAGGTGTTGGACGATTCGCTCTACCCTTATAAGGGGATAATATATGTTTGCAGATATAGCCAAGGTGTATTTGAAAGCGGGTAACGGCGGCAACGGCGCTGTTTCATTTCACCGTGAAAAATATGTAGCAGCAGGCGGACCTGACGGCGGTGACGGCGGTCGGGGCGGCAATGTTGTGTTTGTGGCAGATAATAATTTGTCCACTCTTGCAGATTTTAGATATAAACGTAAATATGTTGCCCAGAACGGCGCTAACGGCGGCACATCCCGCTGCAACGGTAAAAGTGCGCCAGACCTTATAATTAAAGTGCCGCGCGGTACTCTCGTAAAAGAAGCCGAAACAGGAAGAATCATTGCCGATATTTTTGATGATGAGCCTGTGATTATTGCCAAGGGCGGCAACGGCGGTTGGGGCAACTCACACTTTGCAACACCCACACGTCAGGTACCCCGCTTTGCCAAAAAGGGTAACCCCGGCGAAGAGGTTGAAGCAGTATTGGAATTAAAACTGCTTGCCGATGTAGGCTTGCTTGGTTTTCCCAATGTTGGTAAATCTACTTTGATTTCTGTCGTTAGCGAAGCAAAGCCAAAAATTGCAAACTATCACTTTACAACACTGTCACCTGTACTTGGTGTAGTAAGGGTTGAAGAGGGAACATCTTTTGTTATGGCGGATATTCCCGGTCTTATTGAAGGCGCGGGCAAGGGCATTGGTCTTGGACACGAGTTTTTGCGTCACGTTGAGCGATGCCGTTTGCTGATACATGTAATAGATGCTTCGGGCAGCGAGGGCCGCGACCCCATTGAAGATTTTGAAAAGATTAACGCAGAGCTTTTGGAATATAACGAAGATTTAAGCAAAAAACCGCAGATTGTTGCAGCAAACAAATGTGATTTGGCAACCGATGAACAGTTAGAGCAACTTGAAACTTATTTTAAGGAAAAAGGCTATGCTTTTTATAAAATAATGGCTCCTATAGGTGAGGGTTGTACAGACCTCATAAAATATACAGCTCAGGAGCTTTCAAAATTACCGCTTATCAAGCGTTATGAAGCCGAGCCCAAGCCGATGGAGGATATAACAAAATCCAATAAACGCAGCTTTGAAATTACGGTTCATCAAGGTATTTATATTATTGAAGCGCCGTGGCTGCTTCGTGTGTTAGAGGATATAGATCCTGATGAATATGATTCCTTGCAGTATTTCCAGCGTGTGCTTATACAGACAGGTATAATTGATGCTTTAAAGAAAAAAGGTATTAAGGAAGGAGATACCGTTTCTGTTTACGATATTGAGTTTGAGTATATTCCGTAAGGGAGCTAATATATGAAGGTTGATACTTTAAGTCCCGGTACGCTTGCTTTTGTTGGTGACGGTGTTTACGGCTTGCTTGTAAGAAAAGCTCTGGCAGAGGTTAACCGCCCTGCAGGACAGCTACACGAGCTTTCAGTAAAGCTTGTAAGCGCTGTGGCACAGGCGCATGCTATGGATACAATTGAGCCTTTGCTTACACAGAAAGAAATAGATGTGTTCAAGCGCGGCAGAAATGCTCACGTTAAAGTGCCCAAAAGTGCAACATCTGTTGATTATCATAGGGCTACAGGGTTAGAGGCTATGTTTGGATATTTATATCTTGACGGGCAAATAGAGCGAACAGAAATTTTATTTAATGAAATATGGGAGACGTTTTCGGGCAATATATAATTAGGTGATTGCTATGAAAAATGTAAAATCAATATTAACAGACCTGCTGTATTATACGGCAGGCTGTTTTATTTATTCTATAGCGGTTACAATGATTGCTATACCAAACAATATTTCACCAGGCGGTATAACAGGTATTGCCGCAATAATAAAAACGCTGTTGGGTGTTCCCACAGGCTTTATGGTGTTTGTAATAAATATACCAATCCTGATAATTGCCTATAAGCTGCTTGGCGGTATATTTATATTAAAAACCGGAGCGGCAACGGTTATTGTATCGGTAACGCTTGAAATAACAGAGCGTTTTTTGCCGCAATTACAGCTTGACGGAGTGCTTGCAAGTGTTTTTGGCGGAATACTTATGGGTGTTGGTCTTGCTGTTGTATTCTTGCGCGGCGCAACTACAGGCGGCGTGGATATTATTGCAAAGCTTATAAACAGAAAATCACAACATCTTACAATAGGCAGACTTGTGCTTATTATGGATGCGTTTGTGATATTACTTTCCATGATAGTATATAAAAGTCTGCAAAGCGGATTATATACCGTAATAAGTATATTTATTTGTTCTGTAATGATTGATTATGTGCTTTACGGAGTCGATAAGGGCAACCTGATTTATGTAATAACAAAAAATGAAAAGCTGGCATCATGTCTTACCAGGCAGCTTGAGCGTGGTGTTACAGTAATATCGGCAATGGGTGCCTACACAAACAGCAAAAATTTTGTTGTTTTATGTGCAATTCGCGCATATGAGGTTACAAAATTTCGTCAGGCTGTAAAAAATGCCGACCCCGATGCGTTTATGGTGGTGGCAGGCGCTACAGAAATTTTAGGCGAGGGTTTCAAAAAACTTGACTAAATAAGAAGGTTGTCATATAATTATTGTTAATATTTATAAAGGAATGAAATGGTTTTATGAAAACAATAAGAAAAATTCTTAACCGCATTTTTATTGACGGTCTAAGCGGGATGGCATTAGGTCTATTTTCAACCCTTATAATTGGAACAATTATTTGCCAGATAGGCTCCTTTGTTCCAGGCATAGTGGGTACATATTTAACTGCCATAGGCAATGTCGCAAAAACAATTACCGGTGCAGGTATAGGTGTAGGCGTTGCTGTTAAATTAAAGCAGTCGCCTCTTGTTTCAATTGCTGCTGCGGTTGCAGGTATTATTGGTGCTTTCCCGAGCCTTGCAATTGAGGGCTTTGCTTTAGGCAAACCCGGCGAGCCTTTGGGAGCTTTTATTGCTGCTTATGTTGCAATTGAATTTGGCAACCTGATTGCAGGTAAAACAAAGCTTGATATAGTGCTTACTCCGCTTGTTTCAATATTACCCGGAGCGGTTGCGGGTTATCTTGTAGGCCCCCCTATTTCAGAATTTATGAAATGGGTAGGCGGTATTGTTAACTACAATGTTCAGCAGCAGCCCGTTATAGGCGGTATAATTGTTGCGGTAGTTATGGGTATATTGCTGACTCTGCCTATATCATCAGCGGCAATAGGTGTTGCTATGAACTTAAACGGTCTTGCAGCGGGTGCTGCTGTTATAGGCTGTTGCTGCAATATGATAGGCTTTGCTGTTGCAAGCTACAGAGAGAATAGATTTGGCGGTTTGATTGCGCAGGGTATAGGCACATCAATGCTTCAAATGCCTAATATTGTAAAGAAACCTATTATATGGCTTCCTGCGATACTCTCAAGCGCTGTATTAGGCCCTATAAGCGCGGCTGTGGTGAAAATGGAATGTAGTCCCATCGGTTCAGGAATGGGCACCTCAGGCCTTGTAGGACAAATTGAGACCTTTACTACAATGACAGCAAACGGTACATCTGCTGTAGTTGTTTTAATTGAAATACTTGTTATGCATATTGTTTTGCCTGCTGTGCTCGCTTTGTCAATATCTGAAGCAATGCGTAAATTGCGTCTTATTAACAAAGGCGATATGTTGCTTTCAATGTAAGGATTAAGATTATGACAGTAAAAGAACGCGCATTACAGGCAGTTGCACTTCTGGAGCAAAAATATCCCGAAGCACAGTGCTCGCTTGATTATGTTGACCCGTTTCAGTTGCTTATTGCAACGCGGCTTTCCGCACAATGTACGGATAAGCGTGTTAATATGGTAACGCCTGCGCTGTTTGCAAGATTCCCCGACGCCAAGGCATTTGCCGATGCTGATGTGGCTGAGGTTGAGAAATTAATTAAAACCTGCGGCCTTTATAAAACAAAAGCTAAAGACCTTGTAAACATAGGTAAACAAATAACAGAGAATTTTGGCGGACAGGTTCCCGATACAATTGAGCAGTTGACAACCTTGTCTGGCGTTGGACGCAAAACGGCAAACTTAATATGCGGCGATGTTTTCGGCAAGCCTGCGGTAGTAACAGATACCCATCTTATTCGCCTTGCAAACAGGCTGGGGCTTGTTAGAACTAAGGATGCATGTAAAGTTGAAATGGAACTAAAAAAGCTGTTACCGCCAAAAAAATCAAACAATTTTTGCCATCGTGCAGTAATGTTTGGCAGGGAAGTATGCACCGCAAGAAAAGCTTATTGTGATAACTGTTGCCTGAACGGAATATGTAAAAAGGTTATATAAAAGAATACGGACTTTTTTAAAAAGTCCGTATTCTTTTATTATATTATTTTGTTTTCTTTCATTAAGAATTCAGTAACTTTTTTAACTATTGTAGAGAATTCTAAATCACCGTCGTTTATTTGTTCTTTAGCTTCATTTGCCGTGATACCGTTTTGATCGGCAACCGTTTCAAGGAAGGCATTGGTGTCGGCATCGGTAATCTCAATATTTTCTTTTTTTGCTATTGAATAGAAAACAAGCTGGGTTGCTATGCTGGACTTAAGGCTTTCTTTAACGTTTTTTTCGTATTGCTCCATAGTCATACTCTGGTTGGCTAAAAAGTCATCAAAAGTCATATTGTAGGTTTCGCACATTTGCTCATAATAAGCGGTGGTTTCTTCAAGATAATACTCAAGCTCTTTTTCCGGGTAGCTTTTTATTTCACTTGAATCAACAATAAGGTCGCATAAGTAATTTTGTGCGGCACGCTCTTTTGCATCCTCGTCGTAATCGGTCTTGGAATCAAATTCCAAATCTTTTGCTATGGTTTCTGTTATTTCGGGGTAAGTAATTCTTGTACCGCTTTTTACGGTTACGTCAAAGGAAACAGGTTTGCCGCTGAGGTCTGTGTTGTTGGGATACGGGTCGGGAAAATTAAGGTCAATAGTTATCGTTTTATTAAGAGAAGCACCTATAATTCCGCTTTCAAAACCTTCAATCATTGAGCCCGAACCGATGGTGAGCTGATAATCTGTTGATGAACCGCCATCAAATTCCTTGCCGTCCATTTTTCCTACAAAGTCAATAACAACGGTGTCGCCGTTTTCAACCTTGTCAGACTCTGTGAGCTCGCGTGATTCATAAAGCTCTGCAGCAGATAAGTCGGACTGAATAATTCCATCTATATAAGCTTTAAACTCATCTGATGAAGAATCAACAGTTATATCCTTGTATCTGCCTAAAGTTACATATTTATCAAGATCAGAGTAATCGTAAAGCATTGTTTTGCTGCCGCCTTTGCCGCTGCAGCCTGTTAACAACAAAGCAAACGCAATAAGCATACATATAACGGAATTTAATTTTTTCATAATATAAAAACCTTTCATTTTTTCTTCAAAATAATCAAATTTTACTTGACATAACCTGATATATATATTATTATAGTTTACATGCCGCTGTGGTGGAATAGGCAGACACAAGGGACTTAAAATCCCTCGCTGGCGACAGCGTACCGGTTCAAGTCCGGTCAGCGGCACCAAAAAGAAAAGTCGCTTTTTAGCGGCTTTTTCTTTTGTACTCTTAACTTACTTTTTACTCTTCTCTAAAACAATGTTGATTTAACAGTGAAAAAAGAAAAGTTAAAAGATATTATGAGATATTATAAAGTTATTATAAAGTCTGCTTTAGCAGGCTTTAATTTTTATCCTTTTTAATTACGGCAATATTAAGGTCGTCAAGCTGTTTCTTATCAACCTGCATAGGTGCGCCGCTCATAAGCTCTGAAGAGTTTGCAACCTTCGGAAATGCAATAACATCACGTATAGAGTCGCAGCCGCTCATAAGCATACACAGTCTGTCAAGACCAATACCCATACCGCCGTGAGGAGGTGCGCCGTAAGAGAAAGCGTCGGTCAGAAAGCCGAATTTTTGATAAGCCTCTTCGTCCGAAAGACCGAGAGCGCTGAACATCTTTTTCTGCAAAACGGGATCGGTAATACGGATTGAACCGCTGGAAAGCTCAACACCGTTTAGAACAAGGTCATACGCTTTGGCAAAAACCTTTTCAGGATCGGTATCAAGGTACTGAATGCATTCATCGCGTACAGCGGTAAAAGGATGGTGCATAGCGTCGTAGTTGCCTGTTTCTTCGTTGTACTCAAAGAAGGGGAAATCAACAATCCATAAAAGATTGAACTCATCTTGCGGAATTATATCAAGCTTACGTGCAACCTCGCCGCGCAAAGCACCAAGCACAGAAAGCGCTGTTTTCTTCTTATCGGCAATGATTAAAGCAACGTCGCCTTTTTCAAGTGAGAGCTCTGATACAAAGCTTGCAAAGCAATCTTCGCTCATAAATTTTGCAAAAGCACAGGTGGGAGCTTCATCGGTCCAACGAATAAAGGCAAGGCCTTTAGCACCGATACCGCGAACATACTCAGTCAATTTATCAATTTCCTTGCGGGTTAAGGTTGCTGCGCCGCCTTTAGCAACAATAGCGCGTACTGTGCCGCCGTTTGCAACGGTATCATCAAACACACCAAAGCCTGTATTGTTGCAAAGTGCTGATAAGTCTTTAATTTTCATATCAAAGCGAAGGTCAGGCTTGTCTGAGCCGTAATTTTCCATAGCCTCAGTATATGTAAGGCGGGGCAGGGGAAGTTTTACATCTACACCTTTAATTTCCTTGAACATACGCTGCATAAGGCCCTCAACTATTGTGAGAACATCGTCAACATCAACAAAGGACATTTCAAGGTCAATCTGTGTAAACTCGGGCTGACGGTCTGCACGCAGGTCTTCGTCGCGGTAGCAGCGTGCAATCTGCATGTAGCGGTCAAAGCCTGAAACCATAAGCAACTGCTTATAAATCTGCGGTGACTGCGGCAAAGCAAAGAAGCAACCCTCGTGGATACGTGAGGGTACTAAATAGTCGCGAGCACCTTCGGGTGTGGATTTTATAAGGGTAGGAGTTTCAATCTCCAAAAATCCGTTCTGGTCAAAATAATCACGCACCAGCTTTACAATACGGTGACGTGTCATGATGTTGTTCTGTAATACGGGACGTCGCAAATCAAGGAAGCGGTATTTTAAACGTAATTCTTCCTTTGTATCTGTGTCGTTAAGAATTTCAAAAGGAGGAGTTTGTGCTGCGCCGAGAATTTTAAGGGTTTCAACCTCAATCTCAATCTCGCCAGTAGGAATCTCTTTATTTATTGACGAGCGTATACGCACGGTACCTATTGCCATCAAAACAAACTCACTTTTAACAGTAAAAGCCTTAGAAAAAACGTCGCGGTCGGTTTTTTCATCGAAAGCAAGCTGAACTATACCGGTACGGTCGCGCAGGTCAATAAAAATAAGCTGACCTAAGTCGCGCTGGCGCTGTACAAATCCGCATACTGTAACCTTTTGACCCTCGTTTTCGCGGGTTAATGTACCGCAATAATGGGTTCTTTTGTCATTTCCTAAAACATCTAATTTCAAAACAGCTTCCTCCAAACTATTTGCTTATGCTATTGCTAAATTGTTTAACAAAATTATCATTAAGTTCAATAGCGGCTTCATTACCGCTTTCCATTTCTTTTAAAACAGCTTTTTTGCTTTCAATCTCGCTGTCACCCAAAACCAGAGTGTAGGATGCACCAAGCTTGTTGGCATAACGCATCTGAGCTTTAAGACCGCGTCCAACGATATCGCATTCTACTGAATAACCGGAATCGCGGAGCATTTTGCAAAGACGAGAGGCCTCAACGTGAGCTGGATTACCTATGGGTGCTATGTATAAGTCGCAGCGTTTATCGCAAGGCAGAGAAATACCCTGTGCTTCAAGTACCATCATAAGACGTTCAAGTCCCATAGCAAAGCCAACTGCCGGGGTTGAAGGACCGCCAAGTATCGAAAGCAGACCATCATATCTGCCGCCGCCGAGCACGGTGGACTGTGCACCTAAATCGTCTGAAACAAATTCGAAAACGGTGCGGGTATAATAGTCAAGTCCGCGTACTATCCGGGTATCAATAGTGTAGTTAATGCCCATTGCTTTGAGCTGAGCCTGTACACCCTCAAAGTGTTCCTTACAAGCATCGCAAAGATAATCGGTTATAGCAGGAGCACCTTCGGCAATTTCAGAGCAAATGGGTGATTTGCAGTCTAAAATACGCATGGGATTGCGCTCTAAACGCTCGCAGCAGGTACCGCAAAGCTCATTTGTATGTTCAGCAAAATAGGCTTTAAGGGCTTTGTAGTACTCCATACGGCATTCGGGGCAACCGATGGAGTTAATCTTTAAAGCAATACCATTAAGCCCCAAAGATGTAAGTAAATGATTTGCAAGTTCAATAACCTCAGCATCGGCAGAGCAGTCACCTGCGCCTACGCATTCTATACCAAACTGATGGAATTCACGCAGACGGCCTGCCTGAGGCTTTTCGTAGCGGTAACAGCCGCCCGCATAGCAAACCTTTACGGGAAGAGCACCATTTACTGCGCCGTGCTCAATAAGGCTGCGCATAACACCTGCAGTAAATTCGGGGCGCAAGGTAATTGAACGTCCGCCGCGGTCATCAAAGGTATACATTTCCTTTTGAACAACGTCGGTGGTATCGCCCACGCCGCGTGAAAAAACCTCGGTATGCTCAAAAACAGGTATTCTTATTTCTTCAAAGCCGAAAAGTGCAGCTGCATCAAACAGAGCATTTTCAATATAGCGCCATTTGCGACTGTCAAGCGGAAGTACATCGTTTGTACCGCGTATGGATCTTATGGTTTCTGCCATTAATAACCCTCCAAAAATCATAACACAACTCTGCACACTCAATAAAAAGGGCAGAGTTGTTAATTGTTTTTAATTTTATCCTTTTCTTATAACGTCGCGCCAGTCAAGGTCGCCGCGCTCAAGGCTGTGTATAAGTGCTTCTGCTGTAGCAATGTTTGTTGCAACAGGGATGTTGTGGACGTCACAAAGACGTAAAAGTGCGTTTTCATCCGGCTCTTCAGGTTTGGGACTTAAGGGGTCGCGGAAAAAAAGCAAAAGGTCTATTTCATCGCATCCGATGCGTGAAGCAATTTGCTGTGCTCCGCCAGTACCGCTTAAAAATTTTATTATGTCCAGACCGGTTGCATCGTGAACCAACTTGCCTGTAGTACCTGTTGCCAGAATGGTATGGTGGCTTAAAATGCCGCAATAGGCAATACAAAACTGCACCATAAGTTCTTTTTTTGTATCATGTGCAATTATGGCGATATTCATATTCAATCAAGTCCTTTCTGTTTTTATCGTATATGAATTGATTTTGGCTTTAGTATAGGTGAAATTTCACCCTCAATACGTGCAGCAATACGTTCAAATGCTGTAATTGAGTGACCGCGTTTTAAAGGTTTGCCTTTTATTGCGCACATAGGAATATGGCTGTCGAAGGGAACAATGCCAATAAGCTGACAACAGCAGGTATCAATAATCCGGTCAAGATTGGGGACAAAGCCGCGCTTTATCTGCTTGGGGTCAAAGCGGTTGATAATTAGGCTGTATTCAAAACCTAAATTATCAAGCTTTTCGCCTATAATGCGGGCATCCCTGATAAGTACCGGTTCAAAACCGCCGACAATTAAAAACCTTGTGCATTTGGGAAAGCAAGAATAAAGAGGCGAGTCCAGTCCTGCAGGCAGGTCAAAAATAACATAGTCATAATGGGGAAGGGAAAGCTTTGCAAATTCTTCTAATTTTTTACCTGCATAAACACCCTCGTCTGCGGGGGCGGCAAGCAGGAAAAGACCGTTACAGTCGGGTATGCTGATTACAGCGTCCTGAGCGGGTCTGCCGTTAAGAACGTCACCAAGGTCAAAAACAACCTGCTCTGATACGCCGAGCATAATATCCAGACAACGCAAGCCTGCATCCAGATCGACAAGAAGCACGCGTCTTGAACGTGCGGCAAGCTGACGGGAAAGCCATAATGCAACGGTAGATTTACCGGCACCGCCTTTGCCGGAGCATACAGCCAAAAGCTGCCCCATATACTATCTCCTTTAAACCATAATAATTTATTATATATTATCATCTGTAAACAGGCTTGTCAAATGCTACTTAAGTACTTTATAAGCTGTTTTTGAATCGTGAGTTTCATCCTGTGTGAAGAAATAATTGTCGAAAACCTCTTTCAGTACAGAACCGCTGGTATAGCTTGAAGCGCCATGTTCAATTACAACGGCAACCGCAATCTCGGGATTTTCAAAGGGAGCAAAAGCAATAAACACGTTATGGTCTGCACCTTTGCTTGTTTGAGCAGTACCTGTTTTGCCGCCTACGTTTACAGGATAGTTTTTAAACATTGAACTGCCGGTACCTTCCTGAGTAACAGAAAGCATAGCATTTTTAACATCTGAAAGTACACGGTCGTTTATATTTATTTTTGCGGCAACGGTTGGCGTTAATGAGTAAATTGTTTTTGAGTAATCATAACTTTCGACCGAGTTTATAAGCGTAGTTTTGTACCTTGTTCCGTTTGAAGCAAGGGTTGAAACATAGTTTGCAATCTGCAAGGGCGTATAGGCATTCATCTGTCCGATGGCAACGCGTAAAGTGTCGCCGCCTATCCAAGCTCCGCTTTCGTCGGGCTGAGAAAGGATACCTGCGCTTTCGGAAAGCTCAATTCCTGTTTTGGAACCAAAACCAAACTGCTTTAAATAAGAGTTAAGTGTGTTTATGCCAAGCCTGTAACCCATTTCATAGAAATAATAGTTGCAGGATTTTGCAATAGCCATATTAAGCGACAGGTTGCCATGAACGTGCATACATTTAGGCTGATATGTGTCGTAACGGGTGTAACGGCCTATACAACGTATAACTTCGGTTGAGGTTACCTTGTGTTCCTGCAATGCTGCAACAGCAACAGCGGGCTTGATTGTTGAACCGCAGGGGTAAATGCCTGAAAAAGCGCGATTTAAAAGCGGTGTTCCTGTTGAAGCAGCAAGAGAAGAATAGTCGGTTGAATACTGGTCATATGTATAGGACGGATAGGTGGCGCCTGTAAGCACACCACCTGTATCAACGTCTATAACAACAATAGCGCCGCCTGTTGATTTACCGCCTGAATTGTTAAGGTCGGTAATAAAAGTTTTTAGAGCGTTCTGGCTTGCCAGTTGAAGATTTTTATCAAGCGAAAGTATAACATTATTACCAGGTATGGGCTGCTTTGTTATTTCTTCGGAAATTATATTTCCGCTGTTATCAAGTGTATAGGTTATTTCACCGTCGGTACCGCGCAGATATTCCTCCTGAGATGCTTCAATACCGCTTTGGCCGACTTTATCGTTATAGGAATAACCTTTTTCTTTATATTCTTCCCAGTTTTCTGACATAATGGGACCAACCTTGCCGATTATATGGGGAGCAAATGATGGGTCAACATACATTCTGAAAGGAACAATATTTATTGATATGCCCTTGAGAAGAAAATTGTTTTCAGATATTACTGTCATTACTTCGGCAGTAATATCCTCTGCAAAGGTATACGGATTGGAAATAGAAAAATCGGAGCTTTCGATAGAATAACGCACACCCATAAGCTGTTGCTGTGTGACGGCATCCATGCTCTCAAGGGAATAGCGGTGAAGCATATGCTCTACACAGTTTTCGGCGGTTGCATAGTCAGCAAGGTTTAAAAGTGAAATTAAAGCCGATTTTTCAGTTTTGTCATCAGTAAAGGAAGGATTGCCGTTTTGGTCAAAGGTTATTGGTAACTCGTTAACCCACGACAAGTTGTGCGATTGTAAAATGGAAATTAAAGATATTATGGTTTCATTGATATTGTCCATATCAATATAAGCACGGTTAAAAACGATGTTGTAGCCGTCCCGATTAACAGCAATCTGTCTGCCGTAGCAGTCTAAAATCTCACCGCGGGCAGCTTTAACGGTTACAGTACGTGTGTATATACCTGAAGCCTGAGTTTTATATTTTTCTGCTTCTATTATCTGATACTGTATGCCGCGAAAAAGACATACCAAAATACAGACAATAAGTATTGCGGAAAGTACTATTGTCTGTACATCACGTGACGGATTTTTTTGTGTACGCCTTCTTGACATTTTTAAAATCACCTTTTAAATGCGTTTAAAATTATGTTTGTCTCCTGCAATTTTACCGAACAAATAAAATAACGGGACAGTAAAAATAAAGGAATACAATGCGGAGGGTAAAGAATGGTAAATAAAATAATCCCATATACCACTGCAACCATGAAAGATATAAATAAATAGTTTAAATGTAAAAAAAGCAAAGCATCCGCCAAGCCCCAATATTATTACTGAAATAATGTTGCGGTTAAACAGATGTGAAATTAAAAAGCCTGAGAGGAAGCCTATTAAAGCTAAACAAACGCTGCTAAAAAATACGACATTTGCCGAAATTGAATCGAGTAGGAAGCCAAAAACAAGACCGTAGGCAAAGCCGCACCATTCTCCAAGACGTGCTCCTGCTGCTATAACGGCGGGAACAAGCAGTAAAGCGGTTGCGCCGTTTATTTTCGGTACAATCCTGAAGCTGTACTGCAGCAAATAAAGCAGGGCAAAAACAAGAGAAATTGAAATATGCGTAATATATGTTACGCGTTTATTATTTTTTACCATATTATTCATCTTCACCGCCACTAAGCAGAACACCCTGTCCTGCAAAGCTGGTTATTACCATACATTCGCTTATGTTTTCAAAATCAACTGAGGGGGATATGGTTGCGTATAAGTAATTGTTTGTGTCGGAAGCATCTAAAGCAGATACCGTGCCGATAAGTAAACCCTGCGGGAATACGCCGCCGCCGGAAGTAACAATATAGTCGCCGATTGCAACACTGCAGGAGCGAGAAAGCTTGGATAGCCGTGTCATCTTTTTGCCCGCAAGGGAAAGGTGTCCGGCAAGAATGCCTGCATCACCTGTGCGGTTATCATAACCTCCTACATTAATGGTTGGGCTTAATATCGTTATCACTTTTGAATAGGAAGGGGCAACCTGTGATACGTAGCCTATAAGCCCTTGTGAAGTAATTACTGGGTCGTATGCTGCAACACCTGACAGGGTGCCTTTGTTTATATTAAAAGAATAAAACTCATCATCAGCATCGTAAGAGGTTAGCAGGGCGGGCTCAAACTTAAAATCCTGATGTTCTTCTTTTATTTCAAGATAATCCTCGTAAAACTCATTTTCCTGAAGAGCTTCCTGATAATCAAGAAGCTCTTTGGTTAAACGGTTAATTTCTTTTTGAAGCTCTTCGTTTTCACGAAGGAGTTCATCTGATTTGTTTATTTTGGTATTATAATCCTTGAAAAAGCCTGAAACCGATGTGGCTAATTGCTCAAAGGGTGCTGCAATTGTGCCTAAAATGCTGGCGCCCGGCATGATTATACCGCCCGCGATTCTGATTATTATGGATACTACCAAAACAATTGATAATACGGCAGCGGTTATTTTAAAACGCCTGCTGCGAAAAAACAAACGCATGCGGCATCTCCTTTCCAATTACGTTTTATCTGAAAGTTTTGCCTCTGCGGAAAACATAGTGCTGAAAGCTGTCAACGTTTTCCAGACGGCGAGCAGTACCGATAACAACGCAGTCCATGGGGTTTTCTGCTATTGTTACGGGAATACCTGTTTCCTGGCTGATAAGCTTGTCCAGACCGCGAAGTAAAGCGCCGCCGCCTGAAAGGGCTATACCGCTGTCAATAATATCTGCAGAAAGCTCGGGAGGAGTTTTCTCCAACGTGGAGCGTATGGCGTCAATAATTTGGTTAATGGGGTCGCTCATAGCCTCGCGAACCTCTTCGGAGGTGATAATTACATTTTTGGGCAAACCATCAACAAGGTTGCGGCCTTTAATTTCAATGCTGGTTTCTTCCTCCAAGGGCAAAGCAGAGCCTATGTTTATTTTAATTTGTTCTGCTGTACGGTCGCCTATGAGCAGGTGGTGGGTTTTGCGGATATGATTAATAATTGACTCGTCAAAATCATCACCTGCTACACGTACGGATTGTGCAGTAACAATATCGCCTAGTGATATTACAGCAACCTCACTTGTGCCGCCGCCGATATCAACTATCATACTTCCTGTTGCATCCCAGACGGGAAGACCGGCGCCGACAGCTGCTGCCATCGGCTCTTCAATAAGATCTACCTCGGTTGCGCCTGCCTGACGTGCGGCATCAAAAACAGCGCGGCTTTCAACCTCTGTAACACCTGCGGGAATACAAATTACAATGCGTACCCTTGAAAACAATGAACCGTGAAGAGATTGCTTTATAAATCTTTTAAGCATAGCGGCGGTAACATCATAGTCTGCAATAACACCGTCCTTTAATGGACGCACAGCTACAATTGAGCCGGGGGTGCGACCAATCATTTCTTTTGCCTCTGTTCCCACAGCGCGCACAGCATCGGTACGTACATCATACGCAACAACAGAGGGCTCACGCATTATTATACCCTTACCTTTAAGGCAAACAAGGGTATTAGCGGTGCCAAGGTCAATTCCTAATTCTCTGGCAAACATAATTAATCTCCGTTCTTTCAATAAAACTTTGGCGGGTTTGGGTTATTCACTTCACCCTATGCAAGAATGCTCAGCTCTTTATCGGGCACATAAAAATCCATAACACGGTGTAAATTTCTAATCTCGACACATTGACCGCCGAGAGCCTTTTCACCGTCGAGTGTCCAGTCAATATCAATATCGCTGGTAATTTTAAGACTTGATGTATGAAAAAAGTCAATCATCGGGTCGTTATAATTCTGTGAAATAATACTGCTTATAAGGGACTGAAACTCAAGCGCGTTTTTCGGATTTTTGATAAGGACAACTTCAAATTTACCGTCGCTTAAATTAACAATGTTTTCTTTAAGCTTGACTACACCTCCGACGGATAATGAGTTTGAAACGGCGCCGAACAGATAATCGCCCTCGCACATACCGTTGTCGTGCTCGGCTTTGATGCGTATGGGCTTAATATTACCTAAACAGCGCAAACCCTCCAAAACATATGCTGCCTGACCGATCACATTTTTTATCTGCTGGGGAGCAGAGTAAGAAGCCTCGGTAAGTGCGCCGAAAGATGCGGTATAAACAAAATAATTGTCGTTAAAGGAACCTATGTCAAGACTTGCAAGCTTACCGTTTGAAATAACCTTTGAGGCTTTGACGAGATTTCTTGGTATTCTCAGACCTGAGGACCATTCGTTTTGTGTGCCTGCAGGTATATAACCTATTTTAAACTTTTTGTTACCCTTAAACACACCTGTAATAACCTCGTTCAAGGTGCCGTCACCGCCACAGGCAACAACAGTATCGTAACAGTCGCTAAGGTTGGAAACCTTTTCTGTTGCGTCGCCGCGGGCTTTAGTGGGGTAAACGGTTACAGAATAACCGCCGTTTGAAAGTTCTTTTATTATATTAAGCAGTTGCGAACCCGCCTTCATTGTGCCTGACTGCGGATTAACAACAAAAAACAACTTTTTATTCTCGGTACTCACAGCAATACAAGACCTTTCGTAAAATGGTTATTAAAATATTATATATAATAATTATTAATAATTCAAGACAAATGATAGTGTTTTGTGCAACTTTATGTTCTGTAATCGATGGGCAGGGTAGCGGTTGCGTTTAAAGATATATCTCCAATATTGCCGGAAAGGTATTCGTAATAAGCGGCAACACCTACCATAGCGGCGTTATCGCCGCAATATTTAAGCTGCGGCAAATAAAGCTTGTAGCCAAGACCATCACATTCTTTTTGCATACGGCTGCGAAGTTCGCTGTTTGCAGAAACGCCGCCTGCAATAACAATTTTTACTTCATTGCCGTCGGGGTACTGCTGTTTTGCCGCGGCAAGCGTATTATCAATAAGCATATCGCATACGCGTTTGCGTACACAGGCACATAGCACGGGAACATCAATTTCTTCACCCTTTTGATGTGCGTTATGGATGATGTTAACAACTGCGGTTTTAAGGCCTGAAAAGCTGAAATCAAGTGCATGTCCATCAACTGACGGGTGGGGCAGAGGATACTTTTTAAAATCGGCAACCGTTGCAATTTTATCAAGCTGAACGCCGCCCGGGTAAGAAAGTCCCATTGCACGCGCCGACTTATCAAAGCATTCACCCGCTGCATCGTCTACCGTTCTGCCTATAACCTTAAAATCCGTATAATTATTTACCTGTACAATCATAGTGTTCCCGCCCGAAACCATTAGGCATAAAAAGGGCGGTTTAAGCTCCTCTTCACCTATATAATTTGCGGCTATATGTGAACGCAGATGGTGTACGGGAATAAGGGGCACACCAAGTGACATTGAAAGTCCTTTCGCATAGTTTACACCTACAAGCAGAGCGCCTATAAGTCCCGGCGCAAAAGTTACGGCAACAGCATCTATGTCGCCGTATGTAAGGTTTGCTCTGCATAAAGCATCGTCGCATACCGTGCTGATGCTTTCAACGTGGCGGCGTGAAGCAATTTCAGGCACAACACCGCCGTAAATTTTATGCTCGTCAATTTGGCTGACAACAGAGCTTGAAAGTATATTTCTGCCCACAGTGACGGCAACTGCGGTTTCATCGCAGGAGGATTCAATTGCAAGTATTTTCATAAACTACATCTGCCTTGTCATAATGTACGCGTCTTCCGAAGGATCGCGGTAAAAGTTTTTTCTTGTTCCCATATTTTTAAAGCCTGATTTGGTATAAAGGCTGACGGCGTCAAGGTTGGAAACCCTTACCTCAAGGGTTATAAAGGCAAGCTTTTGCTGATCGGCAAAAAGTATAAGCCTGTCAACAAGCGCTTGTCCGACACCTTTTTTGCGGTACTCTGCCAAAACGGCAATGTTTGTTATATATCCCTCGCCGCATACGGTTTGTATGCCGCAATATCCTATAATTTCATTATTGCACAAAGCACCGAAAAAAATCGTATTATTATCAAAAGAATCTTCAATTGATTTTTGTGACCAAGGGTGCGCAAAGCAAACTTTTTCTATTAGCGAAATGCCGTTAGCATCCTGTTTTGTAAGCTGTACTACATCGAAAAAATTACTCATTTTTTAGCCTCATACCAGGTTTTGCCATAAGAGGCATCCACTGAAAGACCGCAAGTTATTTTGCAAGCGTTTTCCATTTCCTCACAAAGCAGAGCTGTAACCTGCTCGGCAATTTCTTGTTTTGCTTCTACAATAAGCTCGTCGTGTACCTGCAAAATCAAAGCGGCATCAAGCTTTTCGGCTTTAATACGGCTTGCAACACGCACCATTGCAATTTTAATAATATCGGCTGCGGTGCCCTGTACAGGCATATTTCTTGCCACGCGTTCACCGAATGCCTGTAGATTTTTGTTTGATGATGCAAGCTCAGGTAAAAAGCGGCGGCGGCCGAAAAGAGTGGAAACATATCCGCATTTTCTGGCTTTTGCAATTACATCTTCCATATATTTTGCAACGCCCGGATAGGTTGCCATATAGCCTTTGATATAGCTGTCTGCTTCGCTGCGCGATACACCAATATCTTTGGCGAGCGAAAAAGCACCTATACCGTACACAATACCAAAGTTAACGGCTTTTGCGCGGCTGCGCATAAGGTCGGTGACCATAAGCGGCGGGATGTTGAAAACCTCAGATGCGGTAAGGGTATGGATATCCTCGTTATTTTTAAAGGCTGTAATCATAGCCTTGTCGTTTGCCATATGAGCAAGAACACGCAGTTCAATCTGTGAATAGTCGGCATCGCAAAGCACATAACCTTCTTTAGCAATAAAGCATTTGCGTAGCTTTTTGCCTTCTTCGCGTCTTACGGGGATATTTTGCAGATTCGGCTCGGTAGAGCTTATGCGCCCCGTTCGGGTTTCGGTCTGGTTAAAGGTGGAGTGTATTCTGCCGCTTTTGTCTGCTTTTTCAAGCAGGGATTCGCAGTATGTTGATTTTAATTTTGAAAGCTGACGGTATTCAAGCAATAATTCAACGGCAGGGTGCGCATAACGAAGCTCTTCAAGCACCTCGGCGTTGGTTGAGTACCCGTTTTTTGTCTTCTTTTTGCAGGGGAGCATCAGTTTTTCAAATAATGCCTGTCCCAACTGTTTGGGAGAATTAAGGTTAAATTCACAGCCTACAAGCTCGTAAATTTGTGTGGCAAGAGAGTCAACCTTTGCACCCCATTCGTCGCCAAGTTCTTTTATTGTATCGGTATCTACCAAAAAGCCCTGCTTTTCCATATCGCAAAGCACTTGCGCAAGGGGTATTTCAATGTTACATAAAAGCTCATGCTGGCCGTTTTTGTCAATCTGCTCGCTCATATTGTTGCAAACAGCGCAGAATACGGCGGCAAGTGTTGAAAAATCATCCTTTTCGGGCGGTGCGATACCTGCGTTTATGCAAAGGCGGTCCAATTCGTAAGAAGAGGAAGAGGGGTCAAGAATATAGCCTGCAAGAGAGGTATCAAAAGCAATATTGTTTGGCTGAATATTATATTCTTCCAAAGCTTTTATAAGTGCCTTTGTATCGGCAACACGCTTTGTAATATCTGTATTGCAAAGCGCATCTGCAAGTGCGCTGTCAATACTGCCCAAAGGGCAAGCAAAAAATGTGTTTTGGGCAGCAAATATAACAGTGTTGTCCAGCAATAAAACATCAAGCTGTTTTCTGTTTTGCGCGCAGGCTGCAACAGCTGCTGCATTGGCGGCTTCAAAACCATTGATTTTCTGTGCTGTAGGCATAGCGGATTTTGCAGATACACCCCATTTTTCCATAAGCTTGAAAAGTTCGAGCTCGGTCATCAAAGAAGCAAGTGCGCTGTCGTTACGGGGTGCACATTTATAGTCCTCTATGTTTTCGCTTATGGGTACAGTTTTGCATATTTCACCTAACCAACGGCTTAAGAATGCATTTTCTTTACCTGCCGTCAGTTTTGCTTTTAAGGAGTCTTTAATGTCGGCAGTATCAAGCTGGTTATATAAATTTTCTATCGTGCCAAATTGCTGTATAAGCGCGGTTGCAGTCTTTTCTCCCACGCCTGCAACGCCGGGGATATTATCAGAAGAGTCACCCATAAGCGCTTTGAGCTCTAACATGCTTTTAGCATCAATGCCGTATTTTTCAATTACTGCGGCATTGTCATATTTAACGGTAAGCGGCTGACCGCCTGAGGTGGAAGCAAGTACTAAATTTACATTGTCGGATATGAGCTGAAAAGCATCCCGGTCACCTGTGGCAATTACGCAGGAGTTACCGCCGGTTGAGAAAATACGTGACAGAGTGCCTATAATATCGTCGGCCTCATAGCCCTCAAGTTCAATACAGTGAAAGCCAAAATAAGTAAGCAATTCTTTTAGAAGAGGCATCTGGCTTGTAAGCTCCTGCGGCATGGGTTTTCTGCCTGCCTTGTAATCGGCATATTTATGGTGGCGGAAGGTGGGAGCTTTAAGGTCAAAAGCAACCGCAATACCGTCGGGCTTTTCGTTTTCAATAAGGCGGTGCAAAATATTTAAAAAGCCTACAATACCGTTTGTGTATCTGCCGTCCTTTGTGGACAGCAGACGAATGCCGTAAAAGGCGCGGTTTATAAGGCTGTTACCGTCTATTGCAAGAAGCTTCATAATATACCTCCACGCATCAAAATGTATACCTCAAAATAACTCACATTATAGTATAACACATACTATTTAATTTGTCATTTAAAAAATAATATCTTCTCAAATTATATTATTTGTGGTAATATTTAATATATTTGTATTTTAAAGGCAGATTATTGATGAAAATAGGTTACTTGGAATTTAAAGGCTACGCAGCGCTTGCCCCAATGGCAGGCGTGGCTGACCGCGCCATGCGTGAGCTTTGCCGTTCATTTGGTGCGGCTTATTGTGTAAGCGAGCTTGTAAGCGCAAAAGGTGTAAGCGTTGGTGACCGTAAATCTGCCTCGCTTATGGCGTGCAGTGACGCTGAACGTCCTGTGGCAACACAACTGTTTGGCAGTGATCCTGATATTATGGCCGAGGCGGTATCTGCCGCGCTGAAATACAAGCCTGATTTTTTAGATATTAATATGGGCTGTCCCGCGCCTAAGGTTGCAGGTAACGGGGGCGGCTCGGCTTTAATGAAAAATCCTGAACTTGCAGAGCAAATTACAGCGGCAGCGGTAAAGGCTTCAAATGTGCCTGTAACGGTTAAAATAAGAACGGGCTGGGATGCGGATTCTATTAATGCTGTGGATATAGCAAAACGCTGTGAAAACGCGGGCGCAGCGGCAATTACAGTGCACGGCAGAACACGTCGGCAGATGTATGCACCGCCTGTGGATATTGATACCATTGCGGCGGTAAAACGAGCGGTTAGAATACCCGTTATTGCCAACGGTGACGTAACCGACGGACCGTCTGCGCAAAGAATGTATGAGCAGACGTGCTGTGATTTTGTTATGGTGGGAAGGGCGGCAATGGGCGCACCATATGTGTTCAAAGCCATAAATGCCTGGTTTGAGCAAGGGATAATATTGCCCGAGCCAACCGTGCATGAAAAGATGAATTTGCTTATAAAACAGGTAGATCTAATGGTAGCTGACAAACATGAAAAAATCGCTTATCTTGAAGCGCGCAAGCACGCAGCGTGGTATATGCGCGGGCTTAAAGGGGCTGCCAATTTGCGCGCAATGTGCGGGCAAATTTCCTGTTTTGACGATGTTCAAAGAATATGCGAATTGGCTTTGCAGTATCAAGAAAAGTAAAATGGGTTGAAAAATTTAATAGTATGTGCTAATATTACCCTAACCGAAATGGAGGAAGTTTTAATGTCTGGACATTCTAAATGGAACAATATTAAACGAAAAAAGGAAAAAACAGATCAACAACGCGCAAAAATTTTTACCAAAATAGGCAGAGAGCTGGCAATGGTGGTTAAAGCCGGCGGCGCAAACCCTGAAGAAAACTCAAAGCTTAAGGATTGTATTGCAAAGGCGAAAGCCGCAAACGTTCCTAACGATAACATTGACCGCATAATTAAAAAGGCTGCGGGTGAGGGCAACGCAAACGATTATGAAGAGATAATTTATGAAGCATACGGTCCCAGCGGCACTGCTTTTGTGGTTGAAACTCTTACAGACAACCGCAACCGTACAGCAGGCAATATGCGCCATTATTTTGATAAATACGGCGGCAATCTAGGACAAAACGGCTCGGTTATGTTTATGTTCTCACGCAAAGGCCAGATTGTTATTGACGCTGAAGGCCTTGACGAAGAGCAGGTTATGGATAGCTCCCTTAACGCAGGAGCAGAGGATTTTACCGCAGAGGACGGCGTGTTTGAAATTCTGACCGACAGTAACGAGTTCAGCGCAGTACGCGAGGCTCTTGAAAATGACGGCTACAGCTTCATTTCTGCTGAGGTTGCATACATACCCTCAACCTACACATCATTGCAAAGCCAGGAAGATATTGATAAGATTGAAAAACTTATTGATATGCTTGAGGATGATGACGATGTTCAGGCTATCTGGCACAACTGGGACAATGAATAATTAAATAAAACGGAGTTCACAATTAATGAACTCCGTTTTTGTTTATATAACAAGAAGAAAGACTTATTGTTTTGGGAATAGAATTGATGTGTATTTGCCGAAAAACGCTTGATATTATACTATTAGCACAAATCGAAGAAGAAAAAGCAAATGCTGTTGCTGAATAACAGAATGGCTTTATAAACTACACACCCCGTATATCGCTGAAAAAAGCGATATACGAGGTAATTTTTTTGTGCAGCAAGACTTTTTGTTAAAGATTATTTTGCTTTGCAGGCGCGAAAGTTGTAATACAAGCCAAGGCTTTTTCATAATCATTTACAGAAAGGGGACAAGCAAATGCTGAGTGTAAACAACAATTTTGATAGCGCGGCTTATATGCTAACGCAAAGCTTGCAGGAATTGCTTGTACCGCTGCCTGAAAACATAAAGCGTAAAACGGCGGAGATACGATTGCGAGCGGGCAAACCCTTACAGCTTACGGCGGATAATATACCTTTATGGATAGACAGCGCAGGAGCGCATTTTGTCCCGCCGAGAGAGCCGTATATTGTTTCGAAAAGGCACATTGATGAGGTGTTTATGCGGCTGTGTGAAAATTCGGTTTACTCGCACGAAAATGAGATAAAACAAGGTTACATAGTTTTAAAGTGGGGGCACAGAGCGGGTGTTTGCGGTACGGTAACATCCGGCAGAATGATAAAGGACATAAGCAGCATAAACATAAGAATAGCGCGTCAGGTGATTGGTTGTGCAGATAAAGTTATAAAAGAGTTTGACGGTAAAGGTATGCTTATTGCGGGACCGCCTGCAAGCGGCAAAACGACAATGCTGCGTGACTTAGTAAGGCAATTATCTTATAAAAGGCAGCTGCGTATTGCGGTTATTGATACGCGGGGAGAAATTGCCGCCAGCTGCGACGGTGTGCCTGCCAATGATTTGGGCGATACGGTAGATGTGCTGAACGGGTATGAAAAGGCTGAGGGTATTGAGATTGCAGTACGTACCCTAAACCCGCAGGTTGTGGCGTTTGATGAGCTTGGAAACAGGCGCGAAATTGAGGCTGTTGTTGCCGCTATGAACTGCGGTGCTTCTGTTATTGCCACATTGCACGCGGGTAATAAGCAAGAAATTTTACATGGCGGTAAAGTAAAGGCTTTGTTGCGCACGGGCGCTATATCAAAACTGATTTTGCTTCCGCAGACGTCGGGTGGGGAATTTGAAGTTTTAAGGAATGATGCTTTTGTTTAAGGTTATAGGGCTTATTATGGTAATAGCCGCTGCATCGCTTTGCGGTAACAATATGGCTTTAAGGCTTTGCAAAAGGGCAGAAGCTTTAAAACAAGCGGCGCAGCTGTGTGCTGAAATGGGTGAGAAAATACGTTTTTTTGCAACGCCTGTTGAGCAAATAATTAAAGAGCTTTCGTGCAAATATGAGCGGCTTATTTTTTTGCAGGATTATCCCGTAATTACACCGAGACATCCCTTTACTAAAGAAGATTCAAAAGTTATAAAAGACTTTTTTTCGGGGTTGGGAGCGGGAGATGTTTGCGGACAGCTGAAGTATTGTGAGGCGTATGCGCTGCAACTTGAGCGAATTGCAGATGATGCTAAAAGCGAATGTGACAGTAAAAACCGCTTATACAGAGTGCTGGGATTTTTTTGCGGAATTTGTATAGCAGTAATATTAATTTAGGTGAGAGTATGGATGTTGATTTTATTTTCAAGGTAGCGGCAATAGGTATTATTGTTACGGTACTTAACCAGCTGCTTGTACGCTCGGGACGAGAGGAGCAAGCCATGCTTACAACATTAGCGGGACTTGTGGTTGTGTTGATGATGCTGGTGCAGAGTATAGGCGATTTATTTTCTACTATTAAATCAGTTTTTGGGTTGTAGTTATGGAACTGACTGTTATTCTGGCTGTGGCACTTATTACCGCCGTCCTGGCGCTTGTTTTAAAGGAACAAAAGGCAGAACTTGCGCTTATTGTATCTGCCGCGGGAGGCTGTGTGCTGTTTTATGCGGTACTGAAAGGCGTGCTTTCATACCTTAACGGTATGAGCAACTATTTTGTAAAAATTGGAATAGACAGCAGCTATTTTGTTGTTATATTAAAAGCGTTAGGCATTTGTTATATAACCCAGTTTGTATCGGATTTGTGCCGTGATTACGGACAAACCTCCCTTGCTGGTAGGGTAGACCTTGCGGGAAAGTGCTGCATACTTATACTTTCTGTTCCGCTTATGGAAAGGCTGATTGATGTGGCTATAAGGTACATAGAATGAAAAAATATATTGAAACATTAATAACCGTGACTTTACTTTTAATGCTGTCTACAATAACGGTTTGCGCGCAGGATGCGGGATTGTATGAACAGCAGTATGAAAGCAGCGGTGCGGGAGAGTTGTATGACGTTTTGCCGCAGCAGGCAAAAGAAATATTTGACCGTTTTGAAATATCTGCTAAGGACAGTCAGTGGCTTAAAGAGTTTAATACGGAAAACATATTCAGTGTAGTTGTTGATTTTTTAAAACAGGGCATAAAAAAACCTTTGGGTGTTTTTTTGAGCCTTTTGGGAATTGTTTTACTTTGCGCAGCTGTGAACGGTATGGGAGAGTTGCGGCTTCAAAATGACGGAGCGGTGGATTTTATTGCGGCACTGGCGGTGGCGACGGCTGTGCTTGCGCCCTTGCATACTACAATTGAAGCCTGTGTGAGCGCAATAAAAGCAAACGGCGCTTTTATGCTTTCTTTTGTGCCTGTTTTTACCGCAGTGGTTGCCGCAAACGGACAGGCAGCAACGGCAGCGGGAAGTAGCGCAGTTTTATTGATAGCGGCAGAAATAACGGTGAGCGTTATTTCTTTTATAATTATGCCTTTGTGCGGCTGTTACCTTGCTATTTGTCTTTGTACGGCGGCGCATCCGCTTATGTCCAGGTCGGAAATAGCAGATTATATACAAAAGGCTGCCAACTGGATTTTAGGGTTGACGCTTACGGTTTTTTTAGGAATACTGAGTGTGCAAACCTCAATATCAAGCGCGGCAGATACCGTAAGCGCGCGTGCTGTAAAATTCGCGGTAGGCTCAGCTGTACCTGTGGTGGGCGCATCGGTAAGCGAAGCGTTAGGCACGGTAAAAAGCTGTCTTGGCTTGCTTAAAACATCTGTTGGCATTTACGGTGTTATTGCAATTGCAGTAATGCTTTTGCCGGTGGTTCTGGAACTTGTTTTATGGCGTGCCGCAATGGTGGGCGGATGTATTGCGTCCAACCTATTTGGCTGTCAGAAAATAACGGCTTTACTTAAATCTGTCGATTCGGTTCTTGCGGTTTTGCTGGGAATTGTTTTGTATTGCGTAATACTTTTTATAATTGCACTTACCATAGTGACAAAGGCGGGTGGATAGCTTGCAGGCATTAAAAGGCATTGTATTGACGCTGTGCGGAATATTGGTTGTAACCTCGGGTGCTTCATTGTTATTGCCCGATTCAAAGTTTAAAAAGCTGTTGAGCTATATCATAAGCCTGGTAATTATTATGAGCGTTATAGGTGCACTCAACGGAGTGAATTTTGATTTAAGCCTACCTGCGTCAGCTGCGGACAATTCGCAAAACGTTGAAAATATGACGGCACAGCAGGCACAGTATATAATTGAAGCTTATTTAAAAGAAAACGGCATATCTGTACAAAAAGTTTTGTGTTATATGGATATTTTGGAAAACGGCGACATAGTTATTAGTAAGGCTTGTGTTTATACAAGTGCCGATGCCCAAAGTGTCGAAAAAATGCTTGTTGACGGTTTTGGAATACAAGAGGTTAAAGTGTATGTTGAATGAAAAAATGGCAGCATTTAAAAATATTCTTACAAGTAAAAAAGGTACATATATTCTCTTGTGCGTGGGCTTTTTGGGCATACTGCTTATAGCATTTTCGGGCACGTCAGACAAAGAACAAAAGACAAAAAGCAAGGCTGTGCAATTAACTAATGAGCAATACTGCTTGCAGGTTGAACAGAAAATTTGCGATATAGTTACGGCAATTACAAAGGATAAAAGCCCGTCTGTTACGGTGACGCTCGATACAGGCATTAAATACATATATGCTGACGAAACAAAAACGGACAGCAAAAATAATGAGGATATAACCGATAGTGCAACTAAAAAGCAAAACAGTGACAGTACGGAAAATTCCCACGTAATAATAGAAGATTCAAACGGCTCACAACAGGCGCTGATTGTTACGGAATATATGCCTACCATACGCGGTGTTACGGTAATATGTGAGGGCGGCGACACAGAAAGTGTGTCTGAGCAGATTACAAATGCCGTTATGACAGCGCTTAATATAACATCAAAACGAGTTTTTGTTACGGGCAAATAATTTATATTTGAATAGGAGTTTTATTATGAAAAAAGGTAAGGTTTTCGGCAAAAGACATATAACTTTGGCGGTTATGGTGGTGGCATTGGCTGCTGCTGTTTGGTTTAATATGGAGTATTCTGTCTCAGACATAGGTGCGCAAAGTGACAGCAGCAAATATCTCGGTCAGGCAGAGTTTGTTTCGGGTAATGCAGATGAATCGGCAATTGAAACAGGCGCAAAACCACAAGAGGGCGATTATTTTACTACGGTAAAAACACAGCGTGAAGACACAAGAAAAAATCAGCTTGAAATGCTTGATGAAACTTTAAATGACGCAACACTTTCGGATGATGTAAAAAAGGAGGCGGTGTCCCGCAAAAGTGAGATTACCGCACAAATGGAAAAAGAATCAGCTATTGAAACCCTGCTTACAGCAAAAGGCTTTGAGAAGGTTGTGGCTGTAATGGGTGACAGTAATGTTAATGTTGTTGTTAAAAAAGAAAAGCTCAGCGATGCCGAAACATTACAAATACAGGATGCGGTAATGTCACAAACCGGTCTGACTTTAGAAAATATAACAATTGTTACAATAAAATAGTTGAGTTATTTTTAAAATATGGTATAATAAAATCAGGAAAATAAATAAAGGGGGAGAATCCCATGGAAAATAATACAAGTTCACTTGCTGTTAATGAAGATGTTATAGCAAAAATGGCACAGATTGCCGCTATGGAGGTTGAAGGTGTAGAGGGCCTTGCTTCAGGTGTTTTAAAAATCAACAAAATCAGGAAAATGATTAAAACAGGAACAAATACCAAGGGCGTTTATGTTTCTATTGATTCAGGCGTTATCAATCTTGACGTTTATATTAAGGTAAAACCCGGTATGCCTATAAAGAAGATTGCTGAAGACGTTCAGCTGAGCGTTAAGGAAAAAATTCAGAGCATGACGGGTAACGCAGTTTCCTCGGTTAATGTTACAATTGCCGATGTTGCAGAAGCACCTATAGTTGAATAAGAATTTACAATTTATCAAAGCCGATAGATCATATGAATCTATCGGCTTTATTATTTTAAGTAAAAAGGTTAATATCTCCCATATTTGTTATTTGTATGATAGCTGAAATTTATGCAAAAGCATTTGACAAAAAATATCTTTAATTGCGTTTATTAGTTGATGAGTGCTTGACTAAACAACAAGATGTAGTGTATAATTATTATGTATATTTAACTTTTGACATTAAGGAGATAAGCATTAATGGCAGTCAAGACATCATACGGCAATGAAAGCATTAAACAGCTTAAAGGACCGGATAGGGTGCGCAAGCGCCCTGCTGTTATTTTTGGTTCTGATGGCATAGAGGGGTGCGAACATTCCGTATTTGAAATTATTTCAAACTCAATTGACGAAGCGCGCGAGGGACACGGCAAAAAAATTATTGTCACACGCTTTGAGGATGGCTCGGTTGAAGTTAGGGATTTCGGACGCGGCGCACCTGTTGACTATAACCCCAATGAAAAGTGCTTTAACTGGGAACTGCTTTACTGTGAGCTTTATGCGGGTGGTAAATACGGTGCTGACGGAGACAATTATGAATTTTCTATAGGCCTTAACGGACTTGGCCTTTGCGCAACACAGTATTCGTCAGAGTATATGGACGTTGAAATTAAACGTGACGGCTATATTTATAATCTTCATTTTGAAAAAGGTTTTAATAAAGGCGGACTTAAAAAGACAGAGTATGACGGAAGGGAAACGGGCACCTGCACCCGCTGGAAGCCCGATATTGATGTTTTTACCGATATTAATATTCCTGTTGAATACTATCTGGATGTGCTTAAGCGTCAGGCAGTTGTTAATAACGGTCTGAGAATAATATTCAAAAATCAGGTGGGAGCACGTTTTGAAACAACAGAGTTTTATTATCAGAACGGCATTGAGGATTACCTTAATGAATATCTTGGAACAGACGCTCTTTCACAGACGCAGTTTTGGTATACGGAGCGTGTTGGCCGCGATCGTGAGGACAAGCCTGAGTATAAGCTTAAAATAAACGCAGCGGTTGCTTTTTCTGTTACCAAACAGAAAATTGAGTATTATCATAACTCAAGTTGGCTTGAGTACGGCGGCGCGCCTGAAAAGGCTGTAAGAAGCGCCTTTGTTTCACAAATTGATGCTTATGCTAAGCAAAACAATAAATATCAGAAGAATGAAAGCAAGGTCTCTTTTTCGGATATAGAAGAATGCCTTGATATTGTGATTTCATCATTTTCAACGCAGACATCATATGAAAACCAGACCAAAAAAGCGGTTACAAACAAGTTTATATATGAAGCTACTGCTGACTTTTTGCGCCGTCAGTTAGAGGTTTAT
This sequence comes from uncultured Eubacteriales bacterium, assembly GCA_934489895.1. Taxonomy (GTDB): domain Bacteria; phylum Bacillota; class Clostridia; order Oscillospirales; family Acutalibacteraceae; genus CAKSST01. The sequence goes on along the minus strand of CAKSST010000005.1, from coordinate 8,934 downwards.
TTTATTGAAAATAAGGACGAGGCCGAAAAGATTGTTAATCAAATATTGATAAACAAGCGTAGCCGTGAGAGAAGCGAAAAAGAGCGTCTTTCCATTAAGAAAACCCTGCAGAATAATAACAGTATGGTTGATAGAGTGCAAAAATTTGTTGATTGCAGAAGCAAAGATATTGCGGAAAGAGAAATATTTATAGTTGAGGGTGACTCGGCTCTTGGGTCCTGTAAGCTTGCCCGTGACCCTAACTTTCAGGCTATTATGCCTGTAAGGGGTAAAATACTTAACTGTTTAAAAGCAGAGTATGACAAGGTTTTTAAAAGCGAAATTATTACAGACCTTTTGAAAGTTCTTGGCTGCGGTGTTGAGGTTAAAAGCAAGGCAAACAAAAACCTTTCAAATTTCAGTCTTGATGCATTAAGGTGGAATAAAATTATAATATGTACAGATGCTGACGTTGACGGCTTCCATATAAGAGCGCTTATTCTTACTATGATATACCGTCTTATGCCAACGCTCATATCTGCAGGTAAGGTATATATAGCAGAAACTCCGCTATATGAGATAAATACTAAAGACATGACCTATTTTGCCTACGATGAAACCGAAAAGAATGAAATAATGGAAAAAATCGGCGATAAGAAATATACCATTCAGCGTTCAAAGGGTCTTGGCGAAAACCAACCAGATATGATGAATCTTACAACAATGAATCCTGCAACGCGCCGTCTTATAAAGGTTATGCCTGACGATGCCCAGCGTACCGCAGACATGTTTGAACTTCTGCTTGGTGATAATTTGCAGGGAAGAAAAGAGTTTATTTCAGAAAACGGATACCGTTATTTGGATGACGCAGATATTAGTTAAATTAAGAAAAAAGGATGTAAAGAATGGCACCCAGAAAGAAAAAAGAAACAACCGCCACACCGGTTGTAAAAGCAGATAATACTTATATAGCAGGTGCGGGCCTTACAGTTGAACAACCTATAGTAACAACCGTTGAAAGCAACTTTATGCCGTACGCTATGAGTATCATAGTATCACGTGCTATACCTGAGATTGACGGCTTTAAGCCCTCGCATCGCAAGCTTCTTTATACAATGTATATTATGGGGCTTTTAAACGGAGGAACAATTAAGTCGGCAAATATAGTAGGCAGAACTATGCAGCTCAACCCCCACGGCGATGCGGCAATATATGAAACAATGGTGCGTTTATCTGAGGGCTATGAGGCGTTACTGCATCCTTATGTTTCGTCAAAAGGCTCTTTTGGTAAGGCATATTCAAGAGATATGGCTTATGCTGCTTCACGTTATACCGAAGCAAAGCTTGCGCCCATTTCGGCAGAGCTTTTTGCTGACATAGATAAGGACACTGTCGATTTTGTTGACAACTATGACGCAACATTAAAAGAGCCCACTTTGTTTCCTGTTACATTCCCGAGCGTACTTGTTAATGCAAATATGGGTATTGCGGCAGGTATGGCAAGTTCTATTTGTCCTTTTAATTTAACAGAGGTATGCAATACTGCTATTGAATTTATAAAAGATGAATCTATAAACATTGCGGATACCCTGATAGCTCCTGATTTTCCCGTAGGCGGTGAGCTTCTTTATGACAGAAGCGAAATGGAAGAAATTTACAGAACAGGCCGCGGCGGATTTAAGATAAGAGGCGTATATTCCTATGACAAATCTGCAAACTGTATTGATATAACCGAAATTCCGCCCACAACCACAAGCGAAGCAATAATTGAAAAGGTTATTGATCTTGTTAAGGCAAAAAAGGTTACTGAAATTAACGATATACGTGACGAAACAGGTATCAACGGTCTAAAAATTACTATTGACTTAAAACGCGGTACCGACCCTGATAAGTTAATGAAAAAGCTTTTCAAAATGACCACCTTACAGGATAGTTTTTCCTGCAACTTCAACGTTCTTGTCGCAGGTGTGCCGAGAGTAATGGGCGTCGCAGAAATTTTAAGCGAGTGGGTAGCTTTCCGTTCAGAATGCGTTAAACGCAGGGTTTTTCACGAGCTTACAAAGGCTAAAAGCCGTCTGCATTTATTGAAGGGCCTTCAAAAAATTCTGCTTGATATTGATAAAGCAATAAAAATTGTAAGAGAAACCGAAGAAGAAAAAGAGGTTGTTCCCAACCTTATGATTGGATTCGGTATAGATGAAATTCAGGCGGAATATGTTGCTGAAATCAAGCTTCGCCATTTGAATCGTGAGTATATCTTAAAGCGCACGGAAGATATCCAAAAGCTTGAAGAAAGCATTGCTGAAATGGAAGAAATTCTGTCAAGCAAGAGTAGGATTAAACGAATAATCGTAAATGAGCTTAAAGATGTCATAAGCAAGTACGGAAAAGAAAGAAAAACAAAAATAGTTATCGCTTCTCATGAAACCGAAGAGGAAGAGGAAGAGGCAGTAGATAATTCGCCGGTTACATTGTTCTTTACAAAGGAAGGTTACTTTAAAAAGATTACCCCTCAGTCTCTGCGTATGAGCGGTGAGCAAAAGCTTAAAGAGGGCGACGAGATTATGCAGACTGTAAGCGCCACCAATGCTCACGAGCTATTGTTTTTTACGGATAAATGTCAGGTATATAAGTCGCGCACGTCAGATTTCGGCGATGCAAAGGCGAGTGTTTTGGGTGAGTATGTGCCCTCTTTCCTTGAATTTGAGGACGGAGAAAATACAGTATATATGGTATGTACAACCGATTATAAAGGCTATTTGCTGTTTGTATTTGAAAACGGTAGGGTGGCAAAGGTTCCTCTTTCTGCCTATCAAACAAAAACCAAGCGTAAAAAGCTTATAAACGCATATTGCGAAAAGTTTAAGCTTCATACCATAGTTCATATTGAGCAGGATACAGATATTATAATGCGTTCAACCAACGGCAGAATATTGTTGTTTAACAGCGGAGCCCTGACCGCAAAAACCACTAAAAATAACAGTGGTGTTGCTGTTATGACTCAGAAAAAAGGGCAGCGCGTATTCTCTGCGGCAGTTTATAAGGAAAACGAGCTTGTAAAGCCGCATCACCACAGAGCGCGCAATCTCCCTGCTGCGGGTAGTATGCCGTCAGCTGACGAGCAAAAAGCTGAGCAGCTTTCAATATAAAAAACCGCTTGCTTAAAACATTTCCCAATATTTCGGGAGATAAAGCAAGCGGCTGTCAGCCTTATACAAACGCAAGCATTAAATTGATTTCTGACTGACAATAATAATTTACCCTATATACAACTTTTTAAACAAGGAATTATTTGACATTTTAATAGCATTGATATATTATTATGTTTGTTGCAAAAATTCCGCAATTGGAGGAAAATTATGAATAAACAACTGGCAAAGGTCTATGAACCGGGGCAGGTTGAAGACAGAATATATCAGTTCTGGCAGGACGGCGGCTTTTTTCATGCCGAAGTCGACCAGAACAAAAAGCCTTATACAATAGTTATTCCGCCACCAAACATTACGGGTCAGCTTCATATGGGCCACGCACTTGACAACACTCTGCAGGATGTTCTTATTCGTTTCAGAAGAATGCAGGGCTATTCAACGCTGTGGATGCCTGGTACTGACCACGCATCTATCGCTACCGAAGCAAAAATTGTTGAAGCCTTGAAAAAAGAGGGCACATCAAAAGAAGAGCTTGGCCGTGAGAAATTTTTGGAGCGTGCTTGGGACTGGAAGCGTGAATACGGCGGACGTATTATATCACAGCTTAAAAAGTTGGGCTCATCTTGTGATTGGGAACGTGAGAGGTTTACTCTTGACGAGGGCTGCAGTAAAGCCGTTCGCGAAGTGTTTGTATCTTTATATGAAAAAGGTCTTATTTACAGAGGCGAGCGTATTATTAACTGGTGCCCGCACTGCCTTACATCAATTTCTGATGCTGAGGTTACTTATGATGAGCACGAGGGCGCTTTCTGGCATCTGCGTTATCCGTTTGAGGATGGCAGCGGCTATATTGAGCTTGCAACTACCCGTCCTGAAACAATGCTGGGTGATACCGCTGTTGCTGTTAACCCCAATGATGAAAAGTATAAAGACATTATCGGTAAAAAACTTGTTTTGCCCTTGGTTGGCAGAATTATTCCGGTTATTGCTGATGAATATGTTGAGATGGATTTTGGCACAGGCGCAGTTAAAATTACCCCTGCACATGATCCTAACGACTTTGAGGTGGGACTCCGTCATAACCTTGAGGTTATCAATGTTATGACCCATGATGCTCATATGACTGCAGATTGCGGAAAATATGCAGGTATGGACAGATATGAGGCACGTAAAGCAATTGTTGCTGACCTTGAAGCAGGCGGTTATCTTATAAAAGTTGAAAAAATGAATCATAATGTAGGTTCCTGCTATCGTTGCAATTCGGTTGTTGAACCCCGCGTTTCAAAACAGTGGTTTGTTAAGATGGAGCCCCTTGCAAAGCCTGCTATTGATGCGGTTAAAAAAGGCGAGATTAAACTTATACCCTCACGTTTTGAAAAAACTTATTACAACTGGATGGAAAATATTAAAGACTGGTGTATTTCGCGTCAGCTTTGGTGGGGTCACCGTATTCCTGCTTGGTATTGTGAGGATTGCGGCGAGGTTATCGTTTCACGAACTGAGCCTAAGGTTTGCTCAAAGTGCGGCAGTCAAAATCTGCATCAGGACGAGGATACGCTTGATACCTGGTTTTCCTCAGCGCTTTGGCCTTTCTCAACTTTAGGCTGGCCTGACGAAACCTTGGAGTTAAAATATTTCTATCCCACGAGCACGCTTGTAACGGGTTATGATATTATATTCTTTTGGGTTGCCAGAATGATATTCTCAGGTCTTGAATACACCGGTAAAATACCGTTTAATACTGTTCTTTTCCACGGTATTGTCCGTGACGGGCAGGGCAGAAAAATGTCCAAGTCTTTAGGCAACGGTATTGACCCGCTGGTAGAGATTGAAAAATACGGTGCCGATGCTTTGCGCTTTACGTTGGCAACAGGTAACAGCCCCGGTAACGATATGCGTTACCTGCCTGAAAGGGTAGAGGCAAGCCGAAACTTTGCTAACAAAATCTGGAATGCGGCACGATTCTTGCTTATGAACTTGGACGAGAATGAGCCTGTACCGCATATTCCTGAAAATTTGCAGATTGAAGATAAGTGGATTCTTTCCAAATACAATAAGGTTGTTGCCGATGTAACAGAAAACCTTGAAAAGTTTGAACTTGGTCTCGCTGTATCAAAGCTGTACGATTTTATTTGGGATGTTTTCTGCGACTGGTATATTGAAATTGCAAAGGTGCGTCTTAACGGTGATGATGAGGAACAAAAAGCAGTTTCTAAGGCAGTGCTGGTTTATGTGTTTTCAGGCACGATGCAGCTGTTACATCCGTTTATGCCCTTTATTACTGAGGAAATTTGGCAGACGCTGCCGCATGAGGGCCGTTCAATAATGATTTCAAAGTGGCCTGAATTTGATAAGGCACTTGATTTCTCTGCTGAAGAGCTTGAGTTTGAAAAGGTTATGGAGCTTATATGTGCCATACGAAACCGCCGTGCAGAAATGAATGTTCCCCCCTCAAAGAAAGCAAAGGTATGCATTGCAACGGCAAACAACAAAACCTTTGAGATGGGCGCAAAATTCATTTGCCGTCTGGCATCTGCATCTGACGTTGAGGTTGCCGCTGCTCAGGACATAGCAGGTGCAGTGCGTGTTGTTACTGACAGCGCTACTGCTTACATCCCGATGAATGAGCTTATTGATTTTTCAGCAGAGCTTGCACGTCTTAACAAAGAGCTTACAACAGCCGAAGCTGATAAAGAGTTTATAAACAGAAAGCTTAATAATAAGGGCTTCATTGAAAAAGCTCCGGTTGCAGTTGTTCAGGGACAAAGAGAGCAACTTGTCAAGATTGAGGAAAAAATCCAAAATCTTACCGCAAGTATTGCTGATATTGAAAAACAGATGTAATTTATGTGTGACAGGGTGAAAACAAAACCCTGTCACATTCTTATGGCTTAATGGAAAGGGGTTTCGGCTTGCGATACAGTGAAGCAATAGGATATATTCATTCATTATATAAGTTCGGCAGCATGCCGGGACTCGAACGCGTAACTCAGCTGTTAGAGGTTGTAGGCAATCCGCATAACAGCTTAAAATTTATTCATGTAGCAGGCACAAACGGTAAAGGCTCTGTATGTGCTATGGCCGCAAAAATTTTTGAGAGTGCAGGATATAAGGTTGGTCTTTATACATCTCCGTTTGTTTTGTCTTTTCGTGAGCGCATACAGATAAACGGAAAATTTATTTCTAAACGCGCTTTGGCATCCCTTACAAAAAAGCTTTTAAACACAGGCATTGTTGTTACTGAGTTTGAATTTATTACCGCAATGGCTTTTATGTATTTTAAAAGCCAGAAGTGTGATATTGTTGTTCTTGAAACGGGTCTTGGCGGAAGGCTTGATGCAACCAATGTTATAAAAGCTCCGCTTGTTTCGGTAATCACAAGTATATCGCTTGACCATACTGCTGTGCTTGGTAATACCGTTGAGCAAATTACAGCAGAAAAATGCGGTATAATCAAGCAAGGATGTAAAGTTGTTTCAAGCGCGCAGTGTGAGCAAGCAATGTCGGTAATTAAACAAAAAGCACCTGATGTTATAGTGCCTTACGGTTATAAGACCTTGCGCAGTGACTTTGACGGACAAAAATTTATATACAATAATGAAGAATTTGCCACATCATTGTTAGGCGAGCATCAAATTGAAAATGCCGTAACAGCAATAGAAGCGGTTAAGGCGTCGGGCATGAAAGTATCAAAACAGGATATTACCCGGGGTTTGCAGAATGTTTTGCATCCTGCGCGTATGGAAATAATACGTAAAGAGCCCTTAATTATTTTGGACGGTGCACATAATCCGTCGGGTGCAAAAGCTCTTGAAAAGCTAGTGAAAGGCAAAAATCTTTGCGCAATCGTGGGCGTTATGGCTGATAAGGATTATAATAAGGTACTTGAGTGCACAGCACCGTATTTTGAAAATATAGTGACTGTAACAATTAAAGAAAATCCGCGCTCGCTTTCAGCGCAGGAATTGGCAAAGGCTGTAAGGCAGTATAACAATAATGTATACGCTGCGGCTTCTTATGATGAGGCAATTGGTCTTGTGAAAGACAAGCCTTGTGTTGTTTACGGTTCGCTTTATCTCGCTTCAGCCATACGACCGTTACTTTTCGACATATAATTTTTATATATGACAACTTAATATGACATTATTTTTGTGGACAAGACGTTATTATATAATATGGCTTGTCCACATTTATGTCAGGGGGGTTTAGTGTGTCAGTAAATATTGAATGCTCGGGCAGAGTGCTTACAGCTTATCTGCAAGGAGAAATCGACCATCATTCTGCAGCCGATTTGCGAAACACCATCGATACTGCAATAACCGAAAATGCGCCCGAAACACTGGTGCTTGATTTTAAGGATATAACCTTTATGGATAGCTCAGGTATAGGGTTAGTAATGGGCCGTTACCGAGTTTTAAGCGGAACGGGAGCGCAAATTCATGTTACTAATATGTCACCGCAGATATATAAGGTAATGAAGCTTGCAGGAATGGAAAGATTGGTTTTTTTAGATAAAACGACAGTAAAAGCATAAAGGAAATGGGGAAATCATATGGAAAACAAAAACTCTTTTAAAATGAGCTTCCCGTCATATTCGGCAAACGAGGCGTTTGCGCGCGTGGCGGTATCATCATTTGTTACACAGACCGACCCTACAGTAGAGGAATTATGTGATATTAAAACTGCTGTTTCAGAGGCGGTTACAAACTGTATTGTACACGGCTACAGGGATACTATAGGTACAGTTTACATACAGGCAACCGTCTCAAAGGATAATACGGTTACTATTAAAATACGGGATAAGGGCTGCGGTATCGAAAATGTTGATAAGGCAAGAGAGCCTCTTTTTACAACTGCGGGGGATGAGCGCGCAGGACTCGGCTTTGTTATTATGGAAAACTTTATGGACAAGGTGTCCGTAAAATCAGTGCTGGGTAAGGGGACCGTGGTTATAATGAAAAAAAGGATAAGCATCAGAGCAAAGTATGCCTGAAACAAAACAGCTTGTTGAAAATAATCTGAGGCTGGTACACTCTTGCTGTCAAAGGTTTAAAAACAACGGCATAGAGTATGAGGATTTATATCAGGTTGGCTGTGTGGGACTTATAAAAGCGGCTGATAATTTTGATGACTCCTTGGGCTACAGCTTTTCTACTTATGCTGTTCCTGTGATATTGGGCGAGATAAAACGATTGTTTCGTGATACAGGACCCATTAAAATAAGCAGAAGTTTGAAAGAACTTTCGTATAAAACGGTACGCGCAAAAGAAAAGTTTTGTATGAAACAGGGAAGAGAACCGTCAGTTAGTGAACTTGCACAGGAGCTTAATGTTACTGCTGAAGAGATTGCTGAGGCAATTTGCGCGGGACAAAGCGTGTTGTCAATGACCTATGAAAGTGACGACGGTGAGGCACAATTAGAAATACCCGCAAAGGACGAAAGCGAAAATCTGCTTGAAAGGATTTCGATTGAAACAGCACTTGATAAATTACAGGACAATGATAAGAAGATAATAATATTAAGGTATTACAGGCAAAAAACACAAAGAGAAACGGCGGATACATTAGGTATGACGCAGGTTCAGGTCTCAAGAAGAGAAAGGGTGATTCTCACTCAACTGAAGAAATTACTTGCATAACATTACTATATAATATATGTATAAAACACAATATTTTGGGCAAAGTTATACATGTTATCGCAATTGTCAAAATTTTCTTAATTTTTTTTAAAAAAAGTGTTGACAAAGGGCGCATAAAGTGGTAATATAATCAAGCTGCTCTTGCAGAGGGCTGCATTCGGACCTTG